>CAZBRS010000045.1:0-11353 GCA_964494475.1 uncultured Myxococcales bacterium | reverse complement strand
ACCCGCTTCGCGGCGCTGAAGCGCGGCGGGACCATGGGCCACGCCTACCTCATCGAAGGGCCGAGCGGCTCGGGCAAGCGCACGCTGGCGCTGCACGTGGCGCGGTTGCTGCTGTGCGAAGACGCCGCCTTGGCGCCCTGTCAGCGCTGCACGGGCTGTCGCAAGGTCGACGAGGGCAAGCACCCCGACCTCCTGCGCCTCGCCCTCGAAGAGAAGGCGCGCAACGTCAAGATCGAGCAGGTCCGCGATCTGCAGGGCATCTTGCCTTACCCGCCGCTCGAGGGGCGCTGGAAGGTCGTGGTCATCGAAGACGCCGATCTGCTGACGATCGAGGCCCAGAACGCCCTCCTGAAGAGCCTCGAGGAGCCCGCGTCGTTCAACCTGTTCCTGCTGCTGGCGGCCAGCCGAACGCGCCTGCTGCCGACGGTCCTCTCGCGCTGCCAGCACGTGGCCATGGTGCCGCTGACCCCGCCCAGGCTCCACGCCGAGCTCGCGCGACGCCTGCCGGGCCTCGCCCCCGAGGTGGCCGAGGAGGCCGCGCGCCTGTCGAGCGGCTGGCTGGGCGAGGCGCTCGCGATCGCGGGAGACCCCCGCTGGCGCGAACTGCGAGTCGCCCTGGTCCGGGCGATCGAGGGCTCGATGCTCGACGTGTTCGAGCTCTCGCGGGAGTGGGGCAAGAAGGAAGAAGACTTCAACGGCCCCCAACGCGCGCTGCGGCTCGTGGGCGACGTGCTGCGCGAGGGGCTGATCGAGGCCGGGGCGCCCGTCGCGCGCCTCGACGCCTGGCAACGCGTGCGCGAGATCGCGCGCTTCGAGGCCGAACACAACGTGAACGCGCGCCTGTCGCTGGAGGTGGCGGTGATCGCCGCCCGACGCGCGCTGGGGAGAGAGCATGAGCAAGCAGTCGCGAGCCGAGGCCGATAGGGAGAAGCAGCCCGGAGCCCCACCGCCCGAGCTGAACCGCCTCGACCTGACGTTCGGCGCCGAGCGCATGGCGGCGCTGGTCGCCGACGAGCGCGCCCACGTCCACACCATCGTGCCGGTGCACTTCGAGCGCACGCGCAAGACCATGTACTTCTACTCGGGGAACGTCCGGTTGAAGGCGGGCGACTTCGTGCTGGTCGACGCGTCGCGGGGCGCCAACTGGGGCGAGGTGGTGGCCGCGCCCGTGCGCACCGTGAGCGACGGTCGGGAGTACGGGCGGGTCGTGCGCGTGCTGTCGCGCGACGAGGAGTCGCGTCTGGCCGCGAGCCGCCGCCGCGAGCAGGAGTCTTCGGCGCTGTGCCGCGAGATCGCGAAGCACATGGGCCTGGATTTGAAGGTGGTCGACGTCGAGTTCACCACGACGTCGAACAAGGCCATCTTCTACTTCACGGCCGAGGAGCGCGTCGACTTTCGCGAGCTGGTCCGCGAGCTCGCCCGCCACCTGCGCATGACCATCGAGATGCGCCAGATCGGCGCCCGCGACGAGACGAAGATCCTCGGAGGCATGGGGCCCTGCGGGCTCGAGACCTGCTGCTCGGGCCACCTCAACGACTTCGCGCCCGTCACCATCAAGATGGCCAAGAACCAGGATCTGGCCCTGAACCCCCAGAAGGTGTCGGGGCTCTGCGGCCGGCTGTTCTGCTGCCTGGCGTACGAGGACCCGGTCTACACCGAGCTGAAGAAGGGCACGCCCAAGCGCGACAGCATCGTGCGCACCGCCGACGGCGTGGGTCGCGCCTACGAGGTCGACATCTTCAAGCGCCGCGTCAAGGTGGCCATCTCGGGTCGCGACCACGAGTGGTACCCGCTCGACAAGATCGAGGTCGGCAGCGAGGGCGACCGCGAGACCGTGCTCACGGCCGAGGGCGCCGCGCGCGAGCAGCGGGCGGCGGCCATCGAGGCCCAGCGCGAGCGCCTGCGCCACTTCGAGGCCGGTCGCCATCGCGGGCCCGAGAAGGCCGATCGCGGCGAGGTCGGCGACATCGTCGCGCGCGACATGGCGGGCGCCGTCGACGCCCCGCCGCCGCCCGAGGGAGCGCCCTCGGCGCCGCCGTCCGCGGGCGAGGGGGCAGCGCGCCGCCGCGACGACCGCGACCGGGGTCGCGACCGTGACCGCGATCGGAGCCGCGATTCGAACCGTCCGCGTCAGCGCCCTGCGCCCCAGGGACCGCGAGCTCAAGGGCCCTCCGGTCCCGAGCGCGCGCCCTCCCTGCCCGCACTGTCGGGCGAGGGCCTCGAGGGCGCCGACGCGCCCGCGGACCGCGAGCCCGGCGCCGGGGCCCCCCAGGTCGACGGCGCCGTCGACGGGGTCCGCCGCGAAGGACCGCGCCGCAAGAGGCGGCGCCGGCGCCGTGGGCCCCGCGACGAGGGCGGCGCGCCGGGGACCGAGGGCCAGCCCGGCTCCGACGGTGGGGCCGACGGTGGGGCCGACGGTGGGGCCGACGGTGGGGCCGACGACGGCGAATGAGGCTGACCGACTCCCACGCCCACTTCGACCACCTGCCCGACGAGCACGCGGTCGCCGCGTCGCTCCAACGGGCGCGCGAGGCCGGGGTCGCGCGCGTGGGCGCCATCGGGGCCACCCACGGCCTGGCCGCCGCGCTGCAGCTCCCGACGCTGCTCGACCGTCACCCCGAGCTCTTCGGCGTGGCCGGCGTGCACCCCCACGACGCCAGTTGCTGGTGCCCCGACGCGGCCGCGCGCCTCGAGGCGTTGTTCGCGAGCACTCCGCGGCTGGTGGCGGTGGGCGAGACGGGGCTCGACTTCCACTACGACCTCTCGCCGCGCGACCAGCAGGTACGCGCCTTCGAAGACCAGCTACGCCTGGCGCGCCGGCTCGACAAGCCCGTCGTGCTCCACGTGCGCGAGGCCCACGCCGAGGCGCGCGCGCTGCTCTCGGTCCACGAGCCGCCTGCGGCGCTGGTGCACTGCTTCACCGGCACGGTCGACGACGCGCGCTGGTACCTCGAGCGGGGCTTCTACCTGTCGTTCTCGGGCATCTTGACCTTCAAGAACGCCGACGAGATCCGCGAGGTCGCCGCGCGGGCGCCCCTGGAGCGCGTGCTGATCGAGACCGACAGCCCCTACCTGGCGCCCGAGCCCCGGCGAAAGGTCTTCCCCAACGAGCCCGCCCTGGTGGTCCACACGGCCCGGCGCCTGGCCGAGCTTCGCGGCCTGTCGCTGGACGAGGCGGCCGAGGCCACTTCGGTGAACGCCGAGCGATTCTTTGGGCTGAGGGCCCTCGACGCGCTACCGGCGCAGTAGCTCGAAGTAGTCGTACAAGACGGCGTCGCGCGTGAGGTAACTGCTCGCGTAGCCGTTGGTCTGGTCGAGGTCGAAGCCGTCGGCCAGCACCCGCGAGTATTGAAGCCGCAGCGCGGGACGGGCGAGGGGGTCGTACTCGCCCCACGCGTCGAGGGGCGCCAGCGCGTGCGAGGTCGGCCTGCCGCTCTGCAGCACGGTCCACACCTGCCCGCCGAAGTAGTCGAAGAGCGTGACCAGTTGGTAGTCGCCCGGCACGTCGTCGATGGGGAACTGCCACGCGAGCGTGCGACCCGACCAGGTGCCCTGCGGCTCGGGCCGCAGGAAGGTGGGCGGCGGCAGCACCGGCCCCAGGGCCAGGCGCAGGGCGCCTACGGCCAGCACCGGCGCCAACCCGTCGGCGACCACGCCGGTCACGAGGAGGTCGTGGGCCAGCGGCGTGCGGGTCCAGGCCGCGCCGTCGAAGGCCGACACGCCCCCGAGGTGACCGACCAGCACGCCCGTGCCCGCGACCGACAGCGACCCGATGGGCGCGCCCAGATCGCCGAGGGTCTCGGCGCTCCCGTCGTCGCGCACGAAGCGCACGCTCCCGGCGCTCCCCGCGACCCAGGCGCCGCCGTCGACGGCCGCGACGGCCACGAGGTCGTCGTCGGGGTTCGTCACGAAGCGCTGCCACTCGCCGTGTCCCCCGCGGTAGACGACGCCGGCGCTCCCCACGGCCCAGACGTCGCCCGCCGGCGACGCCGACACGGCTCGCAGGTGGTCGGGCACCTTCGACAGGACGAGCGCGTCGGCCGGGCCCTCGAGGAGGCGCTGGTCGCC
Source organism: uncultured Myxococcales bacterium (assembly GCA_964494475.1). Taxonomy (GTDB): domain Bacteria; phylum Myxococcota_A; class UBA9042; order CAZBRS01; family CAZBRS01; genus CAZBRS01. The sequence continues at coordinate 7,285 of CAZBRS010000045.1, read as the reverse complement.
GACCGCCACGACGGCCCCTGAAGGCAGGAGCGCGACGCCGAGCAACGCGCGATCGGTCACCGTGAGGGGCGACCCCCAGTCGCCCACCTGGCCCTGGAGCAGCACGCCTCCGTCGCCCACGGCCACCGCGCGATCGCCCGAGGTGGCGAGGGCTCGGAGCACCGGGCGACCGGGGACGGGCTCGGCGTACCAGGTGCCCCAGCGGTGCCGCAGCAGGCGGCCGTCGTCGGTGGCCCCCAGGACCTCGCCGGCGGCCGTGCGGGCCAGCGCGGTGAAGTTCAGGGGGAGAGAGAGCGCACGCTCGACCGGCACGCCCTCCACGAACTCGTACGTACGCCCGGCCTGGAAGCCCTCGAGCCCGAAGCGGTAGGCCTCGGCGTAGGGCGCGTAGGCGGTGCCACCGCGCCCGGCGTGCACCTCGAGGTCGAACGAGGCGTCGTAGAACGTGCCCTCGAAGCGCAGCGGCACGCGCGGAAAGACCACGTGGCGCGGGTCGACGAAGCGCCCCTCGTCGGGCAGCGTGAGGGCCCCGTCGGAGCCGAGATCGAGCGCGATCTGCGCGTTCAGCGCCGTGAAGGCGCCGGGACGGTCGACGTAGCCCGTCACCTCGAAGGGCGGCGACTCGGCCAGGGGCGTGTCGAGGAAGACGTCGACGCCCTCGAGCAGCGTGTCGGACAGGGTGAACAGGTGGCGGGCCGCGCCCAGGGTCTGCGGCACGAACGCGCCGGACACGTCGTCTTCGTAGCCCGCCAGGCAGAGGATGGCGATCTCGCCCAGTCGCACGTTGGCCAGGAAGAAGGTGTCGTCGACCGAGACCCGCGCGCCCTGGTCGCGGGTGACCGGAGCGCCGCCGGGCCCGTCGGTGCTGGCGAAGCAGTAGGTGGCGCGCTGGCCGAGCACGGGGTGGCAGAGCGCCGAGTCGTCGGGGCCCGGGTAGCAGCCGTAGCGGGCAGGGCAGGGCTCGTCGAAGGGCGAGCAGGGCACCAGGCACGCCGCGCCGAACTCGCCGAAGGCGGCGCACCGGAGCACCCCCGGACAATCGGAGTCCCCGGCGCAGGGCGCGCAGACGCCGTCGGCCTCGCCGGGCTCGCAGGCGCGGAAGGGGGGCGGCACGTACTTGTCGACGCCGAGGGCGCGGCCCATGACGGTGGCGGGCTTGAACAGGGGCTCGGAGATGGGGTCGCCGTCGCTCGGGGTGACCGGCACGGGCGCCCACACCCCCAAGGTGGCGTTCCGGGCGTCGAAGCCGGCGATGGTGTAGGCCGAGAAGCCGGCCTTCGAGGCCGTGACCTCGATGGGGCCAGAGAGCCCGGCCTCCGAGAAGACGGTCTGGCCCTTCGCGTCGGTGGTCCGCCGGAGGTAGTGGCCGTCCGAGAGCTTCAGCGCCACGTGGGCGCCGGGCACGCCCTCGCGCGTCGACGAGTGGACCACGGTCACGTTGACGGCCCCGCGAACGGGCCCGCCCCACGTGCCGGTGGTCTCGGTGGCGAGATCGACGTAGGCGTAGCCCTCGCCCAGCGTGGCGGCGTGGCCCCCGTCGGTGACCACCACGTCGAACTGGCCGGGATGATCGACGGCCGGCGCCCGAACGGTCACCACGTGGGCCTCGGCCCGCTCGACCGGGGCCTCGCGCTCGCCGAAGAAGACGCGCGGAGCCTCGGGGAGGTCGGTGCCGATCACGCTCACGAGCGTGTGTCCGGCCCGGGAGCCCTCGTCGCGCGCCACGGCCAGCACCCGCGTGCTCCCCGCCAGGAAGCGGAAGGTCGCCGCGGTGGCTACGTCGTCACCGCCGACCCGCAGGTGCAGCGTGCAGTCGCCCGGGCTCGCCATCGGGGTGAGCCCCGACCAGCCGCCGCCGGGTTCGGCCGCCAGGTCCGCGAGGGGCAGGCCGCAGAGCGACGCGCCCTCCACCTCGGGAGGGATCGTGCCCGAGAAGGCCACGCGAGTGCCACCGCCGACGGGGCCCTCCATCGGCGAGAGCGCGTCGACGCGAACCGCCCGAACGAGCGCCTGGTAGGCCGCCTCGGCGCGCAGAACGAGGCCGTCGGCCTCGACCTCGACGTCGTGCACGCCCGCCGGCAGGGCAGGGGCCGACACCAGCACGGAGCCAGGGGGGCGAGACAGGATCGTGGCCTCGACTCCCCCCACCCGCACCCGCTCGACCAGCAGGGGCTCGACGGCCACCAACGCCAGCGCCAACACCTCGCCCCCCGCCGGGTCACCGCTCGCGGGAAAGATCCCCGTGAGGGCCGGCGAGGCGCCCTGGTCGCGAACCACCACGCCCACGGCCAGAGCGTAGCCGCCCTCGGCCACGACCTCGACGCGCAGGGGCCCCGGCGCGCCCGCGGGGACGCGAACTCCGAGCCGCGTCCCGTCGGAGCGCGCCCACGGCGCGTCGACGGGCTCGCCCTGCACGAAGACCCGCGCGTCGCCGACGAGCCCGCTGCCCACCAGCGCCACGACCCCGCCCTCGGCCGCCGGCACGCCCATGGGCTCGGCCCGCGCGATCGACGGGGGCGCCGCCGCCACCAGCGCGCCTTCGAACGTGTAGGTCTTGCCCGGCGTGACCACCAGAAGGTCGACCAGGCCCCCGGTCAGCGGCGGCAGCACGCCCACGACCGTGCCGTCGTCGACCCGGCGCGGATCGACCAGCAGCCGCGTGCCGACCAGCACCCGCGCGTCGGCGTCGAGCGAGGCGAAGCGCAGCGTGACCGGTTGGCCGCCCCCCACGTCGACGCGGCGCGGCGACACCTCGAGCAGCAAGGGCTCGCGCGTGAACAGGAAGCCGCGGGGCGCGAGGGCCTCTTCGCCCTCCTGGTGCCGCACGCGCACCGTCGCGAGGCCCGAGGCGTGCGCCGGCGTGAACGCCACCAGCCGCTCGGGGCCCTGGAAGCGCACCTCGGCCGCCTCGGCCTCGCCGAAGAACACGCGATCGGTCTGGCGGAAGTCGTGGCCTTCGACGACGACCTTGTCGCCCCCCTCGGGGGCTCCGGAGATCGGAAACACGCCGTCGACGACGAAGCCCGGATCGACGGCGTCGACCGCCTCGTCGAGGCCGTCGGGCAGCCACCAGGCACCGCTGGCGGCGTCGATCTGCCCGATCGTCGGTCGGGCGTACTCGGGCACCACCTCGAGGGCGCATTGAACGAGGAGCCACGAGGCCCCGAAGACGAACACGACGCGTCGGCCCATGCCGCACAATCTAGCAACACGAAGGGGTCGTCGCAAGGCCGCGACCGCCGATCTGCCGCCTTGACACACCCGCGCCGCCGCCCCGATGATGCGGCCATGAGCGACCCCGTCCTCGCGCCCAACCGCCTCGATCGCCTGCACGTGAACCTTGGCTTCTCGTGCAACAACAACTGCTGGTTCTGCATGGAGGAGGATCGCGAGCGGCGCGAAGAGAACCTGCGCGGCCAGACCGACGACGAGGTGCGCGCCATGCTGGTGCGCCACCGCGCCTGCGGCGAGGTCATGTTCACCTCGGGCGAGCCCACGCTGCACCCGAAGCTGCCCACCTACGTGGGCTGGGCGCACAAGCTCGGCTATCGCGCCATCGGGCTCATCACGAACGGCCGCCGGCTCGGCTACGAGCCCTACGCGAGGCAACTGCTGTCACGCGGCCTGAACCACGTGGTGGTGTCGCTCCACGGGCACACCAAGCGCCTGCACGAGCTGCTGACCCGCACCCCCGGCTCGTTCGAGCAGACCCGCGACGGCGTGGCCATGCTGGCCCGCCTGCGCCCCGAGTTCCCCCTGAAGCTGCACACCAGCACCGTGCTCAATCGCCGCAACGCGCCCCACCTCGGCGACATCTACCACTTCCTGAAGGCGCTGGGCGTGGAGCAGGTGGTCTTCAACACCATCCAGGCCTCCGGTCGCGGCGCCACGCACTTCAAGTCGCTCTTCCCGCGCTACTCCGAGCTCGCCAGCGAGTTCGCCGCCTTCCTCGAGGCCGAGGCGCGCCCCGTCGACGACGCCTTCCTGCTCGACGTGCCGTACTGCATCACCGAGGCCCTGCCGGCCATCAACCGCGGCTTCGTCGAGCGCCGCGTGCACTACGAGCCCACCGCGGGCGTCGAGGCAGGGACAGACCCCCTGGGCAAGTACCACACCGTCGACCGCGCCGACCTCAACGACCTGTTCAAGACCAAGCGCCCCGAGTGCGGGCACTGCCGCCACGTGAGCTACTGCGACGGCGCGTTCAAGGCCTACACCGAGGCGTTCGGGTGGGACGAGTTCGTGCCGGTGCGCTGAGAACCAAGGCACCTTGCGCGGAGAGCTCGCATGAAGGAAAAGGCTCGCTGGTGGCTGGTGCTCGCGGTCGTGGGCTTCGTCGTCGGCTCCTGCGCCGGCTCGAACGGCGCAGGGTCCACGGACGCGCGCGACGCTGCATTCGACGCCGCCGCGCCCGACGTGTCGGAGGCGCAGGGCCTGGACGACGGCCACGGGTCCGATGCGGATTCGGTCGAGGCCGACGCGGTCACGCCCTTCGACCGCGCCGCCTGCCTGGTGGATCCAGCGTGCGGCCGCCTGATGGTCGCCGCGCACCGAGGCCACCACGCGCACCTGCCGGAGAACTCCATCGCCGGCCTGCGCAGCGCGGCCCGGTTGGGCGTCGACTTCGTCGAGATCGATGTGCGCCACACCGCCGATGGCGCCCTGGTGCTGATGCATGACAGTGACGTGGACCGCACCACCGACGGCACGGGCGCGGTCGACGGGCTCACGTTGGCCCAGATCGAGGCCCTGACGTTGGACGGCACCGATCCCACCGACCCCGAGGAGGCGCGCGTGCCCACGTTCGAGCAAGCCCTGGAAGCCGCGCGCGAAGAGGGCCTGCTGCTGTACGTCGACCAGAAGACCTCGTTCACGAGCGACGTCATCGCAGCCATCGCCGCGCAGGACGCCTGGAATCTGGCGCTGGTGCGCGACGACCTGATCGTGGTGGCCGACATGGTCGAGGACGAGCCGCGCTTGCTGGTGATGCCGGCCATCGAGGGCCCGTCGGGCTTCGCGTTGGCGCAGAGCCTGATCGCGCCGCTGCACATCGTCGAGATCGCGGGCGGGGTGGACGACCCCGACCTAGTCGCGGCCATCCGAGCCGCGGGGGTGAAGGTGCAGCAGGACATGTTGGGCCCGGCTGACCTGCTGGCGTCAATCGGCAACTACAGCGGCTGGAAGCGCGCCATCGACGCGGGCGTGAGCCTGCCCCAGACCGACTTTCCCGATCGGCTGGTGCGCGCCGCGGCCAGCTTCAACGAGACGGGCGAGTTTCCAGCGAGCGGCCCGAGCGCCGCCGAGTAAGGCGGGTCGTCGTCCTGATCCGCGAGACGGGCGGGCAGGCGGCGTTCGTTATCCTACAACGCCCGTGACGTCCTCGGCCCGGAAGGGCAGGTCGAGCCGCGGCGTGCGCGCAACGGGCCCGGCGGCGAGCGCGGGGAAGGCGTCGAACCAGGGCGCGCGGAAGACGCGCAGCACCATCAACTCGGTCGCGCGCCGGTAGAGATCGGAGATCGCCTCGAGCGCGTGGCGCGACGCCTCGTGACGGCAGGCCGCGATCCCAGCCTCGACCGCGGCCGGGTCGAAGGCGGTCGGCTCGAATTCGCGGTCCTCTGGCCCGGAGCAAGGGATCGGGTCGTTGCCGGTGCGCCAGAGGGGCGTCTCGCCACGGTCAAGCCGGGCGAACGGATCGACGGGCTCGGCGTCCAGCAGCGTGTCGAAGTGCAGGTGCGGCGAGACCCAGGGGAAGAGCAGGAAGAACTCCATGCCGGACGCGCCCGACAGCCCGATGACCTGCCCGCGCGCCACGTCCTGCCCCTCGGCGACCAGCGCCCGCGACAGGTGGTTCGAGATGGTCGACAGCGCGCCGCCGTGGTCCAGGCACACCTTCAGCCCGCCGTGGTCGATGTGGTTGGCCACCTTGAACACGCGCCCCGGCGCCGCCGCCACGACCGGCGTGCCGACCGGCACGGAGAAGTCGGTGCCATGGTGGCTGTCGTAGGTGAAGCGCCTGCCGCGGTAGTCGTGGCCGCGCGTGACGCGCACCGAGTACCCCTCGGCCGGCGGGCGGCGATCGCGGTTGAACAGGTTGTACAGGGGCACCCGGCGATCGGCGCGCCGCACGCCCAGCCACGTCGGCAGCGAGATCCAGGGGCGCAGGATGCGGAGCGAGGAGAGCCCCCACAGGACCGGCGGCAGGCCGCTCCGGCCAAGCATGGCGTCGGCCGTGCCGCGGAGCGCCGGCGCCAGCGGGCGCAGGCCGAAGATCTCGAGCGGTCGAACCGGGCTCCGAAGATCCGTTTCGGTGCGCATCGTTACGCCTCCTGATAGCTGCAGCGCGTCTCGGATCGGCGAAGCGGGTCCTCGCCTGTCCGCCGCTCCGCTTCACGAACACCCAGTTTAGCCGAAGGCCGCTCACGAGCACCACGCTACCGCATCGTCTACCGGGTGCTGGACGACGCGTGCGACATCCTCACGATCTTCGAGGGCCACAGGCTGTTCGACGGGCTTCTGCCGCGCGCTTGACGCCTCCTTCATCGATCGCGCTCCCGCTTGCAAACGGAACCAGAGACCCCACCTCGCTTTGCACACCCCGCGAGGAGCAGGTGACGGGAACCAACCGGTCTCCACCTATTCGGGCGCGGAGACTGCGGATGGACTCATCCCTCCCGCGCAGCGATGGCACTGCGCCGCAGGTCGCGCATGCCGGAGAGCCCCAGCTTCGCGATGAGACGGCCTCCGTAGGTCTCGACCGTGCGCGCGCTGATCTGCATGCGCTCGCCGATCTCGGCCACCGAGTAACCGTCGCCCAGCAGCCGGAACACCTCGCGCTCGCGCTCGCTGAAGCCCGGGTCACCGCTGGCGCTGGCCGATTGCAGTTCGAGCGCGCGGGTCGCCACGGGGCTCAGGTACGTGCGACCGGCTGCCGCCTCGCGGATCGCGGTCGCCAGGGTCTCCCAGACCTCGGCTTTTGTTACGTAGCCCTTGGCGCCGGCCGCGAGCGAGCGCCGGATCGTCGCCGCGTCTTCGCGCATCGAGTACACGAGGCAAGCAAGCCCCGGGTGAAGCCGCGCGAGTTGTCCGAGCAGCGCGACGCCGTCGCCGGCCGGGCCCTCGCCCAGGTGCAGGTCGACCAGCACCACGTCGACGGGACGCGTGACGAGACGCTGGAGGGCCTCGGCGGCGCTGCCGGCCGTGTCGGCGACCGCGAGCCCGGCCCCGGCGAGCACGTTACCGATGCCCTGCCGCATGACCGGATGGTCGTCGATCACCAGCACGCGAA
>CAZBRS010000044.1:37151-48593 GCA_964494475.1 uncultured Myxococcales bacterium | reverse complement strand
CTGCAACCCGGGCTTCGAGGGCGACGGCGCCACCTGCGCCGACGTCGACGAGTGCGCCCAGGTCCCGGCGCCCTGCGGGCCGAACGCTGTTTGCCAGAACGCCACGGGCACCTTCTCGTGCACGTGCGCCCAGGGCTTCGTGGGCGACGGCGTGGTCTGCGCCGAGTGCCCGGGGGGAGCCTCGAGCCCGTGCCACGGGCACGGCGAGTGCGTGGGCACCGCCGCCGCACCCGCCTGCGCGTGCGACCCGAGCTTCGGCGGGGCGGCGTGCGACGCCTGCGCCGACGGCTACTCGGGCTACCCCGACTGCGCGGCGTGCCTCGACTGCGACGACGACAACCCGTGCACCACCGACACGTGCAGCGGCCGCACCGGCTGCGTGCACACGCCCAACGCGCTCGGCTGCAACGACGACGACGCCTGCACCACGGGCGACACCTGCCACGACGCCGCCTGCGTCGGCACGCCCATCGGCTGCGACGACGGCGACCTCTGCACCACCGACTCGTGCGCGCCGAGCAGCGGGTGCGTGCACGAAGCCGTGTTCGGCTGCTGCTTCGCCAACGGCCAGTGCGTTCCGCCCGGCAAGTGCCTGCACAGCTCGTGCGACACGTACAACCACGTCTGCAAGAAGCCCTCGCCGCTGATCGGCTGCTGCGAAGTCGACGCCGACTGCGATGACGGCAACCCGGCCACGGTCGACACCTGCGCCGTCGCGTCGGGCATCTGCGTCAACGGCGAGCCCTGCACGGCCGAGACCGACTGCGACGACGACGATCCGTGCACCGTCGACGCCTGCGACGCAGAGACCGGGAAGTGCGGGCACACGCCCCTCGCCGACTGCTGCGGCGACGGCGGGCCGTGCACCGAGCCCACCACCGAGGTCGTGGACGCGCCCGACGAGGCCGAGGCGACGCCCCCCGACACGGGCGACGACGTCCCCGAGCCCGACACCGCCACGCCCGACACCGCGAAGCCCGACCTCGGCGTGCCCGACGCGCAGGAGCCCGATCAGGCGGGCTCCGACGGCATCCCCGTCGACCCCCACGACGGCTTCGACGACGACGGCACGCTCTCGGGCGGCGGAAGCAGCTGCACCGCGAGCGCGGGAGCGCCCTCACCCCGACCCCTCTCCCTGTTGGTGCTGATCGGCAGCCTCGTGCTGCTCGCCTACCGTCGCATCCGCCGTCCAAGCTGACCAACCCAACTCGACCCGGAGAGCGGCCCCGGGAGCCCCGCCGGCGATTTTTCGGGCCAAGCCCGAGGCGGAGAGCCCCGCTCGCCGCGATGTCCGAGCGAAGCGAGTTTTCGCGGCGCACCAGGGCTCTCCGCCCGACGCCCGACAAGCCGGCGGGGCTCCGGGGCTCGCTCCGGCGACCGGATGACTTTTAGAACTTCCAGATGAATTTGCGCTTGCGCAGGTCGTACACCTTGGTCTCGACGTTCCGCAACTGCCCGCCCTCGACGGTGTACACGTTGTAGCGCGCCACCTTGGCGGGGTCGGGGTCGAGGCGCGTGGACGAGCCGTTGCCGATGATCTGCACGCGGTGCTGCCCGGTGCTCTCGACGTGCTGGTGGGCGACGTGATCGTGGCCGTGCAGCACCAGGTGGACCCCGTGGCCCTTGACGACGTTGAGGAAGGCATCGGCGTCGCGCAGGTTGGCCATGACCTGCTCGGGCATCTCGCGCTCGTGCAGGTGGTGGTGCAACAGCACGATCTTGAACGCGCTCCGGACACGCTCGGCGCTGAGCGCCTCGATGAGCCGCCCGAGTTGCCGGGAGCCGATGCGCCCCCACGAGAGGAGCGGCGGCGTGCGGATGGCCGAGTTGACCCCCAGAATGGCCACCCCGTCGAGGAGCTTGACGTAGGGGTAGACGTCGACGTCGAGATCGGAGAACTGCCGGAACATGAAGGGGTAGAACGTCGACTCGAAGCGCCGCGACGCGACGGCGCCCCGCGTGTAGGCGTCGTGGTTGCCCGGGATGACGCTCACCTTGCGCCAGCCGCCGAGCAGCTTGAGGCGGTCGAACACTGCCTGGAACTCGGTCTCGAGGGCCAGGTTCGAAAGGTCGCCGGTCACGACCACGTGGTCGTAGTTCTCGTCGATCAGATCGGCCACCAGGCGCTCGAAGACGTCGAGGCTGTACTCGTTGCGGCGGAAGGTCAGCAGGTTGACGAGCCCCGTGACGCGCTTGTTCGCGAAGCGGCGCAGGGGCACGCCGTCGAAGGCCGCGATGTGAAGGTCGGAGATGTGGGCCACGCGCATGCGCGGAGTCTACTTGCCACCCGGGGCGTACGCAACAGTTTGAACGGAGGGCTTCAGAGGGACGTCGTCACGTTGCGGTGCTGGGGGACCAGGAGCTTGTCGTCGGGCTCGCGCGCGAACGCCGCGAAGACCGTGACACGCTCGCGCACCTGGGACACCACGAGCATGCGCCCGGCTGAGACCAGCGTCGCGGGCCCCGGCTCGACGCGCTCGCGCCCTCGGAGCCCCTCGTCCATGGCGTCGGGCAGGTCGAAGGTGCGCCGGAAGCCGTGGTCGCGCGGACGGAATTCGAGGATCGACCGCGACACGCGGGAGCGGGCGAGGAGGGCCCGCCCCGTATCGTCGAGCCCGAGCGCGGTGCAGGGCTGGTCACCCGGGTTCTGCCACACGGGCTTCCCGAAGGGCAGCGTGACGACCAGCACCGAAGGAACGCCCGTGCTGGGGGAGCGAACCTCGACGGTGGCCAGGCGCCCCGACACGGCGGCGAGGCGCGTGAGCCCGGGCACCTCGAAGCGGATGGGGTCGAGCTTGTCGTCGAGCGGGAGCACGGTGAGGCCGTCGGACGTGGCCCACACCAGCACGTCGCCTTCGTCGGTCTCGGCGAAGTGGACCTGGCCGGCGGCCAGGGGGATGCCGGCGGCGCGCGTCGTCGTCACGGAAGGCTCGCGCGTGTGCACGTCGACGGCGACGACCAGCCCCGCCGAGCGCGCGGCGCCGGTGGTCGCGGGCGCCTCGCGCACCACGGCCACCACGAAGAGCGCGCTCCCGTTGCGCGCCCACAGATCGCCCCCCACGCGCGGCAGCAGCTCGGGTCGTTGCCCGGCCTCGATGCGCCCGACCAGCCGGCGCCCGGCGATGGCCTCGAGCGCGATCTGGTCGGTCACCTCGCGCGCGCGGCCCGTGAGCACGTCGAGCGTGAGCGCCCGCGTCTCGTGGAGCCCGTCGCCCTGACGGAGCACGAGCACGCTGATGGGGCTCTCGGGGCGCGGACGGACCACGGGTGAGCCGCGGCCCTCGAGCGCCGTGGCCCAGGCGAGCTCGCCGGACTCGGCGTCGTAGCGGAGCACGCGCGCTCCCGAGAGCACGAGGAAGCCGCTTCGATCGGCCAGCAGGGGCTCGGTGCCGGAGTCTTCGGCGGGGTAGGCCCACAGCAGCTCCCCAGAGGTCTGGGAGTAGCCGCACAGGCGATCGCGGGCGCCGGCCTCGGCGGCCACGAGCAGGACCCGGCCGGCGGGGTGGGCCAGGCTCCAACGGACGTGGCTCTGCTCGATCGTCCAGCGGGGCGGGTTGCCGCGCGGCGCGTCATCGTCGGGCTGCGGCGAGCCGCATCGGGCGCAGAACCGATCGTCGGGACGGACGGGCGACTTGCAGGCGGTGCAGCGGCGCATAGCCGGACGATAACCGACAGACCCGCACCGTTCAATGGGAATTCGTTGACCGGGCGCAGACTTCGACCAACCGGGGGTGGACCCTGCCGTTGCTGGCCACGACGCCCGCGAAGCGCGCGTGAGGCGTATTGAACTCGAGCACGCGCCCGCCGGCGTCGGTGATCCGCCCTCCGGCCTCCTCGACCAGCAGCGCCCCGGCGGCGACATCCCACTCGTGGCGGGTCTCGCGGGTGAAGGTGCCCGCGCCGTACCCGTCGGCCACACGCGCCAGCTTCAGCGCCATGCTGCCGAGCGGCCGCAGCACGGCCTCGCCCTCGAGCCCGGCGAAATCGCCCCGGGCCGACTGGTTCCGGCTCACCAGCACGCGGGCGTCGGGAAGGACGTCGTCGTCGCTGACCCGCAGGCGTACGCCGTCGCGCCACGCCCCCTGGCCCCGGGCGGCCGTGTAGAGCTCGCCGCTGGCCAGCACCGCCACTCCGGCCACGACCGGTCGCCCGGCCTCGACCAGCGCCACCGAGATCGCGTACTCGGGCACACCGGCCACGAACTGCCGGGTGCCGTCGAGGGGGTCGACGATCCAGACGTGGCGCTTGCCGAGGCGCTTGCGGTCGTCGACGGACTCCTCGGACAACCAGCCGTGCTCGGGGTAGGCCTCGAGCAGGCGGTGGCGCAGATAGCGATCGAGCTGCAGATCGACCTGGGTCACCGGGTCGTCGGGGCCCTTCTCCCAGACCCGCACGTTCCCCTCGTCGACGAGGCGTCGGAAGAGGTGCTGCGCGTCGATCAGGATCGCGCGGAGAACCCCCGAGACGTCGACGGCGTTCAGCCCGCGCGAAACGCGACGGCCGAGGTTCGGAGAGAGCGGTACCATGAGAGGTTCTCCTCGCGCCGCGCGGCGTCCCAGCCGAGCAGCGCGCCCAAGCGGTCGGCCACGGCCACCTCGACCGCCGCGCCCTGGTCGGGCGTCTTGTGCAGCAGGTGCGTGCGCCGGGACATGAAGTCGTCGAGCGTCAAGGTCATGTCGGCGCGCACGGCCTCCTCGACCTCTCCCCACGCGTAGGGCAGGCCGGGCACGATGGGCGCCAGCCCGTCGGGAGCCGAGGCGCAGCGGGCCAGCACGGCCTCGGCGCCGCTTCCATAGACCTTCTGGAAGTGGTCGGCCGCGAACGTGGCCAGGCCGAAGAGCTCCTCGAGCTCGCGCCGGTGCGCGCCCAGGCCCTCGAAGGTGAGCCCTGCGCCGCCGACGAAGCGGCCCGTGCGGGTCGCGCACGCCAGGAAGCGCCGCTCGTCGCCCTGGCCGCGCAGCCACGCGATCACGCGGTCGACGGCCTCCTCGGCCATCTTCCGGCACGTGGTGAGCTTGCCGCCGGCGATGGTGAAGGCGCCCCCCGGCAGTTCGGCGATGGTGTGCTCGCGCGACACGTTGTAGGTGCTGCTCTTGTCCTGGCCCACGAGCGGCCGGATGCCGGACCAGGTGCCCATCACGTCGTCGGCCGTGACGTGGCAACCCGGGAAGTACTTGTCGACCACGGCCAGCATGTACGCCGCATCGGCCGCCGTGACATCGGGCGCCGCCGGGTCGCCGTCGTACTCGGTATCGGTCGTGCCCACGTACGTGGCCTCGCGCCAGGGAACGCAGAACGTGACGCGCCCGTCCTGGGGCGCGTTCATGACCACCGCGTGGCGCACGGGCAACCGGGCGTGCGGCACCACCAGGTGCACCCCCTTGGAAGGTCGCAGCATGGGCGGGTTGTCGCCGGGGAACGTCGCGAGCACGCGGTCGGTGAAGGGCCCGGCCGCCGAAAAGATGGTGCGCGCGCGCACCGTGTAGGTCTCACCCGAGAGCCGATCGAGCACCTCGGCGCCGCCGACGAGCCCCTCGTCGTAGACGGGACGGACGAACTCGGCGCGGCTCACGGCCACGGCACCCGCCTCGAACGCTGTTCGGGCCGCCATGAGGGTGAGCCGTCCGTCGTCGCTGCCGCAGTCCCAGTAGCGCAAGCCGCCGGTCAAGCCGTCGCGCTTCAGCGCGGGCTCCTCGGCCAGCAGCCCTTCAGCGTCGAAGCGCTCGTGGAGCCCGATGCCCTTGCGGCCGGCCAGCAGGTCGTAGAGCCAGAGGCCCACGTCGATCTTCCAGCGCGGGTTGCGGTCGCCCCGGTAGGTCGGGACCACGAAGGGCAGGGGCTTCACGAGGTGGGGCGCGATGTTCATGAGCGTGCGCCGCTCGTGGGTGCCCTCGAACACCAGAGAGAACGCCATCTGCTCGAGGTAGCGCAGGCCCCCGTGCACGAGGCGCGACGAGCGGCTGCTGGTGCCCGACGCGAAGTCGTCTCGTTCGACGAGCGCAACGCGCAGACCCCGCAGGGCGGCGTCCCACGCGATGCAGGTGCCGGTGATGCCCCCCCCGACCACGAGCAGATCGAACGGCTGGCTGCGCTGGGCTGCGATCAGGTCGGTGCGCGTCGACGCCGAGAACTCCTTGGCCATGGATCCCTCGCTGGCTACGTTTCGTCGTCGAACGGGAAGGCGAAGCCGAGGTGGGTGAACAGCCAGCGCACTTCGGAGGCCGCGGCGTCGGCATCGTCGACGCGCTTCTCGTACACGACCTCGGCGACGCGGGCCTCGATGGGCCCGTCGGCGCGTTCGCTGAACGAGATGAAGGCCTGGCCGGCCTCGTGGAAGCCGCGCTCGACGAGCTCGAGCCCCTCGAGGTCGCGGACGGCCTCGAACATGGCGTCTTCGACCGCGGGATCGGCCTGGAAGCGGGTCTCGGCGAGCTCCATCGCCAACCGGACGGCGACCATGGGCTCCCCGTGAGGGGCCAGGATGACCCAGCCGGCCTCGAGCTCGTCGGACGGGCGGACGCTCGTCCCCCGGCTGCCCTCGGGATCGGACCCGTGGGAGAAACCCTCGCCCAGCGCCGCGAGGACCGCGTCGACCCAGGGCAATGCGTTCACGATGGCGGCTCCGCGGGATGGACCGGCCCCATCCTACCGCAACCGGCGGGAAGGGACCAGCGGATCGAGCGGGGAGACGCTAGAGCTTGCCGTTCAAGGTGAAGGCGATCACGAGCGCGTAGAGCACCAGCGACTCGATGAAGGCCAGCGCGAGGATCATCGGCACGAAGATCTTGTTGTAGGTGCCGGGGTTGCGGGCGATGCCCTCGAGCGCCGCCGCGGCCGCGCGCGCCTGGCCGAGGGAGCCACCGAACGCCGCCAGGCCGATGGCCAGGCCCATGGCGATGGCGATCAGGCCCTTGTAGCCCTGGTCACCGCCGATCGGCGCCGCGGCTGCGGCCGCTTCGGCGAACAACGGCGTGCTCACCGCGAGCAGCGTGACGAACGACAGCGCGACCAGCCCCAGGAACTTCAGCTTCCGCATCACCGCACCTCCTGAAAGATAGTTGCGAGAGAAACCCGACCTCAATGCTCCTCCTCTGCCACCGCCATGGCGATGTACGCCGTGGACAGCAGGCAGAACACGAACGTCTGGACGACCGCGACGAGCAAACCCAGGATCTGCAACGGGATCGGCAAGAAGATGATGTGGAAGGCCAGGAAGATGGCCAGCACGGTGTGATCGCCGAAGATGTTGCCCATCAGTCGGATGGAGAGCGACATCGGCCGCACCACGTGCCCCACGACCTCGATGAAGAACATGAAGATCATCAGCGGCAGCGCATACCAGACCTGGATGGGCCCGAAGAAGTGCTTCAGGTACCCCAGGCCGTGCTCGCGCACGCCGTAGTAGTTGTACGCCAGGAAGACCACGAGCCCCAGCGCCAGCGTGGTGTTCCAGTTGTCGGTGGGGGGCAGGAAGCCGGGAATGGAGCCGAGCAGGTTCGAGAGCAGGATGAAGAACGCCAGCCCGCCGACGAGGGGGAAGTACCGCCGGGCGTGCTTCTCGCCCATCATGTCGACCATCATGCCGTACGCGGCGTCGACCACGGCCTCGAAGAAGACCACCAGATCGAAGCGGCCGGTGGGGACCACGTAGTTCTCGGCGTTCTTTCCAGAAAGCCGGGCGCGCACCACCAGGCCTCCGAGGAGGAGCAGGACCATGACCAGGGCGGCCATCACCACGTGAGCCAGCTTCGAGACCGGCTGGTGCTCCATGAACGTGGTGGGGCCCAGCAGGTGCTTGACGTTCTGCGCGAGCGTGGCCGGCAGCACGTGGGTGAGGATGGACCAGTGATCCTCGTCCGGGTGAGCCCCCTGCGCCGCGTGGGAGTCGGCCAGCGCGGGCGAGGACGCCGCGAACACGAGCACCAGGAGGAACGGAAGCACCCTCTTCATGAAGCCGACAACCTCCGGCTGTAGATCAGGCTTCCGACGAACACCGAGAAGATTCCGGGCACGAGCCCTGCGAGGAGTGCCAGCCTTCCGAGCTCCATCACCACGATCAGGTAGTAGATCGCCCAGAAGTTCAGGATCAGCTTGAAGCCGAAGAGGAAGGTGAAGAACACGACCCCGATCTTCCACAGCCATGATCGACCCGCGACCATGCGTAGCGACATGCGGAAGACGACGTTGTTGATCCACCCCAGCGCCCCTCCGGCCAGGAAGCCCCGGATGAAGTCGGCATCGGCCCAGATGTACCCCGCCACGCCCCCGACGGCCACGATGAGCGTGTTGAGTATCACGACGATGTCAAATACCTGGGCCCGCTTGAACATCGTCGTCTCCGTCCTCGCGCAGGGCGCGACGCACTACCGACACGAGCCGCTTGATCCCGGCGGCAACCCCGACGATGAGAAAGAACGAGGTCGCCCACGGCTCGCTGCCGAGCCACGCGTCGACCTTGGCGCCGATCCAGTAGCCCACGAGGGTCGCGAGCACCATCTCGAGGCCGATCGTGCCATACAGCGCGACACCCCTAGCCACGAGCCGGCGATCGTGCTCGTTGCTGGGTTCGCTCATGCCGTGGCGATCTAACACGATGCGGCATGACGTGTCAATCAGCGCGTCATGAATCGGAGCGGTTTTTCGAACCCCGCGTCTCGACGAGGGATTGGGTTGTCAGGATCCGGGGGTTGCGGTATCGTCGGCCTACTCTGAGGCCACGCGCGACCCTGCGCGACGAGGGGAGGCGAATGCCCGAACCGAACGAATCCCGGCAGTTCCCGCGCCGCGACTTCATCGAGGAGATCTTCTGCTACGTCGACGGCGAGCGCCTCGACGCGCGCTCGTCGAACCTGAGCGTGGGCGGTATCTTCCTCGAGACGGACCGGGGCCCCGACATCCCGCTGGGCGCCACCGTGGCGGTGGTGCTCAAGGACCGCGTCGACGATCTCGGCACCGTCTTCCTGTTCGGCAAGGTCGTCCGCAAACAGCCCGACGCACCGTCCGGGCTCGGCGTGCGGTGGGAGAAGGCCGTGGGGCCCGTCGACAAGGAGCGCCTGGCGGCGGCGCTGCGCGAGGTGCTCCGCATTCGCGCCTTCGGCATCGAGCAGGGCGCGGTCGCGAGCACCGGGCGGGTCATGTCGGTGTTCCGCTTCGTCCCCGAGGTCCTCGACGACTCGACCGAGTGCGGCCCACGCTTCGAGAACCCCGTGGGCCCCGAGCTCTTCGGCGGCCTCCGCCCCGACTGGAGGCGCTACTCCGGCGACGGCCCCGTGACGCAGGAGATTGACACGAGCTGCGTGGGCGGACAGGCCAACCTGAAGGCCCACCTGACCTTCGAGGGCACGTCCATCCAGGGACGCCTCACGTGGCTCTCGACCACGCGCCTGCGCTTCTCGACCCGCATGGTGCCCACCGACGATTCGCTGGTGCTGGCGGTCTCGTTCGACCTGCCGTCCCGCTCGGGGCCGACGCCCGTCACGTGCCACGGTCGGGTGCAATCGGTCGAGCGCGAAGAGAACGAGGCCGCGTCGTCGCTGGTGATCGGCATCGATCGGCTCGACGAGGGCCTCCAGCAGGGCGTGCTTCGCCGCTACGTGCGCTGGCTCCACGCTCGAGAGGTGGCCGCGACCTGACCCGCTCTCCCCCTCCTGCGGTTCCCCCTACCCACCAAGTGGTTTTCCGCTATACTCCCGCCGACCGTTCTTTGATGGGGGAGGTACCATGAGCTCGATTCGCTTGCTGCTCGTAGTGCTGGCTTCGGCCCTCTGGCTCGTCGCGTGTGGCAGCGACGACGGCGAGACACCCTGCGCCATCGACACCGACTGCGCCACGGGGAAGGTGTGCGCCAAGGGCTCGTGCGTGGTCAAGGCCTGCGAGGGTGCTGGCGGCTGCGAAGCCGCCCAGACCTGCATCGACACCAACCACGACGGCGCCAAGGAGTGCACGGCGGTCGACTGCGCCGGCGACGCCGACTGCGCCGCCAAGGCCGAGGCCGCGGGCGTCGAGATGGAGTGCGTGCAGGGCGCCTGCATCGCCAAGGAGGCGCCCGTGCCCGTCGACGACACGGTGGGCGGCGATACTCCCGCCGGCGACGTGGCGGGCAAGGACGAAGAGACCCCGCCGGTCGGCACGGGAACGCTGTGCCAGGTGTGCACCACCGACGCCGACTGCGGCGAAGGGCGCTGCACGCAGTTGGCCGAGGGCTCTTTCTGCACGTCCGAGTGCGCGAGCAACGACGACTGCCCCAGCGGCTACCTGTGCTTCCAGGTCACGAGCGAGGGCAAGGACTGCGTGCCCGGCCTCTACACCAAGTGCCCCCAGTGCCTGACCGAGGGCTGCCCCGCCGGCCAGACGTGCGATCAGGCCGCCGGAGCGTGCAAGGCCGCGGCGGGCGAGTGCGGGTCCTGCGAGAAGGACGACGACTGCGGCCTCGGATTCCGCTGCTTCGCGTTCTCGGCCGAGGTGGAGCGCTGTGTGCCCGAGTGCGGCGCAGGGTGCCCCGGCAACTCGACGTGCGGCGCGCTCGCGGCCGGTGAAGGCACCGAGGGCGTGCAGGTCTGCAAGCCCATGGGCGGCGCCTGCTGCTTCGGCGACGACTGCGCGGCCGGCTGCGACTGCTCCGACAACCAGGCCAAGCCCTTCTGCAACCCGGCGGGCGACTGCGTGCAGTGCCTGACCGACGCCAACTGCCCGGTCGACAAGCCCGACTGCCAGGCCGGAACGTGCGCTGCGGCCGCTTCGTGCCCCGCCGCCACGCCCGTGCCCTGCAGCTCGGCGAGCGGTTGCTGCGAGTGCACCAACGACACGCACTGCACCGGCAGCGCGGGCAAGCCCTACTGCCAGGCCAACGGCACCTGCGGCGCCGAGCAGTCGTGCGCCTGCGTGGCGCCCTACCCGGCCTGCCTCAACGTCGAGGGCCAGGTGGTGTGCGTCGAGTGCATCTCCGACGCCGACTGCACGACGACCGGCTGCACCTGCAGCCCCGCCGACCACACGTGCGTGGCCGCCGACGGCGCGGCCTGCGCGGGCAGCGGCACCATCCCCGCGGCCGAGTGCACGGGCTGCACGACCGACGGCGACTGCGCCGCGGCCGAGGGCCTCAGCTTGAAGTGCGACGCGGGCACGGGCTGTTGCTACGACACCACCGGCAAGTGCGACAACACCGCGGCCTTCTGCCCGGCAGGGGCCACCTGCGCCGGCCTCATGGCCATCGCGGGGCTCGACCTGGGCGCCCTGATGGGCGGCATGGGCGGCGGCGGCGGCGGCATCCCCACCGACATGCTGGGCGACATGGCCAGCTACTGCTCGTGCCCGCCCGCCTGCCTGGGCGGCCAGGCGTGCGTCACGGCCAAGGAGATCTCGGACAAGTCGCTCGGCATGCTCGCGGGCATCCTGGGCGGCATGGTCAGCCCGGGCTCCGGCACCTACTGCGCCGATCTCAAC
>CAZBRS010000044.1:16958-37051 GCA_964494475.1 uncultured Myxococcales bacterium | reverse complement strand
CATCCTGGGCGGCATGGTCAGCCCGGGCTCCGGCACCTACTGCGCCGATCTCAACTCGGTGCCCGACCTGCTGGGCGGCCTGCTCGGCGGCCTGTAGGTTTCGGCCAGTCTCCATGCCATCCTGGTCCACGGCATTACAGGCTCCTGGCCCGCACGTCCGGCCATGAGGCGCGCCTCCTCGACCTTCCCGTTGATCCTCTTCGTGCTGGCGTGCTCCGCAGGCGCGGACGACCCCGCTCGACCCGACGCTGTCGACACCTTGACGCACCGCGACCTGGCCGCAGGCGAACCCGAAAACGAGCCCGGCCCGGAGCCCAGCGAAGGTTCGCCAGAGCCCGTGGTCGACGTAGCCCAGGCGGAGTCGGAATCCTTGGCGGAGTCGGAGGCCTTGGCGGAGTCGGAGGCCACCGAAGAGATCGACGCGGTCGACGTCGACGACGCAGCGCCCGAGGCCGCGGCAGACTCCGGCACGGGGGACGCGGCCGAGGCCGTCGACGGTACGCTCGAGCAGGTCACGCCCCCGGCGGGCACGGTCGACGATCCCCTCCCGGTCGACGACTTCCCCTTCGTCGCCGTCGACGACACCAGCCTGGCGACCTCCTTCGCGATCCAGACCTACGCCTGCGCGCCGGGCGTGGGCGAGGCCGGCCCCGAGCGCGTGTACCGCCTCGACTTGGCCGCCGCGGGCACGCTGACGGTCGAGGTCCTCGAGGACCCCGGCGTCGACGTCGACGTGCACGTGCTCACCGACCTGGCCGTCGACGCCGACGGCCGGGCGCTGCACTGCGTCGCGCGCGCGAACTCGCGCTTGGTGCACGAGGGCGTGGGGCCCGGCGAGGTCTTCGTGGTGGTCGACGCGTACAGCGCGAGCGGCGACACCTGGCCCGGCCGCCACACGCTGGCCGTGGAGTTCACCGTGCTCGACCAGTGGCAGGAGCGCGTCGTGGCCCCGGGCCTGTTGTGGCGCAAGAAGGTCTACGCCGACCTGTTCGGCGGGCGCCAGACCGTGAACGTGCTCGAGGTCGAGACGGCGGACCCCGCCGTGCGGGTCAAGCCCTGGTGGGGCGGCGGCGCGTGCCAGGCGACCAGCGCCAATGGCCAGGGCTTCGGGGCCCTCGCGGCCTTGAACGGAGGCTTCTTCGACACCGCCACCTGCGACTCGCTCGATCTCGTGAAGATCGATGGCGTGGTGAAGAGCTACAACCACCTGCTGGGCAGCACCCAGGCCCAGCCCACCCTGGGCCTCTCGCCGAGCGAGGTGGCCACGATCGCGCCCTGGCCCGCCAACCACGACTGGCCCGAGATGCCGAACGCCCTGGGCGGCTACCCGAACCTGGTAACCGACGGTGCGGTCGACGTCTGGCCCGCGGCCACCAGCATCGCGGGCCGGAACCCCCGCACGGCCGTGGGCGTGCAGGCCGACGGCACGCTGCTGCTGGTCACGGTCGACGGCCGCACCGACGCGGGCCAAGGCATGACCTTCGACGAGCTCGCCCAGTACCTGATCTGGCTGGGCGCCGACGACGCGGCCAACCTCGACGGCGGCGGCTCCACCACGCTGTGGATCGCGGGCCAGTCCATCAACGGCGTCGTGAACCACCCCTCCGACAACCAGGCCGCCGACCACTGGGGCGAGCGCAAGGTGGCGGACGGGCTACTCGTGCTCCCGCAGTGAGGGCGGGGTCGGGCGGAACGTCTTCAGGCGCAACAGGAAGATCGTGACGCCGACCGCAACCAGCAGGAGCACGGCCCGCACGAGGTGGTGTTGGAACACGACCACGACCGTGGTGCCCATGGTGAGCCACAGGAGTGTGATGGCGACGGCCTTGTGGCCGCGCGACATGCCGTGCCCGTCGCGGAACCGCGCGATGTACGTCCCGAGAAAGCGGTGCTCGAGCAGCGCCCGGTACAGGCGCTCGGAGCCCCGCGCGTAGCACACGGCCGCCAGCAGCAGGAAGGGGGTCGTGGGCAACCCCGGCACGAAGACGCCGACCAGCCCGAGCACCAGGCAGAGCGTGCCGCAGACGACCAGGACGGCACGCGCGAGCGACCTCATGACGACATCCGGGACCCCGAGTAGCCACATGAGTCTGGCATCGGCGTCGGAGAGCGTCAAGCGGGCCTGAACCCCTCCTCTTGCGCGCGCCGTCGGGCGCCTGTACGGTCACGCCGATCCCCCGCCCCGAGGTGGCCCGTGACGACCCTGCTGTGCCTGACCGACGCGCGACAGACCCACGTGACCGCCCGCGTGCTGGCGTGTGAGCCCTGCGAGGGCGGCTTCGCCGTGATCCCCGCCGAGACCGTGCTCTTCCCCGAGGGCGGCGGGCAGCCGAGCGACGCCGGCACCCTCGCCGGACAGCCCGTGCTCGAGCTCCGACGCCGCGAGGACGGGGGCGTGGAGCACGTGGTGGCCGCCCCGGTGGCGGGAGAGGTGACCATCGAGGTCGATTGGGCGCGGCGCCTCGACCTGATGCAGCAGCACTCGGGCCAGCACCTGATCACGGCCGTGGCGCTCGCGCGCTTCGGCCTCGCGACCATCGCCTTCCACCTGGGCGCCGAGCAGAGCGACGTCGAGTTCGACGCCGGCCACGTGGCCCCCGAGACCCTGGCGGCGCTGGAAGCCGCCGTGAACGAGGCCGTACGCGAGGCGCGCGCCGTTCGCGTGCACCTCGTCACGCGCGAGCAGGCGGCAGCCATGCCCGTGCGCTCGCGGCGGCTCCCCGAAGGGCTCGAGGGGCCCCTGCGCCTGATCGAGATCGAGGGGCTCGACCTCAACACCTGCGGCGGCACCCACGTGACGAACACCGCCGAACTGCAGGCCCTCAAGCTGCAAGGCACCGAGAAGCTCTCGCGCGGCACGCGCGTGTTCTTCCGGGCCGGCGGGCGCGTGCTCCGGGCGCTCGGCGCCGCCGATGACAAGGACCGCGCCCTCACGCACCTCACATCGGCCGGCCCCGCCGAGCACCTGCGCGTGGTGGCCAAGCTGCAGAGCGACCTGAAGGACGCCGAGAAGGCGCGCCGGGCGCTGTCGGCCGAGTTGGCCGAGGCCCTGGGCGCCGGCCTGGCCGGCGGGGGCCCCGTGGCCGCGCTGCACCGCGACGACGCCACCATGGAGTTCGCCCGCACCATCGCGAACGCCGCGCGCAAGAGCCGCCCCGACCTCACGCTGCTCGTGACCGGAGGCACCACTGACGGCTTCTTCCTGCTGGCCGGCCCCGAGGCACTGGTGACCGCGGTCGGGCCCGAGGTGGCCGCGCTGCTCGGAGGCAAGGGCGGCGGGGGCCGGGGGATGTACCAGGGCAAGGCGGGGGATCTGGCGAGGCGGGGGGAGGCGGTGGAGTTCCTGAAGCGTACCAAGGAAGCGGAGTCTGACGAGAAGAAATGAAGGGGGGCATCGACAAATAGGCCCCCCGCTGGCCGAGAGAACCCCTGAGCGGAGGGCGGCGTCAGCGGGCCCCGCGCGCAGTGCTCCCCATCCGCGATCGAATCTGCTCCCAAGTCCCCGTCTGCCGCCCCAACCGCTCCAGGTTCGCGCGGATCCCCTCTGGATTCCGAGGCCCCTTCTGCAGGGCCGTGAGCAGCGCCTCGACGCCGCCGTCGAGGTCGCCCGTGCCGAGGCGCGCGGCGCCCAGGTTCTCCCAGGCCACGGGCTCGGCCGGGGCCAGGGCAGTGGCCTTCAGGGCCGCTGGCAGCGCGTCGGCGGGGCGACCCTGGCGCAGCCGCAGCTGGGCCAGGTTCACCCAGGCGTCGGCCAGCCCGCCGTCGAGGGCCGCGGCCTGGAGCAGCTGGCGCTCGGCCTCGAGGAGCCGGCCCTGGGTGAGCAGCTGGGCCCCCAGGTTGGCGCGGGTCTGCACGTCGTGGGGGTCGAGGCGCAGGGCCGTGCGCAGGTGGGCCTCGGAGGCGGCCAGTTCGCCCGCGTCGCCGAGGGCGGCGCCCAGGTTGGCGTGGGCGCGGGCGCTCTGGGGCGCGGCCTTGACCGCGTGCTCGAAGAGCGCACGGTCGGTGGCCCAGGCCCTGGCGTAGTCGACGTTCGAGACCGCCAGCAGCGCCAGGTACAGCCCGAAGGCCCCCCAGGCGGGCCACGCTCGCCGCGAGGCGGCCGCCACGTCACCGACCACGGCCGCCAGCGCCACGGCCAGGCCGAGCGACGGCAGGTAGAGGGCGCGGTCGGCGTACAGGATGGTCGAGAGGAAGGGGACGTTCGAGCTGACCGACCACGTGACCAGGAAGGCCACGAGCCCCAGCGACACCGCCGGGGCCCGGTGCCGGAGCGCCCAGAGGGCCGCCACCAGGGCGACCAGCGCCGCCAGGCCCGCCCAGGCCCAGGGGTCGGCCCAGCCCGCGGGCGTCAGGGCGTTGGCCGACCAGTCGGGCGACAGCTGCGCGGGCAGCAGGCCCTGGCGCAGGGCAAAGGCGAGCGTCTTCAGGGGCGTGAGCACGCGCGAAGGCCAGCCCGCGTCGACCATGGGGTTGTCGGCGGCGGGGATGGCGCCCCCCAGCACGGCCGGGAGCACCCGGGCCCGCAGCAACAGCATACCGACGACCAGCGCCACGAAGGGGGCGAAGCGCGACCCCAGGCGCGCGAGCTTGGGCCGCCAACGGAGGGGCATGGGCGTGCCGGTGCCCCCCAGCCAGTCGGCGAGGACCAGCAGGGGCAGCACCGTGACCGCGTTCTCCTTGGCGAGCAGGCCGGCGCCGAAGGCGGCCAGGGCAGCGCTCCGCAGTCCCCTCCGCCAGAGCAGCAGGCTGCCCACGGCCAGCACGAAGGCCAGCAACTCGGCGCGGTTCACGACGCCCACCACGGCCTCGACGTGCACCGGGTGCACCGCGAAGAGCGCGGCCGCGGCCAACGCCAGCGGACGCGGGCCCCGGAACGCGAGCACCAGGCCGTACACCAGCAGCGTGGCCGCCACGTGCAGCGCCAGGCTCACGGCGTGGCCGACGCCGGGGTCGGGGCCGAAGGCCGCGCGCTCCAGGCGGAAGGTCAGCGTGGTCAGCGGCCGGTAGGTGGTCACGTGCCGGTGGCCCCGCCGGCCGCCCCAGTAGTCGTGCGAGAAGATGTCACCGAGCGTACCCGACGCCACCACGGGGTTGTCGACCACCGCAGCGGCGTCGTCGAACACGTAGCCGTGCCCCAGCACGTGCGCGTACAGCGCGAGCGTGCCGGCAGCGAGCGCGAGCACGGCAACGACGTGGAACCTCGCGACCGACACGGCACCCCCAGGGGGCAATTCGTGAATTGCCCCTACATACCGCACACGAAGGCCGCGCGCCTCACACCCAGGCCTCGCCGTCGGCGAGCAGCTCTTTCTTCCAGATGGGGACGCGCGCCTTGACCTGGTCGACCAGCCAGCCGCAAGCGGCGAAGGTCTCGGCGCGGTGCGTGCCCGCCACGTCGACCAGCAGCGCGGCCTCGCCCACGGGCACCTCGCCCAGGCGGTGCAGCAGACGCACGCCGCGCACGCCGAAGCGGGCGGCGACCTCTTGCCCCAGCGCCCCGAGCTCGGCTGCGGCCATCTCGGGGTAGGCCTCGTACCGCAAGCGCAGCACGGGCTTGCCCTCGAGCGAACCCCTGACGAGCCCGAGGAACCTGACGTGCGCCCCCGTCTCGGTGTCGGGCCACGAAGGCAGAGACAGGTCGAGCGGCGCTTCTCCGAGCCAGACTTCGGGGCCCATGTTCCTCCTCATCCGCCCGAGAACGGCGGGAACAACGCGACCTCGTCGCCCCCGGCGAGCGCGCGGTCGAAGCCGGTGTGCGCAGCATTGCAGGCGGCCGTCACGATGGCGCGCTGGGGTCCGAGCACCGGGTACCGGCGCACGACCTCGTCGAGCGCCGCGCCCACGGTCGCACCCTCGGCCAGGTCCAGCACGAGCGCCTGGGTCCCGGCGAGCTCGCGCAGGCGAGCGAACAGACGAACGGTCACGCGCATGGTGGGCTCCCCCAGGGTCGGCCGCGATGATCGTCCGGCCCGCCCCGGGCTGTCAACCGGGTCGTGCGCGGCGAGGGCCCGAGACGCGTCACGCTCCTGGCGCCCCCGCCCATTCCTCTCTATGCTCTTGGACGCACCTGATGACGAGGAGACGACCATGCGCCGACGATGGGCCGCGATGCTGCTGGCGGGCCTGCTCAGCCTCTCTGCGGGGTGCGAGACCGATGCGAGCGGTTCGGACACCGAGGGCGACGGGTCAGCCGACACCGGCCGCGACACGGCGTCGGACACCCCGGCCGACATTCCCTCGGACGCCCCGGCCGACGTTCCCCTCGACGCCCCGGCCGACATTCCCTCGGACGCCCCGGCCGACGTTCCCATCGACGCGCCGGTCGACGTTCCCGTCGACGTGCCCTTCGACGTGCCGGCCGACACTCCCGCGGACACCGCCGCCGACGTGCCCCTCGACGTGCCGGTCGACGTGACCGTTCCCCCCGGCTGCTGCCTGACCGACGCCGATTGCGCGATCCTGGCGTCGCCCGTGGCCCAGGTCTGCGCCCTGCCCGGCTGGGGTGGCGCCGACGTCACCGGCGTGTGCCGGACCGTGGCCAAGGAGGGCTGGTGCTGGCGCGACGCCGACTGCGCCTCCGGCCAGGAGTGCCACGGCGCCGCGGTGTGCCCCTGCCTCGTCGACTGCGACCTGGCCTACGAGGGCCCCGGGCTCTGCGTCGACGCGGGCCCCGGCTGCACGGCGCTCGACCCCTCCTGGATCGGAGAGTGGTGCGACGCGGCCAACCTCGTCCTCTGGGATGGCACGGCGTGCGTCGAGACCTGCCCCGGCTGCTGTGCCTGCGAACCTTTCTGCGACCTCACGTTCCAGACCGTCGCCGAGTGCCAGACCGCGTGCGTGAAGAAGCCCTGCGACCCGCTCCCCGAGCTCGCGCCCTTCCAGCTGTGGGCCGTCTTCCCCGGCGACGGAGAGGGCATGGGCGGGGCCGACACGGTCTCGGGCGACGCCGAGATCCTGGGCATCGACGAGCCCGAGCCCGACGTCGGCACGGGCGGCCGGCAGATCACCTTCCAGTTGGCGGACTCCACGGTGCTGAAGGTCCAGATCGAGCTCCCGGCGGGCCTCTTCCCGCCCCTGGCCGTGGGCCAGCAGGTGCGCCTGTTCGCCGAGCGCCACTGGCCGTGGTGGACCGACCTGGTCGTCGTCGTGTGGCCCACGTACGGCGGCTGGCCGCTCTTCTTCGCCCAGGCCGCCGCCCAGTCGTCGCCCTGGTACGACTGCGACGGCACGACGTACTGCCCCACGGCCACGTTCCTGCCCTCCGCCTGCGAGCCCTTCGAGATGACCTGCGGCCTGGGCGTGCAACCCCCGGTGCAGCTGCTCGCGGCCGGCCAGATCACGGCCACCGAGTGGGGCGCGGTGCTGCGCCAGGGCGAGACGACCGACGGCTACCCCGGCTACACGTACGGCGTGGCCCGGGCGTACGAGCTCACCGACTACCAGTGCGCCGACTACCCGACGCCCTGGAACGCTTCGTTCCTCGTGCGCACCTACGACGCACTGAAGCTCGGCTTCGACCAGGAAAACGCACAACTTTTTGAGTTCTACGAGCTGTGCGTGAAGAAGGACGCGCCAGACGCCGAAGCGGCCGTGCAGGCCCTCGACGCGACGCTGTACTGCGGCGTGGCGGGGGTCTTCGCCGGGTGCGACGCCGAGACCGAGGTCGGCTGCCACGGAGACCTCGACTTCGTGGGCGCCACGAAGGTGCTGACGGCCGCCAAATGGAGCCAGGTGAAGGCCTTGAGCCTGCTGGAGATCGTGACCCGGATCAACGGCGCTCATTGGTTGTGATCGGGTCGCGTTGAATCATGTCTCCGTCACACCTATACTTCCAGGGCCCTGCCTGGACGGTCGCATGCGCCTCGTCGTCACCTGCCTCCTGCTGATCCTGGTCGCCGCGCCCGTGGCGTGCTCCGGCGGGAGCGGCCCGGACCTCACCTTCGCCGACGTGGCGGGCCGCGAGACGCCAACCGACGGCCTGATCGATGGGATCCTCGTGGACGCCACGGGTGACCTCGAGGCGCCCGACCTGCAACCGCCCGACGCCCCGCCCCCCGACGGCGCCACGTGCTGGCCCGGCAAGCGCTACGGCTGCGCCGTCGACGGCCTGGCCGTGCTGGTCTGCCTCGACGACGGCGCGGGGCTCGCGCCGGTCGACTGCGTCTCCGAGACGGGCGGCCAGGGGCTCTGCCTGGCCGGCGCCTGCACGCGTTGCTACCCGGGCGAGCGGGCCTGCCGCGACGAGGACGAGGTCTGGCAGTGCGACGACACGGGTCAGCAGTGGCGGCTGTACACCGACTGCGACGGCCCCCTCACGGGCCAGGTGTGCTCCCTGGGCACGTGCATGCGCCTGTGCGACCTCAGCCTCAAGTGGGACACCTACCTGGGCTGCGACTACTGGGGCGCCGATCTCGACAACGCCTTCGTCCCGGGGGGCGAAGACGGCTACCTCGACGCGCACGGCCAGCAGTTCGCCATCGTGGTGTCGAACCCGCACCCCTCGTTCCCGGCCACCGTCACGATCGACCAGTACGACGAGGCCACGGCCAGCGTGCAGCCCGTGCTGGGTGAGCTCCACGATCCGGTCGAGGGCTGGAAGAGCCTCTTCCCGACCAGCCCCATCGGGCCCGGCGAGCTGCGCATCTTCAACCTGCCGCGCCGCGACGTGAACGGCTCGGTGCAGGCCCCCCTGGCCTACCACGTGCACAGTTCGATCCCCGTCACGGCCTACCAGTTCAACCCGCTCACCAACGTGGGCGTGTTCTCGAACGACGCCTCGCTGCTCCTGCCGTCGAACGTGTTCGGCACGTGGTACTTCGTGATGACGCGCGAGCAGACCTTTGCCACACTGCGCAGCTACCTGACGGTCATCGCCGTGCAGGCGGGCGAGACCAAGGTCGAGGTGCGCGTGACCGCCCCCACGCTGGTCGGCGCCACGTCGGGCCTGGCGCGCATGCTGCCCGGCGACTCCGTGCTGCGCACGCTCAAGCAGTACGACGTGTTGAACCTCGAGACCGACGCCACCGGCGCCGACCTGACGGGCTCCGAGATCAAGTCTTCGAAACCCGTGGCCGTCTTCGGCGGCAGCGAGGCGTCGAACGCGCCGAACACGAACCACTGCACGAACGGCGTGTGCGAGGGCGACGGCGAGACCCCCTGCGAATCGCACGACGAGTGCCTCCAGTTCAACACCTGCTGCGCCGATCACCTCGAGGAGCAGCTCTTCCCGGTCAAGACCTGGGGCAAGCGCTACCTGTGCGCCCAGAGCTACCAGCAGGGCTTCGAGCAGGACGTGTGGCGCGTGATCGCCGCCGAAGATGGCACCCAGGTCACCACCTTCCCCGTGCAGCAGGACATCCCGGTGCTGAACGCCGGCGAGTGGGTCGACTTCCAGGCCCGGGAGACCGCCGACGACTTCGAGCTCGTGGCGAAGAAGCCGGTCATGGTGGGGCAGTTCCTCACGTCGCAGCAGGCCCAGCAGATCGAGGACGGCATGGGCGACCCGTCGTTCCTGCTGGTCGTGCCCGAGGAGCAGTTCCGCACCGAGTACGTGTTCCTGGCGCCCGACAAGTACGCTCGCGACTACGTGACGCTCATCGCCCCCGAGGAGGCCACGGTCACCCTCGACGACGTGGAGGTCGATCCGGCGCTCTGGGGACACGCCATAGGGTCGAGCACGGCGCGCACGGCGCGCTTCCAGATCGCCGATGGCGTGCACACGGTGCGCGCCGATCGACCGGTGGGCGTCTACGTGTACGGTGTCGACAACTACGTTTCGTACGGGTACCCCGCGGGCCTCGACCTGAAGCCCATCAACCCCATCTCGCCCGGCACGCCCGGGCCGTGAACGGGAGACCCACGTTGCACCGACGATCCGCCCTGGCGTGGCTGCTGACGGGGCTGGTGCTCGCCTGCGGGGCGAGCGGCGCCGGCCCCGGCCTCTCCGACAACGCGAGCGCCGACGCCGCGGTCGACGAGGGCGCCTCCACGATCGCCGAGGCCAGCCCCGACTGGCCGGAGGGCTGGCCGTTCGAGCCCTTCCCCGAGGCCGTCTCCGACGCCCCCTCCGACGATGGCGAGCCCCCACCCCCCTCGCCCTGGCGCGAGATCGGCTGGGACGCCGTGACCGACTGGACCAGCGTGGGAGGCGAACGCTTCGACGACCTGCTGGTGGTGGGCCGCGGCGGCCGCGCGCTGCTCTTCGACGGGCGGCATTTCCTGCCGGTCGACACCGGCACCGTGGCCGACCTGCGCTCGGCCGACGCGCTCGACGGGCGCCGCGCGATCGTCGGGGCCAACGGCGTGTGCCTCGTGAGCCACGGCGGCCCTTTCTCGCCGCTCGCCCTCGGCACCGCGGCCGACCTCCATGGCGTGCGCCTGCTGCCCACCGGCGACCTGTACGCGGTGGGCGACCAGGGCACCATCCGCCGCTGGACGGGCGAGCGGGTGCTGATCGAGGGCTCGAACACGCTGAACCGCCTCACGAGCGTGTGGGGCCCGAGCCCCGACGAGCTCACCATCACCGGCAGCGCGGGGGGCGTGCTCGAGAAGATCGCGGGCAGCTGGTTCCGCAGCCAGGTGGCAGCCGGCTCGATCACGTTGAACGACCTCGGCGGCGTGGTCGACGGGCCCCGGGTCGCGGTGGGCGACGGGGGCACGCTCCGTCGCCACGACGGGCTCGGCTGGCTCGACGAGCTCTCGAACGACCTCGAAGGGCACGCGCTCCGCGGCGTGACCGTGCCGGCCCAGAACGACGCCTGGGCCGCGGGCGACGCCGGCACGCTGCTCCGCTTCACGCGCGACGACGACGGCGACGGGCGGTGGAGCAAGGTACCCCCTGAGGGGCCCGTCTTCGCGTCTGCCGACCTCGCCGACGTCTACGCCGAGGAGGTCGACCACGTCGTACGCGGCGTGGCCGTAGGGGCGGGCGGCGCGCTGCTGGTGGAGCGGGGCGACGGCTGGCGCGACGCCTCCCCCGTGCCGACCACGGCCCTGGCGGCCGCCACGACGCTGACCGACGGCTCGTTGGTGGCCGTGGGGGCGGAGGGCGTGGTCGTGAAGGCGACGCCCACGCGCCTGATCGGGCTGCCGACCGGGCTAGCCGACGCCATCACGGCCGTGCAGGCCCGTCCCTCAGGCGCGCTGCGCCTGGGTCTGGCGGGTCGCCTGGTCGACTACGCTCCCGCCACGGGCGCGACGACCTCGACGCCCCTCGCCTCGACCGACGCCGTCGTGCGCGCCTTCCAGGGCGACCTGGCCTGCGGCGACCTGGGGCTGCTGCTGAGGGTCGAGGCCGGGGGTGTCCTCACGCCGCTCCCCAGCGGCACCGTGCGCGACCTGCTGGCCGCGGCGCCCGGGCCCCAGGGCGAGATCTGGGTCGCGGGTCGAGCGGGCACGCTGCTGCGCGTGCGGGGCGCCGAGGTCCTGGCGATCGACCTGCCGGCCACGGACGACCTGCGCGCGCTCGCGGTGGCCGCCGACGGCACGATGCTGGCAGCGGGTGACCACGGGCTGGTGGTCGAGCGGGCGCCGGGCCAAGCCGAGCTCACGATCACGCGCCTGGCGGCCACCTCGTTCTGGTACGCAGCGGCCTGGCATCCCCTGTCGGGCTGGTGGCTCGGCGGCTTCGGGGGCGCCGTGGCGCATCGCTCGGGCGCGGGCGACTGGCAGCGGGTCGACCTGCCGCGCGCGGTCCCCGTGGTCGCCCTCCTCTTCGAAGGCGACGGAAGCCTGGTGGCCTTTGCCTCGCCCGCGTCCGCCTTTCGTTGGAGCGACGCCCTTCCCTGAAGCCGCGCGCTCGTGTACCGTACAGCCCGCCAGGGAACCCAGCCCGGAGGATCGGCCCGGATGCCCGACCACGACGTCGCGACCCCCGCCCCCGATACGCCCGAGGAGCGCCTGCAGCGCCTGCGGAACCACTTCCGGCAGCACCTCCCCCTCGTGCCCAAGATCGTACGCCAACTGCTGGTGGCCATCCACGAGCGCGGCTTCGCCAGCATCCAGGAGATCTACGAGGAGGCCTCGCTGCGGGGCGACGAGGGCGCCGGCTCTCCGGCCTACGCCGACGATCCCAACGGGCCCATGGCCCGCAACTGGACGGCCGCCGACGAGGCCGCCATCCGCGACATCGTCGCCGACCGCGCCGCCCGGCACTTCACCGACGTCGAGCTCGACGACCTCGTGAACCTGGTCCTCAAACGCGAGAAGGCCCGTGGACTCGAGGACATCGCCAACCTGCCCCACGTACCCTCGCGCCTGCTGGTCGCCGCCCTCAAGGACTTCTGCAGCCTGCCGGTCGGTGGCCTCACCCTGCGCCCCTCCGAGGCCATCGGCACGCGCGTGGCGCTGCTCCGGCACTTCATCAGCGACTCGCTCGACTTCATCAAGATCGCCAAGCATCGCTTCACGATCCGCTTCATGAACCAGGTGGTCGAGCGCATCGTGTGCACCGACAAGGGCAGCGGCCGGATCGGCGGCAAGGCGGCCGGCCTGCTGCTGGCGCGCTCGATCCTCGAGACGCAGGAGCCCGACGACCCGATCGACTTCGCCCGCGAGGTGAGCTACGCCGACTCGTGGTTCGTGGCCACCGACGTGTGCGAGGCGTTCATCAACCTGAACTCGCTCGGCGAATACCGCTCGCACAAGTACAAGACCCTGGACGAGATCCGCGCCCAGAGCCGCGTGCTGCGCGAGATCTTCCGGAACTCGGCCTTCCCCCCCGAGGTCGTGACCCAGCTCCGGATCATCCTCGAGCAGGTCGGCGAGAGCCCGCTCATCGTCCGGTCGTCCAGCCTGCTCGAAGACAGCTTCGGCTCGGCGTTCGCGGGCAAGTACGACTCGCTCTTCCTCGGCAACCAGGGCCCGCTCGACGAACGCCTGCGGGCCCTCACCGGCGCCATCGCCGAGGTCTATTCGACCATCTTCGGCCCCGATCCCATCGAGTATCGCCGCCAGCGCGGCCTCATCGACTACGACGAGTCGATGGGCATCCTCATCCAGAAGGTGGTCGGCCGACGCTACCGCAACCTGTTCCTGCCGCTCTACGCCGGCGTGGCCTTCTCACGCAACGACCTGCGCTGGAGCAAGCGCATCCAGCGCGACGACGGCATCGCGCGCCTCGTCTTCGGCCTCGGGACCCGGGCCGTCGACCGCGTGGCCCTCGACTACCCGCGCCTCGTGCCCCTGGGCCTGCCCACGCTGCGGCCCGAGGTGGCGCTGCAGGACATCCGCACCTACTCGCAGAAGATCGTCGACGCCATCGACTGTGCCGAGAACCGGCTCGTCCACCTGCGCAAGGACGAGGTGCTGCAGGGCGAGCCCTACCCGGGAGTCCATCTGGTGCTGTCCATGGTGAGCGACGGCGAGCTCAGCCCCCCGCTGACGCGTCTCGTCGACCTCGATCAGCCGAGCGTGCTGACCTTCGACGGCATGGTGCGCGAAGGCTCCAACGTGAAGCGGCTCTCGGCCATCCTCAAAAAGCTCGAGCGGACGTACGGCTGCCCCATCGACATCGAATTCGCACACGACGGCGAGCGCTTCTACCTGCTGCAGTGTCGCCCGCAGTCCCAGCGCATCGAGTTCGAGCGCGTGCGCGTGCCCCGCAACGTTCCCCCCGACGACTGGATCTTCACCGCCAACCGCTTCGTTCCCAACGCGCTCATCCGTGGCCTCGAGTACGTGTTCATCGTCGATCCGGCCGACTACGACCGCATCCCGTCGTACGAGCAGAAGGGGCGGATGGCCCGGTTGGTGGGCGAGCTCAACCAGCGCCTGGCCGACAAGCGCTTCATCCTGATGGGGCCGGGCCGCTGGGGCTCCAGCAACATCGACCTCGGCATCAAGGTGCGCTACGCCGACATCTCGCACACGCGCATGCTCATCGAGATCGCGCGCAAGAAGGGCGGCCTCGTGCCCGACGTGTCGTTCGGCACGCACTTCTTCCAGGACCTGGTCGAGGCCGGCATCCAGCACCTGGCGCTCTTCCCCGAAGAGCCCGGCATCTACGCCAACGAGGCCTTCCTGCTGGGCTCGGCCAACTGCCTGGCCGAGGTGCTGCCGGACTTCGCCGACCTCGACCCCTGGGCGCGGCTCATCCACGTGCCGAGCGTGGCCGGAGGGCGCACCCTGACCGTGGCCATGGACGGCGAAGACGAGCAGGCGTTGGCGTATCTGGAGTAGGCGGGGGTCACTCGCCGGCGGCGGCGGCCGCCTTGTTCTTCTGGCGAACCACCTTCACGCGCCCGATCTTGTCGAGGATGCGCTTGCGCATGCGCAGCGCCTTGGGCGTGACCTCGAGCAATTCGTCGTCCTCGATGTACTCGAGGCACTGCTCCAGCGACAGGCGGACGGGCGGCTCGAGGGTGAGCGCCTCGTCCGAGAAGGTCTGGCGCATGTTGGTCAGGTGCTTGGTCTTGCAGGGGTTGATGTTGATGTCGTTGTCGTGGCAGTGCTCGCCCACGATCTGGCCCTCGTACACGTCGGTGCCCGGCGCGATGAAGAACTTGCCGCGCGTCTGCAGCTGGAACATGCCCCAGGCCGCCGTCACCCCGGGCTCGACGGCCACCAGAACGCCCCGCGAGCGCCCCGCGAGCTCGCCCCGGTGCTCGCCGTAGCCCGCGAAGACCTGGTGCAAGATGCCCTCGCCGCGCGTGTCGGACAGGAACTCGGAGCGATAGCCCATGAGGCAGCGCGAGGGGATGAGGAACTCGAGGCGCGTCACGGTGGACGAGAGCGGCTCCATGGACTTCAGCTCGGCCTTGCGCTCGCCGAGCTTCTGCATCGAGACGCCCACGTAGTCGCCGGGCACGTCGACGATCAGGTGCTCGTAGGGCTCCTGGAGGCGCCCGTCGACTGTCTTCACGATGACCTGCGGGCGCGCCACCTGGAACTCGTAGCCCTCGCGGCGCATGGTCTCGATGAGGATGCCGAGGTGCAACTCGCCGCGGCCCGAGACCTCGATGGCGTCCGGGCGATCGGTGTCGCGCACGCGGAACGAGAGGTTGGCCTCGGCCTCCTTGTACAGGCGCTCACGCAGGTGCCGGGTGCCCACGAAGCGACCCTCGGTGCCGCAGAAGGGGCTGTTGTTGACCCAGAACACCATGCTCATGGTGGGCTCGTCGAGCGTGATGGGCGGCAGGGCCTCGGGACAATTCACCGCGGCCACGGTCTCGCCGATCTGCACGTCCTCGAGCCCGGCCAGCACGATGATGTCGCCGGCGCCGGCCGCGGGGCACTCGACCTGCTTCAACCCCTGGAAGTAGAAGAGCTTGGTGGCGTTGCTGGTCAACTGCCGCCCGTCGAGCTTCATCAGCGTGATGGGGTCGCCCAGCGTGATGCGGCCGCGCAGGATGCGGCCGACCGCCATGCGCCGCAGGTAGTCGTTGTAGGCGGTGGTGGTCACGAGCATCTGGAACGGCGCGTCCTCGTCGACGTCGGGCGCGGGGATGGACTTGAGGATGGTGTCGAAGAGGGGCGTGAGATCGGTGCCCGGCGTGTCCAGGTCCAGCGACGCCTGCCCCTCGCGCGCCACGGCGTAGACCACCGGGTAGTCGAGGTGGTCCTCCTCGGCGCCCAGGGCGATGAACAGGTCCAGCACCTCGTCGACGACCTCGTGGGCGCGGGCGTCCTTGCGGTCGATCTTGTTGATGACCACGATGGCCGGCAGGTTCTGCTCCATGCTCTTCCGGAGCACGAAGCGCGTCTGCGGCAACGGCCCCTCGGCCGCGTCGACCAGCAGCAGGATGCCGTCGACCATCGACAGGATGCGCTCGACCTCGCCGCCGAAGTCGGCGTGCCCCGGCGTGTCGACCAGGTTGATGGTGACGCCCTGCCACGAGACGGACGCGTTCTTCGCGAAGATGGTGATGCCGCGCTCGCGCTCGAGCGCGTACGAATCCATGACGCGCTCGACGATCTGCTCGTTGTCACGGAACACGCCCGACTGCTTGAGCATGGCGTCGACCAGCGTGGTCTTGCCGTGGTCGACGTGGGCGACGATGGCGATGTTGCGGAGGTTCGATCGGACGCTCATGGGCGCCCTTATAGCGAAAGCGCGCGCGGAAAGATAGCGGGGAACGCCGGGAGGGCCCGGCGCTCACCTCAGGGGGATCGTCGCCACGATCGGCCGATGGTCCGACGCCGCCGTCTCGGGCACCACGCGCCGCGCGATCGGGGCCGGCAGGCCTCGCGTGAACAGGTAGTCGAGCCGCCGCGTGGGCGCCTCGGCGGGGAAGGTGAGCGTGGCGGCCTCGGGCCCGCCGGGCGCGTCGTCGAACGCCTCGCGGAGGCCGGCGGCGGTCCTCACGATCGAGAGCGTCTGGTCGGAGGCGAAGTCGGTCTCGGGCTCGTCGACGTAGCCGCTCTTCTTCGTGGCGCTCGCCGGCGGCGCGTTGAAGTCGCCGGCCAGGATCAGCGGCAGGGCGGGGTCGAGGCGCGCGAGCTCGGTCGCCAGGCGCTCGGCCTGGGCTTCGCGGTTCGGCTGCGAGAAGGCCTCGAGGTGCACGTTCACGAGGGCCAGCTCGCGCCCCTCGGCCAGGGCGACGCGCGCCACCTGGAGCGAGCGGTGCAGGAAGAAGCGGTTGTACCACCACGCGTACTCGGAGGGCTGGGGCAGGGGGATGCGGTCGCAGTCGACGATCGGGAAGCGCGAGAGGATGGCCTGGCCGCTCCAGACCCGGCCCACGTGCCGCGAGGGCGGCCAGTAGGGGAAGGGCAGGTAGTTCAGGCGCCAGGTGGTCGCGAAGCAGGCGTAGGGCAGGCCCAGCGTGTCCTGCAGCACCTGGAGCTGGTCGACCCCTCCGCTGCGGTCCGACGGGCGATCGACCTCCTGCAGGAAGACCACGTCGGGCGCCAACGCCGTCACGACCGACGCCAGGCGCGACAGGTTCGCGAGCACGGCGGCCCTCCCGTGCCGCTCGGTGGGCTGCTTCCCGGCGCCCCCTCCGAAGGCCGCGTTCCAGGTGACCACGGTCAGGGCGTCGCCGGGTGCCGCCGCGCTCGCGACCGGGAGGTCGCGCAATTCGACGTGACCCGCGGTGGACGGATCGGCGCCGTCCCAGCCCGCCGAGGCCCACAGGAAGAGCCCGACCAGCGCCAGGCCGAGCAGCAGCACGAGGACCAGCAGCTTCAACACGGCCACCTCGTGGCGTCGAGCAGGCGCTCGGGGGGCAGCTCCAGCGTACCGCCCGTCGGGCCCAGCAGCTCCACGGCGCGCGCCCGCAGCAGCGCCCGCGCCGACACGGCCGAGTCGACCCCGTCGGGGTTCTTGATGGGCGCGAAGGAGGCCTCGCGCCGGTCCTCCATGACCAGGGTCTTGCGCGCGCGAGACATGGCGTCGAAGAGCAGCGCCTCGAGCTTGTACGCGTTGGGCTCCTCGGGCAGCACGGCCCCGCGCGCCGGGTCCCAGAAGGGCACCTTCTTGCGCGAGCGGTGGGGAACGAGCCCGCCCTCCTCGGCCATGCGCCGCATGAAGCCCAGCGAGAACAGGTAGATGGCCGGGTTCCCCGCCGCGAAGCGCGTCCACTCCTCCACGAAGCGGGGTGGCAGCGCGATGTACTCGACGATCACGGGCGAGCCGTCGGGCTGCACCGCGAACACCGCCACCTTCTCGCGGGCCTCGACCTTGCGCAGGCCCACGAACGAGAACTCCGAGCCCTCCTGCAGGTGATACCCGAGGAAGGCCGGGTCCAGCACGGGCACCAGGGGGTTGTCGACCTGGAACACGAACACGTGCAGGACGCCGCGCGCCTCGAGGGCCGCGAGCGTGCCGCTCTTCAGCAGGGCCTTGTAGATGCCCCCGTGTCCGTCGGGGAACGCCGTCAAGCGATCCGGCGCGGCCAGCAGCAGGCGCCCCCCCTCGTCGACCGCGGGCAGCGTGCCCTGCTCGAAGAAGAGCACGTCGGAGGGCGCCAGGCCGAAGTACGCGTGGTCGGCGAAGAACGCACGCGTGGGGGCGGAGGTCTCGTCCGAGAGCATCACGGCGAGGGGCACCGACGTGCCCGCCAGTTCGGCCATGCGGCGCACCTTCCGCGCGTGGAACTCGTAGAGCGTGGTGCCGTCGGCGTACACGGGAAAGGTGCCCTTGGGCCCGGGCCAGCCCAGGCGCGTACCCGACCCTCCCGCCATGAGCAGCGCCGCAGCCTTGCCGGCCTTCAGCGCCGCGAAGCCCGCCGCGATGGCATCGGCGTCGCGCTCGGCCCGCGCCGCGAGGTCGATCCAGGGGTGGGGCTCGGCCGCCGCCACGTCAATCTCGTCCGAGGCCGCCAGGGCCGCGCGCACGAGCGCCAGGTCGACGCTCGAGATCTCACGGGCCAGCCGAGCGCGCTGCTCGCCCGACAAGCGGCCGAGGGCCTCCACGAGGTGGGGTTGGTTCGCGGCGGTGAGGTGGGCGAGCAGATCGGTCATGGCGGGCTCCCGGCTCCGAGGCTGTCCTTATGGTCCCCCAGACCGGGCTCGGACGCAAGAATCGAGCGCCTCACCCGAGCGGACCCGCGGGTCCTTGCGCGCGCCTCCCGCGCGACGTACGATTCACGTGCCTGGCCAAGGAGAATCCCATGCCGAGCCCCCTCGCCGCGCTGTTCCTGCTGGTGCTGGCGGCCCCCCTCCACGCCGACCCCGCCGCCCCTGCCAAGGCCGCACCCCGCAAGGGCCCGGCCGCGAAGACCCTGCTCTTCACGCGCGTCACCGAGCCGAACGAGCGCGCCTTCAGCCTGCTCGTCCCCAGGGGCTGGCGCACCGAGGGTGGCATCACGCGCGTGAACCCCATGCTCGCCAACGGCTCGGGCAACGCCATCGGCGCCAAGGTCGACTTCAGCGTGAAGCGCGACGCGGGGGGCAGCGTGATGTTGCGCTGGCTTCCCTCGATCCAGTACGTCGACACGCGCGGGACGATGATGGCCCAGATGTTCCCCCCGGGCTCGGTGTACAACGGCATGCCCGTCCTGCCCCTCGGCGGCGCCGCCGACTTCCTCCTGCGGGTGGTGCTGCCCTACGTGCGTCCGGCCGCGACCGACGTGCGGGTGGTCGAACAGAAGCCGCTGCCCGAGGCCGTGCGCGCCTACCAGGCGGCCGCCGCCGCCAACGGCCTGGCCGCCCTGGGGGTGGCCTACGACGCCGCCGTCCTGACGGTGACCTACACCGAGGGAGGCGCCCGCTTCCGCGAGGTGTTGTACACCGGCCTCGAGAGCCTGGGGGCCGCGTCGGGCGGCATGTGGTCCAACAAAGACACGTTGGTGGCGCGCGCCCCCGAGGCCGAGTTCGACGCCTGGAAGGGAGTGGGCGAGACCATCCGCGGCTCCGTGAAGCTCGATCCGGCGTGGGTGCAGGGCGAGCTTCGGGGCCAGGCCCAGCGGAGCCAGGTGGCCGGGGAGACCCAGCGCTACCTGCAGGACGCCGACCGCGAGATCACCGCCAACCGTCAGCGCACCAACGCCGAGATCCGCAACGACCAGTACCTGACCCTCACGGGCCAGGAGGACTACGTGAACCCGCACACCCACGAGGTGGAGCGCGGCACGAACGAGTGGCAGCACCGCTGGATCGACGCCGGAGGTGACGTGCTCTACACGAACGACGCGGGCTACGACCCGAACGCCGACCCCGAGCTGAACAAGACGGGCTTCAAACGCTCGCCGATCCGCAAGCGGTGAGGGGGGCGTCGGGCGCCGTGATCGCTACTGGAGGCACCCCAGGTACGCGTTCATGCACGTGGTCTTGGCCACGCCATAGAAGCAGTCGGCCGTCGGGTTCTGCAGGCAGTAGGGCGCCACGCACTGGAAGAGCGCCTGGAACGCGGCGCGCTCGGCCTGGCTGGCCCCCTCCGAGCACGCCGTGAAGCAGGCGAGATCCGGCATGCCGTTGACGAGGCACGTCGCGAGCGCGCAGTCGACGATCTGCTGGCAGGTCTTGCCGCCCGCCTGGCAGAAGCCGGCGGCGTTGCACGTGCTGCCCGCGGGGCACTGACCGCACGAGCCGCCGCAGCCGTCGTCGCCGCACTGCTTGTAGAGGCACGAGGGCTGACAACCGCAGCCGTCGAAGATCTGGCAGAGCTGCGCGCAGCCGTCGTGCCAGACCTCCTGGCAGCACGACGGATCGAC
>CAZBRS010000044.1:0-16858 GCA_964494475.1 uncultured Myxococcales bacterium | reverse complement strand
GGGGCACGTGCCGCAGTAGTTGCCGAGGCAATCGTAGCCGCACTGCATCTGGTCGCAGGTGGGCGAGCACGTCTCGCAGCCGCCGACCTGGGCGCACATCTGGGCGCACCCCTCGTGCCACTCGCCGTAGCAGCAGAACGGGTCCATCGAGCACACGAACTGCTCGCACGCGCATCCGTCGCAGCCGGGCCACGCGTGCGCCGAGCAGCCGTCGCCGCCCCCGGGCAGGCAATACCCCTCGGGGCCGCACGTCATCCCGTCGGGGCACGAGCCGCAGTACTGGCCGTTGCAGTCGTAGCCGCACTGCATCTGGTCGCAGGTGGGCTCACAGGTGGTGCCACAGGCGCCCGTCTGCTGGCAGAGCTGAACGCAGACGTCGTCCCACATCACCTGGCAGCAGTAGGCGTCCTGCTCGCACACGAAGGGCTCGCAGAGGCAGCCGCCGCAGCCCGGCCCCTGGCCCGCCGAGCACCCGTCGGTCGAGCCGGGCACGCACTCGCCCCAGGGCGTACAGGTGAGGCCGGCGGGGCAATCGCCGCACCAGGCGCCCGTGCAGTCGGTGCCGCACTGCAGCTCGTCGCACGTGGGCGTGCAGGACTGCGCGCACAGGCCGAGCTCGCAGGTCTGGCCCGGGGCGCACGCTCCGCAGGAGCCGCCGCAGCCGTCGGTGCCGCACTCGCGGCCCGCGCACTGGGGCGCACACACGCACTTACCGTTGGCCGTGCACACCTGCTCGGGCGCGCAGGCGCCGCACACGTCGCCGCAGCCGTCGGGTCCGCACTGCTTGTTGGCGCACTTCGGCTGGCAGGCGCACAGGCCCGTGTCGTCGCACGCCACGCCCACGGGGCAGGCGCCGCACACGTCGCCGCAGCCGTCGGGGCCACACTGCCGGCCCTCGCAGTTGGCCGTGCAGGCGAGGCATTCGTAGTAGACCGCCTTGCACGCGCCCACCAGGGCCGTCGTCACGCACTCGGAGCCGGCCTCCACGCCGCAGGCGTTGGTGAGGCAGACCCACAGGTCGAACCACTGCTGCTTGGCCTCGGGGCTGCCCGAATAGTAGCAGGCGTCCTCGCAGGCCTCGTCGCCGTCGGGGCAGGTCCACATGCAGGTGAGGATGTCTTCGCACGACACGAAGGGCACGCACGCGCCGCCGACGCAGTTCTCGCCGTAGTAGCAGGCACCGCACACGCCACCGCAGCCGTCGGGGCCGCACTCACGGCCGGCACACTTGGGCGCGCAGTCGACCTTGCACGCACCGGCCGGCGTGCAGGTCGTGCCCGCAGGACAGGTGCCGCACGAGCCGCCGCAACCGTTCGAGCCGCACTGCTTGCCCGCGCAGACCGGCTGGCACGGCTCGCCGCACCGGCCGTTCACGCAGGCCACGCCCGCGCCGCACGAACCGCACGAGCCGCCGCAACCGTCGCCGCCACACTGCTTCTTGGTGCCGTCGGCCAGCGTGCACGACGGCGTACAGGTCGAGGCGCACTGCCCGGCGGTGCAGGCCTGGCCCGCGGGGCACGTTCCGCACGTGCCACCACAGCCGTCGGTGCCGCACTCCTTGCCGGTGCACGCGGGCAGGCACAGGCACTTGCCGGCGCTGCTGCAGGCCAGGTTGGCCGCGCACGTACCGCAGGTGCCGCCGCAGCCGTTCGGGCCGCACTCCCGACCCGAGCAATAGGGCACGCAGGGGCAGTTTCCGTAGGCGTCACACGCGGCGCCTCCCGGGCACGCGCCGCACGTTCCGCCGCACCCGTCGGGGCCGCAGGCCTTGCCGGTGCACGACGGCGTGCAGGCCAGACAGGCGTAGTACTCGTCCTTGCAGTCGCTGTAGAAGGCCTGCTGGTAGCACGTCTGGCTGCCGTTCGGCCCGCAGATCTCGAGCAGGCAGATCTGGAAGGCCTGCCACTGCTCGCGCGCTTCGGGGCTCGCGTCGGCCCAGCAGGCCTGACCGCACACCTCGTCGTCGTTGCAGCCCTGGTGACACTCGACCAGGCCCTCGCAGTCGAGGTAGGCCACGCACTGCCCGGTCTTGCACACCTCCCCCGCGCCGCACACGCCGCAGAGGCCGCCACAACCGTCGCTGCCGCACTCGCGGCCGTCGCAGCTCGGCGTGCACAGCGCCTGGCACTTGCCGCCGGTCGTGCAGAAGGTCCCGGCAGGGCACACACCGCACGACCCCCCGCAGCCGTTGGGGCCGCACTGCTTGGCCACGCACGAGGGCGCGCAGCCGCCGTCGCAGACGCCGCCCAGGCACGTCTGGCCCGCCGCGCAGAAGCCGCACTGCCCGCCGCACCCATCGGGGCCGCACTCCTTCGGCTGCCCGTCGGCCAGCAGGCACGACGGCACGCAGCCACCCGCGCACTGACCCGACGCCGAGCACACCTGCCCGGTCGGGCAGGCGCCGCAGGAGCCCCCGCAGCCGTCGGATCCACACGTCTTCTTCTTGCCATCGGGGCCCTGGCAGCTGGGCAGGCACACGCACTTGCCGACGGAGCTGCAAGCCAGGCCGTCGGCGCACTCACCGCAGGCGCCCCCGCAGCCGTCGGGGCCGCACTGGCGGTTGACGCACGCCGGCTGGCACGCGCACAGGCCGTACGGGTCGCACGCCAGGCCGGCGTTGCACTTGCCGCACTGGCCGCCGCAGCCGTCGGGGCCGCACTGCTTGCCCTGGCAGTTGGGCGTGCACGCCAGGCAGGCGTAGTACTCGTCCTTGCACTCGTCGTAATAGGCGTCGGCGTAGCACTGGTCGGTGCCATCGTAGCCGCAGACCTCGATGAGGCAGGCCTGGTAGGCCTCGAACTGCAGCTGCGCGGCCGGGCTGGCGCCCTGCCAGCACCCGGCGTAGCACGCCTCGCTCCGATCCTGACCGCACGCGATCATGCAGTCGACCAGCTCCTTGCACGTGACGAACGGCACGCAACTCCCGCCGTCGCACGCCTCGTCGCCGGCGCACACACCGCACGCGCCCCCGCAGCCATCGGCGCCGCACTCGCGCCCGGAGCACTGGGGCGTGCACAGGGGCCGGCACTGCCAGGTGGTGTCGCAGTAGGTGCCGTCGGGGCACCCGCCGCACGCGCCCCCACACCCATCGCCGCCGCACTGCTTGCCCACGCACGAGGGCACGCACGCCCCCGAACACTGCCCGTCGGCGCACGCCTCGCCGGGCAGGCACGTGCCGCAGAGGCCGCCACAGCCGTCGGGGCCGCATTCCTTCGGCCACCCGGCCGCCGTGAGGCACTGGGGCACGCACGTGCCCTGACAGAGACCCTGCTTGCAAGTGGTCCCGACCGGGCACGCGCCGCACGTGCCGCCGCAGCCGTCGGAGCCGCACTGCTTCGGCTGGCCCGTGGGCAGCACGCACTGGGGCTCGCACCCGCCCTGGCACGCGCCGTTGACGCAGGCCTCGCCCGGCGCGCACAGGCCGCACACGCCGCCGCACCCGTCGGGGCCGCACTCCTGCCCCCAGCACTGGGGCTCGCACACCGTCACGCACTTGCCGGCCTGGCACGACTTCCCGGGGGCGCAGGCGCCGCAGCTGCCGCCGCAGCCATCGGAGCCGCACTGCTTGCCCACGCACGAGGGCAGGCACGCCGTCACGCACACCCCCGCGTCGCACACCTCGAGGGGCGAGCACACCCCGCACTGGCCGCCGCACCCGTCGGAGCCGCACTCCTTCGAGAGGCCGCCGGACAGCTGGCACTGGGGCTTGCAAATCGGCGTGCACGTGGCGTCGTCGGAGCAGAACTGGTCTCCGGAGCAAGCGCCGCACGAGGTGCCGCACCCGTCGGGACCGCACTGCTTGCCCTGGCACTGGGGCTGGCAGGCCACGCACTGCAGGTAGAGGGCGTTGCACTCACCCTCGAGCGCGTGCTGGAGGCACGCGAAGTCGTACTCGAAGCCGCACGCGCCCGCCGCGCAGTTGACGAGGGCCAGCAGGTCCTGGCCCGCCGACGTGCCGACGTCGACACCGCACACGTCGGCGCACTGGAACGGGTCGGGCACCTGCCCCGAGAACGCGCAGTCGAGCACGCAATCGTAGTAGGCCTTGCAGTTCGTGGGCTTCACGCACACGCCGGCGTCGCAGAACGAACCCCCCGGACACGACCCGCAGAAGCCGCCGCAGCCGTTGTCGCCGCACTGCTTGCCCTCGCACGAGCCCACGCACACGCCCGCGCAGAAGCCCGCGTCGTTGCACGCTGTGCCCGCGGGGCACGTGCCGCAGACGCCGCCGCAGCCGTTGGGGCCGCACTGGACGTTGCCGCACTGGGGGGTGCAGGAGGGAAGACACCGCCCCTGGTCGCACAGCTCGCTGGTCGCGCAGAGACCGCACACGCCGCCGCACCCGTTCTCGCCGCACTCGAGGAGCTGGCCGGCGGGCCCCACGCACGTGGGCACGCACACGGGCTGGCAGCGCCCGTCGACGCACGCCTCCCCCGACGCGCAGAAACCGCACTGGCCGCCGCACCCGTCGCCACCGCACTCGACGCCGACGCACGAAGGCTGGCACCCTCCCTGGCACTGCCCGTCGTCGGTGCAGGTGGAGTCGTCAGGACAGACGCCGCAGAGTCCGCCGCAGCGGTCGGGGCCGCACTCGCGGCCCGCGCACTGGGGCACGCACTCGCCCACGCACGCACCGGCGTGGCAGGTGGTCCCGGAGGGGCAGCTCTCGGCCACCCAGCCCCCCCCGTCGACGGCACAGCGCATCAGCGCGTCGCCCAGGCATTCGGTGGCCCCGGCGTCGCAGAGGTCGGGCCGGCAGGCGTGGTCGGCGTCGCAGAACTCGAGCGGCGCGCAGTCGGCCGACGTGCGGCACTCGACGCAGGTGCGCGTGACCGGATCGCACACGAGCGGAGGCGGGCACTCGCCCTCGGAGCACGGGATCGCGGCGGGCACGCAGGCCTGGTCGACGCAGGCGTAGCCCTCGGGGCAGTGCGCGTCGACGATGCAGGGCACGCAGAGCCCCGTCCCCAGGTCGCACACGCCCTGCTCGCAGTCGCCGTTGTCGGCGCACGGCTCGAACCCGGAGCAGGCGCCGTCGACGCAGGCCTGGCCCTCGGGGCACTGCTCCGTCCTGACGCACTGGACGCACGCGTTGAACTTGAGGTCGCAGACCTGGCCCTCGGGACAGTCGCCGTCGGCCAGGCAGGGCGGGCGCACGATGTCGATGGTCACGCCGTCGCCGACGAGATCGGCGAGCACGTCAGGGAGCCCGACATCTCCGGAGTACGTGTTGGAGGACGGACACGCCGTCAACAGCCACACGCCCGCAAGCGCGACGAGAACGAGCGACGACGTTCGACCCTGCATGGCAATCCCCCACGGCGCTTCGATGGCACGTTGGGGGAGTCTAGAGGAAAGCCGGGGGACTCTCAAGCAAGGTCAATCATTTCCGGATCCGGCCGTTTTTTTGACGCTCCCCCCCGCCGGCTTTACCATCGCGACGGGCAAGCCGTGTACGCAGTGTACGGAGTCGCGCATGAGAGCTCCCATCGCCT
This sequence comes from uncultured Myxococcales bacterium, assembly GCA_964494475.1. Taxonomy (GTDB): domain Bacteria; phylum Myxococcota_A; class UBA9042; order CAZBRS01; family CAZBRS01; genus CAZBRS01. Next base: position 11,363 of record CAZBRS010000044.1, on the reverse strand, counting down.
TCCTGGTCCTCACGTTGCTGGCCTGCCCGTCGCGCCTCGACGCGGCGGGAGGAAACCGCCTGACGGGGATCACCGTCCAGGAGCGTGAGAAGTTCACGCTGATCGAGGTGGCGAACACCGCCGTCCCGACGTTCAGCGTCTTCAAGCTGGAGGATCCGCCCCGGCTGTTCGTCGACCTGGCGAACACCCAGGTGGGCTTCGACAAGAGCGTCGAGGTCTACAACGGCGTCATCAACGACGTGGGCACGCTCCAGTTCGCGAACCACCAGACCCCCACCAGCCGCGTCATCGTGAACCTGCGGCGCGACGCGCTCTACACGGTCGACACCACCGGCAACACCCTGCGCATCGTCGTCGACGGCAGCGGTCGCCAGGCCCAGGCGCCCGATCCCGCCGCCCTGAAGGCGCTCGAAGACAAGGAAGACGCGCTGAAGGCCCGCCTGCAGGCGTACGAGTCCAGGAACTCCGAGCTCGACGCGACCATCCGCGCCCGCCAGGCCGAGTTGGCCTCGCTGCAGACCAAGGGCGCCGACGACCTGAGCGCCGTGCGCGACGCCATCACCCTCGAGGAAGCCAAGCGGGCCAAGCTGGCCGAGACGCGCGAGACCGAGGAGGAGCTGAAGCAGGCCACCGAGCGCGCCGTCCGGGAAGAGAAGGCCCGCCTGGCCGCGCTGAAGGCTTCGGTCCAGGCCGAGGAGGAGCGCAAGACCGCCATCGAGGCCGCTCGCAAGAAGGAAGAAGAGAAGCAGCGCTTCGTCGCGACCCAGCGCGCCGAGGAAGAGCGCCTGCTCGAGGCCGTACGTAGCGCGCGCACGAACCAGGAGGGCATGCTCTCCGAGATCCAGGCCAAGGCCGAGAAGGTCGAGGCCGTGCGTCGCCAGATCGCCGCGGCGGGCGACGCCGAGAAGGCGCGCCTCGAGAAGGAGCGCTCGGCGCTGGCCCGCGAGCTCGAGGGCCTGACGAAGGAGCGCTCCGCCCAGGCGGCGACCCTCGACAAGGCGAAGCAGTCGCTGTCCAGCTTCCAGGCGAAGAACGAGACGACCCTCGCGAAGTACGAGAAAGAAGCGGCGAGCCTGAAGGCGCGCGTGGCCGAGACCTCCGACCGCCTGGCGAAGCTCGAGTCCAACGTGGCCGAGCGCAACCGGCAGAAGGAAGAGCTCGAGGACCAGGTGGGCGGGCTCGAGAGCCGCAAGGCGCAGCTGGCCGCCGAGGTGACCGGCTACCAGAAGAGCCTGGCCGCGGGCAAGAGCACGCTGGCCGACTCGGAGGCCCGCGCGCTCGCGAAGGAGCGGGAGGTCGCGCGCCTCGCGGCCGAGCTGAAGGGCCTCGAAGACCAGCGCAAGCGCAACGAGGCGCGCCAGGACGACGCCCAGCGGACCCTGGCGTCCCTGACGCTGAAGCTCTCCGAGGTGCGCGGCCAGATCGCCGAGGAGGAGACGCGGCTCCAAGAGGTCGTGCAGGTGCGCAAGCTCGAGGAAGACCGTATCCGCGAGCTCCAGAAGGAGACCGGCGAGCTGACGAAGGCGGCCCCCCTGAAGGCCGAGCTCGACCGCACCCGCGCCGAGCTGGAGCGCACCCGCGCCGACTTCGAGACCAAGGTGGCGGCCCTCGAGAAGGCCGGCGGCAGCCAGAAGGCCTCGGCCAAGAAAGAGCTCGACGCCGCCCGCGCGGCCATGGACGAGGCCCGCGCCGCCTACAAGAACGAGGTCGCGGCCACCCGCGCCGAGATCGAGCGCACCCGCGCCGCGTACGAGGCCAAGCTGGCCGAGCTCGAGACCTCCAAGGGCACCGAGCGCGCCCGCGTCGAGCAGGAGCTGACGGCGGCCCGCTCCGAGGCCGAACTGGCTCGCGCCACCTACGAGAGCGAGCTCGCCACGTTGCGCGACGAGCTGGGGCGAACGCGCTCGGCCTACGAGGCCAAGGTGGCCGAGGCCGAGAGCGCCAAGGGCGCCCGCAAGGCCGACGTCGAGCGCGAGCTCAACGAGTCGCGCTCAGCCATGCAGGCCGCGCGCGCCAGCTACGAAGCCGAGCTGGCCGCCGCCCGCGCCGAGACCGAGCGCACCCGCGCGGCCTACGAGGCCAAGCTCAGCCAGCTCGAATCGACCAAGGGCCAGGAGCGCGCCGAGATCGAGGCGCAGTTGAAGAGCGCGCGGACCGCAATGAACGACGCGCGCACGCGCTACGAGACGGAGCTCGCCACCACGCGCACCGAGCTGGCGCGGACGCGCGCGGCCTTCGAGGCCCAGGGCTCCGAGGTGGGCGCCCTCAAGGACAGGCTGTCCGAGTTGCAGGACGAGCTCGCGAAGCGCGAGGCCGCCCTGGTGGCGGTGGAGCAGGGCCGCCGCGTCGAGACGTCGGGAGAGCGCGCCCGGGTCGACGAGTTGAAGGCTCGCATCGCCGAGCTCACGAAGCGCGCCGACGACGACAAGCGGGCCAGCCAGTCGAGCCTGGCCGAGCTGAACGGCGAGGTCCAGGGCCTGAAGCAGGCGCTCGCGACGAGCGAGACCGACTACCGCGCCGCCCTGACGGCGAAGGACTCGGACGCGGCCGGCCTCAAGAAGGAGGTCGAGTCGCTCCGCGCACGCCTCGCCGAGCGCGAGAAGGCCTACGAGGACCGCCTGGGTTCCCGCTCCACCGACGTCGCGGCGCTGTCCTCCGAGGTCGCCACGCTGCGCGTCCAACTGGCCGAGGCCGCCCGCGCCCGTGACGACGTGAAGGCGCGCCTGGGGAGCACCGGCGCCAAGCTGGCCGAGGCCACCGCCGAGGTGCAGCGGCTGCAGCAGCAGAGCACCTCGCAGGGCTCGCAGATCGGTTCGCTGCAGAGCGAGATCGAGAAGACGCGCTTCCTCCTGTCGGCCCAGAAGGGCCTGCAGGGCCAGGAGCAACGGAACCTCGACCAGCTGAAACAGCGCATCGTCGAGCTCGAGAACGCCGCCAAGGCCGAAAAGAAGGGGCGCGCGTCCGGCTACGAGCAGCGCCTGAAGGAGAACGAGGCGGCCCTCGCGGCCCTGAAGACCGAGAAGGGCTCCGCCGAGGCCAACCTCACGAAGCTGGCGGCCACGCGGGAAGAAGACCGCAAGCGCCTGGCCGGCATGGAGAAGACGCTCGAGGCGGCGCGCGCCGACCTCGCGAAGGTGACCCGGACCCTGGCGGAACGCGAAGCCCGCCTCGCGTCGCTCGACGCGCGCGATCAGGCCGTGGCCGCCGACAGCCGCAAGGCCCTCGACGAGGCCTCCCGCCTGGCCGCCGCCACCGAGGCGCTGAAGACCGCGCTGCAGGCCAAGGAGGGCGACCTGGCCCGCCTGGCCGGCGAGGTCGACGAGTTGAACCGCGCCCGCGAGGCCGACCGCAAGGCCCTCGACGCCGCACGCGCCGAGAAGGAGGGCGACCTCGCCCGCCTGGCCGGTGAGGTCGACGAACTGAACCGCGCCCGCGAGGCCGACCGCAAGGCCCTCGACGAGACCCGCTCGCGGCTGGTCGCGTCGTTGAAGGCCCAGACCGAAGCCAAGACCACCGGCCCGGGCCGCGTGGCCGACGTGCGCTTCGACGGCGAGGGCGCCGACGCCCGCGTCGAGGTCACGCTCGAGGGCGATCCCAGCTACCGGGTGACCGAGACGGCCCAGGGCCGCAAGGTGCTGGTGCTCTCCGGCGCCACGCTCGAGCGCGGGCGCGAGCGCATGCTCGACGTGTCGTCGTTCCGGGGGCCGGTCGCGTCGGTGGCCAGCTTCAACGATCGCGACGCCAAGGGCCAGGTCCGCGTGGTGGTCGAGACCAACGGCAAGGTCGACGACCGCCTCGAGAAGCAGGGCAACCGCCTGGTCTGGGTGTTCACGCCGCGGGCTCAGGGCGCGGTCCGCCAGGCCTTCCCGACCACCGTGGCCGCCGACGCCGCGGCCTCCAGCCCTGCCGGCTCCTCGGGCGCGGCCGGCCTCGGCCTCCCGGGCGGCGCGGGCGACTTCGGCGCGGCGGGCGTGCTGAACCCCTACCCCTACAAGAAGCGCAAGAAGTACAGCGGCAAGCGCATCAACCTGACCATCAAGGACGCCGACATCCAGGACGTCATCTCCTTCCTCGCCCGCGAGGGAGGCGTCAACATCGTGGCGAACGACGAGGTGAAGGGCACCGTGTCGTTCCACCTCGAGAACATACCGTGGGATCTCGCGTTCGACATGATCCTGAAGGCCAAGGGCCTCGACTATGTCAAGGAGGGTGAGGTCTACCGCGTGGCCCCCCTGGAGGCCATCCAGAAGGAATACGACATCCTCATCGAGAAGAAGAAGAAGTCCGCGGCCCTGAAGGCGCTGGTGGTCCGGCTGATCACCGTCAACTACGCGTCGGCCGGCGATCTCGTGAAGCGCGTCAAGACACTGCTCTCCGAGAAGGGCTCGGTCGAGGTCGACGAGCGCACGAACACCATCATCCTCAAGGACATCGAGGAGCACGTCATCGCCATCGAAGACCTGGTGCGCCGCCTCGACACCCAGACGCCCCAGGTGCTCATCGAGGCCCGCATCGTCGAGGCCACCGACAACTTCACCAAGGAGGTGGGCGTCCAGTGGGGCGGCCACCTGGGCTTCGGCCAGCAGTACGGCAACCAGACCGGGCTGGTCTTCCCGAACGTCATCGGCCTCTCGGGCGGCTCCGACAGCTCCGACAGCCCCACCGGCGGCGTCGCGGCGGCCACGCCCGGCTTCGCGGTCAACCTGCCGGCCGCCACGGGCGCCGGCGCCGGTGGCTCCATCGGCCTCACGCTCGGCAGCATCGGCGGCGCCGCCAACCTGAACCTGCGCCTCTCGGCCGCCGAGGAGACCGGCAACGTCAAGATCGTGAGCTCGCCCAAGATCTCGACCCTCGACAACACGGCGGCCACCATCCAGCAGGGCGTGTCGATCCCCGTGAGCGTGGTCTCGGCGCAGGGCGTCAACACGCAGTTCTTCAACGCGCTCCTGAAGCTCGAGGTGCTGCCCCACGTCACCCAGGACGGCAACATCTCGCTGAAGATGGACATCACCAAGAACGAGCCCGACTTCGCCCAGACGGGCGCCAACGGCAACCCGTCGATCCGCAAGAAAGAAGCTCACACGGAGCTGCTGGTCAAGGACGGCGACACCACGGTGATCGGCGGCATCTACACGCGCAGCACGGCCGAGGGCTTCAAGAAGGTGCCGTTCTTCGCGGACCTGCCCATCCTCGGCCCGCTGTTCCGCAAGCACACCGAGAACGATCAGCGCTCCGAGTTGCTGATCTTCATCACGCCGCGCATCATCAATCGGCAGGCGTCGGAAGTCCGCACCGAATAGGGAGCCCGAGCATGACGGACCGCGAGGCCACCCACCGACACGCGCCGCGCCCGCCCGCGCCGGGACGCCCCGGACCCGAGCTGGCGCCGCTGCGCTTCGGGCCCATCGACTGGGCCGAGGTGGCGAAGGCCCTCGGCGGTCGCGACGACGTGGTCGCGCTGGCCGACGTGAACGCGCTGCAGGCCTGGAGCGAGGCGCTCTCCGAGGGCGCGCGCTCGGCGGGGCTGTCGATCGAGTGGGTGCCGATCGACCAGGGCGAGCGCTCGCACAGCCTGGAACGCGGCCTCGAGGTGCTCGAGCGGCGCGCACGCAAGGCGCACCCGGGTCGCGTGGCGTGGCTGGCGTTCGGCGGCGGCGTGGTGGCCGATCTGACGGGCGTGCTGGCCAGCCTCACGGGCCACGGCGCCCCCTGGGTGCTGCTGCCGACCACCCTGACCGCCCAGGCCGATCCGCCCCGCGACGGCCACCTGGGCGTGAGCTGGAAGGGCATCCCCCGCGTCATCGAGGTGCACCACGCGCCGCGCGCCGTGCTGGCCGACCCGGGGCTGCTGTCGAGCCTGCCCAAGCGCCAGTTCCAGAGCGGCTTGGGCGTGGTGCTGCGCAAGGCCGCGGCCCGCGATCGGGCCCTGTTCCGCTACGTCGGATCGCGGGAGACCGATCTGGCCGCGCGCGACCCCGAGGCGCTGGCCTACGTGGTGCAGCACGCCGGGGTCCTGACCACCGGATCGGCCGAGGCCGGGATGGGCGGCGACGGATTGCGCCCGGGCCGCGTCTTCGCCGAGGTCGTGCAGCGGCTCGACCGCACCAAGAACTACGGCGAAGCCGCCGCGCTCGGGCTGGTGTTCGCGGCCGACCTGTCGGTGACGCACGGCTTCCTCGACGCCGAGGAGCGCGACGAGATCGTGGAGACGCTGAAGCGCTTCCACCTTCCCACGGGAACGGAGAAATACCTCGGCCCCGACCAGGAGCCCCTGTTCGACTGGGGAATTCCCGAGCGGGGCCGGGTGCCCGTGCTGGTGCTCGAACGCATCGGCCGGGCCAAGGGGACCAAGGTACACGTGAACGATCTGGCGACGTTCGTGCGAGGTGGACGATGAAGAACCAAGCGACGACGAATCGTGGTGCGCGGTGGGTGCGGAGCGCCCTGCTGGCCGGAGCCGCCCTGGCGGGCCTGCTCTCGTGCTCGCCCATGGAGGAGGGCGGCTCCGTGTGGGTCCACGGCGTGATCGCCGTGACCCAGCAGGACCAATGCGTGGCGCGCGCCGACGCCCGCACCATGCGCCTCAAGGGCGTCATGGACACGTGGATGCGCAACCGCTTCCACATGTTCCTGAAGATCGAGAATTACCTCCTGAGCACGCGCGCCGCCTTCGGCGAGCTCTACGGAGAGAACCACAACGTGCAGGTGCTCGGCGCGCACGTCTCGTACGAGTACCCGTCGGGGCTCGACGCGGCGACCGAGACCGTGCTCTCGGAGTCTTACTACACGCCCTCCGTGGGCTTCGCCGAGCCCGAGGGCATGGGCGTGGCCTCGGTCAACGCCATCCCCGTCGACGTGGGCAATGCGCTGGCCGTCGACACGACCGCGCGCTCGACGGGCTTCCCTCTGCTCGTCAAGGTCCGCCTCGAGAGCCGCCTGGGCGACGGGACCATCGTCCTGTCGAACGAGTACTACTACCCTGTCGACATCTGCTTCGGTTGCCTGTACATGATCGTCACGGACGATTGCTCCGACCTCGGAGACGCCGGCGACATGCGCCCGCCCTGCCTGATCGGGCAGGACGAAGGCGTCGACTGCCGGTTGTTCACGCTGTGGGGTTCGGACATCTCCGAGATCGGGCGCTGACCGCCCGCCACCACGAGGAGCCCCGATGACCACCCGCGAAATCGACGAAATCCAGGCGCTGCGCAAGGTCGAGCCCCTCTTCGACCGCATCTTCCGCGTCTTCGACCCCAAGGAGTTCATCCTGCGCCTCTCGCAGTTCGAGCGGGGGCTGTACAACAAGTACTTCCGGGGCTTCCGCACCGAGAAGTTCAACCGGCCCAAGCTCGCCGAGATCACGCGGCACGAGATCTTCGACGGCGGGAACCACCTGCTCGCCCAGTTCGTGACCATCCTCTGGAACCGCGAGCACCGCGAGCTCTACAACGACATGCTCGAGCAGGTGAAGACCATCAACGAAGACGTCGAGACCATCGAGGTCATCACCGACGAGCAGGCCGGGCCCATCCTCGAGGCCGTGCTGGCCAAGGGCCACGAGAAGGACGACGTGCTGCTGCTCGTTCGCCTGAACGACGTGCGCTTCACCGAAGAGTTCATCTTGAAGAACCTGCCGCTCGCCACGGCCTGAGAGCAGCCTTGGAGCGGATCGCCCCGCGCGTCTTCGCGGCGCTGCTGCTCGTCGCCGGCCCGCTGGCGGCCGCCGACCTGCCGGTGCGCCCCATCGTGGCGCCCGAGGCCTTCACCTACAACGTGTTCGTGTTCGGCGCCCACTCGGGGGTGGCGCGGCTCGAGGCCCGTCCGGGTCGCGCCCACGTCTTCCTGCACGCCACGCTGCGCTCGGCCGGGCTCTTCCACACGCTCTACCCGGTCCAGAACGAGGCGCTGAGCGTGCTCGACAAGACCACGTACCAGCCCCAGAAGCACGTGATGGTGACCGACGAGGCCCACATCGTCGCCCGGTACCTCTTGAAGTTCTTCCCCGAGAAGAAGCAGGTCCAGCGCATCAAGACGGTGCGCAGCAAGGCCGGCAAGCTCGCCTGGCGCGACCTGGTGTGGAAGGGCTACGGCGAGGTCTACGACATGCTGGCCTGCCTGGCCTACCTGCGCTCGCGGGCGCTCGAACCGGGCGAGGACGCGACGTTCATGGGCTCGTCGGGCAACTACCTGTACCAGGTGCGCTACCGGGTGATCGAGCGCGGCAAGACCTACACCGAGCAGGGTCTGCGCGACGGCATCGGCGTCATGGCGTCGGTGCGGCGCTGGGACGATCGCCGGAACAAGCCCTCCAGGGACAACTGGTCCAAGGAGGTCAAGATGTGGTTCTCGAACGACGACCGGCACATCCCGCTGGGCATCGAGGTCAACCTGTTCGTGGGCGCCGTGAAGGTGGTCTTGTCGAACGTACAGTGATCACGGGTTCGCGGGGAACGACGTCTCGACGATGCAGCGCTGAATCTGATCGATGGTCTCGAACTTCCGGACGCAGAGGGCCGTGTTGACCGTGAACTCGGCCAGGCAGCGCCGCACGCACGACTCGGACAGCAGCCCCTGCTCCGCGGCGAGCCCCTTCTTCAACTCGGCCATCAGCTCTGGCTGAGCCTCCTGCATCCGGTTCGCCACGCGGCGCGCCTCGGCCTCGAGCATGCGGTCGCACGCGCCCTTGCACTGCGCAGCCGTCGGCCGGAGGTGCTCGGGGACGACCAGGGGCTCGGCAGGGGCCGCCACGGCGTCGACCGCCGGAGCGGGCGTGGGCGCAGGCGGCTCGGGGACGGGGCAGGCGGGACACGCCTCGCACTCGCACGGGGGACAGGCCGCCACCGCCGGCGCGGCAGGGGCTTCGGCGCGCACGGGCACGGGCCGGCTGCACGCGAGCGGGAGGAGCCACAGGCCGAGCAGCGGCCCTACATAGACCAGGATCCTAGTCGTCATCGGCGCTCCCCGCGGCGCGCTCGCCCATGATGAACAACTTGAGGCGATAGAACGGGTTCTTGCGCCGCTCGGCCTCCTTCTTGAGGCGAAGGCGCAGCAAGCGCAGTTCGCGCTTCGCGGGCGTGAACTGGGGGTCGATGGTCAGGCAGTCCTTCAGGAGCTCATAGGCCCGCTCGACCTCGTTGCGCGCCTTGTGGTACAGCGACATGTAGTACATGGCCTGCACGTTCTGGTGCTGCTTCTCGAGCACCTTCTCGAAATACTGGCGCGCCTCCTCGATGCGCTCTCCGACGGCCATGGTGCCGTCCTGGAAGATGGTCCAGCCCAGGTCGAGCAGGTAGCGCGGCTCGTCCTTGCGCAGGGTGAGCGCCCGCTTCATGAAGTCGATGGCCTCGCGCGCGTTGCCCCGACGCAGCAGGATCTGCGCCTTGTGGTAGAAGATCTCGGCCTCCTCGTCGGCCGAGCGCTTGGGCTCCTCGCGGGGCACGTCGGATTTTTCGCCCCCCGAGCCGGCGGCCGTGGCCTGGGAGGTGGCCCGGGCCCGGGAGATGTAGACCGTGCGACGCACGTTGTCGGTCAGGGTGTTGTAGGCCTCCGACAGCTTCTTGAAGACGAACCGCCCCTTCTCGAGGTCGCGCGGGTCCAGATCCTGCCGCGAGAGCACATCCGGGTGGAACACCCGCGCCAGCCGGAAGAAGGCACCCTTCAAGGTCTCGGGGGGATCGGCCTCCTGCACCTCGAGCAGGGCGAAGTAATCGCCCGAGAGCGCGGGCTGATACTTGTCTTCGATCTGCTGAACGATGGCTTTTACGTCGGCTTCGGGCATCGCTGGCTCCTCGGCGAACGAGTCTATTCGGGCACCTGCCGCGTCGCAAGGCGGAAAAGCGTCGAAGCGTTGTTGACAACTCGAAGCTCCCCGCTACACTTTGCCCGAGACTCGGGGACAACCCAACAAGGGAGGCTTACCCATGGTGAAGCGCGCTTTCTTCCTGGTGCTCGTGCTGGCGCTGGCGACCGTTGTGCGGTGCGGCGGCGACAGCGGTGGAACCGAGAGTGACACTCCGAACAACGACGAAGCCGTGACGGACGTCCCGGACGACTCCAACCTGGAGAAGGACGAAACGCCCGACCCCGACACCGGCTGCGTGGTCGCCTGTGGCGCCAAGGAGTGCGGACCCAGCAACTGCCTCGACCAGACCTGCGGCACCTGCACGGCTCCCGAAGAGTGCACCGCGGCCGGCATGTGCGAAGAGCCCGCGTGCGTCAAGGAGTGCGGCGACAAGGTCTGCGGCGCCAGCAACTGCCCCGACCAGACCTGCGGCACCTGCCAGTACGGCACCTGCGCCGCCGACCAGAAGAGCTGCGAGTGCACCCCCGACTGCACCGACAAGGTCTGCGGACCCGACGGCTGCGGCGGAACCTGCGCCCCCGGCTGCACCGGCGAAGAGATCTGCAAGGCCGACGGCACCTGCGGCGGCGTCGAGTTCGGCAAGGCCACGCTCTTCAACGGCCTGTACATCCCCGAGCTGCCCGACGCCACCGGCGCCGAGGCGGTCGACTTCCCGAACCTCGCGGGCGCGGTCTGCCTCGACATCAGCGGCGACGGCAACCCGGACAACGGCCTGGGCGCGCTGCTCAGCACGCTGGCCGGCTTCGGCGTCGACGCCAACGGCGAGATCAAGAATCTGTTCGCGGAAGGCGAGACCAACATCCTGCTCGACCTGGGAGACGACCCCGAGGCCGCTCCGTTCACGCTGAACGGCTACATGGGCAAGCCCGGCGCCGCGGCCGGCGAGTACCTGGTCGATCCGACGTCGTTCGTCGACGGCCAGCCCATGATCCACTTCGAAGGCGCCGAGATCGACGGCGGCAAGATGGAGCTCGGCCCGATCACCTTCCCGCTGGGCGCGCTGCTCGCGGGCTTCCTGGCCGAGGCCGGCATTCCGCCCCTCGACATCACGCTCGACAAGGTCAAGCTCGTCGGCACCGTTGACGGCGCCATCGACGACATGGGCGTCGCCTTCAAGGACGGCACCCTCGCCGGCGCCATCTTCAAGGCCGACCTCGACAAGGCCCTCTACCTCGCCCGCAAGTGGTGCGCCGAGGATCCCGAGGCCCCCGCCGACATCTGCGGCTACCTGCAGATGGCCGACATGAGCCTCATCGAGACGTTCCTGACCTGGGATCTCGAGATCGAGAACTGCGGCAAGAAGCTGCAGGTCTACGATGCGGCCGACCCGATGATCGTCGTCGGCGAGGAAGACAACTGCCAGGCCGTCTCCGCGTGCATCTTCTGGGGCAGCGCGAAGGCCAAGATCACCGGCCTCGCGCCCGCCGAAGAATAACGTCATGGCGCGCCCGGCGCGCTGACCGTTCGAAAAAGGGGAGCCCTCGGGCTCCCCTTTTTCGTT
>CAZBRS010000043.1:25071-53989 GCA_964494475.1 uncultured Myxococcales bacterium | reverse complement strand
GCGGGGCTCGTCGCCCTGCTGCTCTGGTCCATGTCCGTCGCGCTCATGCGCGGCATGAGCGAACGGAGCGGCCTGCTCACGGGCCCCATGCTGGCCTCACTCCTCGGGGGCGCGCTGGGCCTCGCCTGGTCGACGGCCCGCGGCCACCCGCTCGGCGCGCAGCTTCGCCTGCCTGCGCTCTACCTGTGGGGCTGCGGCGCGCTCTTCGTGCTCACCAACGTGAGCCTCTACCTGGCCATCGGCCTGTGCCTGGACCACGACCAGACCCTGGTCATCGCGCTCGTCAACTACCTGTGGCCGGCGCTCACCGTGGCGCTCTCGGTGCCGCTGCTCGGCTACCGCGCGCGCCCGTGGCTGCCCGTCGGCCTGCTCGCGGCCGTGGCCGGCACGGCCGTGGCCCTGCTCGGCGGAGGCCTCGGCGACGGCACGGGCGCGACGTTCTGGCACACGCCACGCGGCCTCTCGGCGCTCGGCCTGGGCGGAGTGGCCGCGCTCTCGTGGGGCCTCTACTCGAACCTGGCGCGGCGCTGGGGCGACCCGGAGCACGGCGCGGTGCCCCTGTTCGCGCTGGCGACGGGCGCGACGCTCGGGCTGATGCTGCTCGCGCACCCCGAGACGGTGACCTGGACCTTGCGGGGCGCGCTCGAGGTCGCGACCCTGGGCGTGGCCTCGCTGGCCGTGGCCTACGCGCTGTGGGACACGGGCGTGCGGCGAGGCGACCCGGCCGTGCTGGGCGTCGCGAGCTACTTCGTGCCCGTCGCGTCGACCCTGGTGTCGGCGCTCTACCTGGTCGTGGTGCCCGGCGTGCATGTGATCTCGGGCGCCGCGCTGGTCGTGGCGGGCGCGTGGCTGTCGAAGAGCGCGCTGGTGGCCCCGGCTACTCCCACACCGCCAGCGGGCAGTTGGCCAGGATGATCTCGTCGCGCGTGAGCAGCGGCGCGTTGGCGGCCAGTGCCGTGGCCACGATCAGCCGGTCGAAGGGGTCACGTGTCCAGGACAGCGCCTGGGCCTGCCGGGCCACGTCGGCGAAGGGTATGGCCGCTACGGTCACGCCGAGGGGATCGGCCAGCAGGCGCTCGGCGGCGGAGGCCGAGAACCGAAACCGCCCCAGTTCGTGGAGCAGTTGCATCTCCACCAGCACCATGGGCGAGATGGCCAGCGGGTGTCCGTCCAACCGGTGCTGGATCGGGCGCAGGTTCTTCTGTACGTCCCCGAGCAGCCACATCGCGACGTGGGTATCGAGGTGGATCAGTCGTTCGGAAGATAGGGCTTCCACTCGTGACTCCAGTCGATGTGCACGAAATCGTCGGGGTCGCCCACGATGCAGTCGTGGGGCACCAACCGATCGAGGATGCTGCCCTTCTGCTCGACGGGCTCGAGCGTCAGCTTCAGGGTGCGGCCCTTTCGCGTGATCTCGATGGGCTCGCCCGTGGCCAGCATCTGGTCCAGCGCCTTGTACAGGTTCGCGCGCAGCTCGGTCGCCGTCATGCGCATCTCCGGGCTCCGTACGTACGGTTGCGTACGTACGCATCTTCGGACCCTCCCTGCGGGAAGTCAAGGCTGTGGCACCGGACCCGCGCGGGTCCGGCGCCACGGGGAGGACGGCCTACGCCGACAGGGCGGCCTCGGCCTCGGACGCCCCTCGATGGTCCTCGGGGCTGGCGGGGGGACGCGGGGGCAGGGCGCGGGTCTGCAGGGCGCGGGGCGCGATGCCGACCTCGGTCAGGAACTGCTCGGCGAACTCGAGGCCGTCGTCGGTGAGCACCAGGGTCTTGGTGCCGTTCCGGTCCTGGATCATGCCGGCGTCGGACAGGCGCTTCAGGCACCAGAAGGCGTAGCCCTTCCAGCTGCGCACGCGCGGCGTCCAGCCGGCCTTCAGGTCGGCGGGGTCCTCCTTCCAGGCCGTCAGGCGCGCCAGGCCCAGGGTCAGGCGCTCGGCCGGCCCCAGCTCGTCGGGGGTGAGGGTGATGGGGTGCTCGTACGGCACGGGCACGGACGGGGTGGTGGGCTGCTCGGACATGGGAACCTCCTTCGCGAACGTTCGAACGCCGGACGGGCGACCTCCGCCCGCCCGGCACCTCGCGCGATGCGGACGAACGGGCTACGCGGCCTCGGCGGTGATCACGGTCGGCGCGGGGACACCGAACACGCGCGCCTCGAGGTCGGCGCGCAGCTCGGGCTCGCCCCGCAGGCGCTCGAGGCAGGCCTCGCGCCCCTGGCCCAGGCGCGCCTCGCCCAGGCTGTACCAGCTTCCGGAGCGCGACACGATGCCCGCGGCCTCGGCCAGATCGAGCAGCTCGGCCGCCCGGTCGACGCCGCGACCGTAGATCAGGTCGAACTCGGCCACCCGGAACGGCGACGCCACCTTGTTCTTCACGACCTTCACCTTGGTGCGCGCGCCGATGGGCTCGTCGCCGTTCTTCAGCGTCTGGATCTTGCGGATGTCGAGCCGCACCGACGCGTAGAACTTGAGCGCGTTGCCGCCCGTGGTGGTCTCGTTGCTGCCGAACATCACGCCGATCTTCTGGCGCATCTGGTTGATGAACAGCAGCGTGGCCTTGTGCTGGTGCGCCACGCCGTTCAGCTTGCGCAGCGCCTGGCTCATGAGGCGCGCCTGCAGCCCCACGTGCTGGTCGCCCATCTCGCCGTCGATCTCGGCCTTGGGCACGAGCGCCGCCACCGAGTCGATCACGATGAGCGCCACCGCTCCCGACCGCAGCAGCACTTCGGCCACCTGCAACGCCTCCTCGCCCGAGCCCGGCTGCGCCACCAGCAGGTCGTCGATCGACACGCCCAGCTTGCGCGCGTACTCGACGTCGAGGGCGTGCTCGGCGTCGATGAACGCCGCGATGCCGCCCGCCTTCTGGACCTCGGCGATGGCGTGCAGGCAGATGGTGGTCTTGCCCGACGACTCGGGGCCGTACACCTCGACGATGCGGCCCTTGGGGTAGCCCCCCACGCCGAGCGCGCGGTCCAGCCCGATCGAGCCGGTCGGGAAGACCTCGATCCCGGCCGCCGCGGCGCTCCCCGAGCCCAGGCACATGACCGAGCCCCGCCCGCACAGCTTCTCGGTGTCGGTCACCAGGCGGTCGAGCGTCTCGCGCAACGCTTCCCGGAACGACTGCACCTTCGCACCCATGGCTCCTCCTCCTTGTCGCCCGTATTCCCGAAGGACGGCTCACCCCTGCGAGCGGTCCTGGATGCGGTACTGCACGGCCTCGGCCACGTGCTCGACGCGCACACGCGGCTCGCGATCGAGGTCGGCGATGGTGCGCGCCACCTTGACGAGCCCGTGGTACGTGCGCGCCGAGAGCCCCAGCCGATCGACCACCTTCTCGAGGAACGCCGTCTCGGCGCCCCCGAGCTCGGCGAAGGCCTCGAGCTCCTGCACGCCCATCTGGGCGTTGGTGCGGATCGTGAGCCCCTCGAAGCGAGCCGCCTGTACGGCCCGCGCCCGCGCCACCCGCTCGCGCACGGCCGCGCTGCCCTCGCCCGCCGCCCGTCCCCGCAGGCTCTCGACCGGCACCGCCGGCACCTCGACCTGCAGGTGGATGCGATCGAGCAGCGGCCCCGACAGCCGCGCCCGGTAGCGCTCGACCTGCGACAGCGAGCACGTGCACACCCGGCGCGGGTCGCCCAGGTGGCCGCAGGGGCAGGGATTGAACGCCCCCACCAGCATGAAGTCGGCCGGGAACTCGACGCTCACCGCCGCGCGCGAGATGGTCACGCGCCGCTCTTCGAGCGGCTGGCGCAGCACCTCGAGCACGTGCCGGTGGAACTCGGGCATCTCGTCGAGGAAGAGCACCCCGTGGTGGGCCAGCGAGATCTCGCCCGGCCGCGGGATCGACCCTCCCCCCACCAGCGCCACGTCCGACACCGTGTGGTGCGGCGCCCGGAACGGCCGGTGCTTCAGGAGCCCGTGCCGCCCGTCGAGCAGCCCGCTCACCGAGTAGATCTTCGTGGTCTCGATGGCCTCGGTCTCGGTCATGTCGGGCAGGATGCCCGGCAGCCGCCGCGCGAGCATGGTCTTCCCGGACCCCGGAGGCCCGGCCATCAACAGGTTGTGCCCGCCCGCCGCCGCGATCTCGAGCGCGCGCTTGGCGTGCTCCTGCCCCCGGATGTCCGACAGGTCCGGCGGCGCCGCCGGCTCCACGTCGGCCAGGAGCTCGATCGGCGCCGGCGTGCTCTTGCCGTTCAGGATGTCGCAGAGCTCCGTCAGGCTCTCGGTGGGCACCACCTCGAGGCCACCCACCGCCGCCGCCTCGGCCGCGTTCCGTCGGCTGACCACGATGCGCTTGAGCCCCAGGTCGCGGGCCCCGAGCGCCACCGGCAACACCCCCTGCGTGCCCTTGATGGCGCCGTCCAGCCCGAGCTCGCCGAAGAAGACCGTGTCCCCCAGGCGCTCGTCGGGGATCTCGCCCTCGGACGCGAGGATGCCCACCGCCATCGGCAAATCGTACGCCGTGCCCACCTTCTTCACGTCGGCCGGCGCCAGGTTCACGATGATGCGGCAGCGCGGGAACTTGAACCCGCTGTTCACGATGGCCGACTTCACCCGCACCCGGCTCTCGCGCACCGACATCTCGGCCAGCCCCACGATCTCGAACGCCGACAGGCCCCGCGGCGTGTCGACCTCCACCTCGACCGCGAAGGGATCGACGCCCATGAGCCCGGACGAGAGCACCCGCTGGAGCATCGCCATCTCCCCGTTCCCGGAACGTTTCCGGTTCCCGGTGCCGGGTAACGCACGGGGCGTGCCAGAGGAGATTGTTGTTTCGGATCAATCGGAAAGAGAGAAGGCCCGCGCCAGCGCGGACCAGCGGGGCGGTCCGGGCCTGGTCTCGGGGCGGTCCGGTTGGACCACCGGGAACCACGGCTGCGGCCTCCCGTCGACGCCTTGCGCGCGCCTCTCGCTTGCCTTGGGGGCCCCTCGGCCGGTAGGATGCCCGCCATGAACGAGATCTCGCTCATGTTCTCGGGCGGCGTCGACTCCACGGTGGCCGCCCTGCACCTCGCCAAGACGTACGATCGCGTGCACCTGCTCACGTACTCGAACGGCCACGGGCACTACGGCTTCGGACGCGCCGAGCGACGGGCCGACGAGCTCATCGCGCGGGCTCCGGGGCGCTTCGTGTACCACTTCGAGTCGGTCCGCGAGCTGTTCCGCACGCTCACGGTGTCGAGCCTGGCCGAAGACTACGCCCGGTACCAGTCGGCGTTCATCTGGTGCATGGGATGCAAGCTGGCCATGCACACGGCCAGCGTGCGCTACGACCGCGCGCACGGCATCTCGCGGCACACCGACGGCTCGTCGGCCGACACGTCCGAGATGGTCGAGCAGATGCTCATCAGCCTGTCGCTGGTGTCGCACTTCTACCAGGACCACGGCGTGGCGTTCGTGCCCACCGACTACGACCTGCCGCGCGACGCCAAGCGCGAGCTCCTCAAGGCCTCGGGCCTGCGGATGGGCGTGCCGCTCCGCGACCGCTACCTGGGCATCCAGCCGAGCTGCATCCCCGGCGAGCTGTACTACCTGCCCTACCTGCTGCTGAAGCGCCCGCCGCGGCACCCCGAGCGCATGGTGGCCTCGTACATCCTGTCGCGCCGCCCCGTGATGGACCGCCTGGTGCGGGGAGGGGGCGCCTGATGGCCTGCTGCGGCGGCAAGGGCGGCGCCCAGCCGATCTCGCGCACACGCTGGGTGCTGGGGAGCACGCTGCTCTTCGGCTACCACGCGCTGTGGGGCTCGGCGCTCGAGGTGGCGGCCCTGGCCGACCCGCGCTTCCGCGACGTGGCGACCTTCCACCGCCGCTACGTGGCCGACCTGTGGCGCGCGGTGCGCACGCGCGAGGGCATTCGCCTCGAGGGCGAGCCGGCCGACGAGGCCTGCGCCATCGGGAGCGAGCTTCGGCGCGACCACGAAGGCGGGGCATGAGCTCGCGCCTGGTGCTCGTGAACCCGCCCTTCCAGGCGCGCATCCGGCGCATCGCCCAGACATCGCTGGGCCCGCCGCTTGGGCTGGCCTACGTGGCGGCCGCGGCGCGCGAGGCCGGCCACGACGTGGCCATCGTCGACGCCAACGCCCTGGGCTACGACCTCGACCAGGCCGCCCGGGCCGCGCTCGACCTGCGGCCCGACGTGCTGGGGCTCACGGCCGTGACCCCGACCGTGCCCCTCGCCGGGCAGATCGCCGCGCACGCCAAGGCGGCTCGGCCCGACCTGCCGGTCCTCCTCGGGGGCCCGCACGGCACGGCGTTGCCCGAGCGCACCCTGGCCGAGTTCCCGGCCCTCGACGCGATCGTGCGCGGCGAGGCCGAGGCCACCATCGCGCCGCTGCTCGCGCGCCTCGGCGCTGGCGCGGGCCTCGTCGCGCCGCTGACCGGAGTGGCCTTTCGCGGCCCCGACGGCGGCGTGATCGACGGCGGCGTGGCGACCCCGATCGCCGACCTCGACACCCTGCCCCTGCCCGCCCGCGATCTGCTGCCCATGGAGCGCTACCGCTGCCCCGACTCCGACGCGTTCACCACCGTGCTCGCCATGCGGGGCTGCCCCTACCCGTGCGTGTACTGCGCCGTGCCCTTCACCTCGGGCAAGCGCATGCGCTACCGGTCGCCCGAGGCCGTGGCCGACGAGATGGACCGCGCCACCCGCGACTGGGGCGTGCGCTTCTTCTCGTTCGTCGACGACACGTTCACCACGCGCTCCGAGTGGGTCCTGCAGTTCGCCGACGCCGTGGAGGCCCGGGGCCTGCACCGCCGCGCCCGCTGGATCTGCCTGACCCGCGCCGACCTGGTCGATCGGCCGCTGCTGGCGCGCATGAAGGCGGCCGGCTGCGTGCGCGTCGAGATGGGCATCGAGAGCGGCTCCGAGGCCGGCATGCGCTTCCTCGGCAAGCGGCTCGCGCCCGAGGCCGTGGGCAAGGCCTTCCGGGCGGCCCGCGCGGTGGGCCTCTCGACCATGGGCTTCGTGATCCTGAACGTGCCCGGCGAGGGCCCCGCCGACGTGGCGCGCACGCTGGCGCTTGCCCTGGAGGCCGACCCCGACTATCTTCAGCTCTCGTTCCTCACGCCGTACCCGGGCACGCTGCTGTGGGACGAGGCCCGGAAGAACGGCTGGATCCGCACCGAGGATTGGGCCGAGTACCGCTTCCTGAACGCGGCGGTGCTCTCCCCCGACGGCCGCCCGGAGGCCGAGGTGACGGCCGAGGGAGCGCGCTTCCAGCGGGCCTTCTACCTGCGACCACGCACGGTGGTGAAGCTCGGGCGCCTGCTCCTGAACGGAACGTCCGAGTGGCGCCCGCTGCTGCGCACGGCGCTGACGGGGCTCGGCGCGGCGTTCCGACGAAGCGAGGGGTAGTCGAGGCATGCTGCTCGTTCAAGCGCTGCTCGTGCTCTGGTCGTTCCTGGTGCCGGGCGTGGCGCTCGCCTGGTGCGCCAATTCGACCTGGTCGTGGCCCCTGCGCCTGCTGGTCGGCTTCACGCTGGGCGCGCTGGTCGTGCCCCTGGCCAGCTTCTCGGCGGCGTGGGTGCTCCACCAGAGCGTGACGACCCCGCTCGTCGTGTCGACGGCGACGCTGGTGGCCCTGCCCGCGGCGGCCTGCGCCTGGCTGCGCGCGCGGAGTGCCCGACCATGACCCCTCCCCGCCCCGTGCTGGCCATCCACGAAGACACGAACGCCAACGCCGCCCTGGTGCGCGGCACGACCATCGTGGCCGCCGTGGCCGAGGAGCGCCTCACGCGCCGTCGCTTCGAGCCGGGCTTCCCCACACGCTCCGTGGCCGAGGTGCTGCGCCTCGGAGGGGTGACCCTCGACGACGTCGACGTGGTGGCGGCCAACCGCTTCCACTTCCTGCCGCGCCTGCCGGGCGGACGCGCCGCCATGGAGGGGGAGCACGACTTCTTCGGCGTGACCCACAAGGCCTACCTGGCGCTGCAGGCCTCGTGGACGCGCGAGGGGCTGACGGCCCGCCTGGCCGAGCGCTTCGGACGCGCCGCCCTGCACCGCCGCTTCGGGCGCCCCGTCGAGGTGGTCGACCACCACACGGCGCACGCCTGGTCGGCCTGGATCACCTCGGGCTTCCCCGAGGCGCTGGCGTTGTCGGTCGACAACATGGGCGACGGCTGGTCGGCCCGCGTGTTCGCGTGCGGCGGCGGGCGCTGCGAGCCGCTCTGGGGCTCCGACGCCGTGCAGTCACCCGGGCAGTTCTACGGCGAAATCGCGCAGTTCCTGGGCTTCCACGTGCTGCTGGCCGGCAAGGTCACGGGCCTCGCGGCCCACGGCGACCCCCGCCGAGCCTACCCGCTCATGGAGAAGCTCATCGGCCTCGAGAAGGACGACACGGCCTTCCGCCTGGCCCCGCTGTGGTCCAAGTCGCGCTCGCGCGGGCTCTTCGCGGAGCTCCGCGCCCACACCGACGCCGACATCGCCGCCGCGGCCCAGGCGCGCCTCGAGGACGTGCTGGTCGCCTACGCGCGCCGGGCGCTCCGCGAGACCGGCCTCACGCACCTGGTGCTGGCCGGGGGCGTGTTCGGCAACGTGTGCGTGAACCAACGGCTGTGGGCCCTGCCCGAGGTCGAGGGGCTCTTCGTGCACCCGGCCATGAGCGACCAGGGCGTGGCGGTGGGCTCGGCCTTTGCCCACTTCGCGGCCAACGGAGGGCTCGTCCCCACGGCCCTCCCGCACGCCTTCCTGGGGCCCGACTACCCCGAGGCGCGCCTCGGCGACGCCCTCGAGGCCGCGAAGTTGCCCGCCCGCCGACTGCCCGACATCGACGCGGCGGTGGTCGACGCCATGCTGCAGGGCAAGGTGGTGGCGCGCTTCACGGGGCGCATGGAGTACGGCCCGCGGGCCCTGGGGCACCGCAGCATCCTGTACCACACGGCCGATCCCAGCGTGAACGACTGGCTGAACGAGCGCCTGCAGCGCGCCGAGTTCATGCCCTTCGCGCCGGCCACGCTCGGCGAACACGCCGCGGCCTGCTACCGCGACTGGGGCCCGGGCGTCGACCTCACGGCGCGCTACATGACCATCACCTTCGACTGCACCGACGCCATGAAGGCGGCGTCGCCGGCGGTGGTGCACCTCGACGGCACGGCCCGGCCCCAGGTGGTCTACGAGGAGGCCGACCCGGGCTACTACCGCATCCTGCGCAGGGTGTACGAGCGCACGGGGGTGCCGAGCATCCTCAACACCAGCTTCAACATGCACGGCGAGCCCATCGTGTGCACGCCCGAAGACGCCCTGCGCTGCTTCCGGGAGGGGCACCTCGACGCCCTGGCGCTCGGCCCGTTCTGGATTGAAGCGGGCGACACGAAGGCGTAATCGCGCCGACAAAGAGAATCACATCGTGGTCGACTCGCCCTCGGCCAGGACGATCACGCGCGGCCCGCTTCCGGCCTGCTCGGCCAGGCAGGCGAGGTGCCGAGCCCGGCCCGGGTGCAGGGAGAGCGGCGGCACCGACAGCCAGATGCCCCCCTCGTGGATGGGTACCACCACCTCGGCCTGCAGCGTGCGCGCGGCCTCCCAGGCATCGGCCGGAGCCATGACGGTGCGCTTCCCGAAGATGCGCGTCCCGCCCACGGGCAGCAGCGCCAGCCGGATCGGCGCGAAGCGGGCGGCGATGGCGGCGAACAGGTCGCGATCGAGCCGCGCGTCGCCCCCGAAGTAGACGCGCCCCCAGCCGGGCAGGTCGAGCACGTGGTTGACCTCGTCGGGGCCGGGGCCCGTGTGACGCGCGGGCACGGCCGTGACGGTCACGCCGCCGACGGTTCGCGCCTGCCACGGGGCGAGCTCGACGTAAGACGCTGGCCAGGCCCGGCGCAGGCGGCCCGACGCCCCCGGGGGCAGCAGCACCAGCGGAGGTGGCGGTCGAAGCCGCGCCAGGGCGCGACGATCGAAGTGATCGGGGTGCAGGTGCGACACCAGCACGGCGTCGACGCGCCCCACCTGCGCCTCGGTCAGGCCGGGGGAGCGCAAGCACGGCAGGCCGCGCAGGTGGCCCGCGAACCACGGATCCGTCAGCAGCCGCACGCCGCCCCACTCGAGGAGCAGCGTGGCGCAGCGGATCATGGTGAGCGTGAGCGGGCCGCGGGCCTGCTCGCCCCCTGCCTCACTCATAGATGTAGCTCCAATAGGCCAGGGTGGTGAGCGTCGACGTGGAGGGCTCGGCGGCCACGCGCGCGAAGACCTCGGGGCCCGGCACGTGGACGGGCCGCGTGAGGCACGGCAGCACGCACACGCGGGTCAGGTTCGCGCGCTCGAGGGCGAGCTCGGCCGGGGTCTCGTGGGTGTGGAAGAACTGCCAGTCCTTGCGCAGGTGCTGGGGCAGGCCGTCGAGCCCCGTGGCGTTGCGGGCGGCGTGGGGGAAGCGCACGTACCAGCGCTCGTCGACGGGCACGTCGAGCCCGCGGAGGGCCACCACGCCCACCCCCAGCGCCAACGCGAGCCCCGCGGGGAGCAGCCAGGCGCGCACCTCGCGCGCGCGGCGCCGCAGCCCGTCGAGGCCGAAGGCCAGGAAGGCCACCAGCGGGAAGAGGTGCAGGGCCAGGAAGGTCTGCTTCAGCTCCTCCCAGTTCTCCTGGGGAGCGAAGAGCAGGTACACGACCACGTACCAGAAGGCGAGCAGCGCGGCCTCGGCCCGACGTCGACGCCACGCCGCCCCGACGCCGACCAGGGCCAGGGCCGCGAGCGGCAGCCCGAGGCTCTGCACCGTCACGAGCAGCCAGTGCACGAAGGTCGGGAAGGCGAAGTGCGGCGTGCGCACGAGGTGGTCGTGGAAGGGCACGTTCAAGAGGCCGTTGAAGGCGAACCCGGCGCCCAGGAAGCTGTGCGGGAACGTCGGCCGGAAGCCCTCGAGGTGGGCCACCTGCGAGGGGTGGATCAGCATCTGGCCGTACGCGAAGCGGTTCCAGAGCAGCACGGGCAGGATGGCGACGAAGGCGGCGGCGGTGAACTGCGCGAGCCCGAGACCGAACGGCCGCCAGCGCCCCGTGCGCCACCAGAGCGCCCCCACGAACATGGGGGCCAGCACGATGGCCTCGTTGCGGATGCCGCCGAGGATGCCGTAGACGAGCCCCACCAGCCACCAGGTCGGCGAGGCCTCCTGCACGAGGAAGAACAGGAACGTGAGGATGGCGAGGCCGAGGTGGTTGCCGTTCAGGCGCTCGAGGTAGAGCGAGAAGGGGTTCCAGACCAGCACCAGGGCCGCGAACAACGGCACGGCGAAGCCCCCGACCAGCCGCCTCAGCGAGAGGAAGCCGAAGAGGAACGTGACCGTCCAGGCCGCCGCGAAGCCCCAGCGGAACGCAGCCAGGCGCGTGAGGGCGAAGGGCGCGGCGAACAGGATGCCGGTGCCGATGCGCTGGTCCTCGGAGGCGATGCCGTAGCTTCCGGGCGTGGGATCGTACGTGTCGTCGGGCACACGCCCCTCGAGCTCGTAGGTGTAGCGCGGGCTGCCGTCGATGCGGGTGAGCTCGACGCGCTGCCCGGTCAGGAACATGGCGGGCACGGTGATGTAGGTGTCCCAGTACCCGCGGGTCGGGCCGTCGAAGCGCAGCGCCGAGGCCAGCAGCACGATCAGGCCGCAGGCCACCACGATCCAGCGCTGCCGACGCGAGAGGGGTTCAGGCATGGGGCGCCTCTCCCAGGAGCCGGGCCACGATGCGGGGCGCCGCGCCACCGTCGCCGAAGACCGCCGAGGGCCGGGCCATGCTCCCCAGCCGCGCCGGGTCGGAGAGCACGGCCGAGGCCAGGAGCACGAACTCGTGGCGCCGGTTGCCGACCAGCGTGGCGTTCCCGGCGTCGACGGCCTCGGCGCGCTCGGTGACGCGGCGGACCACCAGGGTGGGCACGCCGAGCGCGGCGCACTCTTCGGTCACGCCGCCCGAGTCGGTGAACACGCCCCGCAAGTGCGGCAACAGGGCCAGGAGCTCCAGGTGGTCCTGGGGCGGCAGCAGGCGGACGCGGGGGTGGGCGCCGAAGGCCCGGCGCACGCGCGGTTCGCCCGCGCCGGGGTGCAGGATCCACGCCAGACGCAGCTCGGGAAAGGCCTCGAGCAGATCGGAGAACCCTGGCAGCAGATCCGGCTCCAGTCGGGGCAGGTTCTCGCGCCGGTGCAGCGTGACCAGGTAGGTGTCGTCGGTCGGGCTCGCCGACGCGCGCGACGGCGCGAGCGACGGCACGACCACGCGCTGGAGCAGGTCCATCGACGTGTTGCCGGTGACCAGGATCGACGCCGGGGCCACGCCCTCGAGGAGCAACTCGGCGCGGGCGCGCTCGGTGGGGGCGAAGTGCAGCACGGAGGCGCGGGCCATCAACTGGCGGTGCAGCTCTTCGGGGAAGGGGTTCTCGAGGTCGCGCGTGCGCAGGCCGGCCTCGACGTGCGCCACCGGGACGCGCCGGTAGAAGGCGGCCAGGGCGCCCGCGAAGGCCGAGAGAGTGTCGCCCTGGACCACGACCCAGTCGGGAGGATCGGCGGCCAGCAGACCATCGAGGGCCTGCAACATGGCCGCCAGCTGCACCGAGAGGGACGAGGGCCGGACCCGGTCCGAGAGATCGACGTCGGGACGCTGCCCCAGCCGCGCCAGGAGCGGCGGTACGAGATCGGGCTGCTGCCCCGTGTAGATGGTTCTCACGGTCGCCTCGGTCGCTCGCGCCTGCAACTCGGACAGGACCGGCAGCAGCTTCAGGAGCTCGGGACGCGTGCCGTAGACCAGGTCGATGCGCATGGTCGCAGGTTCTAGTGCGCGGCGCCGCGATCGTCAAGTGCGGCGCGGACGAGCGCCCGCAGGGGGTGGGCCAGGATGGCGTGGTAGGCCTCGCACGGGGTGAAGCAGCGCGCGCAGGGCTCGCTCGCGATGGCCGCGCGCAGCGCGATGGCCGCCCGGCCCCGCAGCACCTCGCCGAGCCCGCCCTCGCGCACGTTCCCCAACAGGTCCGGGCGGATGTGGCAGGGGAAGACGTCGCCGGTGGGGCCCACGAAGACCGACGCCCGCAGGGCCTGGCAGGGCAGCGGGGCCCGGCCGGACCTCAGGTGCCGCAGCAGCAGGCGCAGCCAGGTCCACTCGGCCAGGGCGAAGGGATCGCGCGGCACGCCGCGCAGGCGCTCGACCTCGCCGAGCGCGCGCAGCAGCGCGTTCGGCTCGGGGAGCCGAGCCCCCGCGTTGCCGAAGAAGTGCGGCGAGCGCTGCATGGCGTTCACGTGCCAGCGACCGGGGACGAGATCGGGCAGCGCGGCGACCAGGGCGTCGCGGGTGCTCGCCAGCGCCCCCACGTTGTCGGGGGTGAGGGTGGTGCCGAGGTAGACGTGCACGCCCGGCAGGTCGCCGAGGCGTCGCGCCGTCTCGACCGCCTGGCGAAAGGCGCCGGGCGTGCCGCGCATCCGGTCGTGCAGCGCCTCGTCGCCGTCGACGCTCACGGTCACCACGGGCGCCGGGCCGCCCGCGCGCTGCAGGCGCCGAACCAGGTGGAACACGGCGGACGGCTCGGCCCCGTTGGTGGCCAGGTGCAGGAAGACGAGGCGCGGAGCGTGCCGGGCCACCACGTCGGCCACGTCACGGACGTCGGGCCGCGCCACGATCTCGCCCCCGGTCAGGTCGAGCCAGCGCAGCCCGGGCAGGCCTCGGAGCAGGCGGTCGATCTCGGCGGGCTCGAGCTCGCGACCTGGGCGGCGGGTCCAGGTGGCGCAGGCGCGGCAGCGGTGGGTGCAGCGATCGGTCAGCGACAGCAGCAGCTTGTACGGGGTCGTCGGCAGCCAGCGGGCCGCCGCGACGCTGGGGGCGAGCGCCAGCCCGTCACGCCACATCGGGCCTCCGGACCTCGAGGTCACCCAGGTAGAGGGCCTCGAGGCCCGCCGCTCGGAAGGTGGCCAGGGCGTCTTCGGGAGTGTGCACGATGGGCTCGCCGTGCAGGTTGAAGCTGGTGTTGACGACGGCCGGCCGCCCCGAGCGCCGCCACACCTCGCGGAGCACGGCGTGGTAGCCGGGGTTCGCGCTCGCCTCGACCACCTGCGGCCGACACGTGCCGTCGAGGTGAACCGCGGCCGGACACAGGGCGCGGAAGCGCTCGCTGGCGGCGACGGAGACCGTCATGGTGCCGAGGTCGGTGGCTCCGAGCGGGCTCCAGAGGCCGTCGGCCTGCTCGGCCAGCACCGACGGCGCGAAGGGCATGAACCCGTCTCGGTGCAGGGCCCGGTTCAAGCGCTCGATCAACTCGGGCCGCGCGGCGTCGAAGAGGATGGAGCGGTTCCCCAGCGCGCGCGGGCCGTACTCGTCGCGTCCGTCGTAGCGCGCGATGATCTGCCCGGAGAGCAGGCGCTCCGCCGCGCGCACCTCGGGGTGCTCGAGGCGTCGCCAGGGCAGCCCGGCCGCGCGCACCGCCGCCTCGATCCGCGGGTCGTCGAACACCTGCCCCAGGTACATGCTGACCGCGCGCCGGACGGGCTCGCCCGCTCGTTCGCTCCACGCGGCGGCGGCGGCCCCGGCGGCCAGGCCCCCGTCGCCCATGTGGGGAAACACGGACACACCGGCGACGCCGGGCACCTCGGCCAGCGCCTGGTTCAGGCGGATGTTGGCGAAGAGCCCCCCGGCCAGGGCCAGGCGCACGGGGCGGGTCGCGCCCTGCAACTTCACGCGCAGCCAGTCGGTCACCAGGCGCTCCGTGGCCGCCTGCAGGCCCGCCGCCACGTCGTCGCGCCGGAGCCCCGCGAGGCATCGACGCAGCCGCCCCGCCGTCAATCGGCCGTCGAGCGCCGGGCTCCCGTCGGCCGCCACCCTGAAGAGCCCGAGGAAGCGCTGGAGCGCCGGCTCGACGGCACCGGCCGCGGCCAGGCCCATGAGCTTGCCCTCGTCGCCCTCGCGAAAACCGAGCAACACCGTGACCGCGCCGTACAGGAACGCGACCCCCGCCGAGACGGGCAAGGTCGCCAGCGGGGCGGCTCCAGGCATCGCCGGACGCAGGGTGGCGGCCACGCCCTCGCCGTAGGCGTCCCAGGTGAGCAGCCAGGTGTCGTCGACGCCCCGGGCCGCCAGGCGGGCGGCGTGGGCATGGGCCTCGTGGTGCGCGACGAGGCTCACGCCCGGCAAACCACCCAGCGCGCGGGAGAGGCGCGGCCCGAGCGCGGCCAGCCCGACGAGACGATCGGCGTCGCGCACGAGCGGCCAGCCGGGCACGAGGTTCTCCCAACCCCGCACCAGCGCGCTCGCGACCGTCAGGGGATCGCGGTGCGGATCGCCGCGCGCGTACCAGGGCTCGGCCAGCCGCAGGGGCGCGCGACCATGGCGCCCGGCCACCGCGACGCGGCCAATCGGGAGGCCGGCGCGCTCGGCCCACGCCACGGCCAATGCCAGGGAGGCGGAGGGGAAGCCCGAGGAGCGCTTCTGCCGCCGGGGGCGCTCCTCGGACAGGGCGAACACGAGCTCTCCGTCGGCCACGAGCGCCACCCCGGCGTCGTGCCCATCCCAGAGCCCGAGCACGGCTCGCCCTGGAGCGACGGGCTTCACGGCGTGACCCGGGCGCGCACGATGGTCCAGAGGATCAGGACCCCGTGACGCACGCGCCGGAAATCGGTGACCGACCCGCGGCGGGGGTGGCGTTGCACGGGCGCCTCGACCACGCGCCAGCCGGCCTTCAGCCCCCTGAGCAGCGTGTCGGTCTCGACGTCGTACTCGCGCGCCCGCACGCCGAGGGCGAGGAAGGCGTCGCGGCGCACGATCCGGAAGCCGGCCTGGCTGTCGGTGATGCGCTCGCCGAAGAGCACCGAGATGAGCCCGCTGAACGCACGGTTGGCCACCCGGTTCAGCGGATGGATGGAGCCCGCGTGCAGCGTGCCGAGGAAGCGCGAGCCGACGACCAGGCTCACGTCGTCCGAGAGGCGCTCCAGCAGCGGTACGAGGTCGGAGGGGTCGTCCTGCCCGTCGCCGTCGAGGAAGGCCAGCACCGGGAAGCGGGCCTCGCGGGCGCCCGTCACGAGGGCTACGCCCTTCCCGCGGTTCGGCTCGAGGCGCACGACGCGCGCCCCGGCCTCCCGGGCCGCCTCGCCGGTGCCGTCACCGGAGCCGTCGTCGACGACCAGCACCTCGTGCTCCCGCCCCTCGAGCTCCGCGCGAACCCCGCGGACGACCGCGCCGATGGCCTCGGCCTCGTCGTGACAGGGGATGACGACCGATACTCCCTGCATTCAGATCCATCCCTCCGTCGGCTCGCCGGACTCCATCCAGGCCGCGGCCTGATCGGTGAAGAGCGTAGCCCAGGTGTTGCCGTCGCGCGAGCCGGCCTCGTAGGGGATGGCCCCGTCGGCAGCCTGCTGCGTCGCGAGCCACGCGAGCGAGCGCCGCGCCGAGTCGAGATCGTCGGCGCCGCCGAGGGCCAGCCAGAGCCGCGCGGCCTGGGCCGACGCGTCGGCGCGCGCCGGGCCGTCGCCGCCGAGCCACGCGGGCACGGCCCCGTCGGCTCGCTGCACCCGCCGGAGTTGCGCCAGGCGAGCCCCCACCTCGGCGCGCGCACCGGCCTGGAGGGGCCCGCCGGTCGTCCACAACGCCTCGGTGGCGTAGAGACGAGCGTGCACGTAGTCCGAGAGGGCAGCCTCGCCCTCGGCGCCGACGCGCGCCAGGATGCGCGCTGCCCGTTCGCTCCACTCCGGCCTCCCGATCAGGCCGTCGGCCTCGACGAGCAGCGCGGCGGCCCGCGCCAGGTGGGCTCCCCACCGCTGGGACCAGCGTGACGCCTCGCCGGGCTCGGGCGCCACGCAGCGCCCCTGGTCGAGGAAGAGGTCGAGGGCGCGCGTCACGGCGTCGGCCCAGCGCGAGCGGCGGCCGTCGAGCGCCTCGTCGGCCTCTGCGGCGGCCAGCCCGCGCGCCGCCACGCAGGTGTCGAACAGGTAGATCAGCGCCTGCTTTCCCACGCCGCACCCGCCCTCCACCTCCGCGGCCAGGCGTTCGGCCACGGCTCGCACCTGGGGCGCGCCCGGAGAGGCCTCGCCCCTCCGGCGACGCCAGGCGGCCCAGGCCAGCCACCACGCAGCGGCCTCGGGGTACGGAAAGCCCGGATGGCGGGGGTTCGCCCAGGACAGGACGGAGCCGTCGGCCGAGACCACGTCGGGCGAGGTGAGCCAGGCCGCCAGAGCGGCCCGATCCGGCCGTCGGCCGGATCGTTCAGCGGCGCTCGACGGCATCGAGGGCGCGCTGGAGGGCGTGAATCGGCACATCGAGGCAGTGCTTGTGACGGGAGGGCAGCCCGCCGAGCTCGGCGCGCAAGTGTTCGACCGTGAGGGCCCGCGCCTCGGCCACGGCCAGGTGGTCCAGCAGTTCGCACAGGCGCGACGCCCCCGCGGTGGTGGCCACGCAGCCCTCGGTCGCCTGCTGGGCCCCCACGATGGCGCCCCCCTCGACCTGCAGCGCCAGGCGCACGTGGTCGGGGCAGTCCGGATCCTGGGAGCGCGACTCCCCCTCGCCGTCGACCCGCGCTAGGGGCGCGACTCCCCGCGGCTGCATGAAGTGGTCGACCACGGTCCGAGAATACAGTTCCATGCGCCGGCTCGCAGGCGGTCTCGACGCCCCAGTATCCGCAGGCGGTCCCGCGGGGTCAATGCCGGGTGGCGAGGAAGGCGGCCAGCTGGTCGGCGGCGGCCTGCTGCCCCGGCGCGGCCACGTGGACCACGTCGTGGAAGTGGTCGGCCAGCGGGAACAGCCGCGCCAGGCTCTCGGGCCGGAACCCGAGCTCGTCGGCCGACGCGACGACCCAGGCGGCCAACGGCCCGGCCGCGGCGGCAGCGCGGGGTGCGAGGGCGACCTCGACCACGCCGAGGCAGGTCTCGGGGTGCGCCCGGCAGGCCGTGACGAGGGGATGCCGCGGCCGTCGCCCCGTCGCGTAGGGATAGACCAGCACGACCACCGGCACGCCTTGCGCCGCCGCGCGCGCGAACAACCTCTCGGCGTGGGCGCCATACCAAGCCTCCGCGCCGGCTTCGGCCTGGGCCCACTGCCGCTCCTGGGGATCGCCGAGCAACCCGAAGGTCAGGGCCATGAGCGCCCGAGACGCCGAGACGAGCCGCAGGGCCAGCAAGCCGAGCCCCTCGAGCCGCGCCTGGTCGGCCTCGCGCCAGAGGGTGAGGTCGAGGTCGTTCATGGAGGCTTGCGCCACGACGAGCGCCGTGGAGGGGCCGAGGTGCCGCTCGAGCAGATCGGCCATGCACCGCGTGGTGCAGCCCTCGACGCCCAGGTTCAACACCACGCGATCGGGCAAGACGCGCTGCAGGACGTTCGTCATGCGCTCGGCTTCCTCGACCCCTTTCCCGAACGTGATCGAATCGCCGAGCACGAGCACACGCGGCCGGCCGGGGTCGGGCGGGGGGAACTCGCGCTCGCGGAAACCCAGCCCGTTGGTTCGGACGCGGTACGCGACCCCGATGCGGTCGAAGGCCGGCCGACCCGGCTCGGGCAGCTTCTGCAGATCCTGGTTGGTGGCGAGGTGGGCCACGTCCGGCTCCAGGACAAGATCGGCCCGTCGGCCGGCCAGGAACGACCAGCGCGCCAGGTTCATCTCGCACGCGACGTAGTACCCGAGCTGCGCGTCGGTGGGCTCGACGACACGGAACCAGCCCTCCACGGCCCCGACCGCCGCGAGGCCGAGCACGAGCGTCAGCAAGCCGGGGCGAGTGAAGCGAGCCACTGCGGGCCTCCTAGTTCAATTGTGCCAGAGATCCCAGGGGCCCTCGAGGCGGGCGCCTGCGGCGCCGACGGTGCCACGCCACTGCAGCATACGCCCGCCGCGCAGGTTCTTCTCGAGGCCGAACGAGACGGCGCCCGCTGGAAGGCGAACTCGAACGACGGCGCGCGGCGCCTGAAGTCGTTGGCCGACCCCCTCGGCGGGGGGCTCCACGCCGGCCATCATCGCCCAGATCTTGCGACGCTCCCACGAACGGTCCTTGCCGGGCCGAGCGCGGCCCGGTGCCGGATCGGCGGCCTCAGGGGGTTCGTCGCCGAGGTAGAGCACGAACGCCGTCAGCTCGGGGCCGACCCCGGCGAAGAGCGTGACGGGCCCGTCGGCCCAGGGCACGGCCGGACCCTCGACGCGTACCAGCGCGGCGCCGGTGGTCAGGTCGAGATCGGGGGCCAGGGTGGTCGAGGCCAAGACCGGCCCCTTCAGCGGATCGGCGGCCAGGTCGAGCTCGAGGGTCACGGGAGGCCCCCGGTCGGGCGTGGTGCCCGGCACGAAGCCCCAGGGTCGAGGCGCCAGGTCGGGCGCCCCGAGCGCGAGCTCCCACCGGAGCCCCGGCAGCACCCCGGGCAGGATCGTCCCCTGGGCCGTCACGCGACGGACGTCGGGCAGGAGCCCGAGCTCGGTGGCGCGCCGGGCGTCGAGGTCCAGCTGCGACGGCAACTCGGGCGAGGCGGCGGGGAGCGCCTGGTAGCGAGCATCGGCCGGCGCGCGCCAGTCGCGGAGTTGGGCCGCGCCCGGGGGCAGGGCCAGGGCGAAAACCGCCACGATCGGCACGCCGTACCGCGGCCGACGCACGACCCAGGCCAGGCCGGCCAGGGTCCAGGCCACGAACGCGCCGGCCGCGACGATCAGCAAGCCCATCTTGTTCAGGTGATCCCAGGACTCCTGCACCACGATCCCCGCGAGGAACACGCCGGACCACAGCGCCCAGAAGCACGCCTGCCGCCGCGCCACGCGCCAGATGGTCACCGCCCCCACGGCCATGGCCGCGAAGAGCAGCGTACCGAACGTATCGGCGAGGTGGAGGGGCCAGGCTACGAGCATGGGGAACGGGTTGTGCGGCGTGCGCACCAGGGTGTCGTGGATCGGCCAGTTGAGCAGGCCCTGCCAGGAGACGTCGAGCCCCAGGATCCGATACGCCAGGAGCGGGTACTGCGGGAGGCTCTCGAACTGGAAGACGGAACCGAGGGCCAGCGCGTGGTGCAGGTTCTCGAAGAACGTGATGGCGACGAAGCCCGCGAGAAGGCGAACGGCTCCCCGCGCCCGCTCGGGGCTCTGCCAGGCCACCAGGAGCAGCGCTGGCAGCGCAGGAAGCATCACGTGTCGGCACAGGACCACCAGCCCGAAGAAGACCCCCGCGGCGCCCCAACCGGTCGTGCCGGCAACGACGAAGGGCAGCACCGTCGAGCCGAGCCCCAACGCGAGCAGGTTCTCGTCGAGTTGGGGAATGGAGGCCACGTACGGGTTCAACGGCAGGAGCAGCAGTCCCGCGAGCCCCCACCCCCGAGAGCCGCCCACCGCGCGCCCCACGAGGTAGCCGCCGAGCGCCAGCAGCACGCCCAGCACCCCGAAGAGCACCCGAAAGCCAGACGCGCCATAGACCACCAGGTAGGCCGCCATCACGCCCGGGTTCCCGAGGCGGGCGTTCTCGATCGACGTGCGCAGCAGGTCGACGCCGGGGTCTCGGAGCCCCGTGGCGGTGAACGCCGCCGTGTAGATGCACGAGTCGGCCCCGGCGAAGCGCGTGTCGTACTTGAGCACGTAAACGAGGCCGATCGCCGCCGCGCCCGCGAGGGCTCCGCCGATCGCGGCGAGATCGGCGTGCACGCGCGCCGGGGAAGGCAGCAGATCGCGCCACGCGCCGCCGCGGACCAACCGGGCCGCCGGGAGCGCCGCCGCGCCAAGGGAGGCGAGCAGGAGCGAGCCCCACGAGACGCGCCACCCCGTGGCCAGGCAGAGGAAGAACGCCAGGGTCGGGACGACGGCGAAGCCCCAGCCGAGCCCCACGACCACGCGACCGATCGCATCGGACGAGGGGTCGGCGTCGCGACCACGGGGTGCGAACGCGCGGGCAGCCAGCAGCCCGGGGACGGCCAGGAGCAGCGTTCCGACGAACGTCAGGGCGAGGCGCGAGACGGCGTCCACGTTCAGGCTGCCGGACCGTAGGGGCAGCGACCGCAGGACCGGCAGGGGACGCGCCCTTCGAGCAACGCCTCGCGCATGGCCAGGGCCTTCGGGCTGTTGACGATCGACGCGAACGGGGCAGCCAGGAGGTTCCCCCAGGAGTCGGCGCGCAGGAGCGCCCGGTGGCAGGGGTAGACGTCGCCGAGGTGGTCGACGCGCACGCGGCTCCAGGGCGCGATGCACACCGCCGGGCGGTCACGGGCCGCGACGGGCTCGTCCCAGTAGCCGCTGTCGGCGAGGATCGGGTACAGATCGCCGGGGACCGGCACCAGCAGGGGCTGCGGGGGCGTGACCGCGACCCCCCAGCGCTCGCTCTCGTGCAGCAGGCGCGCGACGACCGCCTGCACCTCGGTGGCCTCGGGGCCCACCAGGGAGAGGGCCTCGTCCACGTCGGAGGGGCGGTCGGGGATGAGCTGGGGCAGGTTCAACCGATCGAGACCCAGCCGCGCCACGTCGACCAGCAGCCGCGGAAGATCGGTCAGGTTCTGGCGGCTGACGATGGCCTGGACGCCCACCCCCGGAAATCGCCCGCTGCGGGCCGCCAGCAGCCGTCGAATTCCCGCCTCGACGTCGGACCAGGCTCCCCCCTTGCGGATGCGCGCGTACTTCTCCGGCTCGGTCGACTCGATCGACAGCGAGATGCGGTGAACGCCCGAGGTCGCGAGCCGCTCCGCGTACCCTTCGCCCAGCAGCGTGCCGGACGTGAGCACGACCAGCGACGTGGTGGAGCGCAAACGGTCGATCTCGGCGCCGAGCCTCGCGAGGATCTCGGGCAGATCGGGGTGTAACAGGGGCTCGGATCGGCAACCGAGCGAGAAGTCGGCCGCCCGGGGGACGACCTCGGCCAGGATGCGCTCGATCACCGCGGGCGACGCCAGGGCCTGCGGCGTGGCGGCGTTGGTGAGGCACATGGTGCACGAGAGGTTGCACCCCTGCGTGAGATCGACGAGCACGTCCCAGTCCATGCGGTCGGGGTCGAGGCGCAGGCGCTCTCGCAGGAAGACCCGCGCGCCGGGCGAGACCCGGAATCGCTGCACTTCCTGTTTGATCCGTTCGCGCACTCCAAGCCCCCGGTTTCGCTCGCTGCACCTGCGTGGGGCCAAGCTACCGCAACCAGGACCACGTGACAAGCCTGCCGAGCGCGCACGAGCCCGCGGAGACGGACGAGACGGACGGCCTCGCCTTCGATCGCGGCCTCGGCCACGGGGAAAGGCCAAGCTACGGGCAAGGCTCCGGCACCGGCGCGCCCGTGCAGGCGCCGAGGGCGTCGCAGCGGTCGTCGGACGTGCACGGATCGGCGTCGTCGCAGGGGGCCCCGTTGCTCTTGGGCTTCAGATCGGTGCAGGTCGCGTCGGCGGCGCACACGAGCTGCTCGCAGGGGCCCACGGCCGGGCCCTCGGCCGTGCAGGGCGTTCCGGCCGGGTTCGGCACGACGGCGCACGTCCCGGCGTCGCACTGGGGGCGGTGGCACGGCCCGGGCAGCGTCACCTGACCGAGGCAGTCGGCGGCGGTGGCGCAGGCGGGCGACGGCGCGTCGGGGCCGGCGTCAACGGACGTTCCCGGATCGGCGGCGGGCGCATCGAGGGGCGCGTCGTCGGGGCTCGCCGGATCGGTGCCGGGGTCGTCGGCGGCGGCCTCGAAGCGGTCGAGGCCCAGGTAGGGGTCGGTCTGCACGTCGAAGGAGCAGGCCGCCAGGAGCAGGGTGAGCGCGATCGTCAGCCGCGCCATCAGAAGTACCATCGCGCGTTGAAGGCCGCCGTGAGGCCGAAGTCGAAGTCGAGCCCGCCGGGTCCGAGCACGCGGAAGACGGGCACCACCTCGAGCGTCAGGTCCATGGGCACCTTACCCAGGCGCACGCCGATGCCGACGGGCAACTCGGCGCCCAGGTGCACGAAGCCGTCGACGTCTCCGCGGCCCTGCCATTCGTACCAGAACACGTTGCCGCCCGGGCCCCAGTACCAGACCAGGTCGCCCCAGCCCAGGTCGACCAGGCGCGGCATCCACCACAGCAGGTCGACGCGGGCGCCCAGCCCCAACCAGTCGTGGCGCGTCCACACGGTGCCGTCGATCTGCAGCGAGAGGTCGCGACCCAGGTAGGTGTTCACGGTGATGCCGTTCGCGGGGTAGCCGAGCTCGAGGCCCACGCCGACGTCGCCGGCGCCGGGGTTCCGGGCCGAGCCGAACGCGTACGAGGTCGACGGGGACGCCGCCAGCAGGGCCAGCACGAAGACCAGGCGCGACATGGGAGCCTCCGCTCGTGGTCGAGACCGCCGGGCACTCTAGCCTTTCTATCGCCGAGCGCAATGGGGGACGAGGATCGGCCCGCGGAGGGGCGTGCGTTTGACTTCGATCGTCCATTCGAGTAGATATCCCGGACCGCCGACCCCTTCGGAACGGGTCTCATGCAGCACGTCCCCGTCGTCATCCTGGGTGCCGGGCTCGCGGGTCTCTCGACCGCGACCTTCGTCGGCCCCGACTGCCTGGTGCTCGAGCGCGAGCACCAGCCGGGCGGGCTGGCGCGCACCGACGCGCGCGGCGACCGCGGACAGTACCTGTTCGACGTGACCGGCCACTGGCTGCACCTGCGCCACCCGCACCTGCGCGCGCTGGTCGAGCGCGTGCTCGGCGGGTGCCTGCTCACGGTCGAGCGAAAGAGCGCCGTCTACTCGAACGGCGTGTTCACGCCCTATCCCTTCCAGGCCAACTTCGCGGGGTTGCCGCCCCAGGTGGTCAAGGAGTGCCTGCAGGGGTACGTCGAGGCCAAGCTCCAGGAGGCCCGCGGCGAGTTCGGCGAGCCCCGGCACTTCGGCGAGTACATCGACCGGCACTTCGGCGCGGGCATCGCGCGCCACTTCATGATCCCGTACAACACGCGCCTGTGGGGCGTACGCCCCGAGGAGATCACGGCCGAATGGTGCGGCCGGTTCATCCCGCGCCCGGGCCTCGACGAGGTCATCGACGGCGCCCTGGGCCTGCGCGCGCATGCGATGGGCTACAACGCCAGCTTCGTCTACCCGGTCGCGGGCGGCATCGGCACCCTGGCGCACGCGCTGGCCGAGCCCCTCCGAGACCGCATCCGCTACGGCCACGAGGTCACGGCCATCGACCCCGTGCGGCGGGTCGTGCGCCATGCAGGCGGCGAGGTCTCGTACGACCGGCTGGTCTCGAGCCTGCCGCTGCCGGCGCTGATCGCGCGCCTCGCGGGGGTCGACCCGGCCCTCCAGGCGGCGGCCGGCCGCCTGCGCGCCACGCGCCTGCGCTACCTGAACGTCGCCGTGCGCGGTCGCGGCGTGCTCCGGGGCAACCACTGGGTCTACGTGCCCGAGGAGCGCTTCCCCTTCTACCGCCTGGGCTGCTTCTCGAACGCCGTGCCCTACATGGCGCCCGAGGGCGAGAGCACGCTCTACGTCGAGTGTTCGAACCTGCTCGGCCCCGAGTGGACCGACGCCCGCCTGAAGGCCGCGCTGGTCGAGTTCCTGGTCGAGATCGGCGAGGCCAGCGGCCCCGAGAGCCTCACGTTCGCCGAGGTGCGCGAGATCCCCGTCGCGTACGTGCTGTTCGACCACGCCTACTTCGACGCCACCCGGGCGCTGCACGCCGCGCTCGCCGGGTGGGGCATCGATTCGATTGGCCGCTATGGCCGCTGGATCTACAATTCGATGGAAGACTCGCTGCAAGACGGCTTCGAGACCGCCCTGCGGGTGAAGGGAGAGGCAACATGACCAAGGCCGTGGGCGAGGCGCCGCGCGTCTCGATCATCATCCCGGTGTTCAACGAGGAGGGGCTGCTCTTCGGCTCGGTGATCGAGCTCATCGAGAAGCTGAAGAAGGCCCAGTACTCGTACGAGATCATCATCACCGAGAACGGCTCGACCGACGACACCCGCGAGATCGCCCTGCGCCTCGAGCGCGAGTATCCGCAGGTGCGCGCGCTGCTCACCGACGAGCCGAACTACGGCCGCGCGCTGCGCAAGGGCATCGAGAACGCCCGCGGAGCCTTCGTCATCTGCGACGAGGTCGACATCCTCGACGTCGACTTCCACCAGCGCGCGCTCGAGATCCTGTTCGGCGACCAGGCCGACCTGGTGGTGGGCTCCAAGCTGCACGCCGACGCCCTCGACCGCCGGCCGCTCATGCGCCAGATGGCCACCAAGATCATCAACGGGCTGCTGCACGTCTTCCTCGACTTCAAGGGCACCGACACCCACGGGTTGAAGGCGTTCCAGCGCGAGCGGCTGATGGCGGTGGTCAACCGCTGCGTGGTCGAGCGCGACCTCTTCGCCTCGGAGTTGGTCATCCGCTCCGAGCGCCAGAAGGTGCGCGTGCTCGAGATCCCGGTCGAGATCATCGAGAAGCGCCCCCCGAGCATCAACCTGGTGAAGCGCGTGCCGCACGTGCTGAAGAACCTGGCCACGCTCGTGTGGGTGATCCGCATCAAGAACCGGTGAGGCGATGGACGCAATGACGGGCCTTCCCCGCTGCCACCTGACGGTCGACGTCGACCCGCTGCGCTGCTACGCCGAAATCCACGGCCTCGACGCCGGCGCGGTCTCGAACGCCGTCTACGACCGGGCCATGCTGCGCTTCCTCGACTGGCTCGAGCGCAAGCGCCTGCGGGCCACGTTCTTCGTGGCCACGAGCGATCTCGACGACCCGCGCTACGGCGTCATCAACCGCGGCATCGTGCGCGAGGCCGTGCGCCTGGGACACGAGATCGCGAGCCACACGCACTCGCACCCCTACCACTTCGACCGCCTGCCGCCCGACCAGCAGGAGGCCGAGATCGCGCGCTCGGTCGCCCTGATCCGCGAGGCCACGGGGCGGGCGCCCATCGGCTTCCGCGCCCCGGGGTACAACGTGCGCCCCGACATGGTGCCCATGCTGGCGCGCCACGGCCTCCGCTACGACGCCTCGATCCTGCCGAGCGTGCCCTACTACCTGCTGCGCGCCGCCATGATCGGCCGCATCCGCCTGACCGGCAAGAAGAGCGGCTCGCAGGTCGGCTGCCTCAAGAACTTCGCCTCGGGCACCGAGCCACGCATCCTGGCCAACGGGGGCGCCGTGCTGCGCGAGATCCCCATCTCGGTCACGCCCCTCGGCTTTCCCATGGTGGGCACGTTCCTGAACCTGCTCGGGCCCCGTCACCTCGACGGCGTGCTCGGCCTGGCCGCTACCTGCGACCCGTTGCACATCGAGTTCCACGGCGTCGACCTGCTCGACCTCGAGCGCGACGCCCTGCCCCGCGAGCTCGCCGTGCAGCGCGACCTGGCCATCCCCCTCGCGACCAAGTACGCCGTGCTCGACCGCCTGGCCGACTTCGTGCGCGGCCGATTCGACGTGATGACCCTGGCCGAGGCCGCCCGTGCCCGCTGACGGCTTCCAGGCCCCGGCGATCCGCGTCGACGGCCTCGTACGCCGCTCCGTCATCGGCCTGATCGACACGGCGCTCTCGGGCGCCCTCTTCGCGCTGGTGGCCTGGGCCTTCCGCTGGTTCCCCTTCGTCGACTTCGGCCCGCGGCGCTGGAACTGGTTCGACTACGTGGTCGACGAGGTCAACGCCAACCTCGGCGCCATCGTGGTCTCGACGCTCCTGTTCCTGCTGGTGGCGCTGTTCGTGAACCTGGTCACCGAGGTGCTGGCCGGCGCCAGCCTGGGCCGCCTGCTGCTCGGCGGGACGGTGCTCGACACCCGCGGCCGCCCGGCCTCGATCCCGCGCCTGCTGGCGCGCAACCTGCTCCGGGTGCTCGAGGTGCCGCTCGGCGGCCTGGGCCTGTGGCTGGCCTTCGTGCTGCCCTCGAAGCGCGCGCTGCACGACCTGCTGAGCGGCACGGTGGTGGGGCGGCCCGAGTAGCCCTACGGAAGCGGCACCGCGATCGCGAACACCGCCCCGCCGCCCCGACCCGGCGCCACCGCCACCCCCGCCCCCGAGCGCGCGTGCAGCCACGGCACGCCGACGCCCACCAGGGTGCCGGCCACCGCGCCCACCAGCACGTCGCTCACGAAGTGCTTGCCGGCCAGCACGCGCAGCAGGCCCACCGTGCCGCCGAGCGCGGCCGCGCCCCCGTACGCCGCGTACCGCCAGGGCGAGCCCGGGTGGCGCCGGGAGAAGGTGAAGGCCCAGGCCATGCCGGCGGCGAAGGCCGTGGACGTATGGCCCGAGTAGAACGACAGGTGGTTGTCGGCCACGGCCAGGGCGGGAGCGCCCGCCGCCCGGTCGTAGAGCAGGGGCCGCGGGCGCTGCACCGCGACCTTGGTGAGCTGGTTCAGGGCGGCCGAGACCAGCACCGCCTCGGCGAGGACGGCCGAGTCGGTGGCCCAGCCGCGCCACCCGCCCCCCGACGACACGCCCACGTCGAGCGCCGCAGCCGCGAAGGGCAGCGCCACCATCGACCACAGCATCACGTCGCTGGCCGTGTTGGCGCCCGAGCTGTGCAGGCCCGTGACGAAGCGGTCCATGCGGTTCACGGACGACGCGTCGTACGGACCGCCGCCCCGCACGAGGTCGTCGGCGAAGATCCACGGCAACACCAGCGCCGCCGCGGCCCCCGTGGCCACGGGCACGTCGACGGCCCACGACAGGGAGTAGGGCGACGCGGGCTCGGCCTCCAGGGGGTGGGCTACGGCCAGCGCCACCACCAGGGCGACGACGTGAGGAGCTCGCATGACCACCCTCCCGGCCGCGGCCACCCTACTTCATGAGCAGCAGGCTCAGGGCCATGACCACCATGCCCCCCACGAGGCCCAACAGGCTGTCGTGCCCCTTGCCGTAGGCGCGGCTGGTGGGCAGCAGCTCGTCGAGGCTGATGTAGACCATGATGCCGGCCACGCCGGAGAACAGGATGCCCATCACCTGCGCGGGCATGCCGTCGGACACGAACAGGCGCAGCGCCGCGTAGGCGATGAGCGCGCCCACGGGCTCGGCCAGGCCGCTGAGCAGCGAGTAGACGAACGCCTTCTTGCGGTCGCCCGTGGCGTAGAAGATGGGCACGGCCACGCTGATGCCTTCGGGGATGTTGTGCAGCGCGATGGCCACGGCGATGGCCACGCCGAGCCCCGGATCGTGCAACGCGGCCAGGAACGTGGCAAGACCCTCGGGGAAGTTGTGGATGCCGATGGCCAGGGCGGTGAACAGGCCCATGCGCAGCAGCTTGCGGTCGTGAACCCCGGGCCGGACGATCAGGCCCGACCCCGCGTGCAGCGGCGCGGTCTCGGCCTCGGCGCGCGCCTCGTGCGGGTTCTCGGCCGAGGGGATCAGGTTGTCGATGACCCCGATCAGGAACATGCCGCCGAAGAAGGCGCCGGCGTTGATCCAGTGCCCCAGCGGGTCGCCGTAGACCTGCACGAGCGCGTCGGAGCCCTTGTAGAAGATCTCGACGAACGACACGTAGAGCATGACGCCCGCCGAGAAGCCGGTCGAGACCGAGAGGAAGCGGTAGTTGGTCTGGCGCGCCGCGAACGCGATGGCGCTGCCGATGCCGGTGGCGAGGCCGGCGAAGGCGGTCAGGGCGAACGCGAACAGGACATCGCTCATCGGAGGGGGGCGCTCCTGGCGTAGCGCTGGCCAGTATGGCGACGGGCCTCCGGCGGGTCAAGGGTCGCAGCGCCGGAGTTTTCGGGAAGACGCGGACGAGCTTCGATCGCTACCAGATCGTACTCACGTGCTCGTAGGCGCGCAGCTTCCCGTCCCGGGTGACCAGGGGAGCGTCCAACTCCAGCGCGGTCGCTACGATCAGGCGATCGGCCGGGTCCTTGCGCAGGTCGCCGGGTAGGTGAACCGATCGCGTCGCGATACGGTTGTCGACAGGGACGAAGCGCAAGAACGGCAGCGACTCGCAGCGCTCGAGCCATTCGTCGAACGGCAGCGCCAGGGTCAGCCGTTGGCGCAGGACGAGCAGGGCGGCTTCCCAAACGCTGATCGA
The DNA here is from genome assembly GCA_964494475.1 of uncultured Myxococcales bacterium. GTDB lineage: Bacteria > Myxococcota_A > UBA9042 > CAZBRS01 > CAZBRS01 > CAZBRS01. Next base: position 25,174 of record CAZBRS010000043.1, on the reverse strand, counting down.
CGACACGCAGATTCCGCCGGCGGTCCTGGCCCTCTCGATGCTCAGGAGGGCAGCCTCCGACAAGTGCTCGGGAGCGCCGACCCACCAGACCCAGGCGTGGGTG
>CAZBRS010000043.1:4088-24971 GCA_964494475.1 uncultured Myxococcales bacterium | reverse complement strand
GGCAGCCTCCGACAAGTGCTCGGGAGCGCCGACCCACCAGACCCAGGCGTGGGTGGTGTAGACGGCAGAGTCGCCACCTTCAGGTGGCTACCAGGCCGCGCACGAGCGGCACATAACTCAGCCGCCTTGGGCAGCTCACATCATGAAGCCCCGGCTCTGCCGGGGGATGCTCTACTGTGGGCTGCGACGATGGTCCGAACGGAGAGATGCGGACCGAGAAGCTGGACCGGCGGGCCCCTACGCCCGAGACTCGGCCTCCTTGATGACCGCCCGGGCAATCACAAGCCGCTGGATCTCGCTGGTGCCCTCGTAGATCTCGGTGATGCGCGCGTCGCGGAAGAAGCGCTCGACGTCGTACTCGTGCACGTAGCCGTTGCCGCCGTGGATCTGGATGGCCTTGTGCGTGATGAAGGCGCTGGCCTCGCTGGCGTACAGCTTGGCCATGGCGGCCTCCTTGCCGTAGGGCTTGTGCTGGTCCTTCAGCCAGGCCGCCCGCAGGGTCAGAAGGCGCGCGGCGTCGAGCTTGGTGGCCATGTCGGCCATGTAGTTCTGCAAGGTCTGGATCTCGGCGATGGGCTTGCCGAAGGCCTTGCGCTGCAGGGCGTAGCCCGTGGCCGCGTCGAGGGCCGCGCGCGAGATGCCGAGGGCCTGCGCCGCGATGCCGATGCGGCCGCCGTCGAGCGTGTTCATGGCGATGCGGAAGCCGTCGCCGTCCTTGCCGAGCTTCCAGGCGTCGGGGACCACGCACTCCTCGTACATGATCGAGCAGGTGCCCGACGAGCGGATGCCCAGCTTGTCTTCGGGCTTGCCGATCGAGACGCCCGGGTGGTTCATGGGCACCACGAAGGCGTTGATGCCCTTGTGCTTCAAGGCCCGGTCGAAGCTGGCGAAGACCACCGCGAAGTCGGCCTGCGGGCCGTTGGTGATCCAGTTCTTGGTGCCGTTCAGGATCCAGTTGGTCCCGTCGCGCTTGCAGAGCGTGTGCTGGTTCGAGGCGTCCGAGCCGGTCTCGGGCTCACTGAGCGCGAAGCAGCCGATCTTCTTGCCGGAGGCCACGGGCTTCAGGAACATCTCCTTCTGCTCGTCGTTGCCCCACGAGTTGACCGGGCCGCCGTACAGCGAGTTGTTCACGCTCATGATCACGCCGGCGCCGCCGTCGCCCCAGCTGATCTCCTCGATGGCCACGGCGTAGGCCACGTTGTCCATGCCCGCGCCGCCCCACTTGTCGTCGACGGCCACGCCCATGAGGCCCAAGCTCCCCATCTTCTTCACCACGTCGGCGGGGAAGGTGTGGTCCTTGTCCCACTGGCGGGCCTTGGGGCGGATCTCGTTCACGGCGAAGTCGCGCGCCATCTGGCGCAGCATGTTCTGGTCTTCGTTCAGCTCGAAGAACATGGGCTACCTCCCCTCGAAGTTCGCGGGCCGTTTTTCCACGAAGGCCGTCATGCCCTCGAGGCGATCCTTCGTCGTGAACAGGGCGCCGAAGGCCGCCTTCTCGATCTCGAGGCCGCTGGCCAGCGCCAGATCGACGCCCTCGTTGATGCAGAACTTGGCCTTCGCCACCGCCACGGGGCCCACCGCCGCGATCTTCCTGGCGATCTCGAGCACCCTGGTCATCAGCTGATCGGCGGGCACCACCTCGTTGACCAGGCCCACGGCCAGCGCCCGGTCGGCGCCGTAGATGTCGCCCGTGAAGATCCACTCCTTGGCCGCGTTCCGGCCGATCTGGCGCGGCAGGCGCTGGGTGCCGCCGAAGCCGGGGATGATGCCGAGCTTCACTTCGGGCTGGCCGAACTTGGCCTTGTCGCTGGCGTAGATCAGGTCGCAGGACAGCGCGAGCTCGGTGCCGCCGCCCAGGGCGAAGCCGTTCACCGCCGCGATCACGGGCTTGGGAAGCTTCTCGAGAAGCGAGAAGACCGCGTGGCCGAGCTCGGCGAACTTCGCGCCGCCGGCCTCGTCGAGATCCTTCATGTGGGCGATGTCGGCGCCGGCCACGAAGGCCTTGCCCGTGCCCGTGAGCACGATGACCTTCACGTCGGCGTCGTCGCGGAGCGTGAGGAACATGCCGAACAGGTCGTGGAGCACGCCCTGGTTCAGCGCGTTCAACGCGTCGGGGCGGTTGATCGTGACGATCGCGACGCCGTCCTGCTTCTCGAGCTTGAGGAATTGATAGTCCATGAGTTGCCCTCACCCGATCAGTAGGTGTAGAAGCCGCGGCCGGTCTTGCGGCCGAGCCAGCCCGCGTCGACGTACTGCTTCAAGAGCGGGCAGGGGCGGTACTTGGTGTCGCCCAGGCCGTCGTGCAGCACGTTCAGGATCGACAGGCACGTGTCGAGGCCGATCAGGTCGGCCAGCGCCAGCGGCCCCATGGGCTGGTTGGTGCCGAGCTTCATGCCCTGGTCGACGTCGGCGGGCTGGTCGGCCACGCCTTCGTACAGGCAGTACACGGCCTCGTTGATCATGGGCATGAGGATGCGGTTGACGATGAAGCCCGGGAAGTCGTGAGCGACGACCGTGATCTTGCCCATCTTCTCGGACAACGCCTTGGTCAGCGCGTAGGTCTCGTCGCTGGTGGCGAGGCCCCGGATGAGCTCGACCAGCTGCATGAGCGGCACGGGGTTCATGAAGTGCATGCCCACCACCTTGTCGGGGCGCTTCGTGCAGGCCGCGATCTTGGTGATGGAGATGGACGAGGTGTTGGTGGCCAGGATGACCTCGGGCCGGCAGAGCTCGTCGAGCTTCGTGAACAGCTCGTGCTTCCACTCGAGCTTCTCCGGGATGGCCTCGACGGCGAAGTCGACGTCCTTCAGGCCCTCGAGCGCCACGCAGGTCGTGATCCGGGCGCGCGCCGCCGCCGCCGCGTCGGCCGTCATCTTCTCCTTCTCGACCAGCTTCTTCAGGCTCTTCTCGATGGTGGCCAGGCCCTTGTCGACGAACTTCTGGTCGACGTCGCGCATAATCACGTTGAAGCCGGCCACGGCCGCCACCTGGGCGATGCCGTTGCCCATCTGCCCGGCGCCGATGACGCCGATCGTTTTGATTTCGTTCATGATCAGATCCTCTCGACGATCAGGGCCGAGGCCTCGCCGCCGCCGATGCACAGCGTGGCGCAGCCGACCTTGGCGTTCTGCTGCTGCATGGCGTAGAGCAGCGTGACGAACACGCGCACGCCGCTGGCGCCGATGGGGTGGCCGATCGAGACGGCGCCGCCGTTGACGTTGACCCTGGCGCTGTCGAGCTTGAAGTGGTCGACGGCGGCCATGGTGACCACCGAGAAGGCCTCGTTGATCTCCCACAGGTCGATGTCGGCCGCCGTCTTGCCGGCCTTCTTCAGGGCCTTCTCGACGGCACCGATGGGGGCCGTGGTGAACCACTCGGGCTCCTGGGCGAACGAGGCCTGGCTCACGAGGCGAACCAGGGGCTTGAGGCCGAGCTCCCGGGCCTTCTCGGCGGCCATCACGACCACGGCGCCCGCGCCGTCGTTGATCGACGAGGCGTTGGCCGCGGTCACGGTGCCGTCCTTCTCGAAGGCGGGCTTCAGGAGGGGCATCTTGGAGAAGTCGCCCTTGCCGGGCTCCTCGTCGTTCTCGAAGAGCGTGGGGCCCTTCTTGCCGGGGATCTCGACGGGCACGATCTCGGCCTTGAAGCGCCCCTCGGCGATGGCGGCCTGGGAGCGGCGGTAGCTCTCGGCGGCGAAGGCGTCCTGCGCCTCGCGCGTGTACCCCTTGGTCTTGGCGCAGAGGTCGGCGAAGCAGCCCATGGGCTTGGCGGCGTAGGCGTCGACCAGGCCGTCGTTCATCATGACGTCGATGATGGTGGCGTTGCCCATGCGGTGACCGTAGCGGCCCTTGGGCAGGGCGTAGGGCGCGCCGTCCATGTTCTCCATGCCGCCGGCCACGATGATGTCGGCGTCGCCGGCCTGGATGGCCTGGGCGGCGACCATGATGGCCTTCAGGCCCGAGCCGCACACCTTGTTGATGGTCAGGCACTCGACCTTCTTGGGCAGCTCGGCGAAGAGCGCGGCCTGGCGGGCGGGCGCCTGGCCCAGGGCGGCCGGCAGCACGCAGCCCATGATCACCTCGTCGACGAGGTTCGGGTCGATGCCGGCCCGTCTCACGGCCTCCTTGATGGCCACGGCGCCCAGCCGGGTGGCCGGGATGTCCTTGAGCGTGCCGTTGAAGGAGCCGACCGGCGTGCGGGCGGCGCTGACGATCACGACCTCGCGCATGAGAACCCCCTCGCAGCTCGTGGAACGAGCATGATTGTGACGAAACCCGTTACGGAAAGCCTCCCGGGCCTGGCCGTTGCTACAACACGCGAACGCGGGTGTCAACGGCGAACGGCGCGCTGCGTCAGCGCCCGGTCCCTCTGGCCCGCGCCGGCGATCCGGGGTATTCTTCGCCGCGCGAAGGACGGGGAGGACGCCATGGCGACGATTCGATGGACCACGATCCTGCTGGCGCTGACGCTGGGGGCTGGTTGCGGGGGCGGTGACGGCGGGACCGACGCCACGGCCGCTCCCGACCTGACCGATCTGGCCTCGGCCGACGACGCTCGAATCGACGCGCCGGACGACCCCGGGGGCCCGCTGCCCCTTTGCGCGTGCCCGCTGGTGCCGGCGGGGGGAACGTGCCGTTCGTGCTCGTCCTTGGACAACCACTGCGAAACCCGTGACGGCGTCCCGTGGGCGGTGCACTGCGTGCTGGTGAAGGGCTGCCTCGCGGCCGAGGACTGCACCGCCTCCGACCCGGCGGCCACGTGCGACGACGGCGCCTGCGTCGAGGCCCCTCTTCCCGAGCCCGAGCCCGACGTGCAGGAGCTCGCGGAACCCGACGTGGTCGAGACGATCGAGCCGGGCTCCCGCCAGGTGGGCGACGCCTGCAAGGACTCGGCCGACTGCGGCAACGGCATGACCTGCGTCAGCGGCCAGTACACCATGGCGCACTGCAACCCCATGTGCGCGACCGTCGACGACTGCAACGCGGCCTACCCGGGCGGCAACGCCCAGTGCGCGGCGTTGAGCGGCGGCTCGGTCTGCATCTGGTTCTGCGGCGCGTTCGGCGGCGGGGCCACCTGCCCGGGCGACCTGCAGTGCGACGGCGCCTCGTGCGGGTGACCGCGAACGCCGGCCGGATCACGGAGGATCGATGGGTGCCCTGCTCGTGAAGATGGCGGTGCTGGCGGCCCTGGCGGCGCTTCCCCAGCGCGGCGACCTGGTGTTCGCCGACTGGGCGTGCGGTGCCCTGTGCGATGCCATCGAGGACGTGACGCTGGCGCAGTTCGAGGTCGAAGGCCCCCGCCTGTCGCACGTGGCGATGGTCGACGTGGTCGACGGAAAGGTCGAGGTGCTGGAGGCGCTCGGCAGCGTGCGCTCGGTGCCCTTCGCCGACTTTCTTCGTCGCCAGGGGCTCGTGGGCGTCTGGCTTCGTCGGGTGCCCGTCGCGGGCGAGGTGCGCGTTCGGGCGGCCGCGGCGGCCCGCGCCTGGCTGGGGGCGGCCTACGACGATCGGTTCGCCTGGGGCGGCAAGGCCTTCTACTGCTCCGAGCTGGTGGCGCGGGCCTACGCAGACGCCGGCGCGCCCGAAGAGCTGTTCGCGCCCCTGCCCATGACCTTCGTCGGGCAGAACGGCGCCGTCAGCCCGGTGTGGCTCCTGCAGTTCGAGAAGCTCGGCGCTCCCATCCCCAGCGGCGACCCGGGCCTCAGCCCCCTGGCGCTCTTCCTGCGACTGAAGCTGCTCTCCGAAGCGAGGTGAGCGTGACCACCATCTCCCGTGACGCTGTCCGCGAAGCCAAGCTGCGCGCGCGCCTGGCCGAGCATGGCCTCGCCGTCTCGCCCTTCTGCTGCGACGAGGTCGCCTCGACCAACGACGTGGCCTTGGCCCTGGCCGACGAGGGCGCCCCCGAAGGCACCGTCGTGCTGGCCGACCGTCAGACCGCGGGGCGCGGGCGCTTCGAGCGCGCGTGGGCCTCGCCGCCGGGCGGGCTGTACCTCACGCTGCTGCTCCGGCCCCGGCCCGACGAGGCGCCCGAGGCGCGAGGGCTCTACGGCCTGGCGCTCTCGCTGGCGTTGCACGACTCGGTCGAGGCCCTGACCGGACCCGGCCGCGTCGACCTCAAGTGGCCGAACGACCTGCTCGCGGGGGGGCGCAAGCTGGCCGGGATGCTCTCGTCGGCGTCGACCGACGGCCGGGGCGACGCCCACGTGGCCGTGGGCGTGGGCCTGAACCTGAACCAGGACCCGCGCTCGCTGCCCCCCGAGGCCGTCACGCTGGCCGACCTGGTCGCGCCCCCCGTCGACATCGACGACATCGTGCTTACCTTCTTGCGCTCGGGAGCCGAACGCATCCAGCAGCTACGCCGGGAGGGGGCGCCTGCCCTGCTCGACCTCTGGCTGCGGCGCTCGGGCTGGCGCGGACGACGCGTGGTCGTGGCGCCCGACGCCCGCACGCCAACCCGTGCTGTCGCGGGCGTGGTCCAGGGCCTCGGCCCCGGGGGCGAGCTCGTGGTGCAGGTCGACGGCGGGGCCGTGACCGCGTTCGCCGCGGGTGACGCCTCGATCGCGAAGGAGGAGAGCGCATGAGTGAGGAGCGCAAGGTCAGGAACCCCGAACGCCAGCCGGCGTTCACGACCCAGTCCGGGCTGCCCGTGGAGCGCGTCTACACGGGCGCGCACCTCGAGGGCTTCGACGAGGAGCGCGACCTGGGCCTGCCCGGCACCTTCCCCTTCACGCGCGGCGTGCAGCCCACGATGTACCGCGGCCGGCACTGGACCATGCGCCAGTACGCAGGCTTCGGCGGCGCCGACGAGACCAACCGGCGCTTCCGCTACCTGCTCGAGAAGGGGCAGACCGGCCTGTCGGTGGCCTTCGACCTGCCCACCCAGATGGGCCTCGACCCCGACCACGCCCTGGCCCAGGGCGAGGTGGGGCGCGTGGGCGTGTCCATCGCCACGCTGGCCGACATGGAGGCCCTGCTCGCGGGCCTCCCGCTGGACCGGGTCTCGACCTCGATGACCATCAACTCGACCGCGCCCATCCTGCTGGCCATGTACATCGCCGTGGCCGAGAAGCAGGGGGTCGCGGCCTCGGCCCTGCGCGGCACGGTGCAGAACGACGTCTTGAAGGAGTACATCGCCCGCGGCACCTACATCTACCCGCCGGCGGCCTCCATGCGCCTGATCACCGACGTGTTCGCCTTCACGGCGCGCGAGGTTCCCAAGTGGAACCCCATCAGCATCAGCGGCTACCACCTGCGCGAGGCGGGCTCGACGGCCGCCGAGGAGATCGGCCTCACCCTGGCCGACGCCGTCGCCTACGTCGACGCCGCGCTGGTCGCCGGCCTGTCCATCGACGAGTTCGCGCCCAACCTGTCGTTCTTCTTCTCGTGCCACAACAACCTGCTCGAGGAGGTGGCCAAGTTCCGGGCTGCCCGCCGCCTGTGGGCCCGGCTCGTGAAGGAGCGCTTCGGGGCCAAGGACGAGCGCTCGATGATGCTGCGCTTCCACACCCAGACCAGCGGCGTCACGCTGACCGCGCAGCAGCCCGAGAACAACGTGGTGCGCGTGGCCTACCAGGCGCTGGCCGCGGTGCTCGGGGGCACCCAGTCGCTGCACACCAACTCGTGGGACGAGGCGCTGGCGCTGCCCACCGAGAAGTCGGCGCTCACGGCGCTGCGCACGCAGCAGATCGCCGGCTACGAGACCGGCGTGGCCGACACCATCGACCCGCTGGCCGGCTCGTACCTGGTCGAGGCCTGGACCGACCGGCTCGAGGCCGAGGCGCGCGCCATCGTCGACAAGATCGACGCCCTGGGCGGCGCCGTGGCGGCCATCGAGCGCCGCGTGCCGCAGCAGATGATCGCCGACTCGAGCTACCGCTACCAGCTCGAGGTCGAGCACGGCGAGCGCGTGATCGTGGGCGTGAACAAGTTCCAGGAGAAGCCCGGGCCCATCGAGGTGTTCCGCGTCGACCCCGAGACCGAGTCGCGCCAGAAGGAGCGCCTGGCCCGCGTGAAGCGCGAGCGCGACGGGCAGGCCGTGAGCCGCGCGCTCACCGGGCTCGCCAGCGCCGCCCGCGGCACGGACAACCTGATGCCCCACATCCTCGGTGCCGTCCGGGCAGAAGCCACGGTCGGCGAGATCTCCGACGCGCTACGCGACGTGTTCGGCACCTACCGCGAGGGAGGCGACGCATGAGCCCGATCCCCACGAAGATCGACCACATCGCCATCGCCGTGCGCTCCATCGAGGAGACGGCGCGCTTCTACACCGAGGGCCTGGGCCTCACGTTGTCGACCATCGAGGAGGTGCCCGACCAGAAGGTGCGCGCCGCCTTTCTGCAGGTCGGCGAGGTGAAGCTCGAGCTGGTCGAGCCCATGAGCCCCGACGCGCCCATCTCGAAGTTCCTCGAGCAACGCGGCCAGGGCCTGCACCACGTATGCTACGCCGTCGCCGACATCGACGCGACGTTGACCGAGCTGAAGGGCAAGGGCCTGCGCCTGTTGGACGAGACGCCCCGCATCGGCGCCCACGGCGCGCGCATCGCCTTCCTGCACCCCAAGAGCAGCGACGGCGTGCTGACCGAGCTCAGCCAGCCCGGACACGATCTCTGACGGTAGAACGAAGAACGTGTCACGACGGGACAGAGAAGCCTGTCGCCACCACGATCCGCGCGTGAAGGTCTCCGAGCAGGGCACGGTAGCCCGGGATCCGGGCGTGGACCTCGACAGCCAGGGGCTCGCGGTACAGGTGCACGGTGCGGTTTCGATCGTCGACCATGTCGAGCGCGGTGAGCGTCTGGGCCTCATCGAGCCAACCCGCTCGAAAGGCCGCACGAAAGCAGCCCTTGGGCGACTCGCAACCGAGCCCTTCGACGTCGGCCAATGCGACCTTGAGGAGCTTCCACGACAGCTCGAAGCAGTACTCGAAGCGCTGGATGGTCGCGTCGCGAACCAGGACCGAAGGCGGATGCGCCAGGGCCTCGTCGAGCGTGACCAGCGCCTGGGCCGTGTCGGCAAGCAACGCCTTCAGCTTCTCCACGGGATTCCCTCCGCGGCAACCAGATCGCGGAACGCGCCCGAGACTTCGTCCAGCAGCACGAGGTCGACCGTGTAGGGAATGCGCAGATCCTCGAGCCGCTCCCTCAGCGCGGCCAGCACGCCAGGGCGCAGCGCGCGGCGGGGCTGGAGCGCCACGTCGAGGTCGGACGTGCGCCGGGCGTCGCCCCGCGCACGGGAGCCGAAGAAGAGCACACGCACATCCTCGTCGGCCAGCGCGTCGAGGACGGTCTGGCGGACGACGTCGATGCTGACGAGCGGGAGAGAACGGTCCATTCGAGGCCTCGTAGCTGCCCTTGCAGTGTACCGTCGAATCCCCTGGAGGGGCAAGAGGACCTGCGGCAAGCTGCCGAACCAGGAGGGTGACCGGAATCACTCGTAGTGCGTCCACATTCGCAGCACCTTGACCGTGCGCTCGTCCACCAGCACCTGATAGATCAACCGGTGTTGCAGGTTGATGCGCCGCGAGTACGCGCCATCGAGATCGCCGACCAGCTTCTCGACGCGCGGAGGGGTGCGGAACGGATCTTCGCGGAGCAGGTCGAGGAGCTCCTTGGCCCGCTCCTTGAGGTTCGACGCCGCCAGCTTCTTGGCGTCCTTCTGCGCAGCGGCCGAGAAGACCAGCGTCCAGCTCACCAGTCGAGCTCCTTGTCCATCTGCTCGGCCGGGGTGGCCAGGCCCTCGCGGATCGACTCACGCAGGCCGGGCACCGAGAGCAGGTACAACGTCTCCTGGATGCCGCGCCAGTCGTCTTCGCCGAGCAGCACGCCGTTGTTCCGGGCGCCCGTGATGAGCAGAGGCTCGTGGTCGTCGGAGACCCGATCGAGCAGCCGGTAGAGGTCGCGACGTGCGTCGGTGGCGGTCAGGGTGGTCATGGGGCACCTCCGCCAAGAACGTACGTCTTTGCGTACGTGTTGTCAACGCGGAGTCCCGTAGCCTCTGACGATCTTCTTACAAACGCCTTGCCCCGCCCTGACCACCCTCGCCGTGGAACGTGGTCTCCTGGAGTCGCGGGAGGCCCACGGGGGGCATTCCCATTCCAGGCGCCCGGGCGTAGGCTCGGGGAGGAGGCGACATGAACGGAGCCGGCGGTTCGAGAGGTCGGGGTCGCGTGGTGGTCGGGCTGGTGCTGGCGCTGGCGCTCGTGGTGGCGAGCCCGGGCGTGGCCTCTGCCGGCGGGCCCACCCTGACGGTGTCGGTGGGTCACCCGGTCACGGCGGCCGACCGGGTCACGACCACGTGGCTGAAGGTGGCGCTCACGGGCCAGGCTCCCGACGGAGGGCGGGGACGAACGCCGGTCAACGTGGCCTTCGTCATCGACCGTTCGGGCTCGATGTCGGGCGACAAGATCCGCGAGGCGCGGAACGCCGCGCTCGCTGCGCTCGACCATTTGGGGCCCCAGGACATCGTGTCGGTGGTCATCTACGACCACGTGGTCGACGTGCTGGTGCCGGCCACCAAGCTCACGGATCGGGGTGCGGTCGAGCGGGCCATCCGGGGCATCGCGACGCGCGGCGACACGGCGCTCTTCGCCGGGGTGGCGCGCGGCGCGGCCGAGGTGCGCAAGTTCGCGGGGTCCGGGTACGTCAACCGGGTGGTGCTGCTCTCGGACGGCCTGGCCAACGTGGGCCCCAGCACGCCGGGAGCGCTCGGCGACCTGGGCGCGTCGCTCGGCCGCGAGGGGGTGGGCGTGACCACCATTGGCCTGGGCGCCGGCTACAACGAAGACCTCATGACCGTGCTGGCGCGCCGCTCCGACGGCACGCACTACTTCGCCGAGCGCGCGAGCGACCTCGCGACCGTGTTCCGCTACGAGCTCGGCGACCTCACGTCGGTGGCTGCGCAGGACCTGCGCGTGCGCGTGGAGTGCGCCGACGGGGTGCGTCCGCTGCGCGCCCTGGGCCTCGACGCCTGGCTCTCGGGCCGCGTGGTGACCGCCACCATGAACCAGCTCTACGCCGGGCAGGAGCGCTTCGTGCTCATCGAGGTCGAGGTGCCGGCGCGCGGCGCCGACGGCAGCTTCGACGTGGCGCGCGCCGAGGTCACCTACCGCGAGCCGCACGACGGGCGAACGGCGACCCTCACCGCGAGCGTGGGCGTGCGGGCGTGCGGCGACGCGGCCGAGGTGGCGCGCGCCGAGGACGGCCGGGTGCTGGCCGACGCCACGCTGCTGCTGGCCACCGAGCGGGCGCGCCAGGCCGTGCTGCTCCGCGACGAGGGCCGCGTCGAAGAGGCGCGCCGGCTGCTGATCGACAACGTGCGCGAGCTCGAGGACGGCGCCACGCGCTGGAACGCGCCCAAGCTGAAGGCCTACAAGGCCAAGAATCAGGCCGACGCCGACGGCGTCGACAACAGCGGGAGCTGGAACGTGCAGCGCAAGTCGATGCGCCGCGACGAGAACTACTACGAGCTTCAGCAGATGCACTGATCTGCCGAGGAGAAAACGTGCGAATCTGGCTGGTCCTGCCCCTCGTGCTGCTGGTGGTCGTGCCCGTCGCGGCGCTCACGTGGGCCACGGCGCGGCTGTCCCAGGACGAGGCCGTCGCCATCGAGGCCCGCGAGCTCGCGGCGGCCCGGGCCGCTCGACAGGCCGAGCTGGCCGTGGCAGCAGAGGCCGTGGGCGCGGTGCTCGAGCGCGCGGCCGCCCGGCTCGACGCGCGGCTCCCGGAGCCCCTGACCGTCGAGGCGCTCTCCCTGCTGGCCCGGTCGGAGCCGCTGCTGCGCGGCGCGGCGTGGCAGCGCGCCGACGGAGGGCTGGCCTGGCCCGACGCCACGCGGCCCCTGACGGCCGACGAACGCTCGCTCCTCTCCCGGCTGGGCCGCCCGTTGTCCGACCGCGCCTTCCTGCACGAGAGCCCGAGCGAGGTGCCCACCGGCCGAGCTCGGGCCGCGGCGTGGGTCCAGGGATGGTCGGACGAGGGCCTGTCGCTCGTGCGGGTGCTGCCCCGCCCCGACGGCGGCGTGGTCGTGCTCGAGCTCAACCGGGCCCGCCTGGTGGCCGACGTGATCGCGGCGCTGCCGGCCGCGAGCGAAGGCGGAGCGTGCGCCTCGCTCTTCGAGGGCTCCGACGTGCCCCTGCACCGCTGGGGGACGTGCCCGGCCGCCTCCGACGCTCCGGCCGTCGACACCGATACGCGCGCGCTGGCGCTGTCGGCTCCCCTGGCCCCGTGGCACCTGGAGGTGCGCTACCCCCTGGCCGCCGTGCTCGAGCGCGTGCGATCCTTCCAGGCCTACGCCGCGACGAACACGGCCACGGCCGCGGCCGCCCTGGGGCTGGCCCTGGCCGCGCTGGCCCTCGGCCTCGGCTGGGCCACCACGCGGGCCGTGCGCGAGGCGCGCGAGCGCGTGAGCTTCGTCAACCGCGTGTCGCACGAGCTGAAGACCCCGCTCACGAACGTGCGCCTCTACGCCGAGCTGCTGGCCGCGCGCCTGCCCGACGACGACCCGAAGGCGGCCCGCTTCGCGGCCGTGATCATCGACGAGAGCCGGCGCCTGGGCCGCATGATCGAGAACGTGCTGGTCTTCGGACGCCGCCAGCGCCGGGCCCTCGAACTCCGGCCGGCGCCGGCCGTGGTCGACGAGGTGGTGACCGAGGTGCTCGAGACCTTCCGCCCCGGCCTCGCGGAGCGCGGCCTGGCCCTCGAGACGTCGCTGGAGGCGCCGATGCGCGTGCTGGTCGACGACGACGCGCTGGGGCAGATCCTCGGAAACCTGGTGGGCAACGCCGAGAAGTACGCGGCCGGCGGCGGGTGGCTGCGCGTCCAGACCCGCCAGGATGCCGCCCGGACCGTCGTCGAGGTCGCCGATCGAGGCCCGGGCATTCCCCCAGACGAGACCGAGCGCGTGTTCCGACCCTTCTACCGCCTGCGCGACTCGGTGCGCGAGGGCGCCAGCGGAACGGGCATCGGGCTGGCCATCGCGCGCGAGCTCGCGCGACTGCACGGCGGCGACGTGCGCCTGGTCCCCGGAGGCGACGGCGCGCGCTTTCGGGTCGAGCTGGCCACGCCGCCCGCCCCGCCCGACGAAGGAGGCGCCGCATGAAGATCCTGGTCGCCGAGGACGACGCGCGCCTCCGCGAGGGCCTGTCCGAGATCCTGCGAGGGGAAGGCTACCAGGTGGTCGAGGCCGCCGACGGCGTGGAGGCCTGGCGCGCCTTCACCGCCGAGCAGCCCGACGTGGTCTGCCTCGACATCATGATGCCCCGCGCCAGCGGCTACGACGTATGCCGCCAGATCCGAGCCCGCGACGCGCAGGTGCCCGTACTCTTCCTCAGCGCCAAGGCCGAAGAGATCGACAAGGTCGTGGGCCTCGAGCTCGGCGCCGACGACTACGTGACCAAGCCCTTCGGCGTGCGCGAGGTGGTGGCGCGCCTCCGCGCCGTGACGCGCCGCGCGTTCGCCTCGCGACCGGCGCGCGTCGAGGAGCGCCCCTTCCGCATCGGCGACCTCGACGTGGCGCCCGCCGAGCTGCGCGCCCACCGCGGCGACCAGACCATCGACCTCTCGCTTCGCGACGTGACGCTGCTCCGGCTGTTCGCCGCCAACCCCGGCAAGGCCCTCGATCGCAACACCCTCATGGACGCCGGCTGGGGCGAGGACTTCTTCCCGAACTCGAGGGCCCTCGATCAGCACATCAGCCAGCTGCGCAAGCGCATCGAGCGGGACCCGCGCGACCCGCGCATCCTGCGCACCGTGCACGGTGTGGGGTATCGGTACGAAGGACCGGAGCCCGTCACGCCCTGAACAGGCTCGCCATCCAGCTGATGCCCGCGCCATAGCCGGCCAGCGCCACCAGAGCGCCGGGCCGGACGCGGCCCGTGCTGCGGGCCTCGTGCAGGGCCAGGGCCAGCGAGGCGGCCCCGGTGTTGCCATAGCGGTCGACGTTGATCACGAAGCGCTCCAGCGGCCAGCCCAGCGAGGCGGCGGCCTTCTCGAGGATGCGCAGGTTGGCCTGGTGGGGGACGAGCAGGTCGAGGTCGTCGAGCGTCAGGCCGAAGCGTTCGGTGACGCGCCGCAAGGCGTTTGGCAGCGCACCGCTCGCGAAGGCGGCGACCGCCTTGCCGTCCATGGCCAGCCAGGAGTCGCGGGTGGGCACGTAGAGCTTGTCGACCAGGTCGCCGGCCGATCCCGCCACGCTGCCGAGCCAGCCGCCCTCGGCCACCGGGCCCACCACCGCGGCGCCGGCGCCGTCGCCGAACACGAGCGCCGTGGCCTTGTTGGTGGGGTCGACGATGCTGGTCATGCGCTCGGCGGCCACGACCAGCACGCGCTCGCGGGCGCCGGCCCGCACAAACTGGTGGGCCGTCTCGAGCGCCTCGAGGTAGCCCGAGCAGTCCTTGCCGGCGTCCCAGGCCGCCACGCCCGTGGCGCCCAGCAGGTGCGCCACCCGCGGCGCCAGCTTGGGCACGGGATGGTCGGGGGTCGAGGTGGCCACCAGGACCAGGTCGAGGTCGGAGGCGGTCAGGCCCGCATCGGCCAGGGCTGCGGCGCCCGCCCGGGCCGCCAATTCGGAGGTGGGCACGTCGGCGTGGTAGCGCTCGCGAATGCCCGTGCGCGCCTCGATCTCGCCGGGCGGGAGCGTGAAGCGCTCCCCCGTCGACGAGGTGTACTCACGCGCCTCGAGTTCGGCGTTCGACACGCAGCGTGGGGGGACGAAGGCGCCCGTCCCGAGGAAGCCGGCAGATCGCATGGTCAGGCCTCGTAGGTGAAGAGCATCGAGCCCTTGCGCACGGCGTTGCCCGTCGACGCGGCACAGCCCGTGACCACGCCGGCGCCGGCTACGCGCTCCTTCTTCATAGCGAAGTGCGTGCAACGATGCAGGGCCTCGGCGTTCCGCGCCCTCGGGTTCTCGATCGAGCGCTGTTGACGATTCGGCGGCATGGCCGGGCTCCAACGTCGGGTCGAGCCACTATATCTCCCCTGCTCCCGTCGACAAGGCACGTCGTGGCTTGTCTTTCGCGTCCGGGCGTGGACGATGGAGCGATCGCTCGCCGGAGAGGCCATGTCGCTCGCGCTCGGTGTCATCGTCGCGCTGCTCGCCCTCTCGCTGGCGCTGTCGTTCGTCGACGCCCGCGCAGCCGGTCAGGGCCGCACCTTCTGGGTGGCGAACCGACGCGCGTCGGGGCTGCGGGTCGGGGGCTCGCTGCTCGCCACCATCGTGGGGGCCAGCGCCACCCTGGGCACCACCGATCTGGTGGCGCGCCACGGCGTGACGGGCGCCTGGTTCCTGGCCACGGCGCTGCCCTTCCTGGTCGGGCTCGCCGTGCTCGCCCCGAGCATCCGCCGCTCCCAGGCGCGCTCCATCACCGACCTGCTGGGCCGCTTCGGCGAGGGGCCCCGGAGGGTGGCGGGCGGGGTGGTCGGCCTGGCCTGGCTGGGCGTGCTGGCCACGCAGGTGGTGGCGCTGCGCACCCTCGGCGAGGTGGTCGCGCCGGGCCAGGGGTCGACGGTCGCCGGGGCGGCCGTGACGACCGTGATCGGGTACACCGTGCTCGGGGGCCAGCCCACCGTTCTGCGCACCGACCTCGCGCAGCTGCTCGTGCTGGGCCTGGGGCTGGTGCTGCCCGCGGGCTGGCTGCTCTGGTGGGGCGGGCTCACGGCCCCCTCGGGCGCGCCGCTGCCCCCGGCCGTGCCCCTCGCTCCCCTCGAGATGGGGCTGCTGTCGCTGACGGTGGGCCTGCCCTACCTGGTGGGCCCCGACCTCTACAGCCGCCTGCTGACGGCCTCCAATGGGGCGGCCGCGCGCCGGGCCGTGGTCGTCGCGCTGCTCGGCCTGCCCGTGATCGTGGCCGCCCTGGCCGTGCTGGGGTCGGCGGCGCGCTCGGCCGGCCTTTCGGCCGGCGAAGGCGCGGTGCTGCTGCGCCTGGCGGGCCTGCTGCCGAGGCCGCTCGAGGTGCTGCTGCTCGTGGGCGTGCTGGCGGCCGTCGTGTCGTCGTCCTCGACCATCCTGCTGTCCGGCGCGGCCGCGCTGGCGGGCGCCCTCGAGCCCGCGCCGCGCCGTCGTGAGCCCGGCGCCACCGGCCCCGCGCGGCGCGGCCTGGTCGCGCTCTACGGGTTGGCCGGCGCGCTCGCGGGCCTGCTCGCCCCCGATCTGCTCTCGGTGTTGCTCACGGGGTACGCCCTCTTCGTGGGGGCGCTGACCGTACCCATCCTGGCCAGCCTGGCCAACGCGAACCCCGCGCCCGCCGCCGTCGTCGCGGCGCTGGCGACCGGGGGCACGCTCGGCGTGCTCGGGCGGGTGCTCCGCCGGGTCGGCGTCGTCGACGCCGGCGGTGAGGCGCTCTGCCTGGGAGCCGCGCTGCTCGGGAGCGCCTTGCTGCTCGCGCTCGGCTCGCGGTATTTCAGAAAAACGATTCGAAAAAGTGCACCGGGGACCTCCGGACCTCCTTGACACCCCCCGACATACTCCTAGATTCGCCGTCGATAGGCATTGATATCGTTCACCTAAGAAGTTCCGGAGGGCGAGCATGGCGAAGGACCTGTATGCGATCGGCGAGCAGCCGCCGCTCGGCGAAGTCCCGGCGAAGATGCACGCCTGGCTGGTGCGCGAAGACCGCTTCGGCGAGCCCATGCAGGCCTGGAAGCAGGAAGTGGTCGACGTGCCGTCGATCGCCGACGACGAGGTGCTCGTCTACGTCATGGCCGCCGGCGTCAACTACAACAACGTCTGGGCCGGCCTGGGCGTGCCGGTCAACGTCATCGGCGCGCGCAACAAGGCCGGGGAGCCCGAGCCCTTCCACATCGGCGGGTCCGACGCCTCGGGCATCGTGTACAAGGTGGGCAAGGACGTCACCCGCGTGAAGGTGGGCGACGAGGTCGTCGTGCACTGCGGCACCTGGGATCGCAACGATCCGCTGGCGCAGGACGGCCAGGACCCGATGTTCGCTGACAGCTTCCGCATCTGGGGCTACGAGACCAACTACGGCTCGTTCGCCCAGTTCACGCGGGTGCAGGACCACCAGTGCCTGCCCAAGCCGAAGCACCTCTCGTGGGAGGCCGCCTCGGCCTACATGCTCGTGGGCGCCACGGCCTACCGCATGCTGATGGGCTGGGACGAGCACGCCATCAAGGCCGGCGACGTGGCGCTCATCTGGGGCGGCGCGGGCGGCCTGGGCTCCATGGCCATCCAGATCGCGCGCTCGCAGGACGCCATCCCGGTGGCGGTGGTCTCGAGCGACGACAAGTTCGACTACGTGAAGAGCCTGGGCGCCGCCGGGGCCATCAACCGCAGCCGCTTCACCCACTGGGGCATGCTGCCGCACTGGAAGGACCAGGTCGGCTACGCCAAGTGGCTGAAGGGCGTACGCGAGTTCGGCAAGGCCATCTGGGAGGTGCTCGGCGAGAAGAAGAACCCGAAGCTCGTGTTCGAGCACCCGGGCGAATCCACCATCCCCACCTCGATCTTCGTGACCGAGACCGGCGGCATGGTGGTCATCTGCGCCGGCACCACGGGCTACAACGCCACGGTCGACCTGCGCTACCTGTGGATGCGCCAGAAGCGCCTGCAGGGCTCGCACTTCGCGAACGATGTGCAGTCGAAGGGCTTCAACGACCTGGTCATCGAGGGCAAGGTCGATCCGTGCCTGTCGCGCACCTTCACGTACGCCGAGCTTCCCGACGCGCACCAGCTCATGTTCGCGAACAAGCATCCGCACGGCAACATGGCCGTGCTGGTGGGCGCCCTCGAGTTCGGCACCGGGATCAGCGCGCCGCTGACCGCGCGCGAGGAGGTGAGCGCCGTGAAGCCCCCCGCCCCGACCCCCGAGGAGTTCTACGCCCAGCCCCGCGTGGCCATCGCCGACGACGCGGTCGCGGCGTTCGCGAAGGACGCCACCCGGGTGCGCGACATCCTGCACGCCGGCGTGATCACCTGCGCGCCCTCGGCCCACGTCGACGAGGTGGCCCGGCTGCTGGTCGACTACGGCATCCACGCGGTGGTGGTCCTCGGACCCGACGGAGCGGCCGAGGGCGTGGTCTCGCAGACCGACGTCGTGCTCGCGCGCCAGGGCCGCACACCCGAACAGATCGCGGGCTTGACCGCCGCCGACGTCATGAGCCCCAGCCTGCTCACCTGCCGCCTCGACGATTCGGTCACCGACGTGGTCACCCTCATGACGTCGAAGGGGGTGCACCGCCTGGTGGTCGCCGACGAGCGCAACGGTCGCAAGCTGCCCATCGGTGTAGTGTCGATGACCGACGTGATCCGGGGCATGATCGGCGCGCCCTCGGACCCCGACAAATGCGTCTGCCGGGACGCCAACTGAGCCCGACCCGCGCTCACGCCTGAGCTGGAGGATCTCATGACCACGACCCTCGACGCCACGTCGCTGGCCGACCTGCTGGGGACGCTCGCCGCGGCCAACCGGCACCACGCGGCGGCCTACCCCGGCGACGCCACGACGCGCCAACCGGTGCACACGGTCTACGGCGGCGCCAACCTGTTCAAGGCCGGCGTGCACCTGAAGCTCGGCCAGTTGGCGCAGAAGGCCCTGGACGACTACGGGCCCGACTTCGCGACCTTCGCCCGCGCCATCGGCCTCGCGGGCGCCGATCGGCTGCCGCAGGAGCCCGCGAACGTCGCCGCCCTGGCGGCCGAGCTCGACCGGGACCCCGCGCGGCTCCGGCAGGCCTACGAGCCCGCCTGGCGCGCCTTCACGGTGTACCGGCGCGTGCGCGAGAAGCTCGCCCGCGAGCCGATCGAGGAGCAGCGCATCGACTTCGAGGACGGCTACGGAAACCGCCCCGACGCCGAGGAGGACGGCCACGCGGTGCAGGCCGCGACCGAGCTCGGCAAGGCGATCCTCGAGGGCAACCTTCCGCCCTTCATCGGCTTTCGCATCAAGCCGCTGACCGAGGAGTCGCGGGCCCGCGCGGTGCGCACCCTCGACCTCTTCCTCACGACCCTGGCGGGAGCCGCGGGCGGCAAGCTGCCCAACGGCTTCGTGGTCACCTTGCCCAAGGTGACGCACCCCGAGCAGGTGGTCGCGCTCGCGAAGCTGCTCGACGTGCTCGAGGCCCGCACGGGCCTGCCGAAGGGCGGCGTGGGCATCGACCTCATGATCGAGACGACCCAGTCCATCTTCAGCGAGAGCGGCGCTTCGAACGTGGCCCTGCTGGTCCGCGCCGGCGCCGGCCGCGTTCGCAGTTGCGCCTTCGGCACCTACGACTACACCGCCAGCTGCAACATCACGGCGGCCCACCAGACCCACACCCACGCCGCCTGCGACTTCGCGCGCCACGTCCTGCAGGTCAGCCTGGCCGGCACGGGCGTCACGGCCTCCGACGGCGCCACCACGGTCATGCCCATCGGGCCCCACAAGGGCTCGCCCGAGAAGCCCCTCACCGTGCAGCAGACGTCGGAGAACCGTGCGGTCGTCCACGCCGCCTGGGCGCGGCACTTCGCCAACGTGCAGCACTCGCTCGAGCACGCGTACTACCAGGGTTGGGACCTGAACCCCGCGCAGCTGCCCATCCGGTACGCCGCCATCTATGATTTCTTCCTGCGGGGGCTCGGCGACGCCTCGACGCGCCTGAACGCCTTCGTGCAGAAGGCCGCCCAGGCCACGCTGGTGGGCAACACCTTCGACGACGCGGCCACGGGGCAGGGGCTCCTGAACTTCTTCCTGCGCGGCCTGGCCTGCGGCGCCCTGACCGAGGCCGAGGTGCTGGCCACGGGCATCACCCTCGACGAGCTGCGCGGCCGCTCGTTCCTGACCATCGTCGCGAACCGCGCCGCGAAGGCGTAGCCGGAGGTCTCCCATGGCGCGCTACCCGCTCCCCACCGGGCCCCGCCTGGCCGCCGGCGTGACCGCCGTGGCCCTGGCGACCACCGCCGTCGAGGCCGCCCTGACGACGCTGAAGGCGCGCGTGAGCGTCGACGGCAAGCTGTCGAACGCCCGCCTCGACGCCACGCAGCTCGTGCCCTTCGAGCTCGCGTGGAGCACCGCCGAGTTGGCCGCCGCCGAGGCGCTGATCGGCCACGCCGACCGCGCCCGCGCGGCGAAGAAGCTGCCGACCGACGGGGCCGAGGGGCTGCTGCTCGAGGAGCGGCTGGCCCTGGCGTTCGCCGCAGAGGCCGTGCAGAACACGCGCGCCCGCCTCTCGAGCCACCCGCGTGACTTCGGGCTCGAGCGCGCCTTCCTGGCCACGACCGTCGACGCGCCCGCCACCCTCGACTTCCTCGACGTCCAGTTGTCGGCCGACAACCTGGCTGGCCTCGGCGACCTCATCCGCGCGCAGCAGGGCAGCCTGGGAAGCCGCCTGCTCCCGCCCGACGCCGAGATGATGCGCCAGACCTTCCGAAAGTTCGCCGAGGAGGTGGTGAAGCCGACGGCCGAACACATCCACCGCGACGACGCCGACGTGCCCGACGAGATCCTGAACGCGCTCATCGAGCTCGGCGCCTTCGGCCTGTCGATCCCGCAGCGCTTCGGCGGCTTCACGGCCGACGAGCCCGGCGCGGGCCTTGACGACACGCTGAACATGATCGTGGTCACCGAAGAGCTGTCGCGCGGCTCGCTGGGCGCGGCCGGCTCGCTGATCACGCGGCCCGAGATCGTCACGCGCGCCCTGCTGGCCGGCGGCACCGAGGAGCAGCGCGCCCACTGGCTGCCGCAGTTCGCGAGCGGCGAGAAGCTGCCGTCGGTGGCGGTGACCGAGCCCGACTACGGCAGCGACGTGGCCGGCATGCGCTTCAAGGCCGCCCGCGCCGAGGGCGGCTGGCGGCTGAACGGCACCAAGAGCTGGTGCACCCTGGGCGGCCGCGCCGACGTGCTGCTGGTGCTGGCGCGCACCGACCCCGACCTCGCGAAGGGGCACCGGGGCCTCAGCCT
>CAZBRS010000043.1:0-3988 GCA_964494475.1 uncultured Myxococcales bacterium | reverse complement strand
CGCTACCTCGAGGACTTCGTGTCCGGCCAGGTGTTCGTGCACCCGCGCGGGCTCACGCTGAACCTGGGGTTGGTGCGCGCCTTCGCCGCGACCTTCCACCAGGCCAACCCGCTGTACCTGAACGAGCCCTTCGCCCGGGCGAACGGCTACCTGACCACGCCCGCGTCGCCGCAGCTGGTGTTCAACGTCACGCTCAGCCTGGGCGTGCAGAACGACAGCGAGAAGGCCATCGCGAACCTGGGCTACTACCACGCCTCGTTCCTCCGCCCCGTCTACCCCGGCGACACGCTGCGCGCGCTCACCAAGGTGATGGACCGCCAGGACAAGGGCAGCGGCAAGCCGGGCATCGCGCGCATCCGCACGCTGTCCCTGAACCAGCACGACCAGGTGGTGCTGCAGTACGAGCGCAAGATCCTGGTGGCACCCCGGGGCACCCGCCCCGAGACGGCGCCCGCCCTGGGCGGCGACGTGCCCTTCCCGTGGGTCGACGCGCCCGCCCTAGCGCTGCCCGACCTGCCTGCGGCCTGGCCCTCCGGCCTCACGGGCGGCGGGTCGTGGCTCGACGCGTTCGCGCCCGGCGACGTGGTCGTGCACGCCAACGGCCGCACCATCACCGACGAGCACATGCCCTGGACGTACGCGGTGGGCAACACGCACCCCCTGCACTATAACCGCGCGTACTCCACGGGCCTCTCCGGCGCCATGAGCGGCGAGCCCATCGTCTACGGCGGCCTGGTGTTCGCCTGGCTCGAGGGCCTCGGCAGCCGCGACGTGTCCGAGAACGCCTGGGCCGACCTGGGCTTCACCGAGGGGTACCACACCCAGCCCACCGTGTCCGGCGACACCGTGGCGGCGTTGCACCGCGTGCTGGCCGTCGAGCCCGTGCCCGCCCTGAAGGCCGGCGTCGTGACCCTGCAACTCATCGGCGTGAAGAACGTCTCGGCGGCGGAGGCCCTGGACAGGTTCGGTGACGACCTGTTCGTCAAGGAGACCGACAAGAAGGACCTCGGCAAGGAGAAGCTCCCCGCCAAGATCTTCGAGATCGAGCGGCGCCTGCTGGTGAAGGCGAGGCCCTGATGCCGACCCGCGAAGCGCCTTGGATGATGAGAACGTACGCGGGGCACAGCTCCGCGCGCGAGTCGAACGCCCTGTACCGCCTGAACCTGTCGAAGGGGCAGACGGGCCTGTCGGTGGCCTTCGATCTGCCCACCCAGGCGGGCTACGACCCCGACCATCCGCGCGCGCGCGGCGAAGTGGGCAAGGTGGGCGTGTCCATCGCGCACCTCGGCGACCTCTCGCGGCTGTTCGAGGGCCTGCCCCTCGACAAGATGAACACCTCGATGACCATCAACGGCCCCGCCGTGTGGATGCTGGCCCTGACCGCCGCGGCCGCCGAGGGCCAGGGCGTCGACCCGTCGCGGCTCCGCGGCACCACCCAGAACGACATCGTGAAGGAGTACCTGTCGCGCGGGCTCTACATCTACCCGCCCGGCCCCTCGATGCGCCTGCAGGTCGACCTGATCGCCCACACGGTGCGCCACGTGCCCCGCTGGAACCCCATCAACATCTGCTCGTACCACCTGCAGGAGGCCGGCGCGACGCCGGTGCAGGAGCTGTCGTTCGCCCTGGCCAACGCCATCGGCGTGCTCGACGCCGTGCGCGCCAGCGGCCAGGTGCCCGCCTCCGAGTTCCCCAACGTGGTGGGGCGCCTGTCGTTCTTCGTGAACGCCGGCATCCGCTTCGTCGAGGAGACCGCCAAGATGCGCGCCTTCGTGCAGCTGTGGGACGAGATCACGCGCGACCGCTACGGCGTGACCGACCCCGAGCTGCGGCGCTTCCGCTACGGCGTGCAGGTGAACAGCCTGGGGCTGACCGAAGTGCAGCCCGAGAACAACGTGCAGCGCATCGTGCTGCAGATGCTGGGGGTCACGCTCTCGAAGGACGCCCGCGCCCGCGCCGTGCAGCTGCCGGCCTGGAACGAGGCCCTCGGCCTGCCCCGGCCCTGGGACCAGCAGTGGAGCCTGCGCATGCAGCAGGTGCTGGCCGAAGAGACCGACCTGCTGGAGTACGACGATCTGTTCGCCGGGTCGACCGTGATGGCCCGAAAGACGGACGAGCTCATCGAGGGAGCGCGCGCCGAGGTCGCGAACATCCTCGACCAGGGCGGCGTCGTGGCCACCGTCGAGAACGGCTACCTGAAGCGGCAGTTGGTGGGGAGCCACGCCGCGCGCCTGCGCGCCATCGAGGCGGGCGAGCAGAAGGTGGTGGGCGTGAACACGCTGGTCGAGAGCGAGCCCTCGGCGCTGGTCGACGGCCGCGTCGAGGTGGTGCAGAGCGTCGACCCGCGCATCGAGGCCGAGCTCGCCGAGGCCGTCCAGGCCTGGCGCCGCCAGCGCTCGGGCACCGCCGTCACGGCCGCCCTCGACGCGCTGAAGCGCGCCGCCGCCGGCAGCGACAACCTGGTGGCCGCCTCGCTGGCCTGCGCCCGAGCCGGCGTGACCACGGGCGAGTGGGCCGACGCCCTGCGCGCCGTGTTCGGCGAGTACCGCGCGCCCACGGGCCTGGACATCGCCGCGCCCCGCGCCGGCCACGCCGCCCGCACCGACGAGGTGCGCGCTCTCGTGAAGCGCACCGAGCAGGAGCTCGGGCGCCGCCTGCGCTTCCTGATCGCCAAGCCGGGCCTCGAGGGCCACGCCAACGGCGCCGAGCAGATCGCCCTGAAGGCCCGCGACGTGGGCTTCGAGGTCATCTACACGGGCCTGCGCGCCACCCCCGAAGAGATCGTGGCCATCGCCAGCCAGGAGGACGTCGACCTGATCGGCCTGTCCATGCTCTCGGGCAGCCACCTGGGCCTGACCGCCGAGGTCATGGAGGGCCTGAAGGCCGCCGACCTGCACGACGTGCCCGTGGTGGCCGGCGGCATCTTCCCGCGCCACGATGAGCCGCACCTGCACGAACTGGGCGTCAAGGCCACCTTCACCCCGCGCCACACCGACCTGAACGCCATCATGGAAGAGTTGGTGCAGGTCGTGGTACAGTCCTCCCGCTGAGTCGAATCGACCCACCGAGGAGGCCCCGTGGAGCTGTTCAATCCGAAGACCTTCCAAGGCTTTCCGAACGACCCCGTGCTCACGCGCATCGTGCGCGAGACCATCGACTTCTTCGAAGGCCAGGGCCTGAAGACGTTGAAGGAGATGGATCGCAAGCAGCACTGGTACGCCGAGTACCTCGCGTTCCAGGGCCAGCACGGCCACTACGCCACGCTGCTCACCCCCCGGGAGGACGGCGACGGCACCACGCGCTGGGACACCTGGCGCATCGCCATGTACAGCGAGGTCATCGCGTTCTACGGCCTCTGCTACTGGTACACGTGGCAGGTGTCGATCCTGGGCCTCGGCCCCATCTGGCAGAGCGCCAACGCCCACGTGCGCGCCCTGACGGCCCGCAAGCTGCGCGAGGGCGGCGTGTTCGCCTTCGGGCTCTCCGAGCAGGCCCACGGCGCCGACATCTACTCCACCGAGATGGCCCTCGCGCCCCAGCCCGACGGAACCTGGCTCGCTAACGGCGCCAAGTACTACATCGGCAACGGGCACCTGGCCGCGCTGGTCTCGACGTTCGGCAAGTTCGCCGACACGGGCGAGTACGCCTTCTTCGCGGTCGGCACCGACCACGAGAAGTACGAGTTCCTGAAGAACGTCGTGAACAGCCAGTCGACGGTGGCCGCCTACGTGCTGAAAGACTATCCGATCACCGACAAGGACATCCTGCACCGCGGCAGCGAGGCCTGGGACGCCGCCCTGAACACGGTGAACATCGGCAAGTACAACCTCGGCCTCGCCAGCATCGGCATCTGCGAGCACGCCTTCTACGAGGCCATCACCCACGCCGTGAACCGCACGCTCTACGGGAAATCGGTCGTCGAGATCCCGCACGTGAAGCGCCTGTTCCTCGACGCCTGGGGCCGCCTGCAGGCCATGAAGCTGGTCAC
>CAZBRS010000042.1:45266-55005 GCA_964494475.1 uncultured Myxococcales bacterium | reverse complement strand
TGATCGCGGGCGAGATCCCGCAAGGCAGCGAGGTGGCGGTCGACGTCGCGGAGGGTGGTGAGAAGCTCGCGATGGTGGCGAGCCGGGTGCATTGAGGCGCGCCCGGGACCCAGGTCCGTCCAGGCGGCTGGCCGGACCGAACGACGGATCCCCCTGGTCATGCTCGGCCCCACGGAACGAAAGGCCGTTGATGTGTCCTACGCGCCAATGAAGGCGCCGCCGAGGACCAACAGGAAATCCCAGATATCCGGCTTCTTCGCCATCACAGAGCCTTCGCCAACGCGATGGACCCGGCGAGTCACGCGACAACGGCCATGCCAGCTCGCTGCATACGCTTGGCCAGCGGTCGATCCGTCGTGAACAACATGCGTCCGGTGACCATCGCGAGGGCCACGTACGGAGCGTCCTTGCCGTGCTCGACGAGCCCCTCGTCGATCGCCTTGACGTGCTCTTTCATCAGCAGGCTCATCGATGTCGGTTTGCACGGCCCGCGCTCCAGTATCTCAATGTAGTGCGCGACCCGATCTGGAGAAATCGCACCTGTCTTAGCGGCGTGCTGAAGGTAGTTTGCCACTTCGTAGAAAAAGTGGTCCGGTACCATCAGCGTAGCTTCGCCGTGGGCCGCCTTGTTGTAGAACTCGTTGAACCCCGGAGCCGGCTCTCCCTGCGACGGGAAGAAGCGGCGGATCATGCAATTGGAGTCGGCGATCGCGATGATCACGCGTGCCCCCCGTCGGATGCGCGCCGGACCTCCTCGGGGTCAGGCAGCTTGGACGCGTCGACCAGCTTGAGCAACTCGGCCTCGGCGGCCGCCAGGTCTTCCGGCAGGTACGGCAGGCGCTGCTCGATCAGGTACAGAAGCTCCTGGCGCACCGTGCGCTGGTCGCGCTTCGCCGCGAGCTGCAACCGCTTGTAGGTCTTGTCGGTCAGGTTCAGCGCAACGGACTTCGACATCTCACCCTCCGCGCCCGTTCACCCCTACTGTATGCACCTCGGCCGACCTGGTCAACGCGGCAGCCGCCGAGGCGGGGGCGTGCACGTGCGGCTTCACGGCCACGTCGTACGCGACGCCGTTGTCGCACTCGATGACCATGGTCTCTGACTGCGGTTCGCCGTTCAGCACCTTCTGCTCGGTCCCTCGCGCCGGAGGTCCATTCACGCCTGCCTCGACATGTCCGAGTATATGGAGAAGCACTCCGTGGCCCGCCTCATCGGCGCGCCCCCCGGATCGTCGACCTGCAGCTCGCGCGCCTCAGGAAGCGCCTGACCGACCGCGACGTGACCTTGACCCTCACCCCCGCCGCCCGCGCCTTCCTGGCCGAGCGCGGCTTCGATCCGGCCTTCGGGGCCCGGCCCCTGAAGCGCGCCATCCAGAGCCACGTCGAGAACGAGCTGGCCAAGCGCCTGATCGCGGGCGAGATCCCGCAAGGCAGCGAGGTGGCGGTCGACGTGGCCGAGGGCGGCGAGAAGCTCGCGATGGTGGCGAGCCGGGTGCATTGAGGGGCTCGCCTGCGCGTGGTGGCGTGGTACGGGCGCTCGCTGCCCTGGCTGGACATCCGCTAGCCGACGCGACGCGTTTCCGATAGGCTGACGGGCACGCCCGCTACGGGTGCCGCAAGGGGAACGCCGTGCGTCATCGCGCCGTCTGGACGATCCTGATCGCCCTGGTGTCCACCGCGTGCTCCAGCACCGGTGATCCGTCGCCGGACTCGCTGCCCCCGCCCGCCGACGCCGACGTCGCCGGAGAATCCTCCGAGGTCGCCGACGACGTGCCGGTCCACCCCGTCTACACGTGCACCCAGGTGATGGGCGTGTCGGTCGTGGGCGAGTGGTACGGCGCCGGGTTCGAGGACGCCGTCGACGACGGCCGCTGGCAGGCGATCACCAAGCTGCACGCCTACATCGACCTATGGAGCGACCCCGCCGACCCGGTGTGGTCGACCGAGGTCACCTCGCCCTGCGTCGCGGGCTCCGGCAACCCGGATCGCGTGCTCTTCCTGGGCTGCAACTGGACGTACACGACGGCCGCCGAATGGACGTCGGCCTTCTCGGCCGTGGTCGAGGACCTGATGACCAGGTACCCGAACCTGAAGCGGATCGAGCTGCTCACCATGCTGCGGGCGCCGGGGAACCAGCTGTGCGGCCCCGCGAGCAGCGACGAGACGATCGTGCAGCCGTTCATCGACGAGGCCGTCGCGGCGGTGGTCGCCGCCTACCCGGAGCTCGTCACCGCCGCCCCCAGGTTCGAGGCGCCGAGCTGCGACGTCTTCCTGCTGGGCGGCCCGCACTTCACGCCGGCCGGCAAGGCCGAGGTGGCCAAGGTGTACGGCGACCACTACGCGGACGAGCCGTGAGCAACAAAGATCTGCCCCCCGACGCGCCGGCGTGCTGCACCGCATCGTCGAGGGCGTCTCGAGGCGCCACGCTGGTCGAGTCGAGGCCCTCGGCCTGAACCGCCAACGCCCCCTCTCCTGCATGGAATCAGCAGGTCTGCTCGCCGGACTTCTGCGATCTCGACAGGAACCCCGTCAGCGGATAGCGTGACCCGCGGAGATCGCACCCTCCCCCCGGGTTCGCGCGCGGCAGGCAGGAGTCGACAATGGACGACGGCGTTCCTCCCGAAGAGAACGGACCGCTGCTCGAGAGCGTACTCAACAGCTCGTTGTCGGGGATCATGGCCTTCCATGCGTGCCGTGACGAGCGCGGCGTCATCGTCGACTTCGCGTGGCGGCTGGTGAACGAGGCGGCCACCCGCCTGGTGGGCCGCACCCGCGCCGAGCTGCTCGGCCGCCGCCTGCTCACCGAGATGCCGGGCGCCCGCATCGAAGGGCTGTTCGACCTGTACACGGCCGTCGTCGAGACCGGTGTTCCCCTGAACCACGAGCACTACTACGAGCACGAGCACGTGAGCCGCTGGTTCCACGCGGTCGCGGTCAAGCTGGGCGACGGCTTCGTGGTGACGTTCACGGACATCACCGCCGGCAAGCAGGCCGAAGCGGCGCTGCGCGAAAACGAGACCATCTTCCAGCACTTCCTGGACTACAGCCCGGTCTACGTGTTCTTCAAGGACGCGCAGATCCGCTCGCTGCGGCTCAGCAGGAACTACGAGACGATGATCGGCCGACCGTTGGACGAGCTGCTCGGCAAGAGCATGAACGATCTCTTCCCCTCGGACCTGGCCAAGCGCATGGTGGCCGACGACATCCGCATCATGAACGAGGGCAGGGAGGTGACGGTCGACGAAGAGTTGGGGGGCCGCTCCTACCAGACGACCAAGTTCCCCATCGTCATCGACGGCACGCCGCGCTACCTCGCGGGCTTCACGGTCGACGTCACCGAGCGCAAGCGGGCCGAGGAGGAGCGCGCACGGCTGCAGGACCAGGTCGCCCAGTCGCAGCGCCTCGAAGCCATCGGCACGCTGGCCAGCGGGGTGGCGCACGAGATCAACAATCCGCTGGGCATCGTGATGAACTTCGCCCAGCTCATCCTCGATGAGCCGGACACCTCGGCCGTGTCGCGCGACTGCGCCGCGGCGATCGTGCGGCAGAGCGAGCGCATGGCGACCATCGTGCGCACCCTGCTGGCCTTCGCCCGCCGCGAACGGGAGGACCACCTGCCGACCGACCTCGGCGCCCTGGTGGCCGGCACCCTTTCGCTCGTTCACGCCTCGCTGCGCAAGGACCAGATAAAGCTCAGCGCCGACCTGCCCGATGGGCTGCCGCGCCTCCGGTGCCGCGGCCAGCAGATCCAGCAGGTCCTCATGAACCTGCTGACCAACGCGCGCGACGCGTTGAACGACCGGTTCCCGGGCTCGTCGCCCGACAAGGTCATCCACATCACGGCGCGGCCATTCGAGCGCGACGGCGCCCCGTGGATTCGCCTGACGGTCGCCGACCGGGGCGTCGGCATGCTCGCCGACGTCGCCGAACGCGCCTTCGACCCGTTCTTCACGACGAAGCCCAAGGGCGAGGGGACGGGCCTCGGGCTGTCGATCAGCTACGGCATCGTGAAGGAGCATGCCGGAGTCTTGTGGTTCGAGAGCCGGCCGGGCGAGGGCACGACGTTTCACGTGGACCTGCCAACGTTCCCCGGTTAGCTCGTCGTCTCGGTCCGCAACGGGCGGAATCGCCCGTGCAATCGCAGCTGGGCCCGGCGCCCGCCGGGAAGCCCGCGAGCACGCCCGCCGCGCGGCCCACACCGGCCGTGCGGCCTCCGGACCACTCGCCTCGGGCCCACGTCGCCCCGGAGAGTCGCGACCGCGACCGGTGGCCGGGCGACGACGACGATGGCCGGGCGACGGCCTCGGGTCACGGGCCGAAAGGCCGCTGATGCGTCCTCTGCGCCAGCCGTCCTGATCTCCAATCAGTTACCATCACTTTTCTACGCTTGACCGGATCGGGTGGGCGCAGTAGCATGCGCCCGCTTCTACCTCTGTCAGAAATCTCAACATCAGGAGTTCCCATGCGTCGATCCCTCGCCGTTGCGACCCTTGTGGTGGCGTTCGCCTTGTGCGTGGCCTGTCCCGGAGGCGACGACGATCCGTCGGACGCCACGACCGCCGACGTGGTCGGCGACGACACCGTTCCCCCCGAGGACACCACCACGCCCCCCGGCGACCTGGGCGTGATCGGCAAGACCTGCTCGATGGTCGCGGCGTGCCTGAACGACTCGCGTATCGGGCTGTACGCCGACAAGTGCTGGTACGACCTGTACATGGACACCGCGATGGCCACGTCGCCCGACAAGGAGTACGCGCGCCTGGTCGAGTGCGCCGCCTCGTCGACCACGTGCAAGCAGTTCGTGGCCTGCGACCGCCTGAACGTGACCTTCTCCTGCTCTAGCCCGAACGATGGTGGCTGCGTGGGCGACGCGCTGGTCGACTGCGAGGCGTCGAACCTGATCAAGCACGTGACCGACTGCGCCTCGTCGGCCGGCATGTCGTGCGTGGACGGCAAGGGCTGCACCACGGGCACCACCTGCGCCGCCAACAGCCAGGCGTGCGACGGCGACACGGTGGTGCGGTGCTTCGCGGGCGAAGAAGAGCAGAAGTTCGATTGCCCGGCCGACAAGTCCTGCCTGAACGGCCAGTGCATCGCCAAGGGCACGCCCGCCGCGGGCTGCACCCAGGGCGCCACCTGCGACGGCGACACGCTCGTGAACTGCTACCAGGACGTTCAGTACCGCACCGACTGCGCTGCCTTCGACCGCACGTGCAACGCCACCATGCTGGGCTGCGAGCCCATCGCCAGCGAGTGCGTGGGCCGCGCCACGGGAGCGGCCAGCGGCGATCCCATCACGCAGGACACCTGCGAGGGCACCTCGATCAAGACCTGCATGAACGGCCGCTTCGTGCTCATCGACTGCGCCGTGCTCGGCGAGCAGGGCACCTGCGGGCTGGGCACCACCCTGGCGGGCGACACGCGCGGCGTCTGCCAGTAGCACCACGCCCCGGCGGTCGTCGTCCCCGGCGACCGTTCCTCGAGCGCTCGCAACGCCATTCCCAAGCGCGACCTGGAGCTTCGGCGACAGCGTGGACGACGGTTCCATCCGGAGAAGCCGAAGCTCGGCCTGCGAGCGACGCCCGACGCCCTCCCCCCCTTGCGCAGCCCGCATTCGGCACTATCCCGTTCAGGAGCGTTAGATGCGCCTAACTTTCCTGTCTGGGAGGAACACATGACTGGAAGCCCCGAATCGAAGCCTGTCCTCGCCGCCCCCCAGGTCCCCCTGGCGGGACCGTTCAGCCGCCGAGCCCTGCTGGGGGGCGTCGTCGCCGCCGGCCTGGGCGCCGCGCTGGTGCCACGGCTGGCGTCCGCCGCTCCCTTGGACGAGGCCTGCGCGCCCGGCGACTTCAGCCTCAAGAAGAAGAACCAGGAGGCCCAGAAGAAGTACGAGGAGGCGAGGAAGCAGTTGGGCGCGGCGGGCCAGGAGCAGGCCCAGAAGGACAAGCTCACCGAGGAGCAGTACCAGAAAGAGGGCTTCACCGGTGCGGCCGCCAAGGTCGGGCCCATGGAGCAGAACGTCAAGCGCCAGAAGAAGCGCGAGTCCCAGGAGCGGGACGAGAAGGGCTGGCGCAAGGCGGCCGAGGGCGCGGCGACGGTGCCGTTGTGGCTGGACCTCCCCGACGGCCGGACCCTGGAGGGCTCGATCGTGGTCGACTCCATCGTGACCCCCGAGGCGTGCGGCGACCTGCCCGCGATCAGCTTCGAGGCGCGCCTCCCCGTGCGCGAGGGCGGCCTGGCGGCCAAGGAGTTGGCGGCCGCCTTCCAGAGCCTGCTGGTCGACGAGACGACGGGCGAAGGCAAGGCCTTCGGCGTCCAGTTCGGCGACACGGCGGAGTTCGTCCTCGACGCCGAGTTGACGAGCTTCGAGTACAGCTACAGCGAACCCCAGTACCTGGGCGCGGGAGCCGTGTTCAGCACCTTCGCGGTCGTGCTCGGCTTGAACACGAGCAAGAAGGCCGCCGCCGTTCCCCTCGCCCTCTGACAGGCCCGCCGAAAGGTTCCCGTTAGTCCGGAGGCCCCCCGCATGAACGCCGAGCCCGGCCCTCCCCTGCTCGCGCCGCTGACCCTCGACGAGTTGGTGACCCCCGCCGAGGTCGCGGCGCTCTGGGCGCTCGCCGAGCGGTACGGGGACGGCGCCCACCCGGAGGGCGCGCTGACCGACGCCCTGAGCGCCCGCCTGGTGGAGACATGGAACCTGCCCGCCGGCGTGAGGACCTCGTGGCAGGTGGTGAGGCGAGCCGCGGGGCCGGCCCTGCCCGCCGTCGTGGACTCGGACGAGGCCGTACTGGCGCGAGCGCACGTGTTCCTGGACGAGGGCCCGGGCGGTGACCTGCGCTTTCCCCGCCTGGCGCCGGCTCGGCGCATCGAACGCCGGGAGGGACGCACCGTCACCTGGCGCACGACGACCAGCGACGGGCGGCGGGACCTGCGCGTCGCGCTGGCGCAGGGCCCTCTGCGCGATGGAGAGGCGCGGGCGCTCGCCTGGCGGGCCTGGGACCCGGCGCGCGCCTGCGAGCCGGCGGAGGCCGCTCCCGTGAGCTCCCCCGTTCGCCTGGGCCCGGGCCCCGCGCCCACGGGACGCGCCATCGTGTGCGTGGTCGACCCCGAGGTGCCCGACGCCACGCTCGACGCGCTGCGGGCAGCTGCGAAGGCCCGGGGACTGGCGTACGAGCAGGTGGTCGGCGCCAGCGTCGATCCGCGGACCGGCGCGCTGCCTCCAGGCAGCCTGCTGTACCGCGCCGGGGTCTCGTGGTCCTCCAGCCACGCCGAAGCGTTGCTGTACGGCCCGGGCGTGGCGACCTTCTACACCGACCCGGCAGGCCCCCTGCGCGCGACGATCGAGCAGGACCTGGTCTTCGAGCGGGCGGGCCTTCCGGTGCCCCGCTTCGCCTGGATCCAGGCCCGCGCCCCCGAGGCGCTGCCTGGCCTGGTCGAGTGGCTGGGAGGATTCCCCCTGGTGGTCAAGGTGCCGGGCGGAGAAGGGGGCGTGGGAACCCTGCGCGCCGACTCGCTGCCCGGGCTCACGGGCCTGCTGGACTGGATGCTCGGCCGCGGCGAGCGCGTGCGGCTCTCGGCGTTCGTGCCGGACGCCATGCACTGGCGACTGGTCGTGGTGGGCGAGCGGGTCGTGACGGCCTACCGGAACCCCGTGAAGGAGGGCGACTTCCGCTCTGCCGCGAGCAGCGACCCCGCCGACTACGGCCTGGCGCCGCCCGCCGAGGCTGCGCGCATCGCCGTAGCGGCGACGAAGGCCCAGGGCGTCGAGTTCGCGGGCGTCGACGTGCTGGTGGATCCCCGGGGCAGCTGCTACCTGCTCGAGGCCAACTTTCCCTGCTTCTTCGCCCAGGCCACGCTGGCCGCGGGCATCGACGTGGCCGGACCCATGCTGGACCACCTGCTGACGAAGGTCGTGGGCGCCTGACACCGGCGGCGTGACCGGCGCCAACCCCTTGCGGCCAGCGGATTGGACCGCGTCTATCACATCTTCGGCCGAGCCTGGGGCGGCTACGAGTCCGAGACCTTCGCGGACCTCGACGCCGCCAGGTCGTGGGCCCTCGGCGACGAGGGGTGAATCAGAGCGTCGGAGCGGCGCCGCCCACGGTCAATAGCTCGATCTTCACGTTGTCCAACCCCCAGCTCTCGTCGGCCAGGGTCATGGTACCGAAGCCCTCGGTGGCGGCGGGCTCGGTCAGGTCGCCGGTGAAGCGCAGCTCGAGGGACGGCGCCGTGTGCGCGAACTCGAAGCTGACGCGGTAGATGGCGTCGCCGCACTCGGCGCCGGAGCCGAGGCCGAGCGGTTGCGTGTCGAGGGCGCCCGTCTTGGGCGCGTTCTGCGCCGCGCCGAAGACGTCCGGGTAGCTCTGGATCGTGCCGGGACAGTTGGAGAAGCTCCAGGAACGGGCCAGGTTGGTGCCGGGCGCCTCGACCAGGAACGAATCGGGGGCGCTGTCGTCGAGGGCGTCGGTGGTGACCCCCTCGCCGTGCCAGGTGTTGACGATCAGGAGGTCGAACGTGACCCTGACCGTGTCGTGCCCGGGCAGGTCGGTGGTGGGGATGGCGTCGAGGGGCGGCAGGACCCCCGTCATCGGCTCAGCGCCGAGGCTCACCTTCACGACCTGCTTGCCGAACGGGCCCAGGAAGGTGGGCCCGCCCTCGACCGCCTCGACGGCGATGGGCGCCTGCCACGGGTCGGCCGTGAGGTCGGTGCTGAAGCCCGTGGTCACCTGGTCGTCGAAGATCCAGGCGTAGCCCGCCACGCAGCTCGGGCAGTCGAGGGAGCAATTCGTGCAGTCCTCGCCCGCTCCGCACGAGCCGTCGCCGCACACCACGCCGGAGGCCTCGCACTGGCCGTCGGCGTTGCACGTCTGGGCGCCGGAGCACTGCCCGCAGACGCCGCCGCAGCCGTCGTCGCCGCACTCCCTGGCCCCGCAGACCGGCTCGCACCCGGTGCACACGCCCTGCTCGGAGCAGGTCTGACCCGTGGGGCAGCCGCAGTCGGGGGCACACGTGGCGCAGTCCTCGTCGTCGTTCGCGGCGCAGACGCCGTCGCCGCACGGGGGCGGCGTCTCCGTCACGCACGCGCCCTGCCGGCACTCGCCCGTGACGCCGTCGGACTCGCACGTGGCGCCGTCGTCCACGACCGCGACGCCGCACTGGCCGTCGACGCCGCAGACCGAGCTGTAGCACGCGGGCACGACCACGTCGACGCAGTCGGCGACGGTCGTGCAGCCGGGACACGCGTCGCAGTCCGCCGGACACGTCGAGCAGCTCTCGCCTTCTCCGCACTCCCCGTCGCCGCAGTCCAGCAGGGCCTCGCACGCCCCCTCGGCGTTGCACTCGCCCAGCGCGTCGCCCAGGTCGCAGGACGCTCCGGGCTCGGCCGCCTGGTAGCCGCAGGTGCCGCCTTCCAGGCACGTCGCCGCCTGGCACGCCGCAGGCACCAGGGTGCGGCAGTCGTCGATCGTCGTGCACGGCGCGAAGTCGGCCGCCACCACGCACAGGTCGACGGCGTCGTCGCCGCGATCCTTGGCCACGCACAGTTCGTCGGCGGCGCACGCGCTCTGGTCGGCGCACGCGGTGTAGCACACGTCCTCGAAGCACGCGCCGCCCGTGCAGTCGGCGTCGACGTCGCACGACTCGCGGGTCTTCTTGCCGTCGCCGCCGCAGGCCGCGAGCCCGAGCAGCACCAAACCCAGCAGCAGCCAGCCGACCGATCGCCTGGTCATGATCCCGCCCCC
>CAZBRS010000042.1:0-45166 GCA_964494475.1 uncultured Myxococcales bacterium | reverse complement strand
GCACCAAACCCAGCAGCAGCCAGCCGACCGATCGCCTGGTCATGATCCCGCCCCCTCGAATGGAGATTTCGCATCAAGCTGTAGCGGAAATCGGAGGGAGAGGCAAGCCGGGCGCGGGACCCCGTTTTCGAGCGCGCCGTCACCGCCGTCGAGGCGGACCCTTGCGGCGCTCGACGAACGTGCGGGGGGCGCAGCCGTAGGTCAGGCGCGCCGCCCCGTCTCGAAACCGGACCTGCAGCACGTTGCGGTAGCCCGGCGAGGTGCGGCCCCGCTCGTCGAAGGCGGTCATGGGCGCCCACGTCCCCGTGTCGACGAAGGTGCGGCCCACGTCGAGGGGCACGAGGCGCGGAACGTGCACGTGCCCGAACGTCACCACGGGCACCCGTAGCAGATCGGCGATGTGGCCCGCCATGCGGGGCAGGCGCTTCTCGATGGCGAAGATGGACTCGTCGCGCGCCAGCGTTTCGTAGATCAGGAAGGCCAGGGGAAAGGCGCTGAGCGGCAGCATCAGCTTGATCCACAACGGGATGGGGACCAGCGCCAGGGTGACCGTGCCGATGATCAGCGCCAGCGCGATCACCAGGCGATCGAGCCACAGCTCGCGGACCAGGCGGAAGAGCCGATTCGCGATGGGCTCCTGCTGCAGGCCCTGCAGCGCGTCGATCTGCGCCGGGTCGAGCCCCTGCCTCGCCCCGTAGGCACGCACGCGCTGCTGGTAGTCGGGGGGAGCCTGGAGCAGCCGACGCCGCGTGTCGACGATGCGGGCCACCACCCGCAGGCTGCCCATCAGCCACGGCACCAGGATGCCGCGCTTCGTGAAGGCGTAGTAGCGCAGCCAGTGGGCGAGGTAGCGGAAGACGTTCAGGATGAACTCGCCCACGTGCGGATTGAAGAAGCCCATGCGGGACATGAGGAAGCGGTTCGACAGGTTCCCCATGGGCAGCGCGATCTGCTCCTCACCGCCGAGCGTCACGCGGGGAGCCAGCACGTAGCGAAGCGACGAGTACACATCGTACTGGTGGCCGTGCTCGGCGTAGATCTCGCCGGGCACGTGGTAGAACCAGGGCTCGAAGCGGAAGGTCGCGGTCGGGAGGGTCACGCCCCGCCCTGCCGCGTCGGCCGTCAGCGCGTCCAGCAGCACGCGCTGCACCTCGGGAAAGTCGAACTCGCGATCGTGGTTGCCGAGCACGTAGACGACCTCGTGCCCCGCCGCCAGCACGTCGACCAACGCGCCCACGAAGACGGGGTGGTGGGTCAGGATGGTCGACAGCTTCCACGCCGAGCGCTCGGCCGTCGCGTCGAGCCCACGCCAGCGCTCGAGCCGGCTGATCGGCCACGGCGCCTCGACAGGCACCGACGCCACCAGGTCGAAGTCGAACACGTCGCCGTTCAGGATCAGCACCAGGCGGTCGCCCTCCGGGGTCTCGGCGACGCCACGAGCCAGCACCTCGGCCAACTCGGCGTCGACCACGAAGCGCCGGCTCTTGTAGAACTTCCAGCCGTCGGGGTGATCCTCGACGTCGGCCAGGTGCAGATCCGAAAGGACCAGGTAGCGGTTGGGCATGGGGGGGCTCCCGTCGCGCCAGGACACCTGGCGCAGGATACCACGAATAGCGGATGGATTTTTCGTCGTCGGGCCTTATCTTTTCAATGAACGACAACCGCGGGTACGCAGGAGGGCTCCATGAGTCATACGCCGTACTTTCTTCGGAGCGCGGTGGTCCTCGCGAGCCTCACCCTCGCCGTCGCGCTGGTGCCGGGCGCGACGGAACCGATCTGCGAGCCCAACGGGCCCGGCGAGGTCTTCTGCCTGACCGACGCCGACTGCGGCGGCCTCGCGCCCGCCGTCAACTGCGTGGGCGACTGGTGGTGCGAGGAGGCCGAGTGCGTCTTCCATTGCTCCGCCACGACGGCGTGCGCCCTCGACGCCGACTGCGCCGAGTGGGAGACCTGCGTCGTGCCCCTGGTCTTCGGCGACGACGGGACGCCCACGCAGTGCGTCATCGGCGTTCCGCCCTGCGGAACGGGCGTGTGCGCGCTGAAGGACGGCTCCTGCTGGACCGACGGTGACTGCGCCAACGAGGAGGCGTGCGAGGGCGCCATCGTCTGCCCGCCCGGCGCCCTGTGCCTGATGGCGGACCGGGCCGGCACGTGCGCCGCGGGGTGCACCGACGCCGAGGTGTGCGACAACGGCCTGGACGACGACTGCGACGGCCTGGTCGACGAAGGGTGCGAGACCGGCTGCACGAGCGATGGACAGTGCGGGTACGGCCAGTTCTGCGAGCTCCAGACGATCTGCCCGCCGTGCGCGATGGCCGCCCCGCCTTGCGAGATGCCGTGCCACCTGGTGGGCATCTGCGTGGGCGCAGCCGGCAACTTGTGACGACGACCGGTGTCAGGCGAGCGACCTGCCCGACTTGCCCGCCCCGGCCTTGGCGGCGGCCACCAACCCGTTCAGGAAGGCCGACTTCAGCGGCTTGACGGCCATGGCGGCCTTGTAGGGGGCCGTGCGCTCCAGGGCGCCCACGATGCGCGCGAAGGCCCGGGGGCCCCACGCGTCGGGCGTCGACTCGGCCAGCATGGCGCCCAGCTTGCCGCGCTCGATGGCCATGGCCACGGCCTTGTCGAAGGCGCTCTCGGGGGTGTAGACGCGCTGGGGGCGCGCCGTCATGGTCAGCGCGCCGGTCTTGACGCAGGTCGGCTTGCACACGCCGCAGCCCAGGCAGAGCGTGCGGTCGACCTCGGCGCGCGCGCGCTTCTTGCCCTCGCGCACCTCCTTGACCAGCGCCAGCGCGCCCACGGGGCAGGCCTTCACGCACTTGCCGCAGCCGTCGCACGTGGTGGCGTCGACGGTGGCCTCCCAGTTCGAGGTGACCACCGCGCCCTTCTGGTTGCACGTCTTGATGGCCTGCAGCATGCCGCAACAGCACCCGCAGCAATTGCATAGGAACGTGGGGCGCTTCTTGACGTTGTCGACCACCTGCACCAGCCCGGCTTCCTTGCACTCGGCCAGGATGCGCAGGGCCTCGTCGTGGGTGATGGCCTCGGCCAGGCCGGCCTTGATCATCGGCTGGGCCCCGTGGTCGAAGGTCATGCAGGTCTGCAGGGGTCGGTCACAGGCCTTGCCCAGGTGGCTGGCGTGGTGGCGGCAGGCACACAGGGCCAGGCCGATCACCTTCGCGTCGCGCACGATGGCCGACAGGCGCTCCCAGTCGAGCACCTCGGTGAAGTCGCCCTCGGCCAGGGCCTCCTCGCGCACCAGGGCGCGCCCCAACTGCGTCTGGCCGGCGAACGCCGTCTGGGCCAGGCCGTCGCGCAGCATGTACTGCTCGAACAACTCCGACAGCTCCTGCATGGGCAGGTCGTCGCGCGTGCGCATGTAGGTGAACTCGAAGAACCCGATCACCACGGGCGCCAGGATCGCGTAGCGCCGGCCGCCGAGCTCGAGGTCGAGCACCAGCCCGCGCCGCGCCATCTCGGTGACGCGGCGGTCCAGCTCGGCCGGGTCCATCCCCGTCTCCCGCGCCACCGCCGACAGCGGCTTCAGCGACAACGGCAGGCGGAGCGCCAGGTCGGCGTCCTCGGGGCGGAACAGGATCTTCAGGATCTTCAGGAACGCCGGCGAGTCCGGCGCCCCCGTGAGCGACGTGTCGAGACGCTGCTGGAGCAGCTGGTATTCGCGATCGGTTGCCAGCGTGTGTCCCACGGGAGCCCTCCGAGGAGGCCCCCAGGCTACCGGCAACCGGGCTCGCGCGCAACGAGAAGGGCCGTCGCCCCGACAATCACTCCTTCGCGCTTTCCCTCTGCCGGAGGCTGCAGCAGGGCACGTACCCTTCGGCGCAGGCCTCCTCGACCTTCGCCTCGCCTTCGCCGACGCGGCCCCCCTTGCGAAGCGCGAGGCCGGCAGCGCACTGGATCTCGGCGTACAGGTCGTGGTCGGCGGAGACGCTCGCGGCCAGTTCGACGACCACGCGCGCGTAGAAGGCCTCGTCGCCGAGCTCCCGCTTGGCCTTGGCCTGGCCCAACCTGGCGTCAACGTCGTCGCGGTCGAGCGCGAGCGCCCGGCCGTAGGCCGCCTCCGCGTCCTGGTGACGCCCGACGCTCGCGAGAGCCCGGGCTCGTTGAAGAAGGACGGGCTCGAGGCCCTGCTCCAGCTCGGGCACGTCGTCCAGGAACGCCAGCGCCGCGGCCCATTTCTGGTCACGCCTCCGGGCATCGCTCTCGCCGAGCCGTCGCTGCGTGGCCGAGGAGAGGACGCGGAACGGCGGCGGCGGACAGATCAGTCCGCAGCGGTACATGTTGGTGTAGAGGGTCCGGGGCTCGGCCTCGCCCGGACAGCGAACCTCCCAGCGATCCAACAGCTCGCTCGTCGCGCCCGCAGCCCCCAACGCGAGGGACCCCGTCGCCCGGGACGGCGTCACGGGGTGACCGGCCGCGCCGATCCGACGAACATCGGGCTTCGCGCCGCTCGCACAGAGCAATCGGTCGAACCACAGGA
The DNA here is from genome assembly GCA_964494475.1 of uncultured Myxococcales bacterium. Classification (GTDB taxonomy): domain Bacteria; phylum Myxococcota_A; class UBA9042; order CAZBRS01; family CAZBRS01; genus CAZBRS01. The sequence goes on along the minus strand of CAZBRS010000042.1, from coordinate 40,668 downwards.
CGGTCCCCGCCCCCGCCGTTCCGATCTCCAGGGGCTCCTCGGGGCGATGGCCATAGGTCGGCGGCGTCGCCTCGGCGCACCGTGGCGCGGGGTCCGTGTCGCGAGACGGGCATTCGGGGGCCTCCGAGGCCGCCTCGGCGGTCGCTCGAATCGAGCGAGCGCTTTCTTCGAACACGGGGTTCATGTCGACGGCGTACTCGAGCCAACGCCGGGGAGAGCTTCCCGAACGGTTCGCGCACACGAGCGCGCCCTCCGTGGCCTGGGCGATCGTGGTCGAGGCCAGGATGGGGATGGGCTGAGCCTCCCGATCAACGGGGATCGAGGCCAGGTACTCGAAGTACTCGGGCAGTCTGGAGAACGCCACGACGCGCCCGCGCCCGCGCGGCACGACGGCGACTCGTTCGCCCGACGAGCTCTGGAGGACGGGCTCGTTCGTGGCGAGGCGCTCCTTCTCGCGAGGCCAGGAACCCGCAACCGACTCGAGCAGGTCTCGATGGGGCGCACAGTCGCCGCCGGCCAGCACCGCGTCGTAGGCCCGTTTGACCTCGGCCTGCCGCGGATGCTGCGGTACCGTGCGGGGCATCGCGTTCTCGACGTGGCGCGGCGAGCCTTCGTGGATCACGAACGGAAGAGCAGGTGTCCCGCGGCCCTGCAGGTTCTTGACGGCCCACGCCCAGTAGCCCGCGATGTCGAACTTCCGGTCGTCGGGCTTGGCGCGCGGGAGCAACGGCACCTTCCACTCGGGGTTGTGGTAGTTCACGAGGACGTATTCGTTGATGTAACCCGCGTCGTGCGCCGCGACCAGCCCCTCGAAGGAGGGGTCCAGGGGTCCGGGCTGCTTCTTCAACCCCTCGACCAGCGTGGACTCGACGCAGACGATCTCGCTCGCGAACGCGTCATGGGTCTTGAAGAGAGAATTTCCCATTTTTGCAGTAATCACATAACATTTTGCGTGCGTGGCGAGGGCGTCACGGAGGGGTCCAGGCTTCTGATCCGAGAAGAGGATCGAGAACTCGCCCGGCTGCGCCTCCCCGGAGGGCGAGGCGGTACGCGGCGCTGTCGAAGGGCCCGTGGACGCGCACGCCACGACGAACGCGAGCGTGATCAGGAGAAGCCACCGGCGGCACGACGGGTCCTGGCGCGGTTGCATGGGTCCGCTCCTCGGTTCGGTTTCGGCCAGCATAAGGTAGTGAGCGGAGGGGGGCAACCGGCTTCCGGAGGCGGCTTGGCCCGATACGCTAGATGCGCCTAGCGGGCCGCCTCGAGCAGGATCTCGGCCACGACGTCCTCTTCGAAGCGGAAGGTGAGCCCCTGCTTCGGGTAGAGCCACGCCCCGAGCAGCGGGTCGACCACCGGCGCCCCGAAGGCGGCCTCGACGTCGGCGCGCGCGGCTCCGAGGCCGATCTCCCCGGCCTTGCCCGCGTAGCCGGCGGTCAGCGCCAGCGAGCGAACCACGTCCATCAGAGCCGCCCCCGTGAGCGTGACGGCGACTCCGGCGTCGGGGAAGCGGACCCGCACCCCGGCCGACCCCAGGTCCAGGAGGGGCTCCGGGGTCCCCAGCATCCCCTGAACGTCGGGAGCCAGCGGGGCTCCCAGGGTCAGTTCTACGCCCTTCACCCAGGCCCCGACGCCCGGCTCGATGCGATCGGGCGCGAAGGTCAATCCGGCGTTGTCGGCGCACGCCGCCAGGTGGAAGAGCCCGCACAGCAGCAGAAGTCTAGCCCCCATCGCCGCCTCCCTCCGCCAGGTCGAAGCGCACCGTCAGGGCATCGCCGATGCGCGCGCCCGTCTCGGCGTCGAAGAGCACCGCGGTCCACGTACCGTACGCGAGCCCCGCGGGGGGCGCGTAGGCCGGCCTCAGGATCTCGCGCACGAACGCCGCGTTCTCGGGCAGCGTCACGCGCAGGGCGTCGCCCGCGAGCTCGGCGCCCGGCAGCCCGAAGGTGTCGCGCAGCACCAGCGGTGCGCCCCCGTCGTAGCTGAGCGTGATCACCAGGTCGACGGCGAGCTCGGGCCCCGGGTTGTAGAGCGTGAGGAAGACCGGCATGGGCTCGCCGCCGGTATCGTAGCGAATGCGACGCGTGGTGACGGTGGCGCGGGGCGACGGCGCGGTCACGGGCCCGGTCAGCGCGGGCTCGGAGGTGCAGGTGCCGAGGCGCGCGTCGTCGGCGCCGTCGGAGAGTCCGGCCGCGATGGCCGCCGGGTCCGTCGAGCCCCACCAGTTGCCCGACAGGTCCGGGTTCACCACCCAGTCGGGCTCCACGCCCACGGCGGTGTTCCGCCAGGCCACGTTGGAGGGCTCGCCGCGCCGGGTGTTGTCGAACACGTTGTTGGCCTTGAACACGCGCAGGTAGCCCGCGCCGACGCCGGCCGCCGCCGGGGGCGCGTCGAGGGACGCGAAGGTGCTGGCGTCGTTCGAGGTGTTGCCGGTGATGGTGTTGTCCAGCACCAACGGGTTCGCGTGGGGGTAGCAGCCGATGCACACGTGCACGCCGCCGCCGTCCATCTTGGCCGAGTTGCCCGTGATCTGGTTGTTGAGCAGGGCCGGACACGACGAGTACAGGCTCATGGCGCCGCCCTCGAACAGGGCGTCGTTGCCCTCGAAGCGGTTGCCCACGATGGGCGCGCAGGCGTTGCGAAGGGTGAGGGCGCCGCCATAGGCCGACTTGTTCTTCGTGAACACGTTGTCCTGCAGCACGGGCAGGGCCGCGTCGACCAGTACTGCGCCGCCCCAGGCCGCCTTGGTCGTGACGTTGCCCTCGAAGCGGTTGCCGCGCACCAGGGGCGCGCTGCCGGGGCCGACGTACAGCGCCGCACCGCCGTCGAGGTCGGCCAGGGAGACCGGATCATAGCGGTTGTCGAGGAAGTCGCTGTCGAGGATGGCCGGCGAGGCCGCGTGCAGCAGCAGGGCGCGGGTGGCGCCGGTGAGCACGCAGCGCACGAGGCGCGAGCCCCCCGTGACCTCGGTGAGCCCCTCGACCACCGCGTCGACCGCGTCGTCCTCGAAGACGAGCGAGCCCCAACGAGCCCCCTCGACGGTCGGACCGAACGTGACGGGCGCCTCGGCGGTGCCCACCGCCACAAGGGCGCCGTGCACCGTGAGCGAGCGCCCCTCGTCGAGCCGCACCGCCGCGCCGGGCTCGAGGGTCAGCGTAGCGCCCGCCGCGATCGTGACGTCGTCGATCACGCGCCAGGGACCGGCGGCGGCGGTCCAGGTCGTGTCGGTCGCGACGACCGCAGGCGCGACGGTCTCGGCGCGGCCGGGGGGAGCCGCCAGGAGCAGCGCGGCGAGCAGCGCGCCGATCCTCCAGGGACGACGGGAGCTCATGCCAACCTCGTGGAGGAGGAATCCTGGACCGTGGATACCATGACCGGTATCCTGGGGCAAGGCGCGAGGCGCGGGAGCCAAAATGAAACCCTGGACGATCGGACTGCTGGCCCTGCTCAGCGCGCTGGCGTCGGCCTGTGAGGCCGCGAGCGGGGCGAGCGCCGACGCGCGCGACGACGACGTCGGCGTCGAGCAGCTTCCGCCCGGCGATCCGCGCGTGGGCGCCCCCCTGCCCGCCCTGGCGCTGCCCGACTGCGACGGCGCGCCGACGGCCCTCGCGGTGCCCGCGGGAGCGCGCGTGCTGTGGCTCACCCTGCACGCCGCCAACTGCGCGGCCTGCGACGATCAGCACCCCGCCCTCGTCGACCTGTGGCAGCGCTGGCGGGGACGCGGTCTGGCCGTGCTGCTCGTGCTCGGCGACGACGCCTACGGCAGCGGCGCCGTCTCGGCCGGGTTCTGCCGCGACTACCGGGCGTTCAACGACCTGCCGTTCCCGGTACTCCGCGACGACGGCTTCGCGGCGCTGGCGGCCTACGTGGGCACCGAGACCCCGGTGCAGCTTCTGGTGGGCGACGACGGGCTCGTGGACCTGCTCGAGGTCGGCTGGGACCCCGCCTTCCACCCCGCGTGGATGGAGGCACGCCTCGCGGAGAGGTTGTAGGGGCACCCCCTACCGCCCGAACTGGCGATGCGGCTCGCCTTCTGCTACCTTGCAGCGGTGGTCCCCGCCTTTCGGAGCCCCCGTGACCTCGGTCCCCCGCCTGCCTGCCCTGCTCTCCCTTCTCGTGCTGCTCGCGCTGGCCTCGGCCTGCGTCGAGCAGCGCTGCACGCGCCACTCCGAGTGCGCCGTGGGCCAGGTCTGCCTGGCCGACACCGGCGCGTGCACCGCGCCCGAGTGCACCTCCGACGGCGCGTGCGGCCAGGGGCGGGTGTGCACCGACTACGCCTGCGTGGCGGGCTGCCGAGCCGACGCCGAGTGCCCCGCCGACCAGCGCTGTTTCTCCGACCGCTGCGTGCCCCGGGCCGAGGCGTGCGACTGCGCGGAGGCCCCCCGCTTCTGCGGCGCCGACCTGAACCCCCTGTCGGCCGGCGCCGGCAACGCCCTGTGCCTGCCCGACGACCTGCCGGCCGGCGGCGTGCTGCTCTTCGGCTCGGTGCTCTGCTCGCACTGCCAGGCGCTGCTCGACGCGCTCGAGGCGCTGCAGGCCGAAGTCGCGCCCGCCGGCGACGCCTCGCTGGTCTTCGTGCAGGAGCCCGACCTCCAGGTCGGCGAGCAGGTCGTCGGCGAGGCGCTGGCCGGCGCCACGGTGCCCGTTCTCCAGGACAGCCCCGAGGTCGGCATCTGGAGCGCGTACGGCGCAGACTGGTACCACGTGGTGCTGCTCGATCGGAACGGCTGCCTGGCCCGCCACTGGGGCCCGCTGCTGGCCACCGACGTGAGCGGCAAGCGGCACGCCGAGATGCGCGAGGCCTGGCTCGAGGCCCGGAGCGCCCCCTGCGTGCCCGTCAGCCCCGACGCCGTCGAGGCGATCCCGGACGCAACGGAGGCCGCACCGGACGCGACGGAGGCCACACCGGACGCCGCGCCGGACACACCGCCCGATCCCGGCCCGGCCGACGACGGGGGTGCGCCGCCCGACACGACCGAGGCCTCGGCGGAGCCCCCCCCGGAGGGAATCCCGGAGGCCGCCGAGGAGGTGCTCGATGGCGGCACCGACGCCCCGTCCCACCCCGACGCCGCAGCCGACGCACTGGCCGAGGCCGGCGGCGAGACCGCGCTCGAGGTCGACGCCTGGGTCGAGCCCTTCGCGCTCCAGGAGGTGTGCCAGGTCGAGGCGGGGCTGCCCACGCCTCCGGGCGCCGTGGTCCCCCACTTCCTCTGCCAGGATCGCAACACGGCCTCCGTCACGGCCAACGGCCCCGTCAGCGACGTGACCCTGCGCGAGCTCGTGTGGATCGCCTACTTCGGCACCTGCACCTGAGGGGGTTGCCAGCAGCAGGTTGCTGCTCTGCAAGCCACGCTCGACGCGAACCCGGCCTGGGCCGGACTGGTCCGGGGGCTCATGGTGAACCAGGGTGGCTCCGAGGTCGGCCTCGCGGGCTGCGCGGCCAAGACGTCGCTGCCGATCGTGCAGGACGACGCCACCAACGCGCTGCGCACGGCCCTCGGCGCCGAGTACAACGGCACGCTGGTGGTCGATCGCACGGGGCACGCGGCCGCCTGGCTACCGAACCTCTCGCTCTCGACCGACGCCGCCAAGCTGGTCGAGGCCATAGCGCCGCTTCTGTAGGCTGATCCAGGGCGCTGAAGCGCTCCTACTGCGCGCACCCGCACACGTTCTGGACGGGCTCGTCGAGGCGCAGCAGGTCGGTGACGCGCTCGTCGGGCTGGTCGGGATCCAGGCCCCAGGGTACGTCGACCGTGGGCCGCCCTGCGGCCGACGCGGGCAAACCGCCGGACCAGGCTCCGCCCCAGCGCAGCGCCAGCGTGACGCGGTGGTCCGAGAAGGCCCAGGCGTCGGCCGTGGTGGCGCGGCTCGAGAGCTCGTACGTGAGGCCCAGGCGCGCGCCCCGGACGCTGGGGCTCCAGGCCGCCAGCGTCCCGCGCACGAAGAGATCGCGCCGGGGCTCGGCGCCGAAGAACGTGCCGGACGCGCGGTAGTCGTCGAACGAGAGCAGCGCCCCGGCGCGGATCGTCGCGTCGCGCCAGACGCGGGTGGTGCCGGTCACGAGGGCGCTCGCGCCCAGCAGATCGTACACGGGATCGCGCGCCACGTGCAGGCGCCCCAGCAGCGCCCAGGCCAGTCGGAAACGCGCGCCCAGGGGGGCCTGCCCGGCCAGGGTGGCGTCGGCCTCGTGGCGCGAGCGGCCCAGTTCGCGAAAGCGCCGCACGCCTCCGCCCGCCTGCACGAGCAGCCAGGGCGCCACCTCGACCTCGATCTCGCCGCGGTGGCCTTCGGCGTACCACAGGGGCGCCTCGCCGAAGCGATCGGCGGCGTCGAGCAGCAGGAAGTCGGGCCGGTAGCCCACCGTCACGCGCGGCAGCCCCCAGTCGACCAGCACGCCCACCCGCCCCGTGAGGTTCAGGTAGCTCTGCTCGGCGGCGCCGCTCGCCAGGAAGCGCAGCACCCGCACCTGCCCCTCGCCGGCCGGGCGAACGGGCCCGCCGAGGTCGGGGGTGGCGCGCAGGAACAGGCTGGTCTGCAACAGGCCGCTGCCGGCGTCGGCGCCCCGCGCCGCGGGATCGGAGGGCGCGCCCAGGCGCGCGTCGGTGGTGTAACCGCCCGAAACGTCGACGCTCCACGAGAGGTCGTCGAGGCGCTCGGGGGCGAGCACGCGCCCCAGCGCCCGGAGCGCGTCGCGGTCGGCCGGGTAGGCCGCCGGGGCGCCCCGCGCCCGATCGTAGGCGGCCCGACGCGTCGGGGCGGCGTCGGCGCCGTCGGAGGCGTGGGCCACCAGCGCGCGCAGCAGGTCGGCCCGCGGCTGCAACGGCCCCGGGTCGGGGCAGGCGCCCTCGAGGGCCGAGGCGGCCGCGTGGGACGAGCCGAGCGCCAGGTACGCCCAGGCGAGCAGGGTGCGCGCCTCGCAATCGGTTGGGTGGGCCTCCAGCCAACCGGACAGCGTGCGCACCCCCCAGGCCGCGTTCTGCAACGTCAGGTACGTGGCCGCCAGCAGGAGTCGGGCCTCGCGCGCCTCGGGCCACGCGGCCACCGCCTGCTTCAGCAGCTCGCGCGCCTCGTCGGGCCGCCCCTCGGCCAGGGCGGCGCGGGCGCGCGCGACGGCGGCCGACGGCTCGGCGGGCGCGGGCGCCGCGGCCGCGAACGCGGGCGTCAGCAGCACGATCGCCAGCCAGAGCGCGGCGGACGCGAACAGGCCGCTCAGCCACGGGCGGCTCCCGCGCGCAGACTCTCTCGCTCGATGAGGCACGGCCGGCTCTCCCACGACGTTACGAACTCCAGGTCGACGACAGGTACGCCGAACACGGTAGCGCCCGCGCCAAGGCGTGTCAAAGGCCGCAGCACGGATGGGATCGGCCGGGGGCGACGCCCTGCTCACGGCTTGACCGCCCCCCGGGGCCCCGCCATACTCGACGCCACGAGGGGGCTGCCATGACACGATTCCCCACGATCCTGGTCGCGTTGGTGCTGGGGCTCGCCGTGCCGGCGTGTTCTTCCGACGACGACACCGGAAGTCGAGCCGACGCGCGCCCGACCGACGACGGCGCCCCGGGCGACGCCGCGAGCGGCGACGCGACCGACGCCTCGAACCCCGGCGACGACACGGCGTCGATCGACCCCAACCTGGTGTACACCGACCCGGTGGCGCGGCTGCAGTGGCAGCGCGTGCCGCCCGACGACCAGACCGTGACCGAAGCCTACACCTACTGCGAAGAGAACCAGGCCGGGCTGCCCGGCCTCGGCTGGCACCTGCCGAGCATCGACGAGCTGCGAACGCTGATCGTCGGATGCCCCGCCGTGGCAGCCGACGGCGAGTGCGGGGTCACCGAGGCGTGCCTGTCGCTGGCCGACTGCTGGACCAACGCCTGCTGGTCGTGCCCCCTCGGCGAGGGCCCCGCCGACGGGTGCTATCGCCCCGCCGACCTCGAGGGCGACTGCGCCGCCTACTGGTCCCTCGACCCGGTCCAGGACCAGGGCGGCCGCGGCTGGTTCGTGAACTTCCGGCGCGGCGGCGTGCACCACGACCTCGTCGAGAACCCCTCGGGCGTGCGCTGCGTGCGCTGGTACTGACGCCGCCTCGTCGAGAGGCCGCGGGAGAAGACCGTCGCCGGGCTCAGAACGTCAGGTCGAACGAGAACTTGGCCGAGCCCCGGTTGCCCACGCGGTCGCTGCTGGCGTCGACGGAGCCGACGATCTTCTTGCCCGTCACGCTGCCGCCTTCCTGGCAGTCGGCTGCGGTGGGCTCGAAGGTGGTCAGGGTGACGGTACCGGTCTGGCCGCCGCAGGTGCCCGCGCCCTGCGGGTCGTCGCAGGGGTACTTGACGTTGGCCTTGGGCGGATCCCAACCCTCGACCACCTCGATGACGGACCCGCTCTTCACCATGTTGTCCCAGTCGGGCGCGCCGTCCTTGTCGGGCGCGACCTTGAACGAGACCAGGCACGAGGCGTCGTCGTTCTTCAGCTCGACGAACTTCGTCATGGCCACGTAGCTGGCGACCGTCAACGTGCAGCTCGCGGCCGGCGTCGAGGTGTCGTCGCCGCCCGCCGTGTCGTCGGTGACCGCCGAGTCCTCGCCCGCCGCCGTGTCGTCCGAGCCGCCGTCGCCGCCACCGCACGCGCCCAAGGCCCACAGCGTGCCCGCCAGGAACAGGATGCCGATCGCTCTCATGGTTCCCCCCTCGAGATGTCGTCGGTGCGCCGACCCGAACCCCCCGGGTCGGCACAAGAAATACGTACACGGGGACACGCGGTATGTCAACCGGACCGACTACGGGCGTGCCCTTACGCCGAGGATCGGCGCCAGCTCCTCGCGCCCGAGCTCCCGCAGGGCCTCGCGCACGAGCGTGGCGTTCTCGGGCTCGCGGTAGAGGATCAGCGCCTTCTGCAGCTGCTTGCGGTGCGGGTCGCGCTCGACGTACACGGGCTCGAGCGTCCTGGGGTCGAGGCCGGTGGCGTACATGACGGTGGCGGCGGTGCCGGGGGTGGGCGTGAAGATCTGGCACTGCTCGACGCGCAGGCCCGTGCGGTGCAGGAGCAGGGCCACCTCGAGCATGTCGGCCAGCCGGCTGCCGGGGTGGGCGGCGATGAAGTAGGGCAGCACGAACTGCTTCTTGCCCGCGCGCGTCGACTCGCGCGCGAAGGCCTGCACGAAGGCCTCGAGGTCGTTGCCCTCGGGCTTGCGCATCGCCGCCAGCACGGGCGGCGCCACGTGCTCGGGCGCGACCTTCAGCTGGCCGCTGGTGTAGTGCTTCGCGAGGTCGCAGACGAAGGGCTCCGACAACAACGCCAGATCCATGCGCACGCCCGTGGTCACGAACAGGTGCTTCACGCCCGGCACGCGCGCCGCGGCGGCCAGCAGCTTGCGGTAGCGCTCGTGGTCGGTGGCCAGGTGCTGGCAGCGGGAGGGCCACAGGCACGAGGGGCGGTCGCAGGGCCCCTGGGGGCGCCGGCAGCCCTGGCCGTACATGTTGGCCGTGGGCCCGCCGAGGTCGGGGATGGTGCCCCGGAACTCACCATGCGACACAATCTGTCGCACCTCGGCCAGCACCGACGCCTCGCTGCGGCTGACCACGGCCTTGCCCTGCTGCGCGCCGATGGCGCAGAACGCGCAGCCGCCGAAGCAGCCGCGGTGGCTGGTGACCGAGAAGCGCACCTGCTCCAGGGCGGGGAATCGCGCGCCGCCGTACGCCGGGCTCGGGTTCCGGGTGAAGGGCAGCCCGTACACGCGATCGATCAGTTCGGGGGTCGCCTCGGCGGCCGGCCAGGCCACCACGCGCATCCCCCCCGCTTCCTGGGTGAGCACGCGGTCACGGCGCTGCTCCTGCAGGCGGAAAGCGCGGGCGTGCGCCACGGGGTCGGCGGCCACCTCCTCGGCCGAGGGCAGCGCCAGCGCGCCCTCGGGGGCGACGGCGCTCCTCGGCTCCTTCACGACCAAGCCTGGCGTGCCGCGGAGGGCCGCCAGGCGTTCGTCGCGGGGCGCGGGCGACGAGCGGTCGGCGAAGGGCGCCAGGCGCCCGGCGATCTCGAGGATGGGCGCCTCGCCCATGCCGTGCACCAGGGCGTCGGCGCCGCAGTCGAGCAGCAGGGGTCGCCGGACCGAGTCGCTCCAATAGTCGTAGTGCGCGAAGCGCCGCAGGCCGGCCTCGAGCCCGCCCGCGATCACGAGCGTCTCCTTGCCGAAGGCGCGACGCAGCAGGTTCGCGTACACGGTGACCGCACGATCGGGGCGCCCCCCTGCCCGGCCGTCGGGGCCGTAGGGGTCGTCGGAGCGGCGCTTCTTCAGGGCCGTGGTGTTGGCCACCAGCGAGTCGAGCGCCCCGGCCGTCACCCCGGCGAAGAGGCGCGGCCGGCCCTGCGCCGCCACCCCCGCGGGGCTCGACACGTCGGGGCGCGCAACCAGCCCCACAACATAGCCGTGGGCTTCGAGCCAGCGCTTCAGGAGGTTCGCCGGGAACGACGGGTGATCGAGATCGGGATCGCCCGTGACCAGGAGGACGTCCATCCTCCTACAAATCCATCGCGCACCGGAAGCCGAGCCAGTCGGCCGACTGGGTCTTGGTCATGCGCTTGTTGCGCGAGCTGGTGCGCAGGGTGCAGATGCCGAACTGCGTGGCGTCGCCGGCGTCCTTGTTCACGCGGAAGTTGCCGCCGCGGTACATGTAGCGCTGGTCGTCGAGGAACGCGTAGGTCGTAGGAATGAAACCCGAGGCGGGCTTCTCGACGCACATGGCCAGGTCGCCGCACACCATGAAGCACGTGTCGAGCCCGGCCGGCACGGCGTCGACGTCGCAGTACGGGCAGCGTCGGCAGTCGGTGCGGCAGTCGCCGTCGTCGCCGCAGGCCTCTTCGCAGGTCGAGCCGCACTGTTCGACGAACTCGGGGCTCTCGTCGCAGGTGATGTAGGGGTCGTAGCCGTGCCCCAGCCACTCGGAGACGTTGCCGACCAGATCGTACACCGTGCCCACCCCCGAGACGGCGATGGCGTCGTCGTCGGGCAGATCGGAGGTGTCGGAGCCCACCGCGCGCGGCCGGTCGACGTTGCCGTTGCAGAACTGGACCTGCACCTCCTTGCCGTCGCAGGCCTCGGCCGTGGCGCCCAGGGGCCAGCCGCCCGTGTTCTTGCCCGCGCCGCGGATGGCGTACTCCCACTCGACCTCGGTGGGCAGGCGCTTGGGCTTGACCGTGCCCTCCTGCTCGCCCGCGAACGCGCAGTACTGCGCGGCCTGCACGGCCGTGACGTTGACCACCGGGTGGTCGTTGAACTTCGCGTTGCGGTGGTAGCTCTCGATGGAGGCCGAGGCCAGGTTGTAGCCGGCCAGGTCTTCGCAGGCGCCGAGCTCGACGCAGTACTCGTACTGCCGGTTCGTGACCTCGTGCACGTCGAGGGCGAAGGGCGCCACCTTTGCCAACACCGTGGGGAACACCTCGCCCACCACGGCGTCTTCGATGCACTCGGGCTTGGGGCAGCCCTCGTCGTCGCCGAACAGGAACTCGAGGGGGTCGTTGGCCGCGGTGCCGCGGAAGTAGACCATCTCGGTGATGACGGGCGGATCGATGCCCTTGGCGCAGCCCGCGAAGCCGACCAGCAGGAAGAGAATCGTCGTGGTACGCATCAGAAGCCTCCGCCGAAGGTGATGCCACCCGCGGTGGGCAGCAGGTACAGCCCGTTGCCCTGGGAGAGCGCGTCGCCTTCGTTGATCGCGTCGCGCGCCCACTCCCAGATCAGGAAGCCGAAGCCCGCCCCAACGAGCCCCCCTCCCAGGCCGTAGCCGAGGTTCTGGAAGAGCTGGTACTGCTTGAACGTGTCGGTGGTGTTGTACTCCTTGTCGGCCAACTGCCAGAAGGCGATGCCGGCGCCCAGGCCGAGCACGCCCAGCGAGACGAGCGGCCAGCCCACGTAGGAACGCCACGACGACGGCGGGTCTTCGAGGTAGAGCGTGGCCGTGACCTCGGTGGTCTGGTTGGTCGTGACCTTGGCCATGGCGCGGTAGGTCGTGTACGTGTCCTTCTCGACCACCACCTGGCGCTCGCCGGGCTCGACCTTGGCGGGGGGCAGGGGCGACAGGCCCACCACCTTGCCGTCGAGGTAGATGCGCGCGCCCTTGACGTTGACCGTCACGTCGAGGGTGCCGACGTTGATGATCTTCTCGAGCTTGAACAGGAACTTCGCGGGGGCCTCGGCGCTGACGTCGATGGTCTTGGCGAGCGACGCGAAGCCGTCGGCCACCAGGGCCACCTCGTAGGCGCCCTTGGCCAGGCGCGCCGTGTACGGCGTCTGCCCGAGGATCTTGGCGCGGTCGGGATCGTTCAGGTACACGTTGGCGCCGGGCGGGTCGGACTCGATGACCACCTCGGGCAACTCCTTGCGCGTGAGCTGCTTCAGGAAGGCCACGTTCTTCTGCACGTCGAGGCCGTCGGGGGGCAGGACCCCGTTGGCGTCCTGGTAGCGCTTCAGGTACGACTCGTACGCCCGGATGGCGTCTTCGTAGCGCGACTGGCGCTCGAAGGCCTTGGCGATGTTGAAGTCGATGACGGCCGCCGGCATCATGCGGTCGGCCATGCGGAAGAGCGTGACGGCCTCGTCGTAGCGCTCGTCGTCGAAGGCCGACTGGGCGTCCTGGTAATACTGGGCCGCCTTGCCCTTGCGCTCGTCCTCGGAGAGGCTCGCAGGATCGACCGCCTGGGCCCGCGCCAGCGCGGGGACCAGCACGAGGAACGAAAGGAACAGCGCCAACCTACTCATCGTTGCCCTCCTCCACCCGCCATTGGTCGGGGAAGCGGATCTCCTTCAGGTCTTCGAGCACTTCATCGGGCGTGGCCTCGACGGTATCGAGATCCCACGCGATGGACCCCTCCTCGAAGTTCTCGGCGTTCTCGTCGCGGATGCGCACCTTGCGCGCCTCTTCGAGCGCCGCCTTCTCCTTCTTGTAGGCCTCGCGAAGCTCGGCCTCCGACTTGCCCGACGACAGCACCTGGATGCGCTGGGCCGAGCGGAACGTCAGCCACATCAAGAAGTAGATCGGATGGAACGTGTACACGATACCCTCGGGCGCATCAAGCCCGATGTGCTTGCGCACGTCCTCCGTCAGCCAGACGAAGGGCAGGAACTTCCGGATCTCGTCCATGAAGAAACCCGACACGAAGTTCCCGTCCTCGTCGGTCCAATCCTGCACCGACTCGACCAGCGCCTGCCACCCCTGACCCTTCGAGAGCGACCGGACCCAGTTGACGTCGGACGCCCACTCGGAGACGTGGCGCACGATGGCCTTGCGCAGGTAGGCGCGCGCGCCGGTGTCGGGGTCGGAGAAGAAGTCCTCGATGTCCGAGGCCCGGAGCACCACCTGCCCGTTGCGGCGCAGGCGCAGGCGCTGGGCGCGCGGCGCGATCATCTGCAGGATCTCTTCGTTGTCGACCACCAGGTCGTCCTTCAGATCTTCTTCGAGCTCGACCCAGAAGTCGCCGTGGCGGTTCATGTCGATGCCGTCGCGCCAGGCGTCGTCGGTGAAGACCTGAACGTGCAGCAGCGGCTCGCGCTCGGCCTCCTCGCCGAACTCGCCCACCCAGCCCAGGCGCTCGTTCGACGCCACGCGCAAGCGCAGCTCGTCGTCGAGCGGGAAGAGCGCTACGTGGCCCTGCTTCAGGGCGTACAGGCCCTTGCCCACCTCGAGGAAGGGAAACTCGGCGCGCTTGGTCTCGAACTCGAGGCGCTCGTCGTCGTCGGCGGCGGCCTTCGGAGGCTCCTTGCCCCCGGCCAGCCCGGACTCCTGGCCCGCGCCCTCGCCGGCGTCGACCCGGTGCAGGTGCGCCAGCCACGGCGGCGCGTCGGGGCCGGGCTCGAGGCCCATGGGCGACAGGTGCATGTAGAGGCTGAAGACCTTCAGCGTCTTGCGCGAGGCCTTGCCCTGGCTCGAGACCGACGGCAGCTCGATGTCGTGCCGGAGCAGCACGAAGTTGTTCGAGCCGAGCAGCGTGCCCTTCTTCGCGAAGTGGGCGGCCACCAGGGTGCCGTCCATCATGTTGAGCACCTCGGCGCGCTCGGGGGGGTGCAGGTGAACGCCGTCGTGCCAGTTCTGGTGCCGGCCCACGGGGTAGTAGCCGCCCGAGCCCTGCTCGGTGTTGGCGTAGTAGCCCTCGGCGGCCCGCTCGACCTTGTCGCGCGCCATCAGCGTGGCGATGTTCTGGCGCTCCTCGAGCAGGAAGGGGAACGAGTTGTGCTCTTCGGCGAGGCCGGCCACCATGCGGTCCCAGTCGAACTCGGGGCCGGGGTCCCAGCGCGTGGCCGAGATGTGCCAGTGGGCCATGATGCCCGAGAAGCCGAGGAAATCGTCGATGACGCCCAGAATGACCTGCCCCGACTCGTCCATGGGCGGGTAGGGCTTCACGCTCGGCAGCACCTTCAGGAGGGCCTTCAGGACCGCCAGGAACGACGTGTACTGCGCGTCGCAGTAGCCGTACGACATGCAGTCGATGCGGTTGATCACCTTGCGCTTGGTCCCGCGCGGGCGGTAGTAGGGGCTCTGGGGGTCGTCGATGCCCGTGACGCCGGGCACCATGGCCATCTCGCCGGCGTAGGTGACGCTCGAGTAGCCCTTGGTCGCCAGGTTCGGCAGCACGTTGTTGAGGTCGAAGCCGATCGACAGCTTGTTGACCTCGCCCGCGTGCAGGCACGTGTGCATGGGGTCGCACGTCTGGTAGATGGTGCCGTCCCAGTCGATGATGAAGTGGCTCGACAGCCCCTGCTCGGCCAAGGCGCGGAAGCAGTCGGCGCCAGTGCGGCACACGTCGGTGTGCAGCACGATCTTGTTGACGGCGTCCTTCAGGCGCGCGAGCTCGGTGATCGGCTGCCCCTCCTTGTCGAGGCGCGGGTAGAAGAAGCGGAACTCGGGGTGGGTGGCCCGCATGGCCTCGTAGGACCACGCGGGGTCCTCTTTGTAGCGCACGACCTTCACGTCGCCGGCGAGCTCGAGCTCTTGCCCGCACACGATGATGGAGGGGCGTTCGGGGCCCTTCAGGGGGCTCATGGGCGCCACGCTTTCATCTTCTTCGGGTCGGGCGGCTTCAGCCCGGCGGGCGGCTTCGGGGCCTTCGGCAGCCCTCCCGCGGCGCCCTTGGCGGCCCCCTCGGCGGCGCCCTTCGCCTTCTTGACCAGGCCCTTGACCACGTCGACCACCTTCTTCAGCAGCAGGAACACGAGCACGAGCGCGACGAGCGCGAGCACGACCACCAGGACCCAGTGCCAGGGCGAGCCCACCTTCGACTCGAGCCACGCGAGCTTCGCGGCCGCGACGGCCTTCATCCCCGTGGGCCGGTAGGGCACGGTGCCGAAGAGCGCCTGGGTGCCGAAGCGCCGCCGCGACGCCTCGACCAGCACCGAGTAGCCCACCTCGCGGTCGGGCAGGGCCTCGGGATCGGTGAACGTCACCACCAGCCCGTCGGTCAGCTCGCCGGCCAGGGCCGCCGTGGACGCCGCCAGGGCCTCGGAGTCGGCCGCGGCGCGGTAGGTGCCGCCGGTCACGTGGGCCAGCACCCGCAGGCGCTCGAGCTCGTAGGGCTCGCCCGTGGGCAGCCCCACGGCGTGCACGCGGACGTGGGCGGCGCGGAGCAGCGGCAGCCAGGTCGAGAGCTTGCGGGCGAAGAAGGTCTCGCGGGCGGTCAGGAAGCGCGTCTCCTCGCCCTGCACGCACGCCGCCACCGCGTCGTCGGGGCCGCCCTTCTCGCGGCAGGTCTCCTTCCAGCGCGCGCGCCACAGGTCCTGCGCCTCGATCGACCCGTCGCGGCCGTCGGAGAGCAGCACGATGGCCTTGGGCGTGTCGGGGTCGGAGTAGAGCAGGAGCGCCTGCAGGGCCTCTTCGAACGCGTTCGGGACCTCGGCGCGGGCGGCCTCGTCGTCGGCACGCCAGCCCTCCTTGGCCTTGTTGCCGTGCTCGGGCTGGAGGCCCGCGGGGAAGCGATCGGGCAGCCCGAACAGCGCCGGGTAGTAGCCCTCGAAGCGCGCCTTGTGGCGCAGGATCTTGGCCGTCTGGCCGTCGTCGACGAACAGCCCGCAGGCCGGCCCCTTCGGCCCCTCGTCGCCCTCGGCGGGGGCCGCCGCCGGGTCCTTCTCGTACTCGTCGAGGCGCGCCTCGCGGCAGAGCTTGCGGTTCTGCTCGGGGTTCAAGCGCGTGAGCTCGCCCGAGCGGCCCTCGGCCAGCACGCGGCCCCAGAGCAGGTCGTTGTACCACAGCACGTTCAGGCGGCCGCTCTTCGGGAACTTCTTCAACACCAGCTCGACCGCGTCGCGGAGCCCGGCCCCGAGCTCGGTCTCGGTGAACGCCAGGTTGCCGTAGCCGGCCACGACCAGCACGGCGTCGAGCGCGCGCCCGGCCTTGTCGGCTGTGAGCAGCTCGCCATCCTCGGCCTTGTCGAGGGGCTTGCCCTTGACCAGCCGCCGCACCGCGACCCCCTTGCGATCGGACGCCGACGCATGGCGCAGCAGCGTGACCGTGTCGAGGAACTTGGCCTTCACGGGCTTCAGGTCGCTCGTGAGGAACGAGAAGCCCACGGTGACCTTGGGCGCCTCGGACAGGTCGATGAAGTCGATCTTGGCCTGCGGGAAGTCGCCCGCGCGGGCCCCGGCGGCCAGCAGCAGGGCGAGCGCGACGGCGAACAGGTTGACACGCCTCATGCCGAGAACCCGAACGCCCGGAAGCGCACGATCAGGGGAGCCTCGGTGACCGCGAGCACCCGCCCGCGCGCATCGACGACGCGGGCCTCGAGCTCGTGCACGGCGTCGGCCCCCTCGGCCTTGCTCGGGGCAGGCAACCCCTGGCGCAGCGCCGGGATGCGCCACGGAGCGCCGACCTCGGCCAGGGGCTGGTCGTGCAGCACGCGCAGGACCCCGTCGCAGCGGTCGACGATGATCAGGCGCCCTCCCGCGCTCCCGTACGACGCCTCGTCCCCGTGGCTCAACCGCACGCGCATCCCCGGGAAGCCCTCGCGCTCGGACCACCGCAGGCCGGCCTGCCCGCCGGCGGTCAGCCCCGCCCCCAGCACCAGCGCGACCTCGAGGAACGTACGTCTCTTCATCGGTATGTAGGGGCATGGCGTGCCATGCCCACTCCACGTTCGTGCATCAGTAGAGCACCGTGCCGCCGTCGACCGTGAGCACGTGCCCCGTGGTGTAGCCGGCGCGCTCCGAGAGCAGCCAGGCCACCGCCTCGGCCACCTCGTCGACCGTGCCCAGGCGGCCGAGGGGCGTCTTGCGCACGACCTCGTCGTGGATCTCGGGGGTCTCGACGATCATCTGCGACAGCCGGGTCGGGATGACCCCGGGCGCCACCGCGTTCACGCGAATGCCGAAGGTGCCCCACTCCTGGGCCGCCGTCTTCGTGAGCGCGACCACGCCCGCCTTGGCGATACCGTAGACGCCGATGGCGAAGTCGGGGCGGAGTCCCACGATGGACGAGATGTTGACGATGGATCCGGCCGCCTTGCGCTCGATCAGGTGGTCGGCCACCATCCGCGACAGGAAGAAGTACCCCTTGAGATCGACGCCGAAGATCTTGTCCCAGGCGCCCTCGTCGCAGGTGAGGATGGGCCCGAAGTGGGGGTTGGTCGCGGCGTTGTTCACGAGCAGGTCGACGCGCCCGAAGCGCGCCAGCGTGGCCTGCAGCAAGGCCTCGAGGCTGGCCACCTCGCCGTTGTGGGCCGCGATCCCGACGCAGCGCTCACCGCTGGGATCGAGCTCGGCCGCCGCCGCCTCGACCACGGCCTGCTTGCGCCCCGTGACGACCACCGAGGCCCCCTCGGCCAGCAGCTTCGCAGCGATGGCGGCGCCGATGCCGCGTGTTCCGCCCGTGACGATGGCGATCTTGCCGGTGAACTCGCCCATGCCCACCTCCCGTCAGCCGACGAACTCGGCGGTTCCCTGATCCAGGACTCGCTTGCCCGCCTGGTTCATCGAATCGAAGCGCAGCACGCCCGCGTTGGCCGCGTCGCGCCAGCCGCGCGTGGTCACCGTGTCGCCGGGGCGCACGGGGTTCGTGAAGCGCACGAAGAGGCGCGACAGGCGCGTGGGCTCACCGCCGAGCGCGCCCTGGACCACGCCGCGCGACGCGAAGGCCATGGTGCAGAGCCCCTGCAGGATGATGCCACCCAGGCCGACCATCACCGCGAAGTCGTTGTCGATGTGGATCGGGTTCTCGTCGCCCGAGGCCGCGGCGTAGCGGTACGTCTGGTCGGCCGAGACCTCGGTGACGGCCTGGAAGTCGGGGGGCGGAGGTTCCGCGGGCGCGGCCTTCTGAAGGTCGGGCTTGGGCGCGGGCTTCGAGTCGGGCGGCAGAGCGGACTTCGGGGCGCGGATGAAGAAGCCGCTGGTGGCCTGCACGGCGAGCTCGCCGCTAACGGTGACGTCGTAGCGCACGGTGTAGAGGTCGCCCGAGCCCTTCTCTTCCATGCCCGTGATCTCGGCGGTGGGCAAGGCCACGTCGCCGGCCTTCAACCAGCGCAGCAGGCGCAGATCCTGCGAGCCGTGCACCAGGCGCATCATGTCGACGCCGTTGTCACCGTCGAGCAGGGTCGTGAAGAACAGGTCGCGGATGACCCGCACGGGGAAGACCGGGGGCATGACCGCGCCGCCGGGCTGCCCGGCGTCGGTGTAGCGCGGGTTGGGGTCGTTCGTGGCCAGGGCGTAGGCGGTCAGCTGCTCCTGGGTGACGGTCCAGGGCTCACCGGTGTACCGGGCGCCGACGCGCGACAGCACGAGGCCCGTGCGGGTGGTAGCGGACATGGGGCGTCTCCGCGGGCGGGTGGAATCGGTCGGATTCTGCCACACGGGCGGGCGACGCACAAGGCGCGTCGCCACTCCCTCGTGGACCCACCGGCCACCGTACGCCAACTCCCGGCCAGCGGGCGCCGGCCCGCTTCTGCGGGTCCTGGCTCCCAGGGGCTCTCCGTCACTCGGCGCGGCGCCTGCGGGCGGAGAGCCCCATGGTCGCCACCCGCTCGTCCGTGGCGGGCGGTCCGGCGCCCCGTGCCCGGTCGCTGGTTCGAAGCTGCCCGAAACAGAAGGCGCCGGCCCGCCCGTCATCGAAACCGCGGGTGACACGCAGGGCGTGCCTCGTCACCCGCAGGCGCCGCGCCGAGGATGGACGAGGCACCCGCGTGGCAGGACCCGCGCGCTGCGGGCCGGCGCCCGGTGGGGCTCGAAAAAGCGGGCCGGCGCCCGGTCGGGCTAGACGAAGCGGGCCGAGGCCCGGCGCAGCAAGCCGAGGAGGCCCAGCAGGAGGACCCAGGCGAACGTGGGATCGCGGGACGCTCCGGTCTGGCACCCACCGCCACCACCACCCGCCGAGACATCGTCGGTGGCGTCGGCGCGGGCGTCGTTCAGTTCGAGCACGTCGGTCGCTTCGACCTCGAGCCCCTCGGGCGCGGGCTCCGACTCCGCCGAGCCTACGTCGGACAGGTCGGGGACGGGCTCGACGGTCGGTTCGGGCGGCGACGCGAGGCAGGCCCCGTTGGTGCACGCGTGGCCGGCGTCGCAGTCGGCGGCCGTGACGCAGCCCGCAGGGCACACGAAGAAGGGCTGCTCGACCTCGCCCGTGCAGGCGTGGTCGGCCAGCGCGCCGCAGTCGGCCACGGCGGTCGCGCCGCAGGCCGTGTCGTCGTCGACGAGCGTCGCCTCGCAGGTGAAACGCTCGGTGCAGCGCGCGTCGCGCCGGTAGCCCTGGCAGCGGGCCGGGTTGTCGCAGGCCGCGGGCGTGGCGCCCCCGCAGTCGGCGTCGCCGCTGCAGCACGCCCCCTCGGCGCAGCAGCGCCCGTGATCGCAGTGTCCGCTGCCGCACTGGGCGCCGGCGCTGCACATCGAGCCGTCGTTCAGAAGGGGCACGCACAGGCCGTCCTCGCAGCGCGCGTCGGCGTCGCATCCACCCTCGGCCGTGCACGAGGGCACGCACGCGGCCTCGGGCTGGTCGGCGCTGCCGTCGCAGGCGCGATTGGCGAAGTAGCCGCACTCGGCCCCGACGTCGGGCCCGCAGGCGCTGTCGTCGTCGACCAGGGTGTACGCGCAGCGGTGGCCCTTGCCGCAGGTGGCCTGCACCGCCCTCGATTGGCAGCGCATGGGGTCGAGGCAGGCTACGGCGTCGGGCACCGGCGGACAGTCGGCGTCGACGACACAGCAAAGCTCGCCCGCGTCGCAGCAGAAGCCGTTCTCGCACCAACCGCTGGCGCACGCCTCGCCGAGGGCGCAGGCCTCGCCGGCCTCGAGGCGGGCCCTGCACACGTTGGTGTCGGGGTCGCAGAAGGCGTCCTTGGCGCACTCGCCGGCGCCCTTGCACGCCGTGCCACACGAGGTGAACGTAGCGCAGCGGTAGGGCCAGCACGCGACCGGCTCGGCCGGCACGCACGCGCCCTGGTCGTCGCACGAGGCCGCGCCCACGAGCAGGTCGGACTGGCACGAGGCCTTGCCGCAGGTCGAGCCGGGCTCGGCCGGGGTCACGAGGCAACCTCCCTGGCCGTCGCAGGTCGATGAGGCCTCGCACGGCCCCGGCGTGCAGCGCAGCTCGGCGCCGTTGCACGCGCCCAGCCAGCAGACGTCGTCGGTGGTGCACGGGTTGCCGTCGTCGCAGGGCGTGCCCTGGGCGGGCCGCCAGGTGCTGGCGCGCTCGCGGCACTGCTCGCAGGCGTTCTCGGGGTTGGGCGTACCCTCGGCCACGCAGGCGCCGTCGATGGCGCACCAGCCCTCGGCCGGCGGGTGCACGCAGCTCCAGGCGACGCCGGGCTCGTAGCGCAGCGACGTGCCCGACGCGAGCTGGGGCTCGCCGCAGGCGACCGCTACGCCGACGGTGCCGTCGGCGTTCTCGAGCCCCACGAAGGTGCCCTTGGGATCGAGGCCCACCATCTTCTCGTAGCGCAGCTCGACCGCGCCCGACTCGAACAGCGCCACCTGGGCGGTGAGGGACGGGCCGTCGGACCACGCGGGGTGCGCGTTGGTCCACTGCACGAGCAGCACCCGATCGGGGGCCTGCCCGCGCAGCGCCGTGCGGATGGAGCAGTGGCGGTCGGGCTCGCAGGCCAGGTCGCGCCAGTAGAGGGCGATCAGGTCGTTCGGGGGCGTGGGGTCCGGGAAGCAGGTGCCCCAGTCGGGGTAGAGGCTCGGCAGGGACTCGATGGGCTCGGCGCCCAGCACCAGGAAGCCGCGGGGGCTCGGCCAGACCAACGTGCGCGTTCCGCCGAACCAGGGGAAGTCGAAGCCCAACGAAACGTACGCGGGCTTCTCGTCGGGCGGATGGATCTCGAAGGGCGTGCCCTCGCCGGCCACGTCGTCGAAGGGCTCGCCGCCCGGCTCGAAGCGGGGCCCGTCGACGCACCCGTCGGCCGTGCACGCCAGATCGTCGGCGCACGCCTGGGGCACGGAGCCGCGGCACGCGCCGGCCGCGCACGCGTCGGCCGACGTGCACGCGAGGCCGTCGTCGCAGGGCTGGCCGTCGGCTGAGAGTGCACCGGAGGCGCACTCTCCCTCGGCACATGCGTCGCCCACGGTGCAGGGGTTTCCGTCGTCGCAAGGGCCCTGGAGCACGTCGTAGAGGCACGATCCGTCTCCGGCGCAGCGCGCCAGACGGCAGGGACCGCCCTGGGTGCAGGCGTAGGCCGTTCCGCCGCAGACCCCCTCCACGCACGTCTCACCGAAGGTGCACGCGTCGCCGTCGTCGCACGCCTGCCAGTCGCTCGAGCTCCACGCATGGGTCGAGGCGTTCGGATCGCAGCGCTCGCAGGGGTTCGCGGGGTTCGCCTCCTTGGCCTCGAAGCAGGCGCCGTCGATCAGGCACGCCAGCTCGGCGAGGCCGTGCTTGCACGCGAACGGAGTCCCCGCCTCCGGATCAGCCACGTCGAGGCACGCGTCGATCGTGCACGGCAGCCCGTCGTCGCACGCCGGGGGGGCGCTGCCGGTGCAGCGCCCGGCCGCGCACGCGTCGGCCACCGTGCAGGCCCGGCCGTCGTCGCAGGGCACGCCGTCGGGCTCGGCCGCACCGACGCAGCGGCCGTTGGAGCAGACGTCGGCCGTGGTGCACGCGTCGCCGTCGTCGCAGGCCCCGTCGTACCAGCTCTCGTAACACCCCCCTCCCCCGTCGCACCAGCGGTCGGCGCAGGGCCCGGGGTCGTCGCAGGGAGCCGGCAGGCCCGCGCAGCCGCTGGTCGAGCACACATCTCCGAAGGTGCACGGGTCGAGGTCGTCGCAGCGCTCGCCGTCGAGGGGGCTGTAGGCATGGTCGTCGCGCCAGGGCTGGCACGCCTCACAGGGGTTCAGGGGGTTCACGCTGCCCTCGGGGAGGCACGCCCCGTCGATCAGGCACTGCCCCTTCTCGGGCCACGACTCGCACCGCCACGTCACCGTGGGGTCGAAGCGCAGCGCCGTGGGCGCGAACAGGCGCTGCTCGCCGCACGAGTAGGCCGAGCCGGCGCTCCCGAAGCTGCCCTCGAGGCCGATGCTGGCCGACGCGCCGTCGGCGCCGTCGAGCCGCGCGTACACGAGGTCGACGCGTCCGTCTTCGTGCAGCACGGCCTGCAGGGTCAGGCGCGAGCCCGCCACGCCGCGCACGCCGAGGTCGCGCCACTGGACGATCACGCGCCGCGCGGGCGCCACGCCCCGCTGCTCGAGCCAGGCGCCGCACCCGGCCGCGCGGGCACAGGTGAGGTCGTCCCAGAGCACGGCCAGCAGGTCGTTGGGCGCGGTCGTGGAGGGCAGGCAGTCGTTCAGGGGCGTGATCACGGGTCCGCCGAAGCTGACGAGCCCGTTCGAGCTCACCCACAGCCGGGTGCGCGGCGCTCCGCCGGGGAGCGGCAGGCCGAACGGCAGGTCGAAGGGACCGACGGCCGCGTCGTCGCCGTCGAGCCCGAGGTCGGCGCCCGTGCCCGCGATGTCGTCGAAGGGCACGTCGGCCGCCACGAAGCCGGGGCCGTCGGCGCAGGCGTCGACGCTGCAGGCCGCGCCGTCCTGGCAGGCCGGCGGTGGCACGCCGCGGCACTCGCCCCCCGAGCACGCGTCGGCCTCGGTGCAGGCGAGCCCATCGGAGCACGGCAGCCCGTCGGTGACCGCCGCCCAGCTGCACGCGCCGCCCTGGCAGGCGGCCGTCCAGCACGAGCCCTCGTCGAAGGCGCAGGGCGCTCCCTCGGGCAACGGTTCGTGCACGCACCAGCCGTCGACGCACACGTCGGACGTGCAGTCGTCGGTGTCACGGGTGCAGGGTTCGCCGTCGGCGGCCTGCGGGTGCACGCAGGCGCCGGCCTGGCACACGTCGGCGCTGCAGTCGCTGCCGTCGTCGGGGCACGCTGCGCCGTCGGCCAGGGGCTCGTGGACGCAGGCCCCCGCGACGCAGGAGTCGGCCGTGCAGGGGTTCGCGTCGTCGTCGCAGGCGCTGCCGTCGGGCAGCAGCCCGTGGCAGGCGCCCTCGAAGCAGGCGTCGCGCGTGCACGAGTTGCCGTCGTCAGCGCAGGGCGCCTCGTTCCACGCGTGCACGCACGCCCCGCCCGGGCACAGGTCGTCGGTGCACGCGTCGTCGTCGCCGCAGGACACCTCGCACACGCTGACCGTCACCTCGCGCGCCACGGCGAGCGGATCTTCCCAGGTGTCGGTGGCGCGGAGCGTGAAGCGGTGCACGCCCGCGCTGCCGGCGGGCGGAGTCCACGTGAGGATGCGGGCGTCGGGATCGAACGAGGCCCCGGACATCGAGGCCGGCAGCTCGGCCGAGACCACGACGGGGTCGTCGTCGACGTCGACCACGGGCAGGGCGACCGCCAGCAGCTTGCCCGGCGACGCCTGCAGCACGGGCAGCCACGGGATCTCGGGCGCGTGGTTGCGGAGCACGGCGGTGGCGCACCAGCCGAAGTCGATGGCGCCGTAGCGGACGCGGAAGAAGCCCTTCTCTCCCCACTCGGGGCCCCACGAGTTCTTGCACAGCCAGGCCTGGTCGGCGTCGTCGTAGCCGATGAGCTGGACCGAGTGGGCCGCGCTGGTCCCACCCCACACGTGGTCGTACACGCCGCCGGCGTAGCTGTAGAAGTCGTCGTAGACGCTGAAGCACGCGGTGATGGGGCCCTCCTGCAGGGCGGCCTTCAGGTGGTCGACGGTGTTCTCGACCCACGCCGAGCCCCGCGCTCGCTTCACGCGCCCGGGCCAGCTCCAGCACTTGTCGGCGCAGGGCAGATCGAGCCCCGCGTAGGGCATGCACGCCTCGTCGGTCACGCCCTTGTCGACGATGAACTGCAGCGCGCCCTCGGTGAACCCCGAGACGCAGCTTCCCGCGTGGCTGCACGACAGCACGTCCTGCTCGGCGCGATCGAAGGCGCCCGCCGCCAGATCGTTCTGCAAGAGCCACGCCGACTCGAACACGGCCGTGGCCGCGAAGGCCCAGCAGCTGCCGCACCCGGCCTGGTTCTTGACCGGCGTCACCACGCTGCGCCCGCCCGCGTCGCGCCAATCGAGGCGGGGGGGCAGCGCCCCCGCGCGCTCGGAGGGGAAGCGCGGCAGCCCCGAGCGCAGGCTGGCCGGCTCGGCCCCGGTCCAGCGTTGCCGAGCCTCGGGGGCCAGGCGCGAGAGCGGCGTCGGGGCGGCGAACCAGCGCGCGCCGCGCTCTCGGATGGCGCGGCGGATGGTGTCGAGCTCGCGCTCGGCGGCGACCGCGGGGAGCACCCCGGCGACGACCAGCGTCAGGACGAATCGAGCAACGCTCCGCCGCATGCTGCCTCCGGGTCGCACCTATTGGACGGTCAGGCTCCAGTCGTCGACGTAGACGGTGGCCGCGCCATCCCAGCCGGCCGCCACGTCGTAGAGGCGCAGGAACGCGCGCACGAAGGCCGCGCCCTCGGGGGCCGCGAGATCGTACGTCATCTGGACCCAGGCCGGGTTGTCCTCGCTGTAGCCGTCGTACTCCTTGGCGAGCGACGCCTTGGCCGCGTCGAAGAACTCGAGCGCGGGGCGCACGCGCCCGGCGGGATCGTTGTCCAGCACCCACAGCGTGAAGCGCGCCGTCTGCGCCGCCGCGATGGGCAGGTAGAGGCCCTGGTACAGATCCTGATTCTCGGTCGAGGACCAGGTCAGATCGCACGAGTGCCCGCCCGCGTGGGCCTCTGCGGCCGTGACGTTGGCCACGAAGCCGTCGCTGCCCTTCGCGAAGTCGGCGGGCGGGTCCTGGCTGGCGTCCTCCTCGAAGTTCCAGTTCGAGGCGTCGTAGGTCGAGCAGGTGGTCGTGTTCACGTTCTGCAGGTCGGCGACGACGTGGAAGCTCTGCAGGCGATAAGTGTCCTGGAACTGCACGACCACGCCCGCCGCCAGATCGAAGGTGGCGCCGGCGCAGAGGTTCGCGGGGGTGTCGACGCGGAAGGGAACGCCCACGGCGGACCCGTAGGAGACGAGGCCGTTCTGGCCGCCCAGGTCGGTGAGCGTGAAGCCCGTGCCGTGGACGACGCGGTTCTCGAGCTCCTCGACCGGCTGGGTGCCCGCGCTGATGTCGACGGTGAGCGCGGCCGCGTCGCCCGTGCCCTGCTTCGTCAGGGCGTCGGTGGCCTTGACCTCGGCGGTGTTCACGAAGCTGCCGTACTCGGTGACGTGCACGTCGACGCGATCGCCCACGGCCGGCGCCGCGTAGGGCCAGGCCTCACCGACATAGACCTGCATGGGGCCGCTCGCGTCGGCCACGAAGTAACCCTCGTCGTACACGTAGGTGACCACCACGCCCGTGAGCGTGAAGTCGGCCGGGCCCTCGGCGCAGGCCTTCAGCGCCGCCACGTCGCCCGAGCCCACGCACGTGGGGGTCGCGACGCAACTACCGGCCTGGCACGTGAAGCCGGCCTCGCAGGCGGGCTCGCAGGCGACCGGATCGGCCACGCACGTCGACCCCTCGCAGTGGAAGCCCGCGCCGCACGCCGGGGCGCAGCCCACCGGATCGGCCACGCACGTCGACCCCTCGCAGTGGAAGCCCGCGCCGCACGCCGGGGCGCAGCCCACCGGATCGGCCACGCACGTCGACCCCTCGCAGTGGAAACCCGCGCCGCACGCCGGATCGCAGCCGACGGGGGGCGTGTCGGGGCTCGTATCGCCTGGGGCCGGCGTGTCGTCGCCGGTGTCCGGGAAGACCAGCACGTCCTGGTCGGTCGTGTCCTTGTCACCGTGGCCGCCGGTCTGACCGTCGTCGCCACCGCAGCCCCAGGCCGCGAAGCCGAGAATCATCATGGAAACGAAGGCGAAACGCTGCATGGTCGGGTCCCTCCTGGTGAAGCGGCGCGTCTGTACCACGGAGCGGGGGCGGGATCAATGCTTCAATACGACGGTTCGGCCTCGACGTCGGGCGTCCACTCGGCCGGCACGAGCCGGCGCACGAGCTCCTGGCGGGCCTTGCGGGGCTCGTAGAGCGCCGCGTAGCGCAGCGCGTGCTCGATGACCTTGCGCACGTAGTTGCGGCTCTCGTGGGTCGAGAGGTCCTCGACCAGCACGTCGAAGGGCTTGCCCTTCGACTCGGCCAGGTGGCGCTCCAGCAGCATGGGGCCGCCGTTGTACGAGGCGATGGCGAAGGGCAACTGGCCGTGGAACTTGGCCACGAGCAGGCCCAGGTAGCGTACGCCCCAGCGGATGTTCCAGCGCGGCTCGACGAGCAGTGGCAACGCGTAGACCTCGCTCGCGGCGCGGGCCAGCCGCACGGCCGTGCGGGGTAGCAGCTCGAGCAGGCCGTACGCGGGCGCCCCCGAGATCAGGCGCGGGAAGTAGCGCGACTCCTGCAGCATGTGGGCGTAGACCAGGGCCGCGGGCACGTCGTCGCGCTTGGCTGCGGCCTCCACGTGCGTGCGGTAGGCCAGGGGGTAGATGGCCCGCCAGGCGGCCAGCGTGTCCTTGGTCGGGGCGTGGCCCAGGCGCTTGCCGTCGGTCTTCCAGGCGGTCTCGCGCGCCGTGGCGAACCGCTCGAGCGCGTCGGCCAGGTCGGCCTCGAGGCGCTGCACGCGGGCCGCGCCGTTCTCCTTCGCGAGCTGCGAGCGAACCTCGCGCCAGACGAACCGGGCCGCGTCGGGCTCGGCCATCAGCAGCGCGCGCTCCAGGCGGGTGCGGGAGGTCGAGGCGCGCAGGCCCTTGAAGGGGTCACTCGTCGCGGGGGCGAGGCGGCTCCAGTCGGGGCCGGCGGCGACGACCGGTGCCTTCCACTCCTCGAGGCGCCGGGCGGCCAGCGCGCCGTAGTAGGTGAGCGGCTGTTCGCGGGCCAGCGCGTCGAGGACCGTCACGCCCTCGGCGCGGCGCTCGAGGCGCTCCAGGGCCCGGCCCTTCCAGTAGCGCGCCTTGCCCCCCTCGAGGGGGTTCGGGCGCGGCGCCAGGTCGTCGAAGATGGCGAGCGCGCCGGCCACGTCTCCCGATTGGTAGCGCCACCAGCCGACGAACCAGCGGTACTTGGGCCCGTCGTAGCCCTGCGGGCTGGCCTCGAGCGCGGCCTGCAGCCCCTCGGCCGCCTCGGCCGAGCGCCCCGCCCGGTGCAGCGCCACGCCGCGATCGTAGGCCGCCTCGATCCGCCGGGCCGCGGGCACCTGGCCGCCGAAGCGCTCGAGCCACTGGTCGAAGGCGGCCGCGGCCTCGCCGGTGCGCCCCAGCTTGCCAAGGGCGATGGCGCGCGAGCTGGCCGCCTCGGCGGCGTAGGGCGCGCCCTCTCCGCTGGCCGCCTCCAGGAAGGCGACGGCGCCCTCCACGTCGTCGCGCAGGCGCTCGGAGCCGATCTTGCCGAGGAAGTAGCCCACCTCGTCCCGCGCCACCCCCTCGCCCCAGAGCGCCAACCCCTCGCGCCGGCAGGCCTCGTACGCGCGGTGCTCGAACAGGCGCTGCACCCGCGCGCGGCGCTCGTCGAGCGAGAGGTCGGCGTCGGGCACCTTGACCGCGGCCTCGGCGTCGAGGTCGCTGTCGGGGAAGCGCAGGCGCAGCGAGCGCCATAGCAGGGCGGAGCGCGCGACGCCCGGCGCCGTACGCGCGGCGCGCGCCAGCAATTCGTCGTTGGGAAGGCCCAGGCGTCCCTCGGTCGCCAGCGCGAGCGACAGCTCCGAGGCTTCCTCGTTCAACCCCGCCCGCTCCAGCAGACGCGCGTGCAGCAGGTCGCGGGCGTCGCGGCGGAACGCGGGGTGGGTCTTCTTCAACGCCTCGAGGGCCTGCAGGGCCTTGCCGAGCTTCTCCTCGGCCACCAGCACCTCGAGCCGCAGCCACGCGGTGGCCACGGGCAGCACGTCGTGCAGGAGGCGCGCCCGCTCGAAGGCCTTGCGGGCCTGTTGCCCCTCGCCCCGCTCCGCGTGAACCCGAGCCGCCAGCCACGCGGCAGCGGCCCGGATCGGCTTGTCCTTCGACCGGGCGATATCGTCGAGCGAACCCGCCACGACGGCCTCGTCGCCCACGCGCACGGCCCGCACGGCCGCCGTCAGGCGCTCGCGCTCCGAGGCCTTGTGCGCCAGGGGGCTGAGGACGGCCAGCGCCAGCACCACCTGGAACAGGAGCCCGGCCAGACCGGTCGTCATCGCTCCACCAACGCCTCGGTCACGAAGTACACCCCCTCGTCGGCCACCACACCCACGCCGGCCAGCCGAACGCCGGGGTCCAGCAGGTTCAGGCGGTGGCTGGGCGTCTGGCAGAGCGCCGCGTGCGCCTCCCACACGTCGACGGCCGCCGCCACGTTCTCGAGGGCCCGCTTGAACCCGATGCCCCGGGTCGTGAGGCGTCGCGAGAGGTTGCCGCCCTCGGGTGCGTCGTGCCCCACGAAGCCGGAGCGCGCCATCTCGAGGCTGTGGGCGCGCGCCGCCCGGGCCAGCACGGGGTCCGCGCGCAGGGGCCGCAGCCCGTGCAGGGCGCGCAGCTCGTTCGTCCAGCGCAGCAGCGCCTCCTCGGCGCCGGCGGCGTCGATCGGAACGGGCCCCGGCGGCGCCACCTCGGACAGCGCCGCGCACCCCGCCGCCACGTCGGCCCCCGCGTCGAACAGGGCCAGCACCTCGGCGCCGTAGGGCCCCCGCGCCTGCACCTCGACCCGGGCCCGCCGCAGGCCCGTGAGCGGCAGATCGACATAGAAGAGATCGCGGCTGACCGACGGGACGTGACGTCGCACGTCGCCCTGGTCGGCCAGCACCAGCACGATCGGGTCGCGGTAGCCCGCCGGGAGCTCGCCCCAGAACAGCACGCGATCGCCCGCCCAGCGCTCGGGGGGGAGCGCGGGGATCTTCACGCGCGTGGAGGCCAGGATGGTGAGCACGCGCTCGACGCCGCCCACGCCGACGCGCTCGACCACCGGCAGGATGGGGCTGGTCGCCAGGTACTCGCGCACGTCGCCGAGCGCCTGGTCGGCCCCGGAGGCGTCGAACGCCACGAAGCCGAGCCCGAAGCGCCCCCGCTCGCGGAGCGCCTCGCCCACCGCCCGGCGCACCACCCGCCCGTCGGCCTCGCCGAAGCCGCAGCCGGTGAGCAGCGCGCGCGCGTCGGAGGCCACGTCGGCCAGGTCCTGGTCGTACGTGGGCGACGCGGCCTGCACCGAGACGAGCAGGTCCTTCAGCCGGAAGTAGATCGACAACTCCGGCGATTGCCACCCGAGGAGCTGGAGCCCCACGAGCAGCGCCGCGGCAAAGGGGTGCGCCATCATCCGGTCCAGCGTAAGGGAGGCGGGCGCGGGGCGCAAAAAACGTGAGCGGCAACTCGGAGGAGGGGGGCGGTACCGTCTACTGAGCCAGTTGCACCAATTGCGCCGCATCGAGGGCATAGAGACGCACGTTGTCGACGAAGAGCTGCGTTGACCTGTATCGATTTCCGTCTTCACCGGGCGCCCCTGGCACTACGCTGAATGTCTCGGGCCGCCAAGCTTCTCCCTTTACCGAGAATCGATCGATATGGTCGAATGTCTTGTACGTAAAACTCGCATTTCCCTTTTCCTCACCGTCCACCCAAAGCGACATCGTGCCCTTCGTGCGGTCGACAACCAATGCCAGTTCGTACCATTCACCAGGCTTGACGCTTTCCGCCGGTGCCTTGACCGTGACCCTATCAAGGTCAACGCCACCCCAAGGCGACTCGCGGTATCCCGAAGCCTGAAGGGTAAGGACTCCGTCTTCCAGGCTAAACTCGACCGCGTATTTCAAAATTTTTTCAGAATCTCCGTCGCCTGGTTCTTTGCTCGCCAGAGCGAAGGTCCAGGTACAGGTGACGTCGTCTATGCCTTCGGTGTACTTGGGAAACATCGCCTGCAACGAAAGACCGAATCCGTCCCCTTTGAATCCTTGGGGATCGATCGCCACGGACGCGCCCTCACGTACGAACTCGAGTCGCGCAATGCATCCGCTCTCTGAGGCAACCTCCGTCGCCATCGTAGCCCAGTCCGTTGGCGAAGCATCGGACGAATCCACCGTCGAGTACGTCCATGCCGCGTCGTGCTCGCAGTCGTCGAACGTCCACTCGACCAGAGGTGACATGAGAGCGACCAGGGGACTTACCGCCTCTTGCGTCGCTGGTTCGGACGCTGCGCACGACAGGAGACCGAAAGCGCCAATGACGGCCACGACGAAGGAACGGATGAGATTTTTCATTTTTCCCTCCTCAGTTTGACCACGACACCTTGAACTGCGCCGCATCAGCTTCGCCGACGTTGCAGTTATCGCCATTCCAATCGCACGTTTGAGCGCTGACGAAGTAAATATAACAAAGTACGCCGTTGCTTTGAGGCGGCACTATGGTTACATCAAGCAAGTGCCAATTGCCATGGCACGTGTCCGTGCATGCACCACTGCAATCCGCACAATCATCGCATTCAGCCAAGTATTGCTCCCTACCCGTCTGTCCCGGCGGTGTTATGTATATAGTATCAATCGTCGTCGTTCTGACGCCAGAACAGTCAGACGTCGGATAAGCACGAACCTCAAGCTTAAATATTGACTTCCCATATGCTGATCCAGTTGTATCAATTGCCCGCACGTCCTCCGCATGTATGACCAAATTATGCGTTTTGCTAATTATGCCAGCGTTCATGAGCGTCGAACATTTGCCGTCGTCGTCATACCACGCATCGGCATACTCGTCGTAATCGGTGACCGTCGAATTCCAGACAACCGTACTCATCGTTCCAACACTTATTCTGTAGGAGTCAGAACAGTCATCGAATCGCATAATCGAGCAAGTATGATGCGTCGTCGGCGTTACCGTATAATCCTCGGCGACCACCGTCGCCGACAGCGACATAGCGACTATGGCGAAAACCAGTACGGTACTCACGAGCTTCATTGCCACTCTCCCCATCGTGTTAATCAACCCACGTCACGCTTATACACCCGCTCTCTGAGCTTGTCGTGCAATCAGAACTGCAGTCAGAATCGCATATATATGACGTAATAGTGTATATATACGACCTGTACCCACTCGATGCCGGCTTCGTAATAACAACATCCGGGAGATGCCAGTCGTCGTCGCACGTGTCCCCTTCGGCACCGGAGCAATCAGCTCTATTGTCGCAATACGCCAAAGACTGCACGCCGAATATCGTGCCAGACGTATCATACTCAACGGCGTCTGCCCCGAAAGAATGCACTACTCCGCCGGTGCAATTCATGCCGGACTTCTGATCTACAGAAAACACGACCTTAACACAGCCAGATTCCGACGCGCTCGTATCTATTGCCCTCACTCCATCCAGAAACAATATCAAATCTTTTGTTTTAGATAGCGTTGATGACGTACCATAACCGACTTCGTAGCCATAAGGACACAAGTCAGTGCCCGCTCCAAACTCCGTGCCGTCGTTGTCGTCGAACCAAGCGTCCGCGTCAACCGTCCGGCTTCCATCGGTTTCGAAGTACCCGTAGGCACTACCCACGGCAAGACGGTGGGCACCGTAGCACGTATCGGCTATCGCCCTGCAGCTCGTTCGTATTTCCGCCGTCCACTCATATTGCGTTGCATTCAGAAAAGATGGCGTAAAGAGATTTGCCAGCAAATACGATAGTATAAGACGACCTTTCATCGACTTCCCCCTGGCTTGGATTACGGGCTATCCGAAGCGATTGTCGCCCCTCGCGCTACCGCTAGTCAAGCAAATAATTGTGGCGAAAGGCAATTGCGCGATGGATGCGGTCGAACACGGTTTTTCAAGTCAAACTCGCAATCTTGCGTTAGCCAGCGCAATGGGCGCACGGGGTTGACGCGCGCCGACCCGTCGTCTAGCTTCAGGCTGCGCTATGACGAGGGGGCCTACCATGCAACGTGACGTCTGGCTGGTGAGGGCGATGGTGTTGACGCTGGCCGCGTGCGGCGGCGCCGCCGGCCTCTCCGAGAGCACCCCCAGCGACCTGTGCGACGGCCGCGCCGTGGTCGACCCGGTGCTGCCCGAGACGCTCGAGGGCAACCACTACCTGGCGGCCGAGGTCGGCACCTACACGGTGAAGACGTCGCTCTACCTGGCCGAGGGCACGCTGTGCATCGAGCCAGGCGTGCGCGTCGAGATCGCGAAGGGGGGGCGCGTGGTGGTCGGCAGCGACCGCGAGGCCGCGCTGGTGGCCGTGGGCAAGCTGGCCGACGGCACGGTCGCGCCCATCACCTTCACCTCGGCGGCCGAGCTCCCGCACCTCGGCGACTGGGACAAGCTCTACTTCACCCCCAGGAACCGGGCCGACGTGTCGGTGCTCGACACCGTGGTCGTCGAGTACGCCGGCGCCTTCAACCAGCACGGCAAGGCCAACGTGGTGGTCGAGGGCACCAGCGTGGCGCTCCGCGACGTGAGCATCCGCAAGGGGCTCGGCATGGGGCTCTACTTCGAGACCGCCGACGCCTTCCCCAGCGCGTTCGAGCGCGTACACTTCGAGACCCTGGGCGACGCCGCGCTGGCCCTCGACCTGCGGCACCTGGCGCGCCTGGCCGGTGGCGCCAGCGTGGGCGCCGAGGTGAGCCACGCCCTGCTGCGGGGCGGGAACCTCTACGAGAGCGCGACCCTCCCCGCCTGGGGCGTGCCCTGGGCGCTGGAGGGCGAGAGCGTGGGCCTGCAGAACGGGGCCGTGCTCACGATCGAGCCCGGGGTCGAGCTTCGGCTGGGCGACGGCCTGCGCCTCACCGCCGGCGGGCAGACGCCGGGCGGGTTCGAGTTCGCGGGCACGCCCGAGGCGCCCATCGTGCTGCAGTCGAACCAGCGCGAGCCGGGGCCCGGCGACTGGGACAAGCTCGTCGTGACGCCCAAGACCTCGCGCGCGGTCTTTCGCCACGTCACGCTGCGCCACGCGGGGCAGCTCGAGACCTCCGGGGGCAAGACGGCGCTGGTGATCGGAGGCCCCGTCGACGAGTTCGTCGACGTGCGCGTCGAGGAGAGCGCCGGATACGGGATCCTGGTGCAGGCCGGCGCGCCCCTGCCCGCCGTACTCGAGAGGGTCGAGGTGGTCTCGTCGACCCTGCCCGCCCTCAGCCTGGGCGCGGAGCACCTTCCGCTGCTGGCGGCCGACGTGACGTTGCCGGCCGGGGGCGTGGTGGCCCTGCGCGGCGGCGCGCTCGCCAGCGGCGTCGACCTGTCGGGCGTGGCCTGGCCGGTGCAGGTCGAGGCCCCCGTGGCGCTGACCGACGGCGCGAGCCTCACGCTGGGCGCCGGTGCGGTCTGGAGCTTCGCGCCGGGCGCCGGCCTGTTCGTGGGCGCCGACGGCGGCACGACGACGCTCGTGTCCGAAGGCTCGGCCGAGGCGCCCGTGCGCTTCACCTCGTCCGCGGTCACCCCGGCCGCCGGCGACTGGGACAAGCTGCTGCTCGGCCCGGGCTGCCAGGGCGCGGGCTGCCGGCTGCAGCACGTGGCGGTCGAGTTCGGCGGGGGCGGCGACGTGCCCGCCAGGGCCAACGTGGCGATCGTGGGCAGCGATCCGGCCCTCGACGACGTAGCGCTCTCGGACAGCGCGGGCTGGGGGCTGTGGCTGTCGAGCGACGCCACGCCTGCCGTCGGCGCGATCACCTACGCCCGCAACGCGAGCGGCAACCAGGGCGCCGAGTAGCGCCCCACCGCGCCCCCGCGCGCGACTATCGGGAGCGCGCCCGGCGTGGGCTCCGGGTGCCCACGCCGCCAACAACAACCGATCCAGGGCTATCAGCCCTGGATCGCGCCTTTGATTGTAACGCTTTTAACAGGAACGTCGTCGAAGCCCTGGCGCGACTCGGTAGGCACGGCACCGATGGCGTCGATCACGTCCATGCCGTCGACCACCTTGCCGAACACGGCGTAGCCGTAGCCCTCGTCGCTGTCGTCGACGTGGTCGAGCTCGGCGTTGTCGGCCAGGTTCACGTAGAACTGGCTGCTGGCGCTGTGGGGTTCGGGCGCACGCGCCATGGCCACGGTGCCGCGCAGGTTCTTCAGCCCGTTCCCGGCCTCGTTCCGCAGGGTCTTCCAGCCGGGTTTTTCCTTCAGGGCGAAGGTCATGCCACCGCCCTGGACCACGAAGTCCTTGATGACGCGGTGGAAGATCAGGCCCTTGTAGAAGTCGGCGTCCACGTACTGCAGGAAGTTCTCGACCGAGAGCGGGGCCTTCTCGGGATCGAGTTCGAGCGTGAACTCGCCCTGCGACGTCTCGAACAACACGAGCGGACGTTCCATCGATCAACCCTCCCGAATGGCGTTGAGGACCACGCGCGCGAGATCGGCGATCTGGTAGGGCTTGGCCAGCGCCCCCACGAAGCCGTAGTCACGGAAGCGCGCGATGACGGGATCGGACGAGTAGCCGCTGGAGGCCACGGCCCGCACGGCGGGATCGAAGGCCCGCAACCTGCGAACGGCCTCGGCCCCGCCCATGCCGCCGGGCACGGTGAGGTCGAGCAGCACCAGATCGAAGCGTCGGCCGGCCTCGTGGGCCTCCTGATAGAGGCGCACCGCCGCGGCGCCGTCGGCCGCGACCGCCGTCTCGTACCCCAGGTGGGCCAGCATGCGCGCCACCAGATCGCGCAGCATGTCCTCGTCGTCCATGATCAGCACGCGGCCGGCCCCCGAGGGCGGGGCGACGTCGGCGGTGGGACCCGTGGGTTCGGCCGGGGCCGCCGCGGGCAGCCACAGCGAGAACGTGGTGCCGACGCCCTCGGTCGAGCTCACCGCGAGGTGGCCGTCGTGGTGCGCGACGATCGAGTGGCAGATGGTCAGCCCCAGGCCCGTGCCGGCGGACTTGGTCGTGAAGTAGGGGTCGAAGATGCGCTTGAGGTTGGCCTTGGGGATGCCGGAGCCCGTGTCGCGGAAGCGCACGCACACGTAGCGCCCCGCCGCCAACGGCAGCGCGTCGGTCGTTCCGCACGCGACGTTCTGGGCCTCGACGGTCAGCTCGCCGCCGTCGGGCATGGCCTGATCGGCGTTCAAGCACAGGTTCTGCACGACCTGGGCGATCTGGCCGCTGTCGACGTCGACCGGCCAGAGATCGGGCGGAATACAGCACCGCAGGCGCGACTTCGAGCCATGCAGCGCGAACCCGGCGGCCTCGCGCACCAGGGCCTCGAGGCCCGTGGTCTGGCGCACGGGGCTACCGCCCCGGGCGAACGTGAGCAGCTGGTGGGTCAGGTCCTTGGCGCGCAGCGTGGCCCGCTCGGCCTGGCCCAGCAGCTCGGTCACGGCGGGCTGGGGCGCGTACATGCGGGCCAGGCCCACGTTGCCGAGGATGGTGGCCAGCAGGTTGTTGAAGTCGTGGGCCAGGCCGCCCGCGAGCACACCCAGGGCCTCGAGGCGATCGACGCGCGTGAGCTCGGCCTCGGCCCGGTACTGCGCGGTGACGTCGCGGAACACGAGCACCACGCCGATGATGCGACTGAGGGCATCGCGGATCGGCGCGCCGCTGTCGGCGATGACGCGCTCGCGCCCGTCACGCGCGACCAGCGCCGTGTGGTTGGCCAGCCCCACCACGCCCCCCGTGTGCAGCACCTTCTCGACCGGGTTCTCGCAGGCGGCGCGCGTCTGCTCGTTGATGATCTGGAACACCTCGGTCAGGGGCCGGCCCAACGCCTCGGGCTGGCTCCAGCCCGTCAGTTCTTCGGCGACGCGGTTCAGGAGCGTGACGCGCCCGTCGAGATCTGTCGTGATGACCCCGTCGCCGATGGAGCGGAGGGTCACGGCCAGGCGCTCCCGCTCGGCGGCCAGGTCGAGCTCGGCCTGCTTGCGCTCGGTGATCTCCTTGATGATGACCTGGATGGACTCTTCTCCCGTGCGCGGGTCGACCACCAGGTAGGAGCTGTGCAGCGCCCACCGGCCCTTCCCCGTGATCGTGTGGAACCCGTACTCGAGGTTGCGCACGCGCCCGAACTCGCGGATCTTCGAACGCAGGAAGCCCCGGGGCCCCTCGTAGACGAGCAGATCGCCGATGTCGCGGCCGACCAGCTCGTCAGGGCTCGCGTACAGGGCCCCCAGGTCGAGGATGTCCATGGCGCCGCGATCCATGAAGATCACGGTGCCGTCGAAGCGGTAGCGATACAACCCGATGCCCGCGAACTCGATGGCCTCGCGGCGGATGGCGTCGAGCTCGTCGGCTCGGACGGTGACGTCGACAGGAGCGGTCATGGCGCCTCGGGCCCCTCGGCGGTCGAGAGTTC
Source organism: uncultured Myxococcales bacterium (assembly GCA_964494475.1). Taxonomy (GTDB): domain Bacteria; phylum Myxococcota_A; class UBA9042; order CAZBRS01; family CAZBRS01; genus CAZBRS01. The sequence continues at coordinate 4,121 of CAZBRS010000042.1, read as the reverse complement.
GGGGGCGCGCACGCACCGCACGTAACGCGCGTAGAGGTGATCGGCGGCGGCGCGCTCGGACGGCGAGGGTCCGGGCACGGCCTCGAGCTCGAGCGACGTCGCGACCATCGACGCGTCGAACTCGCGACCGATGCCGCGCCAGGCCAGCTGGGCCGCGCCCACGAGCGTGGCCTCCTCGCGGGGGGTCTGCAGCAGCTCGCGCCCGCAGAGCCGCGCCAGCGTGGCGGCCACCAGGCTGTGGCGTGCGCCCCCGGCCAGCACCAGCCGCGAGATCGCGCCCTGCGGCTCGAGGCTGTCGAGGATGCGCCGCAGCTCGAGCGCGACCCCTTCGTAGGCGGCGCGCGCCAGGTCGTGGGGCCCCATGGCCAGCTCGAGCCCCACGAAGGCTCCGCGGGCCCGGGCGTTGAAGTCGGGGCTACCGCTCCCCGAGAGGTGCGGCACGAACAGCGCCCCCGCATGCCCGGTCCCGGCCAGGACCTCGAGCTTCGCGACGTCGCCGCCGGCCAGGACGCCGGCGGCCCAGGCGAGGGCGCTGCCGAAGTTGCTGTGGATGCCCTCGCGCACGTAACGACCCGGCACGACGTGGGCCGTGCAGAACGCCGGCGACGGGGCCTCGAGGACCGGCCGCGCGACGGGGCAGCTGATCACCGCCGCCGTGCCCAGGCACACGCCGGCCTGCCCCGGCTCGACCACGCCCAGGCCGAGGGCCGCGCACTGCTGATCGCCGCCACCAACCACCAGGGGCGTGCCCGCGAGCAGACCCGTGGCGCCCGCCGCCTCGCGCGACAGGCCGCCGACGCGGGCGCCCGCCGGAGCCAGGCGCGGCAACGACGCCACGGGCAGGTCGGCCGCCGCCAGAATTTCGGGGCTCCAAACGAGCCGAGCGAGGTCGAGCAAACCCGTCAGCGAAGCATTCGACGGATCGGTCACGAAGTCGTCGACGCCCAGGCGGTGCAGCACGTAGTCGTGCAGCAGCACCAGCCGCGTCGTGCGCGCCCAGATGCCCGGGGCCTCGGCGCGGAGCCACAGGATCTTGGCGAGGCTCCACAGGGTGGAAGGCGGCAGGCCGCAGATGGCCTGGAAGCGCGCGGGCGACAGGCGCTCGGCGAAGGCGTCGACCCGGCCGGCCGGCCGGGGATCCTGCCACGACAGCGCCGGACCGCAGGCGCGGCCGTCGGCGCCGACGGGCACGAGTGTGGCGCGCTGGTTGGTGATGGCCAGGGCCGCGACGTCCGCGGCGCCGATCCCCGACCGGGCCAGCGCGTCGCGAACGGCGCCCGACGCCGCGGCCGCCACCGCGTCGGCGTCGAGCTCGTGCCCGGCGTCGAGCCCGGGCGTGATCGGGGCATCGACGGCGGCGCTCCCGAGCACACGCAGCGCGTCGTCGAGCACCGCGGCCTTCAGGTGCGTCGTGCCCAGATCGAGCGCGCAGACCGCCCGGGCCATGCGGAGTTGTCCCCAATCCATCGGTTCGAGATCAGGTATTCCCCGAGGCCGCAGCCGTGTCAAGCGAGATATCCGGCCCTTGCCCCCGGGGAGGCCACCCCTATCTTGCGTGCCGTAGAATTGGTCGAGGCGCGCGTGGCCGACCCGACGAAGCGACGATCCCTGGCGTGGCGAACGGCTCGCGGGCTGCTGGCGGCCTTGGCGCTGGCAACACTGGCGGCCCTCGCGCTCGGGTGCGCGTTCTCGGCCCCGGGCTACCAGGGTGACGCCTTGAAGCACTTCGACGGGACCCGCTTCTCGAACCTCGAACCGACCCCGGAGCACGGCTTCTCCGACTTCCTGAAGTGGACGTTCGAACGCGACCGGGGGCCCTTCGAACCCGACCCCTCCCTGGAGCCCGTGACCCGCGACCGACCGCTCGAGCGCGTGGGCCGCGGCGAAGTGCGCGTGACCGTCGTGGGGCACTCGACCGTGTTGCTCCAGGTCGACGGCTTGAACCTGCTGACCGACCCCATGTGGAGCGAGCGGGCCAGCCCGGTCTCGTGGGCCGGCCCGAAGCGGGGCTCGGCGCCGGGCCTCCGTCTCGAGGATCTGCCACCCCTCGACGCCATCCTGATCAGCCACAACCACTACGACCACCTCGACCTGCCCACGCTGCGCCAGGTGAAGCAACTCCAGCCCGGCGTCCCCATCCTCACGGGGCTCGGCAACACGGCCCTGCTCGAGCGCGAGGGCCTCGCCGGCTCCCGGGACCTCGACTGGTGGCAGGAGGTCACGCTCCCGGGCGGGGCACGCGTCACCTTCGTGCCGGCGCAGCACTTCTCGGGGCGCGGCCTCAGCGACCGCAACCGCACCCTGTGGGGCGGCTTCGTCGTCCAGTCGGGCGCGGGCGTGGTCTACTTCGCGGGCGACACGGGCCGCGGCCCGCACTTCGCCGCGCTCCGCGAGCGCTTCGGGCCGCCCCGCCTGGCCCTGATCCCCATCGGCGCCTACCGCCCGCGCTGGTTCATGGCGCCCGTGCACCTCGACCCCGCCGAGGCCGTCGAGGCCCACCGCGTGCTCGGCGCGGGCACCAGCGTGGGCATCCACTACGGCACCTTCGCCCTGGCCGACGACGGCCGCGCCGAGCCGCTGACCGACCTCGCGGCGGCCCTGACGGCACAGGGAGTGCCGGCCGAGCGCTTCGTGACGCCGGCGTTCGGAGAGGCCTTCGACGTGCCCGCGCTTTCGAGCCTCGTCACCGAACGCCGAGAGTAGGTTTCGAGCAGAATTCCCCTTGCGCGCTGAACGCTTGCGGTCGATCATCAAGATCAAAGGCGACACGGCTGCGACGGGGGGCACCATGCAGAACACGAGATCGTTCGGTGGGCAGGTTCTTCTGTGGGGACTGCTCGCGCTCGCAGGCTGCGAAAGCGCCCACGAATCGACCGTCGGCGACGCGGGCACCGACTCCCTGGCCCTCGACGTGCGCTCCGAGGGCCAGGGCGGCGACGTCGACGTGCGCCTCGATCTCGTCGAGGCCCCCGACGCCTCGCGGCTGGCCGATTGGACGGGCGACACCACCGGCCCCGACGAGGGGGTCGTGCTCCCCGACCTCACCGGAGCCCCGCCCGACGTCGACCAGGTCGCGTGCTGCACCGAACACGCCACGCCGGGGTGCGCCACCAAGGCCGTCGAGGCGTGCGTGTGCGCGACGCTTCCCGCGTGCTGCGCCCAGGCGTGGGGGGCGTCGTGCGTAACCGCGGTCACGGCCCGCGGCTGCGGCACGTGCGACCGAGGTTTCTGCGGCAACTTCGTCTGCGAGCCGGACGAGAATCCCGCGAACTGCTTCGCCGACTGCGGCGGCGCGCCCTACTGCGGCAACTTCGTGTGCGACCCGGGCGAGACGTGCCAGTCGTGCCCCATGGACTGCACGACGGGGTGTGGGCCCCAGTGCGGCAACTTCATGTGCGAGCCTCCCGAGACGTGCGCGTCCTGCCCCCAGGACTGCACGACCGGATGCACGCCGATCTGCGGAGACGCTTCGTGCGAGGCGGGCGAGACGTGCAGTTCCTGCCCGCAAGACTGCTCCTGCGACGACGGCGACGGCTACACGATCGACTCGTGCGACCCCGTCAGCGGGTGTATCCACACGAGGCCGCCAGAAGTCTCGTGCGACGGCATGGACGACAACGGCGACGGGCGAACCGACGAGGGCTGCGACGACGATGGCGACCACGCGTGCGATGCCTCCATGCTGATCTCGGCGTCGCCGCTCTGCACGGTGTGGCCGTCCGACTGCGACGACGACGACGCGACGGCCTACCCGGGCGCCCCTGAGCTGTGCGACGGCAAGGACAACGACTGCAACGGCAACGCCGACAGCGAGCTGATGTACACCGTCTACCACGACGCCGACGCCGACGGACACTCCGACCCCAACGTGGCCCAGCTCGTCTGCCTGACCCCCGCGGGCTGGTACGTCAACGACGGCGTCGTACCCGCGAACGACTGCAACGACGCCGACCCCGACGTCTTCCCCGGCCAGGTCGAGATCTGTGACCAGATCGACAACGACTGCAGCGGCAACGCCGACAGCGAGCTGATGTACTACGTCTACCCCGACGCCGACGCCGACGGGCACTCCGACCCCAACGTGGCCCAGCTCGTCTGCCTGACCCCCGCGGGCTGGTACG
>CAZBRS010000041.1:8673-55772 GCA_964494475.1 uncultured Myxococcales bacterium | reverse complement strand
AACAGGCCCGCGACCACGAGGACGACCCCTCGCAGCGGAAATCGCGCGAATCGACGCATCGCCGAGGACCTCGACAATCGAACCGGCGCGAACACTAGCCGGATTGGGCTAACCAGTCAAGGTGGCAGGCCGAAAGTCGTTAGCCCGCGCGCGCGCTTGGATGCAACGCAGGTTCGCGGTAGACTCCATCGAAGCCCGATCCGCAGGGGGTTCGCCATTCGCAATCGAGCCACGGTGCTCTGGGTGCTCGCGGCGCTGCTGCTGGTCCAGGCGGCCTGCGCCTGCCGACGGGCAGCCTCCGAGCGCCGCGACGTCGATCGACCGGCAGCTGTCAGCCTGAAGCGCCATCTCGAGACGGGCGACCGCGCCGACCTGGCGAGGGCAGCGGCGCTGCTCGACGCTGGCTCACCGGCCGGCGACCGACGATCATCGGTCGACGCCCGGCCCGAGGACCAGTTCCTGTCCACGCTGATCGCCTACCTGAGCACGCCCGAGGGCCAGCGCCCCGAGGTCTTCGGCCGGTCCCTGCGCGCGGCCGCGCTCCGTGAGCTCACGGCGAACCACAACGCCCTCGCCGCGCGGCTGCTCGACGTGCTCTGGTTCGGCGTCGAGGCCGACTCCGACTGGAACTCCGACGACGCCTTCGCGATCGTCCTGTTCCGGTGCACGAACGCCCTTCGCCCCGAGATCCAGTCCGAGGTCATCGCGTTCATGGGGCTGACGCCGGGCCAGGTCGTGGCCGACGTGGGCGCAGGGCCGGGCTTCTACACGTTCCCGTTGGCTCGCGCGGTCGGCCCCTCGGGTCGCGTCCTGGCCCTCGAGATCAACGACCGCATGCTCGACTTCCTCGGCCGCCAGGCTGCCGAGCAGCGCCTCGACAACGTCCTGCCGCGGCGGGGACAGGAGCACGACATCCAGGTCGCCGAGGGCTCCCTCGACCACGCCTTCATGACCCAGATGTTCGTGGACGTCGAGGGCTCGCACGCCCTCGCGGACCGGCGCCAGCTGTTCGGGAGCATCCTGCGTGCGCTGCGCCCCGGGGGCTCCTTCACCGTCTGCGAGCCTCCCGCGGGCCAGACGGCCGACACCACGCACGAGTGGCTCGTGGCCCACCTCGAGGCCTATGGCTTCTGCTTCGCCGCGCGGCCGGGCCCCGACTCGCCCCTGCTCCGCGTTCCAATCCTGTGCGTGCGCGTCACCCGTCCCTGATCGACGGATCGATGGATCGACGGTTCGACTGCTCCCTTGACAGCCCTCGCGGGTTCTGGGATGCAACGTGGGCACGTCCCCGATGAAAGGTCGAACACCATGCGAGGGTTGCCGCGACGCGTGTGGGTGCTTAGCTTGGCTCTGGTGACCGCAGGATCGCTCACGGCGAAGGAGGCCTACGTGCCCGACGCGAATCAGAAGCGAGAGCAGGTACCCGCCGAATACCGCTGGGACACGTCGGTCTGGTACGCCGACGCCGAGGCCTGGGAGGCCGCCCGGACGGCCGTCGAGGCGCGCCTCGCCGAGGTCGCGGCGTTCCGCGGCAAGGTCGGCGCCAGCGCCGCCACGCTCCGCGCCGCGCTCGACACGTACACGGGCCTCCTGAAGGAGGTCGATCGCCTCGACAACTGGGCGTTCACGGGCTTCTCGGTCGATCGCACGATCGACGCCTCCAAGGCGCGCGCCGACCGCGCCCAGGCCCTCCGGACGCGGCTCACCGAGGCCGGCTCGTTCCTCGAGCCCGAGATCCTGGCGCTCGAGGCCGGCACGCTGGCCGCCCATCGGCGCGCCGAGGAGGGCCTGGCCGTCCACGGGCACTACCTCGACGACCTCATGCGGCGCAAGGCCCACGTGATGACCCCGGAGCTCGAGTCGCAGCTGGCGCTTTCGGGCGACCTCCGCGCGGGGCCCTACGCCATGGTCAACGCCCTGCACCAGGATCTCGAGTTCCCCACCATCAGCGACGAGGATGGCAAGGAGGTGAAGCTGGCCATGGCGAACTTCGCCCGCTACCGCGGCTCGAAGGTGCGCTCGGTACGCCAGGAGGCCGTGAGCGCGTTCTTCGGCACCATGAACAAGTACGCGCGCTCGCTGGCGGCCTCCCTCGACATGGGCATCAAGTCCGACGTCTTCGTGGCCCGGGCCCGCGGCTACGGCTCGGCGCTCGAGGCCTCGCTCGACGTGAACGCCGTGCCCGTCTCGGTCTACGACAACCTGCTCGGCACCATCGAGGCGGCCCTGCCCCGCACACTCCACCGCTACGTGGCCCTGCGGAAGAAGATCCTGAAGCTCGACGCGGTGCACTACTACGACCTGTACAACCCCCTCGTGCCCTCGGTCGATCGCTCGGTCACGTACCCGGACGCCGTCCTGCTCATCAAGGCCTCGCTGAAGCCGCTGGGCCGCGACTACGTCGATCTGGCCGTGAAGGGCATGACCCCCGGCTCGGGCTGGACCGACATCTACCCCAACCAGGGCAAGCGCAGCGGCGCCTACTGCACCGCGGCGTACGGCGAGCACCCCTTCGTGTTCCTCAACTACATGGACCAGCTCGAAGACGTGTTCACCACGGCCCACGAGTACGGCCACGCCCTGCACTTCCACCTGACCAACTCCACCCAGGCCTACCCCAACGCGAACACGCCCATCTTCCTGGCCGAGATCGCCTCGACCTTCAACGAGAGCATGCTGCTCACGCACCTGCTGAAGCAGGCCAAGGGCAAAGACGAAAAGCTCGCGCTCCTCAACAAGCGCCTCGAGAGCATTCGCACCACGATCTTCCGGCAGGTGATGTTCGCCGCGTTCGAGCGCGCCCTGCACGCCGAGGTCGAGGGCGGCGGCGCGCTGACCGCCGACCGCATCGCCGAGCTGTACGGCGACCTGGTCAAGAAGTACTACGGCCCCGACTTCACCTTCGACGCCCACGACGCGGTCGAGTGGAGCTTCGTGCCGCACTTCTACTACAACTTCTACGTGTTCCAGTACGCCACGGGCCTGATGTCGGCCATCGCCCTCAGCCAGAAGGTCCTGCGCGGCGACAAGGGCGCGGTCGACAGCTACCTGGCCTTCCTGAAGGCCGGCAACAGCGACTACCCGATCGAGACCCTCAAGAAGGCGGGCGTCGACTTCACGACCAGCACGCCCATCAACGAAGCCATGACGCTGTTCGAGGCCACGCTCGACGAGCTCGAGAAGGCGTGGGACGAAAAGACGGCCGCCGAAGCGGCCGCCGCCGAGGATTTCGCTTGTTATACGAGGCTCGAGAACTAATTGTCCAACAATTCGCTTGCCTCGGTCCCGGTTTGCGGTAGGCTTCCCTTGGGTGGTCGATCGAGACGGTGGGGACATGTGGCGAGCGGAGCGAGAAGAACCAGATCGGGGCCCGGCCGCGCGAGCCGCCGACCTGCGGGTCGTGAAGGTCCAGCGCACCTGCGTGCACGACGGCCCGGGCGTTCGGTCGACGATCTTCTTCCAGGGTTGCGGGCTGCGGTGCGCGTGGTGCCAGAACCCCGAGGCGCTCTCGCTCACCCCGGATCCGGCGACCGCCACCGAGCCCACCGTGGCCGAGATCGTCGAGCTCGTGTCGCGCGACCGTGAGTTCTTCGCCCGCACGGGCGGCGGCGTGACGCTCTCCGGCGGCGAGCCCCTGCTGCAATCGCCCGACGCGCTGCGGCCCCTGCTGACGGCCCTGAAAGCCGCAAAGCTGCACGTGGCGGTCGAGACCGCGCTGCACGTGCCCTGGACGCACGTCGAGCGCGTCGCTCCCTTCGTCGACCTGTTCCTGGTCGATCTGAAGCTCGTCGGCGACGACCTGCTGCACAAGAAGGTCACGGGACAGTCCAGCCGCCGGATCCTCGCGAATGCCCGGCGCCTGGTCGCATCCGGCGCCGCGGTGCGGTTCCGCATGGTGATGGTGCCCGGCGTCAACGACAGCGACGCGAGGGTCCGATCGGCCGCCGAGCTGCTGAAGAGCCTCGGTCACGCGTCGATCGAGCTGCTCCAGGTCCACGCCATGTACGAAGAGAAGGCCCGCAAGCTGGGGCTGGAACGTCCGTCGCTCGGCATCGAGCCCAAGCAGGCCCTGGGAGCCGTCCGCAGCGCCATCGAGCAGTTCGCTCGGCACGGCATCCAGGCCAGCTGCGTCGATCTCGACAGTCCCCGACCCAAGGCCGTCTTCACGCCGCGGGTGCACGCCATCCAGGACGCGATCCGCGGGAGCGGGTACAGCGTCTGCCTCGAGGTCGCCCGGCTGAAGACCGAGTACTACAGGAAGAACGGCTTCGACCGCCCGAGCCACCTCCACCGGGCCGAGCGCCTGGCGTACGTCCTCCGGAACAAGGCCGTCATCGTCTACCCGGGCGAGCTGCTGGTCGGCAACTTCACCTCGAAGCGCCGCGGCTGCCAGACGTGGGAGGAGCACAGCGGCACGCTCCTGGCGTCCACGTTCTATCAGATCGACCGCCAGAGGCCGGTGCCCTTCCAGTGCTCCCGGAAGGACAAGCTGGACTTCTACCTGCGCATCGCGCCGTTCTGGTTCCGGCACAGCCTCTTCGCCAAGGTCAACTCGTCCGCGAAGGACTTCCTGCTGTCCCTGGCCCGCAGCTCCGACATGAGCACCGGGTTCAACAACAACCTGGCGTCGATCGCGCACTTCATCGTGAACTACGAGCGCCTGCTCGCGCTCGGAACGACGGGGCTGATCCGCGAGCTCGAGGTAGCCCGCCGCGAAAGGCCGGCGAACGACCGGGCCCTGTACGACGGCGCGATCATCGCCCTCCAGGCCCTCGAAGCCTTTGCCCTGCGCTACGCCGAGGCCCTCCGCGACCTCCGGGCCAAGGAGCCCGATCCGATCCGCCGCCGCGAGTTGGAGGCCATGGAGGCCGTGTGCCGACGCGTGCCGAAGCACCCCGCGGCCACGTACCACGAGGCGCTCCAGAGCATGCTGTTCCTGCACGTCGCGCTCTGCCTCGAGTCGTTCGAGAACGCGGTCTCGCCGGGGCGCCTCGACCAGATCCTGAACCCCTATTACCTGAGGGACAGGGCCGCCGGAGTCCTCGATTACGAGCGGGCGAAGGAGCTGCTGGCCCTGTTCGTCCTCAAGCTGGACGAGGCCGTCCTCGTCAGCGACGGCGACACCTACCTGGCGATAGGGCGGCTCTTCGAGACCATGTCGACCGACCAGACCATCACGGCGGGCGGCCTCGGCAAGGACGGCAAGGACGCCACCAACGATCTCACCTACGCGTTGCTCGACATCTGCGAGCTGCAGCCCTACGCCGCGAACATGACGGCGCGCCTCCACCCGGGAAGCCCGCCCGAGTACCTGGAGCGGCTGGCCGAGGTCTACCTCACCGGCGCGCCCATGCCGGCCCTCTACAACGATGAGGTCTACGTCGAGACCCTGCAGCGCCACTACGACACCGCCGTCGAGGACGCGCGCAACTACGCGATCGTGGGCTGCGTCGAACCGAACGCCTCCGACGACCACTACGGCAACACCGACTGCGCCAACATGAACGTGGTCCTGCCGTTCCTCCAGGCCTTGCGGGGCGAGGAGGACGACCTGTGGAACCTCGGCCTGCCCGACCAGCTCGAGAAGCTGGCCACCAAGTTCGTGGGATACCACTTCGGCGGGGGCGGGGCCCTCTCCCGCTGGATCACGGCCGGCTACGGGAAGGCCCGCGGCAGCTTCGAGCGGGCCAGGGCCCCGCGGCGCTCTCCGCCCGAGAGCATGGACGAACTGCTGGCGCGCTTCCAGCGGCGCTTGAACCACCTGGCCTCCGCCATCCTGGCCGATCACCAGAAGATCGAAGCGGCAATCCGCAGAGACTTCGCCACGCCCCTGGCCTCGTCGCTCTCGCGGGGCTGCCTCGCCTGCGGCAAGGACCTGAACGAAGGCGGCGCCCGGCTGAACAGCAGCGGCGTGCAGGCCGTGGGCATCACCGACGTGGCCGACTCGCTGCATGCCCTCGAGCAGGTGGTCTTCGAGGGGAAGCAGTTTCCGCTCGCCGACGTGCTCCACGCCCTGGAGCACGACTTCGAGGGCGAGCGCGGCCAGACAATCCGCGACGCGCTGCTGGCGGTGCCGAAGTTCGGAGCCGACGACTCGAAGGACGCCGCCCGCTGGGTGAACCGGACGATGCAGATCTACGTGAACGCCCTGAAGCAGGTGCCCGGCTGTCCGCGAAACGGCCTCTACGCCGCCGGCTACTACGCGCTGAACGTGAGCGACGTGTACGGCAAGAAGACGCCCGCCCTACCCTCGGGGCGGCGGAAGGGCACGCCCCTCGCCAACAGCGTGACGCCCCACTACGGCATGCCGGCCAACGACCTGCTGTCGGCCCTGAACGCCGTGGCCGACGTCGACTTCGCGGCGTACGCGCCGAACGGCACCACCGTCACGTTCACCATCGACGCCGCCTTGTTCCCGGGCCCCAGCGGCGTGAAGAACCTCGCGGGCATCTTCCGCACCTTCTTCGAGAAGGGAGGCATGCAGTTCCAGCCGAACGTGCTGAACCGCGAGATCCTGCTCGATGCCTACGAGCACCCCGAGAAGTACCCGAACCTGCTGGTGCGCGTGGCCGGCTACTGCGCCTACTTCAATCACCTGTCCGACGATCTGAAGAAGATCATCATCAACCGCACGTGCTACGCGTGACGCAGGCCGATCCCCGGAGCGCGTCGAGCACGGCCATGGTGGCGACGCTGTCGTCGAGGCCGAAGCGCGGCGGGCGGCCCGTGCGCACCACCTCGGCGAAGTCGGCCACCTCGAGCTCGTAGCCGTCGCCCCCCGGCACGGGGACGAAGGTCTCGTGCCCGTCGCGCAGCAGGCGGTAGCCGGCGCCCTCGCGCCCGGGGAACCAGGGCCGGTCGAGGAAGATGGCGCCCTTCGTGCCCGTGAGCTCGGCGCTCTGACGCTCCTCGCTCTCGATCGAGACCTCGAGGGTGCCCGTGCCGCCGTTCGGAAACTCGAGCAGCCCGACCACCGTGTCGTCGACGAGCGTGAAGCGCCCGTTGGCGGTCACTCGGGTGGGCTCCGCCCCGAAGATCCACCGCAGGAGCGTCACCGGATACGTGCCCACGTCGAGCAGGGCGCCGCCACCGAGCAGCGCAGCCGCGGGCACCTGGGAGCGGTCGTCGAGCCGGAAGGTGAAGCGCGCCGCCGCGGCCGTCAGGTCGCCGATCACACCCTCGGCCAGGGCGCGCGTGAGGGCCTCGTACAGCGGGTGAAAGCGGTACATGACGGCCTCGGCGGCCGGCACCCCCGTGCGCGCCGACGCCTCGGCCACCCCACGGGCCTCGGCCGCCGTGACCGTGAGGGGCTTCTCGCACAGCACCGGCAACCCGGCCTCGAGGGCCCGCACCGTCCACTCGGCGTGCAACGAGTTGGGCAGCGGGTTGTAGATCACGTCGACCACCCCCGAGGCCAGCAGATCGGCGTACGAGCCGAAGGCCTTCGGCAGGCCCCAGGCCTCGGCGAAGGCGCGGGCCTTGTCGGGAGAGCGGCTGGCGACGGCCTCGACGCGGTTGCCGGGCACGGCCCGGATGGCCGGGATCAAGGCGTTGGCGATGGAGGCGCACCCCAGCACACCCCAGCGCAGCTCAGGCGTCGTCATGGTGATCCTTGCTGTGGTCGGAGAGGGAGGAGCGGAGCGGGGAGCGCGGGGGGTAGCGAGCGGGGAGGGGCATCGGAGCTCGAAGGCTCGTCACCCCTCCCCACAGCTACGAGCCGCCGCAGCAGTGTGCGACGCGGGGGAGCATGAAGCGAGTCATGACCTGGGCCTCACGTCAGTTGACACGTACTCAAATTGGGCTCGGACCCCGGGATGTCAAGGGCTCTAGAGGGCGTTCTCGGAGCCGACCGCCAGGTCGGGCTCGGGCAGCACGTACTGGTGGCGGTACGCGTGGGCCTTGACCTCGAGAGGGTGCAGCGTGCGCTCGTAGATGCGGACCTCGTCGAGCTTGCCGAAGAAGTAGGCCGCAGGCGCCGCCGCCGTGCCGCCCGCGCCGAACAGCAGCTCGTCGCCGAAGCCGAGCCCGGGCACGCCCACGAAGGGCTCGGTGCGGATGAGCTTGCCGTTCTCGAACAGCTTGACGTTGTAGCCGTCCCAGGTGAGCGCCACGTGCGACCACACGCCGGGCGAGAGCACGATGCCGGACGAGGTCCAGTCGGTGGGCACGGCCGGATCGAGGAAGTGGTACAGCAGGTGCCCCTGGACGAGGCCGCCGTTGCCCACCGCGAACCCGTAGGCGTCGCCCTTCTGGAAGAACTGCTGCTCGTCGACGTTGCCCTTGGGCCCGCTCCAGAGCACCCAGAACTCGACGGAGAACGCGTCGATCGGGTCGAGGTCGTTGGCGTAGGGCATCTCGACGTACGAGGTCTCGCCGTTGAAGGTGAGGTACGACCCGTTCTGGAACTCGACGTCGGCGCGCGAGGCCCAGCCGCCTCCGTCGCGATCGCCCCACGTGAAGTTCCAGAGCAGGCCGTCGTGCCCGGCCGCGTCATCGAACATCCAGTTGCCTTTGCGGGTGTCGAGGTGCCACTCGGCCAGCAGGCCGTTGTCGTTGGGCGCGTCGGCGTCCTTCGTGAACGTAGCGCTGAACGAGCTCTGCGGATAGGCGTTGATGTTGCCGTAGTACAGGCGCAGGTCGGTGATCTCGTCGGGCCGGGCGAACGGCACCTCGACCCACACGCTGCGATCGCTCTCGACCCAGTAGCTGAGCTGCGCCACGTCCATGCGCTCGATGGCCGGCGCGCCGTAGTCGATCTGCGGTGGGGGGAAGACCCAGCGGCTGCGGTGGTAGCGCGCCTTGGCCTCTTCGCCGCCCACGCCGCGCGTGAGGATGCGGAAGGCGTCGATCTTGCCCTTGAAGTAGCGGTTGGCCGACGAGAGCGCGTAGCCGAGGTGCCCCTTGACCTTGGGGGGCGGGAAGCCGGCCGCCGTGTAGGGCGCCGCGGCCGCCTGCACGCCGTCGATGAAGAGGCGCGCGCCGTTGTGGGGGTCGACGCTGGCCAGCAGGTGGTGCCACTCCATGGGCACGACCGGCGTGGTGGTCTGCATCATCTGGTCGTCGTCGAGGGCGAAGACCACGTTGCCCGACGACAGGAACAGCGAGTTGCCGACCACCGAGGCGTTCTCCTGGTCCTCCATCTGGAACAGGCCGCAGTCGAGGCTGGTCGGCAGGAACCACAGCTCGATGGCGTAGTTGGTAGTGGGAAGCACGAAGTCCTTGGCGGGCCAGTTCCAGAGGACGTGGCTGTTGGAGCCGTTGAACAGCAGGCTGTTGCCCCCCGAGAACGAGATGTCGCGGTGGGGGCCCCACTGGCCGCCGTCGGAGCCCACGTAGCTGACGTTGGCCAGGGTGCCGTTGGTGCCGTTGCCCGACTCGTCGTACGCGACCTGGCCGCCGGCCTCGTCGAACGGGTACTCGATCAGGGTCTCGTGCAGGTCGTCGGGGTCCTTCGCGAAGACCTCGTCGAACGACGAGACGTTCTTGGCCTGGGGGTTGCCGTAGTACAGCGTGAGGAACTTGGTCGTGTTGCCCGAGAGGGACACGCGCACCCAGAGCAGGATCTCGGTGGTCGTCACCGACTCGACCCAGAACGGCAGGCCCGTGTAGGTCTCGCCGTAGGGCTTGTCGGTGGGCGCCGGGTAGAGCCGCAGGTCGCGGGCGTCGCGCGTGACGCGGGCCAGCACCTCGGGGTTCGACAGGCTGAGGCGGAGCTGCACGTTGCTCATGGCCACCCCGCCCACCTCGGAGATGGCGATGGGCAGGCTGCGCACGGCGAAGTCCTGGGTGAAGCGCACGTCGGCCACGTTGTACATGCCGCGCTCGCGATCGAGCAGCGCGATCACCTCGGAGGGCTCGAGCAGGCGCCCGTAGACGCGCACCTCGTCGAGGGTGCCCCTGAAGTAGTCGTGCGCGCCGATGAAGGAACAGCCGGCGCCCACCTGGTGCATCCAGCGGCAGCCGAGGAAGACATCGCGGTCGACGACCAGGCGCTGACCGTTGGGCGAGCCCTCGAGGAGCGTGGGCACCAGGGGGTCGCCGCCGAGCCACGCCTGCACCTCGCCGCTGCTGTAGCGCAGCGTGACGGCCAGGTGCTGCCAGGTGCTGGTGGGCACGCTGTCGGCGAGCTTCCAGATGGTCTTGACGCTGCCCTCGTGCCCGTAGGAGAAGCGCAGCGAGCCCCCGTCGATGTACAGGTTGTAGGCGCCCTCGTTGGCGCACTCGTTGGACCGGCTGAGGAGCGCCTGGCGGCCGGCGCCACCGATCCACTTGAACCAGAGCACGACCGAGATGGCGTCGCTGGCCGCGAGGCTGGGGTCGGTGGGCACGCGGATGCAGTCGTTCTGACCGTCGAAGGTCATGGCCGTGAGCTCCTTGCCGAACTCCCAGGCCGTCTGCTCGAGGGGGGTGGCGTGGTTCTCGTTGCCGCTGGCGTCGCCGATGAACGCGCCCTCGCCCTCGTCGAAGTGCAGCGAGAGCTGCAACCCGGTGTTGTCGTAGGTGAGCGCCGTGAAGTCGACCGGGAACTGCACGTCCTTGAGGATGCGGCCGGTGATGTTGCCCGAGACCTGGATGGAGCGCATGTAGCCCCAGGCATCGTCGACCCAGCACGAGCCGCCGGCCCAGGTGTCGGTCTGGCCGTCGCAGTCGTCGTCGAGCCCGTTGCAGACCTCGACGGCCTCCGGCAGGATCGCGGCCGACGTGTCGTCGCAGTCACCGGCGACGGAGGCCGTGAACGGAGCCGCGGGCTCGCACAGGCACATGAACTGCCCCGCGACCCCCACGCCGTCGTGGTCGGCGTCCTTCAGCCAGAGGTCGCACCCGAAGGCGCCGGGCTCGTCGGTCTGGCCGTCGCAGTCGTTGTCGAGGCCGTCGCAGAACTCGGCGTGCCCGGGCGAAGAGAGGGACTCGGTGTCGTCGCAGTCGTCGGTGCCGCTGGCGGTGTACCAGCCCGTCGGCGCGCAGAGGCACGCGCCCTCCTCGAGGCCGTGGCCGTCCTGATCGGCGTCGACGTACCAGGTGTCGCAGTCCGACGCGTCGCGCTCGTCGACCGTGCCGTCGCAGTCGTCGTCGGCGCCGTTGCAGCTCTCGGCCGCCGGCGTCGTGGCCGTGCAGACCCACGCGCCGTCGATGCACGTGCGCGCGCCGTAGCAAGCGCCGGCCTCGTTGACCACCACGCACGTGAGGTTGTCGAAGCCCTCGTCGGTGAGGCCGTTGCAGTTGTTGTCCTGTCCGTCGCACGCCTCGAACACGGGGGTGGCCGCCGAGCACGCCGACAGGCCGCCCGGGCCGCACGAGCGCACACCCGAGCACACGCCGGCGTCGGTGCGGACTTCGCAGGAGGTCTCGGACCCCGCGGCGACGGAGGCGGCGTTGCAGCCGCACTGGTCGTTGACGGGCACGCACACGTCGAGGCCGCCCTGCGTCTTGCACGAGTACCCGTCGGGGCACCCGCCGGCCGGGCACTCGACCAGGCAGAAGCCGCCCGCGTCGGCGAACGGCACGCAGGTGGCGTCGACGTCGAGGCCGTTGTTCAGGCAGCCGTCGTCGGCCTTGCAGGGCCGGCAGAGCGGCGTGGCGTCGTCGAAGCAGTAGGACTCGTCGGCGAGCTCGCGGCACGACCAACCGGCGTCGCAGAGGAGGAGCTCGGCGTCGCAGAGCTCGGCGCAGCGCTTGCCGAACGAGCTCTCGAGGCAGGGCGTGCCGTCGCAGTCGTCGTCGTCGGTGCACGTGACGAAGGGCGGCGGCAGGGGCTCGTCGGGGGGGAGGTCGACGCTGGCCTCGTCGCCGCCCACGTCGGCGGGAGCGGTGTCGACCACGGCGTCGACCTCGGTCGACCCGTCGCCCCCGGCCGTGTCCTGCCCCAGCGCGCCTCCGCTGCAGCCCGAGAACACGACCGCGAGCACCAACAGCGACGAGAGAAGTACGAAGCGCTTCATCCTATACTCCTGGCTTCAGGACGGGCGCGATTCTACAGGCGCCGGCGGCCAGCGTCAACGCGCACGCCGGCCCGTCAGGACCGGGAGACGGCGGCCAACCCCTCGCCCCCGCGGGCTTCGACGATCAGCGCGGCCACGCGGGCGGCCGACGTCGCGGCGTCGACGGGCTCGAGGCCGCTCGCCAGGCCGAAGAGCAGCGCCGAGGCGAAGGTGTCGCCCGCGCCGGTGGGGTCGACCTCGACCGCCGGGAACGCGGGCACGTGCACCTCGTGGCCCCCCTCGAGCAGCAGGCAGCCGCGCGCGCCGAGCGTGAAGGCCACCAGCGGCACGGCGGCCGTGATGCGCTCCAGCAGGGCCTCGCGCCCCCGCACGTCCTCCTCGCTGAGGCACGCCACGTCGACGCCGGCCAGGGCCTCGGGCGCCGGAGGCCACTCGGCCGGCACGACCGTGAACACGCCCGGGCGCCCGGGCACCGGCTCGCCGCGGCGCTTCAGCCAGCCCTGGCAGCCCACCCCCACGACGCGCGCGCTGCCCCGCACGAACGGCAGCCACGCCGCCAGGTCGACCTCGCCGAACACCGGCGCCAGGAACGCGACGTCCACCCGCGAATCGCACGACCGACCGGGCAACGCCGCGCTCTCGGTCTCGATCAGCTGCACACGACGTCCGCCGGGGTAGGTGTTCGTGAACAACGTGGTCTGCTCGGAGCGGACCACGCGCGCGTCGAGCCCCGCGAAGGCGGCCTCGTGCCCCGCGAAGTCGCGCCCCACGGAGGTGACCAGGGTCGAGCGGGCCCCCAGGGCGTGGAGCACGCGCGCGCCGTACCACGCGCTGCCGCCGGGCAGCAGGTCCTCGCCGTACCGATCCAGGGTCGTGTGGCCTACACAGAGCGTTTCCATGGCTAGAACTCCCCCCCCGAGATCGGGTACGCCTGACCCGTGACGGCCGCCGCTCCGGGTGACGCCAGGAACGCGATCAGGTCGGCCACCTCCTCCGGCGCCACGAACCGCCCGATGGGGATGGCTGCGACGGCCTCGGCGCGCTCGAGCTCGGCGGTCGTGCCCCGCTCGCGCGCCGAGCGCTCGAGGTCGCCCGCCGCCATGCGCGTGTCGACCCAGCCCGGGCAGACCGCGTTCACCGTCACGCCGCGGGGCGCGAGCTCGGGGGCCAGCGCGCGCACCAGGCCCAGCACCCCGTGCTTCGCTGCGCAGTAGGCCGCGTAGCCCGCCCTGCCCCGCTGCCCGAGGCCGCTCGAGACCAGCACCACCCGCCCGCCGGCGCCAAGACGCGGCCCCACCGCCCGCAGCGTGTTCCAGGCCCCGTCGAGGTTCACCCCCAGCACGTTCGCCCACACGTCGTCGGCGTCGGCGTCGTCCAGCCGGGCGCGGGCGCACACCCCGGCGTTCGCCACCAGCACGTCCACCCGGTCCCCGCCCACGGAATCGAGCGCCCGACGGAGCGCCACGGGGTCGGTCACGTCCGCTTCCACCGCGTCCGCGACCCCTCCCCCCCGGCGCAGCTCGTCCACGAGCGCCCTGAGCGTGGCCCCCGTCCTCCCGACCGCGACCACGCGCATCCCGTCGCGCGAGAGCCGCCTGGCCGTCGCGCGCCCGATCCCGTCGCCCGCACCCGTGATGATCGCCGTTCGCATCGTCAGCCCTCCATCGTCTCGCGGATCGCGCGTTCGAGCACGCCGTCCGACACGGGGATGGCGTAGTCGCCGTCCACGCTCCACAGGCGCCCGGGCTCGCCGACCAGGGCCATGCGCGTCCCCTCGACCAGGAAGCGCTTGTTCGTGCGCAGCGCGTCCTGCACGTCGGCCACCTGCACGCCGCGCGGGATGCTCGTGGGCAGGTGGTACTTCGCGAGCACGCTGCGGTGCAGTTCGACCAGGCCGTCGTCGCACGCGCCGAGCAGCCGGGACACCCGCGCCGCCACCATCATGCCGATGGCCACCGCCTGGCCGTGACCGAGGGAGTAGCCCGAGAGGTACTCGACGGGGTGGCCCACGGTGTGGCCGTACTGCAGCACCATGCCCTCGGCGTGCTCCTTGGGGTCGACGGCCATGAGGGCGCACTTGAGGCCAATGTTGGTGCGCACGACGCGCTCGAGGAAGTCGGGGTCGCGCACGCTGCCGTCGTGCGACAGGAAGAAGTCGAGGTACCCGGCGTCCTGACCCAACGCGTGCTTCAGCGCCTCGGCCAGCCCGTCCTCGAGCCAGCGGTCGTCGAGGGTCTGCAGGGTGTCGAGATCGACCACGATGCGCCGCGGCGCGTAGTAGCTGCCCACCTGGTTCTTGCCCCGCGCGCCGTTGACGCCCTGCTTGTGGCTGATGGCGGCGTCGCCCTGGGCCATGAGGGTGGTGGGGGCGTGCACGAGGCTGATGCCCCGGTAGAGCGTGGACGCCACCAGCCCGCACACGTTGCACACGGCGCCGCCGCCGAGCGACACGAGCACCGAGCGCTCGTCGATGCCGCGCGCCAGCACGCGCTCGACCACGTGCACGTAGTTCGCCAGGGTCTTCGACTCCTCGCCGTCGGCCATGACCAGGCGGTGCACGTCGTAGCCCTCGGCCTGCAGACCGCCCACCAGCCCGTCGCCGTACAGCCGGTTCACGGTCTCGTCGGTGAACACGAACACCGGCGACGAGGCGCTCTCGGCCGGGATGAACGTGGTGCGCGCGGGGTTCGCCACCAGGCCGTGCCCCACCACGATCTCGGTGTCGACCGGGCGTCCGGTGGTGAAGCGGTAGGCGGGCGGCACCTCCTCCGGCCCCCGGGCCGGGCGCAGCTTGAGCGCTCGCTTCGTGCGCCGCAGCCGCGCCTCGGCGTGCACCAGTGCGGCCGGCGTGTCCACGTCGTCCCAGGCCAGGCCCGCCGTGGCCACCGAGCGCACGCGCCCCGCACGGCCCAGGCGATCGACCGCCTCGGTCAGGTCCACCTCGTGCCCGGGCCGCACCACCGCGGCCAACGCGTCGAACAGCTCCGGCGTGGCCAGGAACAGCCCCGCGTCGACCGCGTCCCAGACCGGCAGCCCGCGGCCCGCGGCCACCACGCGCGCCCCGTCGCGCCGGAGCTTCACGGCGGCCTCCGCGTCGTACACGGCCTCGGCGCGCTCCTCGACCAGCGCCACCAACCCCGCGGGCTCGATGGGCTCGGAGGCCAGGCGCCGCACCAGCGCGTCGTCGAACACGTGGTCGGCCATGGCCAGGAGGAACGGCCCCGTCATGCGGTCCCGCGCCGCGAGCAGCGACGACGCCAGCCCGTCGCGCCACCCGGCGTGCTCGACCAGCTCGACCTCGAGCGAGAGCTCGGGGTGGTACGTGAGCGCGCGCACCACCTCGCGCCGCCGGTACCCGGTGACCACCACCGCGCGCTCCACGCCCGCGGCCTCCAACTGCTTCAGCACGCGCACCACGAGCGGCAGGCCCCCCACGTCGACCAGCGGCTTGGGGGTGCCCGGCCGATCGAGCCTCGAACCGCGCCCCGCCGCCGGAACCAGCGCTTCCCTCACCATGATCGTCCTCCACGTTCGCGTCCTCGGTCACCTGTATTGCACCCGGCGTGCCAACGTGCCCGAACGGCCCGGGGAGCCGCCCAACGCCCGTTCGCGCCCCTCGGAGAGGAGCAACACCGCACCGCTTTCGGCCTACGCGTACTCCACCTCGCCGTCGGCTGAAGCCGCGGCTCGTCTGTACGAAGCCCGCCAGCGCGGGCTCGACCTCGTCTCCGGGCAGGGCTTGTCGCGAAGGTAACGAAGTCGTAGACTTCTCGCCGACGTGACGGGGACCAGGAGGAGCTCGCATGCGACCCGATCCCGACGGGCGAACGGTCCCCGATCTCTGCGACCACGGCATTGGGGGCGATAGGTGACGTGCCCCCACCCAACACCCACGACACCGGCGCGCGAGCCTCAGCCCGCGAAGGCGGGCTTCGTACCCTCCAGCCGCGACTTCAGTCGACGGCTGCCGGGCGCTGCTCCCGTTTCCATCCGTGCCCGGCCGTTGGCCCTGCTGCTCGCGCTGTGGCTGGGCGCGGCCACCGCCACCGCCCGGCCCACGTACGAGTGGAAGAACCACCGCTTCCGTACCGTGCCGCTCGTCACGGTCGAGCGCCAGGGGCGCTTCCTGCTCGGTGTGTTCCCGCGCACCACCGACGGCCTGGGCGAGACCCTGCGGCAGTCCGACTGGTGGCTGGGGCCGGTGACCGGCAACGCCCGCGTGGTCGAGCACGGCTTCCGCCTGAAGGATCAGCCCTTCACCGACGTGATGTTCTTCCGCGAGACCGAGCCCCTGCCCACGCTGCAGGGCACGCTGCGCATCGCCGGCGACGAGGTCACGCTGCTCGACCTCGACGGCGACGCCGTGCCCGAGGTGCTCTACCCCATGAGCATCGACGCGGTGCTGAAGAAGAGCACCTTCAGCCTGCGCGACTGGCCCACCGTCGACGTGGTGCTGGCCTGGGACGCCGCCGAAGGGCGCCTCCGCCCCGCGAACGCCGACCACCGCGTCTTCCTGGGCACGCGGCTGGGCCCCGCCTACGACGCCCTGCGCCGCGACCTGCCCGAGGAGCGCCTGCCCGGCGTGATCCAGCTGGCCTTCTACTTCTTCGGCACGGGCCAGATCGAGGAGGGCCGCGCCTTGCTCGCGAAGCACCTGACCGACGCGCACGAGCGGGAGGCCGTCGAGAAGGCGTTCACCGCCATCGTGAGCGTGCCCTGGTCGCCGCCCTGCGGCTGCGACAAGGGCCGCGAGTGCCACCCGCAGGCGCGGCTCTGCCAACCTCGGGGGGTCGATCGCACCTGGCACGAGTGGCCCAAGCGCGTGACGCTCACGCCCTCCTCGCTGGTGCTCGCGCCGGGCTCCGGGCGGCGCAACTTCTGGGACGACGACGGCACCGACCCCGACCCCTACCTCGAGCTCAGCGTCGACAACGGCGCGCCGCTCCGTTCGCCCGTGGCCACCGACACGCTCTCGACCTCGTGGATGTGGAAGGCCGAGTTCGACCTGTACCCGCTGACCGCGCTCAAGATCGTGGTGAAGGATCGCGACGGCGCCATCGACCAGATCATCGCCATGAAGAGCCTGTCGGCCAAGGAGCTGCTCGAGAAGGCGCTGGCGAGCGCGGGCGAGGTCGAGCTGAAGCTGCGCAACGTGCGCCGGCTGCTGCTCAAGGTCGAGGATCTGCCTCCGCCTCTGCCGGCGCCGTAGCGGCCGTTGGCTCCGCGGGCTCCCCGGCGGGCAGCCGCAACGTCACGCGCGTCCCCTCCCCCTCCTCGCTCTCGATACGCAGCTCGCCCCCGTGCTTCTCGGCGATCTCCTGGCAGATGGCGAGGCCGAGGCCGGTGCCCCCCCGCCGTGTGGTGAAGAAGGGCTCGGTCACGCGCTCGCGCACCTCGGCGGGGATGCCCGCGCCCGTGTCGGCCACCCAGAGCTCGACCCAGCCCTCGCCGGCCTTGCGCGCGCCCACCGTGATGCGCTTGACCGGGCGCTCCTTCAGCGCCTCGACCGCGTTGGTCACCAGGTTCACGAGCGCCTGCCGCAGCTGGCCCACGTCGACCGACACCTGCAGCCACTCGTCGATCTGCCGCCCAACCTCGATGCCCTCGCGCTCGAGCAGCGGGCCCTGCCAGTCGAGGAAGGCGCCCAGCACCTCGCCCACCCGGAAGCGCAGGCGCTCGGCCGACGGCATGCGCGCGAACTGCAGGTACTGCTCGGTCACGTCCTTCAGGCGGTCGACCTCCTGCAGGATGGCGGCCAGCAGCTTCTTCTCGCCCTCGGGCGCCCCGCGCGCCGCGGCCTCGTCCTGCAGCACCTCGGTGTTCAGGCCGATCGACGAGAGCGGGTTGCGCACCTCGTGGGCGATGAACGAGGCCATCTTGCCGATGACGGCCAGGCGCTCGGAGCGCAGCAGGCGCTCGCGCTGGTGCGCCAGCAGGCGGTCGCGCTCGCCCAGGCTCTGCACCATGCGGTTGAACTCGGCGGCCAGGGTGGCGATCTCGTCGGAGCCCCGCACCTCGAGGCGCTCGTCGAGCTCGCCCGACGACAGGCGCCGCACCGCCTGGGTGAGCCGGCTGATGGGCCGGAGGGCGAAGCGCGTGACCACGAGCACGCCCACCCCGAACAGGAACGCCACCACCGAAAGCACGATCATGGCCAGCAGCGAGCTGCGCTCCTGCGCCTCGATGCGGTTCGACAGGTCGTCGGTGAAGCGGTGCAGCTCGGTCTGGGCCCGGAACAGCCCGCGCTTGGTCGACAGCAGGAACTTCTCGACCAGATCGCGGGCCAGGCCCTCGGAGCTCTGCTCGCGCTCGACCTGGTCGAGGAAGAGCGTGAACACGTGCAGGAACACGGCGCGGTTGGACGTGTCGCCGTTCAACAGCGGGTCGAGGATCTCGAAGAACGCCGGCGCCTCGCGGCTGACGATGCGGTAGAACTGGTCGCCGTTCACGAGGCCCGACAAGGTCTCCTGCCACGCGGCCAGGAACGCATCGACGGCCTCGTCCTGCTCGGGCGGCAGCGCGCGCCGACGCTGCTCGGTGTGCTGCACCAGCTGCTCGACGCGCCGCGAAGGGTCCATGTACAAAAGGAAGCTGCGGGCCTCGATGATCTGCCGCGCCTCGCGCTGGTTGATCGAGAACGTGAGGCTGTCGGTCGACCGCAGCACCTCGCGCACCTCGTGCGTGAGCGGCGTGAGCCCCTTCACGAGCACGGTGACCTGGCTCTGGTAGCGCACCATGCGCAGGATGCCGAACACCGAGACGGCGCCGAACGCGACGAGGATGAGCGAGACGCCCAGGAAGATCTTGCCCGAGAGGGTGAAGCGCATGCCGTTCGACCTAATCGACCTTGCAGAGCGGCTCGAGCCGCGCGATCGCGTCGGCCCCGGCCCCGTGGATCGCGTGCCACAGATCCCAGTCGGCCTGCAGCCCCAGCCAGAAGTCGGCGGGCATGGCCAGCACGCGCTCGAGGCGCAGGGCCGTGTCGGTGGTGACCGAGCGCTTGCCCCGGACGATCTCGTTCAGGCGCGGGAACGACACGCCGAGGTGCACCGCGAAGCGCGCCTGGCTGAGCCCCATGGGCTTCAGGAACTCCTCGAGCAGCATCTCGCCCGGGTGCGTGGGGGGCCGGTGCGCCGGCAACCGTCGGCGCGTGACCTCGGCGCCCGGAACGGGCGGCGCCGGCTCAGTGGTAGTCCGTGATCTCGACGTCGTGTGCATCGCCGTCCTCCCATCGAAAGCAGACCCGAAACTGGTCGTTCACGCGAATGCTGTGCTGCCCCTTTCGATCGCCCGACAGGGCCTCGAGCCGGTTGCCCGGAGGGATGCGCAGGTCGCGCAGCTCGCGCACGCGGTTCAGTTGGTCCAGCTCCCTCCTCGCGACCGTCCACACGACGCGGGGACAGCACCGCCGGGCGGCCGCCGAGTCGGCGCCGTCGAAGACGTCTTCCGTGCCCTTGTCGCGAAACGATCGTATCACGAGGTACGTTATAACGGTAGGCGTGATAGGTGTCAAGGCACGGAGCATAGGGCTCGTTCGGGTTGACGCTGCGAAGGATTCTCGTCATCTTACGCGTCGAGACGGTGACCGTGTTCGTGTTCTTCGTGGCGTGAGGTGCACGATGAGAATCACGTATGATCCCAAAGTCGACGCGCTCTACATCGCGTTCGCCGAGACCACCGTCACGACCAAGCAGTTGGACGACGGCATCGCCGCCGACTTCGACGCCGCGGGCCACTTGGCCGGTATCGAGATCCTCGACGCCAAGACGCGCCTCGGAGACCCCAGGGCGTTCCGACGCGTGATCCTCGAAGACGTGGGCCTCGACGAGCTTCGGAAGTCTGCGTAGATCAAACACTTTCCACTCCGCACACGCCGTCCCCCCCTTGACGTGTGCGCACCGTCGACATACGTTCTGACCGTAGATCGTATGCGAGGTCCCCATGCGAACCACGCTGGTCGTCGACGACGGGCTCTTCCCCGAGCTCATGTCCGTGACGCGCGCTCACACCAAGACCGAGGCTGTTCGCGTCGCGCTCGAGGGGTACCTGAAGGACCGACGCAAGCAGGCGCTGCTGGCCTTGAGGGGCAAGCTCGACCTGGCGGGTGACGTGGACGAGTTGCGCGCTCGCGACGCGCGCGAGTCGGCCGATGAGTAGGGTGCTGATCGACACCTCGGCCTGGGTGCAGTTCTTCCGGCACGGCGAGGGGCCGATCGCCGACGAGGTGGCGCGGCTGATCGAGGCTGACGAGGCGTGGACCACGGGCCCCGTGGTGGCCGAGCTGCTGCACGGCACGCGCTCGGATCGGGAGCGGCGCGAACTGTCGACGCTGCTCGAGACCCTGTCGTACGCCGACGTCCTCCGCGCCGACTGGGAGGCCGTCGGCGACCTGCTGCGCCGGCTCCGCGAGAAGGGACGAACCCTGCCGCTGTCCGACGCCCTCATCGCTTCGGTCGCGAAGCGCCTGGACCTGACCGTGTTGACGCTCGACGCCCACTTCGACGAGCTGCCGGCGAGGCGTTGGAATGCGGGCGAGGGAGATCTCAAGGCGTAGGGGCACGATGCATCGTGTCGCTACATCAGGTCCTCGAGCGTGACCACAACGTGCGTCGACGACGTGACCTTCACGTGCCCGTCGGTGTCGTTGCAGCCGAAGGTCACCCGCGTGCCGTCCATGAGTTCGCCGAGCGCGATGATGGTGTAGAACTGCTCCTGCTCGACCTCGAGGCCGGGCAGCATGTTGAACTTGGCGGTCTGCGAGACCTGCACGGGCCCCTTCTGCTGATCCGCGGAGGGCAGGACGAGCGGGTCGAGGGCGGCGCACGCCAGGTCGGCCGCGGTCGGCTGGACGCTCTTGAACAGGTAGACCGTGACGCCGTCGAAGGGCTTGGCACCGTCGTAGTCGAAGCTGACGGTCAGGTAGGCGTCGCACTTGCCCCCGGTCCGGATCGAGAAGAACAACGGCGCGACCTCGGGCCGGCCGTAGACGCCCACCCGCACCCGGAAGGTCTCGACCAGGCACCCGCCCGCGTCCAGGTAGACCTTCAGGCGCGTGGCCGCGATCCCGTCGGTCTGGGTGTACACCGTCGAGCACGCCACGTGCGCCAGGTAGAACGGGTCGTCCTCCACCTGGAACGAGAGGGGCGCCCCGGCACGCGGCACGCCATCCACCAGGTACCGCACGCGCAGGGTGCGCTCGTTGTTGATCGCGATGTCGAGCGAACAGACGTCGGCGTCGGCGCAGCTCTCCTGGTCGTCGCCCCATTCATCGACGAACTCGAGGCGCCCGACGCCCGGGACGTCGGGCGTGGCCTCGGACTCCGGGCCGGCGTCCACGGAGCCGTCGGACGAGGTCTCGACGGGCGCGTCACCAGGACCCGTCGGTCCCGCCCCGGCGCAAGCAGCGAGCACGAGGAGCAGCACGAAAGGAAGGCGGCCGCGAGCTGCCGAGCGCTCGGGGGCCACTCGCGACGCGAACGACGTCGGGGCCATGGATTCCACCAATCGTCCCCTCCTATGGACAGCTCTCGCACGCGCCGTGGCACGTGGTGTCATCGAGGTGCAGTTGGACGGCGTCGCCGTTGCACTTCACCTGGTAGCACGCGTCGGGGTACGACACGCCGTCGAGCCCGCACACGGGATCGCCGGGGGCCTCGGCGCACACCACCGCACACATCGCGCACGCACCGGCCGTGAAGCTGGTGACGCCGTACACCGAGGTGGCGACGCAGGCGTTGCCGTAAGTGTAGGTCTTGCCCGGCTCGAGCACGCTCTCGCCGCAGACGGGGTCCCAGGCAGAGGCGCAAACGCACGCTCCGTCGTGGTCCTTGGCCACGCCCGCGCAGTCGAGGGCGCACCCGTTGGCGTACGTGACGCCGTCGACGCCGCAGACCGGTGCCTGGTCGCCGAGGTCGCAGCAGCCGTCGAGCGAGCCGGGCGCATCGCAGCAGACGCAGGCGCCCGGGTAGCTGGTCGCGTAGTACCCGTACGAGTCGACCACGCACTGGTTGCGCTCGGAGGTCCAGCCGGTGAGGGGGCTGTACGCGCACACCGGGGCCTCGGGCGTCGGGTCGCAGCAGGAACAAACGAAGTCGAACCAGACGGTGGCGTCGAGGCAGTTGGCCGTGCACGGGTTCGGAAGGGTGCCCCACCCCTCCTCTCCGGGCACGGTCCCACACACGGGCTCGCTGGTGGCGGGGCAGGCGCAACCGGCGGGCACGCAGCGCCCAGGGTACGCCAACTCCACGCCTTCATGGCACAACTCCAGCTCGCACAGCGACGCGTACGTCTGGCCGTCGGTGCCGCACACGGGGTCGGGGCACGCGTCCTCGCAATCGGAGCAGGAACCGCAGCAGCCGCAGTCCACGGGGCACAGGTGCGGAAACAGCACGCCGACGTCGGCGCACTGGGCGGCGCAGGGGTTCAGGTAGTCCTGGCAGTCCGTGCCGCACACCGGGTTGTAGCCCAGCTGGTCCGCCGTGCAGGTCATGGCGCACGCGCACTCGCCGGCCTGGATCTCAGCGACGTCGACCCCGGCACACGCGGCGTGGCACACGTTGACGTAGGTATTATCGCCAAGCGGGTTCGCGACGTAGCCGGCAACGTCGCATACGGGCTGCACGGACAACTCGGCGCAATCGGCCACGGTCGCGCCCGTCCCCTGCAGGCAGCAGAGGTTCGGAAAGATCTGGAAGCCCAGCTCACCGGACTCGACCCACCCACAAACGGGCTCGTCCGGCGCAGCCGAGCAGTCGACCGTGGCAACGCACACGCCGTCGGCCCCGCAGTACTCGCCGCAGTCGACCGCGCAGGGCAGCTCGCAGACGTTCGGGACGCACTCCCAACCCGGGCCTCCGACGCAGTGCGTTCCCACCGGACACGGGCAGTCGTCCAGCGGAACGCACGCCAGCGTGCCTCCGAGGTCTTCGCACCCGAAGCCTTCGTCACACGGAGGCTCGCAGCCACTACACGCACCGCACGACCCATCGGCCAGGCACACGCAGCCCAGGTCTGCGCACTCGGAGTTGGAGCGTCCG
The DNA here is from genome assembly GCA_964494475.1 of uncultured Myxococcales bacterium. Classification (GTDB taxonomy): domain Bacteria; phylum Myxococcota_A; class UBA9042; order CAZBRS01; family CAZBRS01; genus CAZBRS01. The sequence continues at coordinate 32,797 of CAZBRS010000041.1, read as the reverse complement.
GTGCACACGTTCGAGACGCACTCGGCCCGATCGCAGTGCTCGTCGAACCGGCACGTAGAATCGCACGGCCGATCAACGCAGACCATGGCGGCGTCGCCCTCCCACTCGCACTGCTGCCAGTCCTCGCAGGCCTTGTCGCAGTACGCCTGGCACTCGTCGTCAACGCAGCGGAACCCCACGGCGCAGGCCGGCTCGCACACGTCCGGGACGCAGGCCATGCCCGTCGAGACCCACTCGCAGTGCTGCCAGTCGGGGCAGTCGAGGTCGCAAGAGTGGAGTTCGCAAAGCTTGGCAACGTTGCACCAACAGCGATGACCCTCGCAGCCTTCAAACGGGTGGCAGTGCTCATCCTTGATGCACTGGTAGCAGGCCTCGTCGGCCCCGCACTTCCACCCGTCGGCGCAACACGCGTCGCCGCACGGGACCTTGCACCCAGCGGCATCGAGGAACTCAGCGGCGTCGGTCGCGACCTCGGTCGCGTCCTCTATCGAACCGTTGTCGGACACGTCGAGCCCGCACCCGAACGGGCAGAGCGAGGCGTGATCCGGGACGCAAGAGTCGCATCCAACGGTTCCGCCGACCGCCAGGAGGACCGCCACGGTCGCCGCGAACTGCGAGCACGGCACCTTGATCATGGCTCCCCGCGATCCGGTCGAGGTGTACGGATCATAGAGCGAATCGCTCGTCGCGGCCATCGCGAAGCGAGCACGGGCGCTTGACCAAACCACGGCCTATCGTAGAATGGTCACGACCAATTTACGACATCCCGTAGGATGGTCAGATGCTCGAGCGCCTGTACGAGAACGCCGCGGCGGCCCACCTGGCCGTCGAACGCCAGATGCTCTTCCTGTCGGGGCCCCGCCAGGTCGGCAAGACGACCGCCGTTCGTCGACTCGCGGGTTCGAGCTCCGATGCGACGTACCTCACCTGGGACAACCCCGACCATCGCCGCGTGCTGCTGGCTGGCGTCGAGGCCATCGCTGCCCAGGCGGGCCTGGAGCGACTGCTGCCCGAGCCGGCGCTGTGCGTGTTCGACGAGATTCACAAGTACCGGCACTGGAAGGATCTGCTGAAGGGGTTCTTCGACACCTGGGAGGACGCCGTCCGCGTGGTCGTCACCGGCAGCGCCCGGCTCGACGTGTTCCGCAGCGGCGGCGACAGCCTGATGGGGCGCTACTTCTCGTATCGGCTGCACCCTCTCTCTGTGGCTGAACTGGTCTCGCCCACCCTCCTCGACGCACCCCTGAACCGCGAGCCGAGGGCCCTCGACGACGAGCGCTTCGCGGCGCTGGAGCGCTTCGGCGGCTTCCCCGAGCCCTTCGTGCGCGCCGACACGCGCTTCTGGAACCGCTGGCAGCGCTTGCGCGCCGAGCAAGCCCTGCGCGAAGACGTGCGCGACCTGACGCGCGTGCAGGAGATCGCCCAGGTCGCCACGCTGGCCGAAGTCCTTCGCCGTCAGGCCGGGGGGCTCGTGAACCTCACGTCGCTCGCCAACGCCGTCGGCGCGTCGGTCGACAGCGTGCGCCGCTGGCTCAGCCTGCTCGAGGCGCTCTACGTGGTCTTCACGCTGCGCCCGTGGGTGCCGAACGTGGCGCGCTCTCTGCGCAAGGAGCCCAAGGTCTACCCGTGGGACTGGTCCCGCGTCGACGACCCCGGGGCTCGCGCCGAGTGCCTGGTCGCCTCGGCCCTCTTGAAGGCCGTGCACTTCTGGACCGACCACGGCTTCGGTACGTTCGACCTGCACTTCCTACGCGACAAGGAGAAGCGCGAGGTCGACTTCGTGGTCTCGCGCGACGACCGGCCCTGGTTCCTGGTCGAGGTCAAGCGCTCGGGCAACGCCGCGCTCTCGCCGCACCTCGCGCGCTTCCAGCAGGCCCTCGGCGCCGACTACGCCTTCCAGGCTGCCCTCGACCTGCCCTTCGTCGAACGCGACTGCTTCGAAGCGACGAGGCCCGTCATCGTGCCCGCGCGCACGCTGCTGGCGCAGTTGGTGTAGTACGATTCTTGGAAGGAGGCTAAGCGCCGCCCTTCCACGGGTCGCCGGGAAGGCGCGGCAGCACGTCCTCCAGCACGTACCGCGCGGCGTCGTCGACGTTCCACGTGACGTCCGGCGAGACCAGCGGCAGGACGTCCGTCAGGAACGCGTCGTCGGCGAGCTTCTCGCGCAGGTTCTGCTCGAACTCGGCGCGCGTGACGCGGTGCCCGTCGTGGGCGAGATACCGCTCGAAGCAGGCTACCACGCGGGCGGGGTCGACCTCGGCTCGCCGGCTTGCGATGAACAGATCGAAGAGGTCTCGGCCCTTCTTCCGCTGGTAGAGCGCGCGCAGCTTGGTGCCGAGCAGCTCGTCCAACGGGTACGTCTTCACGTTCGCGAAGCCGTTGAACCAGCGGGACGAAACAGCGAACCCGCGCTGCTCGAGGCCGTACACGGTGAAGTGCTCCCGGGAGTTGATCTCCACCTTGAGGCGCATGGCGATCGGGGGCTGCCCCTCGGACGTCATGCGGTACAGGAGCACGATTCGACCTTCCTTCGTCACGCGCTTTGGCGTGCCCAGCCACGGATCGAGCGTCCGGCGGATCGCGTCGAGCACGCCGCCGATGGGCCCTTCGACGGTCTGGACCAGATCGATGTCTTCGGAGTAGCGCGCGGCCGGCCGGAGGTAGAGCTTGTAGAGCGCCGTCCCTCCTCGGAAGGCCAGGTGGTCGGCCACCGTCGCGTCCGAGAACATGGAGACCACGGCACGTGTCAGTATCAGGTCCTGCTCCACCTGCGCGTCGGTCGTCCACGGAGTCTGCGCACGCCACTCGGTGATGTAGTCGAAGGGGATCACAGTTCGGCCTCCACGTCGTCGTTCACGAGTAGCCGCCAACGGCGGTCGCGGGGCGTACCTGCGCAGGCTTTCCTTGCCCGGAGCGGGACGTAGTCCCGGGCTCGATCGTCCACGACGTCGAAGAGCCGGGCCGCCAGATCCTCTGCTTCAACGCGCTCCAGCAGGTAGCCGAGGCGTTGGGCCCAGGGCAAAGGGGCGCGCTCGACTTCTTCGACAAGCCTGTCCGCATCCACGGTCTCTATCAATTCGCCGAGGATCGTCGCGACGTTGGACAGACCGCCGGCGTGACCGGGATAGCCCACCAGGTCGAACGCGGTCGCTTCGATGGTAGAGACCAGAAGGACACCTCTCGCCGTGTTCCGCTGCACTGTCGGGATCACAGCGGCGTTGCCGCGGGCGATGAACTGGACCTTCACGCGACCGCATCGGATGGCAGGCCGGTTGTCGGCGACGACCACTTGGAACACCATGGGCGCCTGGTGGGCCGCGCCGTGAAGGCTCGCCGCCGAGAGCACGCCGACGTAGTACGGCACGCCAAGGTACTGCATCAGTTGCGGAACGAACTGCTCCGCAGGCAGGCACCCGAGCCCCCGGTACTCGGGGGGCACGACGACGTGGAAGCCACGGTGCGGCGTCGCCAAGCGACCCTTCGCGCGCAGGCGCCGGATGGCGGCGCGAACGGCCTCGAGCGAGGATCCGAGCGCCGAAGCGGCGTCGCCGGTCGTGAAGTGATACCGGCCGGTCCCAACCAGGTCGTCCACGTAGCTTCCGATGTCCATGGATCGTTGCTCCGGAATCGCCCGTATAAAGTAACGCCTTGCGTCGTGTTCATCAACCATTTCCGCAAGACTGGACGGAAGCCCACGAGCGCGCCGACGTCCATGCCGCGCGACAGGAGCGCGCCGCGCCCTTACTGGTGCTCGGACCCGTAGAAGTTGTTCTTGTCGATGTCGACGAAGGCGCCGAACACGTTGATGTCGAGATCCCAGAGGCAGCGCTCGGACAGGGGCTCCTTCTTGCCCCAGGCGTCGATCTTCTGGTCGGCGTTCAGGTCGTAGAGCTTGCAGGGCAGGCCGTCGCGGGTCGAGAGCTTGAAGGTGTCGCCCGTGGTGGCGTCGAGGCCCACGAGCACCTGCTCGAGGTAGGCCGAGCCGAGCTGCACCAGGGCATCGCAGGCGGTCACCAGGGCGCCGGTGGCCACCGAGCCCGTCTGGCCGAAGACGCTGTCGGCGAAGACCTGGCAGCAGCCCGGCTGGCTGGGCGAGGGCTGCAGGCACTGCTTTCCGCCGCCCAGCAGGCTGAGGAAGAGCTTTTCGTAGCTGTCGACGACCGGCAGGCCGTCGGAGCCGTCGCCGAACACGCGCGGCAGCACGAACTTCTGCAGGATGTAGTTGATGAGCTGGCCGTACTTGATGAGCAGCGAGTGCTCGCCGATGGTGAGCTCGCTGTGCTCGCCCGTGTACATGAGCGTGGCCGGGAACGACGACAGCACCACATCTTGCCCGATGGCCTGGATGTTGAAGTTGATCTTGCCGCAGTTGTCGTCGTTGGGCGGGCACTCGAGGCCGTAGCGCCAGCGGATCGACACGGTGTGCCACGACGCCGACGTGCAGCTCTGGGGGATGAAGCCGTTCTCGTCGGGCTCGCACTTGATGTCGAAGGTGGCGATGAGCGTGAGCTCCTTGATGATGTCGCGCACGTCTTCGCCGATGCCGAAGATGTCGGTGCCCGTCCAGTTCTCGACGGCCGCCGAGAGGAACGAGTCGATGATCTCGAGGATGATGTTGCCCATGGTCGTCAGCTCGTAGATGCTGGGCTCGTCGGGGTCCGAGAAGACCCAGCCACAGAAGTCTCCGAGCGTGCCGCCCCCCAGCTCGCAGGCCAGCAGCAGAAGCGAGGCCGACGGGCTCTCGAAGAAGTCGAGGATGAAGTTGACGATGATCTGCACGTTGTCGGGCAACGCGCTCACGAGGTCCATCTGCGTCTGGATGTCGTACTTGCCGACGATGCGCGGCGGGATGTCCTTCAGCGTGATGGTGACGTGCTTCGACGACGTGAACAGCACGTGGCCGTCGAGATCGTTGCAGCCCCAGGCGATGGGGGTCGAGTCGACCATCTCGCCGCGGGCCACGATGGTGTAGAACTGCTCCATCTCGTCTTCGAGGCCGGGCAGCATGGTGAACTTGGCGGTCTGCGACAGCTGGTGCGGGCCCTTCTGCAGGTCGGCCGTGGGCAGCTCGAGCTTGTCGATGTCGCCGCACGCGATGTCGGCGGCGGTGGGCGACGAGCTCTTGAACAGGTAGACCGTGACGCCGTCGAAGAGCTTGGAGCCGTTGTAGATGAAGCTGACGGTCAGGAAGGCGTCGATCTTGGCCGCCGCGTTGATGACGAAGTAGAGGGGCTCGACGCCCGGGTTGCCGTAGACGGTGGCCTTGACCTTGAACGTGCCGTTGATCTGGCTGACGACCTTGACCGTGCCGCTGGCCTCGCCCGTGGGGCCGCTGTAGACGGTGCCCACGGCCATCTTGCCGAGCGAGTCGGGGTCTTCGATGACGGTGTAGACGATGGCCGCGTTCTCCTGCGGCTCGCCCTCGACGGTGTACTTGACGCGCAGGCTGCGCTCGCTCTGGAACGACACGTTGAACGTGCACACGTCCTTCTGCACGCACGTCTTCTGGTCGTCGCCGAACTGATCGACGAAGGCGAGGTGGCCGCCCGGCTTGGCCACGTCGGCCTCGACCTCGGGCTCGACCTCGGGCACGGCGTCGACCGCGTCGACGGTGTCGTAGTCGCAGAACAGCCCGACGCAGCCGGCGTCGACCGACTCGCTCTCGGCCGACCCGCACCCGGCCACCGCCAACAACGCGAACATTGTCGCGAGCTTCCAACCGATCTTCATGGGGCCGTGCCTCGTTTTGAGGTTGAAAGGACCCGGCGTCTGGTCTAGTGTAGCGAAACCCGTTGACCTGTCAATGGAACCCCAGGCGCCATGCAGGCTGCGACGAGGACAGGTTTCGTGTTCGGCAACCGAGGGGGTGCGTCATGATGTTCGAGGAAGGCTTCGTCGACTGCCCCGACAGCTACCGCCTGCACGTGGGGCTCCGGCGCGACAAGGCGCCGCGCGGTTGGGTCGTCGTGGCCCACGGCTTCGGCGAGCACTTCGAGCGCTACGGCGAGGTGGCGGCCTTCCTGAACGAGCTGCACCTCAGCGTGTTCGCCTTCGACTTCCGCGGCTACGGACGCTCCGAGGGCGGCCGCGGGGCCATCGACAGCTACGACGACTACGTCGAGGACTACCAGGCCGCCCTGGCCTACCTGAAGCTGCAGGAGGGGGTCGAGCAGGCGCACCTGCTCGGTCACAGCCAGGGCGGGCTCATCACCACGTATTTCCTGAAGAAGACCGGCTACCAGCCCAAGTCGGTGGTGCTCTCGTCGCCGGGCCTGCGCTTCGTGGTGCAGGTGCCCCTCTGGAAGCGCCTGGCCGGCGAGGTGGCCAGCCGCCTGGTGCCCACGCTGGGCCTGCCCTCGGGCATCGACCCCTACACGCTCACGCACGACCGCGCCGTCTGCCAGGCCTACGAGCAGGACCCGCTGGTGTTGAAGAACGCCACCGCGCGCTGGTACACCGAGTCGATCCGGGCGCAGAACGAGGTGCTGGCCCGCCCCTTCGAGGCGGCGTACCCCGTGCTCATGCTGCAGGGCACCGACGACCGCCTGGTCGACCCGCGCACCAACAAGATCTTCTTCGAGACGCTCTCGGCGCCCCGCAAGGAGTACAAGGAATACGAGGGGTTCTACCACGAGTGCCTGAACGAGGTCGACCGCAAGCGCGTCTACGCCGACCTCAAGGCCTGGTACGAGAGCCTGCTCGGCTGAGCAGCGCCAGCAGGACGAACCCCACGGCGAGCGCCCCGCCCCGGCCCCCGTTGCCCATCCCGCAGCCTCCCGCGCCCCCTTCGCCCTCGGTGACCTCGCCGGACTCGGCTCGGGCCTCGTCGGCCAAGAGGACGTCGGGCTCCTCGACCACCTCGAGGCCCGCCTGATCGGGCCCGGGGGGCGCGCACGGGGCCACCTGCTCGGTGGGCGGGAAGGTGGCCGCCAGCCAGCAGTAGCCCGCCACGTCGTCGTCGGACAGGTCGCGCATGAAGGTGGTGCCCGGGTCGGCTGCGCCGAACAGGGTGGCCTCGGGCTCCTGCGAGTGGTCGAGGCCCATCAGGTGCCCGGCCTCGTGGGTGAGCGTGTTCCTGAGGTCGACGCGGTCAACGGGGCACTCGTCGGTCAGCGAGAAGTCGTGCCCGCCCACGTTGACCTCGAGATCGGCGTCGAGGATCACGCCGTCGGAGCGCCGGGCGGTGAGCGTGGTCATGGCGTAGGCCGTGGGGCTCCAGCGCCAGTTGGCGGCGGCGTCGATCCAGACGAGCGTGGTGCCGCTGCCCGTGGCGGGATCGACGGCCCGCTCGTCGACCCGCCCGTCGTAGCGCAGCACCTTGGGCGCGCACGCCAGGGTGGTCCAGGCCTCGAGCGAGCCCTGCACCAGCGCCTCGACGTCGGCCACGGGCCACGCTTCGGGCACGTTGTCGCCCACCTCGTAGCAGAAGGTGGCCGTGTCCCAGTGCACCGTGGCGCCCACGCTGGTGGTGTAGGGGGCCCAGGCCGGGGCCAGGGTGGCGAGCAGCAGCAGGGTCGCGGCCGTCATGGGCGGGCCCGGCGGCGGCCGAGCGCGAGGCCGACCAGCCCAGCGAGCACCCCGACCCACACCGCGGAGCCGGAGCGACGCCAGCCCACGGAGCAGCCGCCCCCGCAGTCGTCGTGCTGCTCGAGCCAGGGGGGATCGGCGTCCTTGGGGTAGAGGTAGGCCACGCCCGCGCGGTCGTCGTCGGTGAGGGTGCGCATGCCGAGCTCGCCGGAGCCCGCGCGCGCGAACATGGTCGACAGGGGATCGTTGGAGTGGTCGAGGCCCACCACGTGCCCCACCTCGTGGGTGAGCACGTTCTGGATGTCGACCGACACGGCCGTGTCGGAGGTCGAGAAGCTGTGGTAGCCGCCGTTCACCTCGATGTCGGCGTCGACCAGCGCCCCCGAGCACCGGTCGAAGCTGAGGGTCGTGACGGCGTAGTAGAGCGGGCTGTTGCCGTCGGCCACCCACTCGGCCGGGTTCTCGCGCCAGACCACCAGGTTGGTGCCCTCGCTGCCCTCGCTGCCCGCCGTGGCCGTCTGGTTGGTGAGGCCGTCGAAGCGGAACGCGAAGTCGGCCGAGGGCAGGTGGCTCCAGGTGTCGAACGAGGCACGCGCGGCGGCCAGGTCGCTGCCGTCGGAGAGGTCGTCGCTGCCCGCCTGGTGCAGGCGGTAGCCCACGGGCTGCTCCGTCCAGTGGGCCATGCCCGCGGCCGTCATGGCCGGCTCGAAACCGGGCGCCAGCAGGGCCGCCAGGGCCAGCAGCAGCGCAGTGTTCACGGCAGGACCGCCGAGGGCGCCGCAGGCGTGGGCTCGCCGGGCGCGAAGGGGTGGGCCTCGAGCAGCGTGGGCAGATCGGTCGGCGGCAGGGTCTCGGGGGCGGGCTCGTGCGCCGTCAGGTCGCCGGGAGCCGCCACCGCCAGCCCGTCGAAGTCGCGCCGCCACCCGCCGCCCGGCGCGGGCCGGAACACGCCCTGCTTCATGCCCACGGGCCGCAGCTCGGCGCGCCCCGCGATGGGCTCGAGGAAGAGCAGCACGCGCTCGCCCACGCGGAAGGTGGCCTCGCCGGGCACGAGCTGCACCCGGTCGCCCACCTCGCCGCCCAGCAGCAGCAGCTTCACGCTGCCCGAGGGGGCGCCGCGCCACGCGCGCTGGACCGACACCGTGGCCTCGGTCACGAAGCGCCCCCAGCGAGCGTCGTCGCGGGCCGCCAGGGCCGTGACCGTGCCCTCGACCACCACCGGCGCCAGGGCCGCCGTCTCGGCCGGGGCCAGGTAGCGCCCCACCGCCGCCACGGCAGGCGCGGGCAGCCACAGCAGGGCGAGCAGCAGCAGCGGGCCGTGACGCATGGCTACCTCGGCGCGAGGGTGAAGACGCTCTCGGTGCGGTACTCGATGTCGTTCGTGAGCTGCGTGATCTCTCCCGTCTGCGGATCGAGCACGAAGACCTCGCGGTCGCTGGTCGCGCGCGAGTTGTTCACGTCGATGAACTGGCCGCTGGTCTGGTAGATGGGCGTGCCCGAGAACACGATCCACCGGCCCTGGGGCGACAGGGAGGCGTCGTGCAGGATGACGTTCTGGATCACGTTCTCGTCGGGCTTGTCGATGAGCTGCTGCATGTCGGGCGGGTCGAAGGGCGAGCCGGCGCCAATGGAGGCCGTGGCGATGCGGTAGATGCTGGTCCAGGCGCGCGGGTTCGTGGGGCTCGGGCACTTGGCCGAGCCGACCAGCACCACGCCCTGGTCGTCGGGGCTGAAGCGGGGCGTGCCCTCGATGGCCAGGAACTGCCCGGGCTCGCGGTTGGCGCAGGCGTTGTTCAGATCGTTCATGTCGCCCGAGGGCACCGACATGAGGAAGTTCATGCGCGGCGCGGCCGTGGGGTTCTGCAGATCGTAGAGCCGCACGATGAAGTCCTTCTGCGCCTTGGCGAAGAAGACCACGTAGCGCGAGTCGTTCGAGATGGCCAGCGGGTCGCGATCGCCGTACGCGGAGCCTGCGCCGATGCAGCGCGCGTCGTCGCCCGTGCCCTCGGTGAGCCAGCAGATGAAGTCGAGCTGCTGGAGCGTGCCGGCCTTCAGGGTGTAGAGACGCACCGAACGGATGGTCGGAGAGAGCACCACCACGGTGCTGGCGTCGGGGCTCACGTAGAAGTGGCCCTGGTACACCGAGTCGCCGGCCTTCAGGTCGGGGTCGTCGTCGGGCGGGAACACGCCCATCTCGACCGGCTCGCCCGGCGTGGCCCCGGCGATGTCGCGCCGCAGGATCTTGTACTGGCACTTGCCCGAGGTCGAGCAGGGCAGGCTGGTGCTGTAGAAGACGTAGTTGCCCGCGAAGTGCAGGTCGACCACGTCGTAGAGGTAGTCGCCCTTGTCGAGGCGCACCTCGAGGGTCGAGGTGATGGGGCCGAAGCGGAAGTCGAACTGCCCGGCCTCGGGCGGCGCCAGGGCCACCGCCAGGTGCGAGAGCTTTTCGTCGACGATGCAGCCGAACTCGCAGGTGAGGCCGAACTGGGGCAGGTTCTCGCCCGTCAGGTTGAAGGGCTCGCTGCCGTCCTGCTTCGCGACCCACAGATCATACTTGCCCATCGACACGCCCTGGATGCGCCCCTGCTCGCCGTAGACGACCAGGAAGTCCTCGGGTTCGGTGGGCTCTGCCGGCACCTCGGCGGGCGGCACGTCGGTCGTGGCCTCGACCGAGCCGTCGGAGGTCGCGTCGGGGTTCGGGCCCAGGTCGTCGGAGGAGGTGCCGTCGGAGCCGCCCCCGCAGGCGACGGGCAGGAGCACGAGGAGGGTGAGCGCGACCGCGGAGAGCAGCGAGCGCATGCGGAACCCCGAAGCAGGTTGGCGGCTAGACTGTAGGCGGAACGCGCCCACGCTTCAAGCTCAAGAGAGGAACTCCTCGAACGGGTCGGACTCGACCTGCTGGACGCTCTCGTAGCTGCCCTCGAGCGCCGAGGCCGCGTCGGGGTCGACCACCACGAAGGCGTGGGGGTGGAGCTGCACCATCGAGGCCGGGCACTGGGCCGTGAGCGGCCCCTCGAGCGCGGCGCGGACGGCGCCCGCCTTGCGCGCGCCGGAGGCCAGCAGCAGCAGGAAGCGCGCCTCGCCGATGGTGCCGACTCCCATGGTCAGCACGTAGCGCGGCACGTCGGCGGGGCTCGCGAAGAAGCGCGCGTTGTCGCGGATCGTCTGCTCGGACAGGCGCTTGACGCGCGTGCGCGAGCGCAGGCTGGAGCCGGGCTCGTTGAACGCCACGTGCCCGTTGGAGCCGATGCCGAGCAGCTGCACCGTGACGCCGCCCGCCTGGCGGATGGCGCCTTCGTAGCGCTCGGCCTCGAGCACCAGGTCGGGGGCCCCGCCGTTGGGCAGGAACGTGCAGGCCCGGTCGACGTTCACGTGGCGGAAGAAGGTGTGCTCCATGGTGGCGTGGTACGACTGGGGGTGGGCCGGCGGCAGCCCGACGTACTCGTCGAGGTTGAACGTGGTCACGCGCGAGAAGTCGAGCCCCTCGTCGCGGTGCAGGCGGATGAGCTCGGCGTAGGTGCCGAGCACCGTGTCGCCCGTGGCCAGACCCAGCACCGGTCGCGTCGACTCGCGAATGCGCCGGGCAATGAAGCGCGCCGCGAAGGCGCCCATCTCGGTCGAACTGGAAGCCAGGATCACCTTCATGGGACCTCCCGTCGCGCCATTATAGGTTGCCCGCGCCGTTTGGAACCAGTACATTATCGGTCCCGTTGCGGGTTGTCGAACGAGGCGCGCTTGCCACGAGAAACCGCCGAAGATCTCATCGAACGCATCGAGGACCAGCTCGACTCCGGCTACGCCGCGGGCGCCCTCGACCTCTCGTCGTTCGCCGTGCGCCGCTTCCCGGCCGACCCCGATCTCTGGGCGCTCTACGCCGAGGCCCTCGAGGGCGCCGGTCGGCTGAAGGAGGCGGTCGACGCCTACGCGCGCGCCATCGTGCTCACCCCCGACTGGACCGCCGGGGTCGCGCGGAAGGCCAGCCTGCTCATCGAGCTCGGCGAGGTCGACGCGGCGCGCCGCGACGTCGACGCGGTGCTCGCGACCGAGCCCAACAGCTCCGAGGCCCAGTTCAACCGCGCCATCCTGGCCGAGATCGACGGCAACGAGGTCGACGCCGCGCGCGCGTACCGCACGGCCGAGAACCTCGATCCCGAGCGCTACTACCTGCCGGTGCGCGTGTCGTCCGAGCGCTTCCTCGACGCCGCGCGCGAGGCCATCGACGAGCTGCCGGCCCGCCTGCGCGTCTGGCTGCACCAGGCGGCGGTCATCGTCCGCGACATGCCCGAGCGCGACGCCGAGGGCGCCTGGGAGGGCGGCCCGAACCCGCTGCTCTTCGCCTACGTGGCCGGCCCCGAGATCCCGGAAGGCGACGGCGTCGACCCCTGGGACTACGTGCCCGATGCCGTCGTGCTCTTCAAGAAGAACCTCGAGCGCGTCTGCGGCTCGGTCGACGACCTGATCCGCGAGCTGACGGTCACGCTCTTCCACGAGGCGCTCTACTACCTGCGCGTGCCCGAAGACGACGTCGCCGACCCGCCCGAAGACCCCGCCGACGAGGCCGCGGGCGGCAGCGACCCCGACCCCGCCGATTGAGCCCATGACCGGCCCGTGCTCCCGGAGGGTTCGCGCGCTCGCCTTCCAGCTGGGGATGGTGCTCGCGGGGCTGCCCCTCGCCGCAGGGGCGACGCCCCCCGACGACCCGTGCTCCGAGCGCGGCCTGCGCGACCACCTGGCGGCGGCGGGCGTACCCGCCTCGGACGTCCGCCTGACCGGTCCCGGCGCCGTGCTCACGCTGCAGCAGGGCGGCGTGGCCTCGGGCGCGCTGTGGTTCGGCTTCCTGCCCTCGGGCGAGCTGGTCACGACCCAGCGCCAGGTGGGGCTGGCGGCCACGGCGCGGGCCGATCTCACGGCGCTGTTCTCCGCGGTGATCGGCCGGCTCGACCGGCTCACCGATTTGCGCGGGTGCGCCTCGCTGGCGCTGCGCTCGTTCGACGCCGCCGCCGGACAGGGCCACATCGAGGCCACGCTGAAGCCCACGGGCGTGGCGCTCTCGCCCGCCAAGGGCGCGCCCCGCTCCAGCCTGGCCCTGGCGACCCACCTGGCGGTCGCGGCGGCGCTCGGCCTGTACGTGGCACTGGCCGCGGGGCTGGCGGTGCGGTCGGCCCGGCGTCGACCCCGCGAGGCGCTGCTGGTGCTGGGGCTCGCTGCGGTGGCGCTGCTGGTGCGGCTCGCCACGTCGGCGCGCGGGCCCATCGAGGCCGCCAACGCCGACTTCACGCACGTGGTCGACGTCGAGGCCTGGCTTCGACACGGGCTCGCCATCTACCCGGGCGCCGCGTACCCGCCGGCCTACCGCGTGCTGCTGCTGGGGCTCTTCGGCTTGGCGGGCCCCTCCCTCGACGCGGCCTTCTGGCTCACCACCGTGCTCGGCAGCCTGGTGCCGGTGCCCGCCTACCTGCTGGCCCGCCGCGTGACGGGCTCGGTGCTGGCCGGGACCCTGGCGGGGCTGGCGCTGGCGGCCTACCCTCCCGCGATCTACTTCTCGAACGGGCTGGCCCTGGTGACGCCCGCCGCCCTGCTGCTGGCGCTGGCCTTCGCCCACGCCGAGGCCGCGGCCACCGACGGCGATCGCTGGGACCTGGCGGCGTGGCTGCTGGCGCTCGTGCTGTTCGTGCAATGCCGCACCGAGGCCGCGGGCATCGCCGCGCTGGCGCTGGTGGCGCACGCCGCCCGGTTCGTCGAGGCGCGCCGCGTCCGCGCGGTGCTCGCGCGGGGGTGGCCGCTGCTCCTCGCCGCCGCCGCGGCCGTCCTCCCCTACGCGTGGCTCACCGCCGAGGCCACCGCCGCCACGCCCGTGCGCGACGTCGCGGTGGGCCTGCTGGCGACGGGCCTCGTTCGCCTGGCCGCCGTGGCAGCCGGCGCGGTGGCCGCGTCGTTCGTGCTGGCGCGCGTCCCCGCGCTGCGCCTGCCCGCGTTGTTGGCCGCGGTGGGCGCGGCCTTCGTGGGGGTTCAGGCGGCCGTGACCGGATCCAGCGGCAACGCGTTCGCGCCCGTCCCGACCCTCATCCCCGAGGTGCCGTTCGTCGACTTCCACTCCGAGGCCGGACCGTTCGCCTTCCTGTCGTTCGCGCACACGGCCGACTGGCAGCAGGCCGCGTTCCTGCCCCTGGCCTTCGGTGCGCTGCGCTGGCTGTCGCTCGCGCCCCGAATCGCAGCCAAGGGGCCGCGCCTGCCCGTGACGGTCGTGGCGCTGGTGGCGCTCCCGCTGGTCGGGGGCGAGCTCACGGGCTTCATCTCCACGGGCATCGCCGGGCTCGAGGGGCTGCGCTTCCACGTGCCCTATACGGGGCTGGTGGCCGCTTCGGTGGGAATCGGCGCCTGGCGCGTGCTGACCTGGACGGGCCTGGCCCGGGGACAACGCGGGCTCCTGGCGGCCGCGCTGGCCGCGCTCGTGCTCTCTCCCCTCGCCACCCACGCCGCGCTGACCCGCGACACCGATCGCGACCAGCGCGCCGAGTACCTGTTCGCCCGCGACGCGCTCGCGCGCCTGCCCGACGACGCGCTCGTGGTCCTGCCCGACGAGCCGTTCACCCTCGACGACGACACGGGCTCGACCAGCTCGACCAGCGCGGTCTTCCGCACGCCCCACCTGCTGAGGGCCGTAGCGTTCGGCCTGGGGCGGCGCCTCGAGCTCCGGGGGCTCGGTGAGCTCGCGCCGGGGAGCCCGCTGCCCGAGGCCGGGGCGTGGCTGTTCTGCGGGCTCGACGCCTACCGAGCCCCGCGGCCGCTGGCCGAGAGCCCGGTGTGCGAGGCCGCCCGCCGGATCGTGAAGCGCCCGCCCGTCGCCCTGACGACGGTGCCCACGCGCGTGCACTCGAACCACAGCCTCGAGCGCATCGGTCCCACCACGGCCACCATGCAGCTCCGGCTGGTGCGCGTCGAGGCGGCCGAGGTGGCCGCCCTGCAGGCCGTGCTGGCGCCGACGCGGCGGCCTGGCGACAGGTCTTCCCCATGACCCGCGCCGCCCTGCTCCTGCTCGCGCTCCTGATCGGGAGCCACGGCACGGCCGCGCCCCGCGACCCGGCCGGGCTCCGCGACCAGCTCCAGCGCCGCGGCGTCCCGGTGGGGGTCGTGACCACCGATGGGGCGGGCGGCGCCTTCTTCTTTTTCGGCGACGCCTCGGCCCCCGAGGCCCTGGCCTGGGCGGGCCGCCTCCCGAACGGGCACCTGATCTCGAGCCGCACCACCATCGACCCCGCGCCGGCCGCGCTGGCGCGCGCCGAGCCGGCCTTCCGGCGGTTGTTCGAGGCCCTCGACGATCCGGCGCTCGCGGACGACGAGCTCCTGGCCGTGGGCGCCGCGGGGCGCGCCGACGCGGCCGGCCGCCTCGACGCCCTGCGGGTGGCCCTGGCGGCCCCGGTGGCCCCGCCCGAGGGCAGCGCCGGCTGGGCCTCGCCGCAGGTCGTGACCTGGCTGGCCCTGCTCGAGGTGCTGGCGCTGCTGGGGCTGGTTCTGGTTCAGGCGGCGCGCGGCGCCCGGGCTCGTCCCCGCGAGGCCCTGGCGCTGGCCGGCCTGGTCGGGCTGGCCCTGCTGGTGCGGGCGCTGACCTCCGCGCGGCACCCCGTGGGCGCCGCCAACGCCGACTTCACGCACCTGCTTCATGTCACGACGTGGCTGACCGACGGCTTCGGACAGGATCTCGGCGCCGCCTATCCCCCCGCGTTCCGTGCGCTGCTGGCCGCGCTCTTTTGCGTGTTCGGCCCCGATCTGGATCTGGCCTTCTGGACCACGACCGTGGCGGGGGCGCTGGTCGTGCTGCCGGCGGCCCTGCTGGCGCGCCGCCTGGCCGGCCTGGCGGGCGCGCTCTTCGCCGGCCTGGCGCTGGCGACGTACCCGCCCGCCGTGGTCTTCTCGAACGGCGTCGACCTCTCCATGCCGGCGGCGCTGCTGCTCACCCTGTCGTTCGAGCGCCTCCTGGCCGCCCGCGATCGACCCGACGGAGCGACGGTGGCCTCGTGGGCGCTGGCCACCCTGCTCTTCGTGCAATGCCGCGTCGAGGCCGTGGGGCTCGCCCTGCCCCTGCTGCTGGCCCAGGCCGCGCTGCTCGTCGAGCAGCGCCCGCGCGGCGCGCTGGCGCGGGTCGGCCTCGCTGCCGCGGCCGCGCTCGTCCTGGGCGCGCCGTACCTCGGCTCGCTCGCGGCCCACGCCGACGACCTGGGCAAGGCGGCCGGCGCCATCCCGCTGCTGCTGCAGGGCTCGGCGGCGCTGACGGTGGGCGCGGTGGTGTGGCTCGTCGCCGCGCGCCCGATGGAGCGGCGCGCCTCCTTGCCGATCGCGTGCCTGCTCGGGCTCACGATCGCCACCCTGGCGTTGCTGGTCGCCGTGGCCTTGCGGCACTCGGGGCACGCGCTCCTGCCCGCCCCCCAGGTGGTCCCGGAGTTTCCGTTCACGCTGTACCACGTCGAGCAGGGTCCCCTGCGCTTCGTCGATCACGCCGGGCTGCGCTTCCCCTGGACCGAGCCGGGGGTCTTCCCCCTCCTCCTGTTGATCCCCTGGGCCCTCTCGTTGCTCCCTACGCCGGCCCGCTCCAGCCTGCGACTGCCCCTCGCGGCGCCGCTCCTGCTCGGCCTGCCCATCGTCGCGTGGGTGGCCACGTCGCGCTCCCTGACCGGCATCGCGGGGTTCGAGGGCCTGCGCCTGCACGCGGTCTGGGCCGGGTTGGTGGCCTCGTCCATCGGGCTGGGGGCCGATCGAATGCTGGCGTGGCTCGGGGAGGGCTGGTGGCGCCGGATCGCGGCGCTCGCGCTCACTGCCGTGCTCCTGGCGCCGCTCGTGACCCACCGCGCGCTGCTCCAGGGCGGCGAACAGAACCCGCAGACCGAGGCGCGCCTCGCCCGGCAGGCCCTGGCGAGAATGCCCGACGGGGCCACGCTGCTGCTGGTCGACGACGTCGTCGACATGCGCGAGGAGTTGCTCGGCGACCGCAGCGTGCTCGAGATGTTCCGCTGCGCGCACCTGTGGCGCGCGCTGGTGGCCGTCGAGGAGCGACGCGTTCGCGTGGTGCCGCTCTCGGCGTTCCGCGAGCTCCCGCTGCCCCTCGACGGGCCGGTGTTCGCGTGGCTGGGGCTCGATTGCGCGCGCGCACGCCATCCGGAGACCGCGCTGGCCTCGTGCCGCGACCTGCGGCGCCTGCTGGCGGGCCCGCCGCTCCTGGAGGCCCTGGCCCCGAATCGCGCGTACGAATCGTTGGGGTTGCCCTGGTTCTCTCCGGCGACGGCGACGTTGCGGTTCTCGCTGCTCCCCGTGAGCCCTGCCGAGGCCGCCACGCTGCGCCGTCCGGCGGCGTCGCGGCTTGTCAACACCGCGTCCGAACGCCTATAATGGTGGGAAGAGGAGACCCCGTGCGTACACTGGGACTGAACATCAGCGGCTACATCGCGTCGGCGGCGCTGGTCGACGGGGGCGAGATCCTGGCGGCGGGTTGCGAGGAGCGCTACTCGAGGCAGAAGCGCGACCGCGGGTTCCCCACGCGCGCCCTGCGCGACGCCCTCGATCGCACGGGCACGAAGGCCTCGGATCTCGACGCCATCGCGGTGGCGTGGAACCCGGCGCGCAACCTGCGCCGCAACCTGAACCTCTTGTGGGAGGCCAACTCCAGCCGCGGCAAGTACCTCACGTACGTGCCGAACAACCTGGCGACCGCGCTCGACGTCGAGCCCGACGACCAGAGCGTGCAGGAGATCCTGGGCCTCCGCGTGACCTACCTCGACCACCACCTGGCGCACGCGGCCAGCGCGGCCTTCACGAGCCCCTGGGAGCACGGCGCCGTCGTCACCATCGACGCGTTCGGCGAGGAAGACACGCTGACCATCGGCACGTTCCGGGGCGGGCACATCGAGCTGACCGAGCGCGTGCGCTTTCCGCACTCGGTGGGCTCGTTCTACTCGTTCTTCACCGAGTTCCTGGGCTTCCAGCCCGACGCCGACGAGTACAAGGTGATGGCCCTGGCGGCCTACGCCGACCCCGCCGAGGGCGCCCGGCTGCTCGAGCGCGTGCGCCGGCTCTATACGCTCGAGGTGAGGAACGGGCGGCTCTGCTACGAGCTCGACCTGAACCGCTTCGAGCACTATGTCTTCCATCGCCCGCGCGACTACGGCCCGCTGGCGGCGGCCATCGAGCTGCCGGCCCGCCCGGCCGGGGCCCCCCTCGACGGCCGGCACTACGCGCTGGCCTGGGCCCTGCAGCGCAGCTTCGAGGACACCGTCTTCGAGGTGCTGCGCCACGCCCGCGCCGTCACGGGCGAGCGCTTCGTCGCGCTGGCCGGCGGCTGCTTCATGAACTCGGTCGCCAACGGCAAGCTCGAGCTCGGCCAGGCCCCCTTCGACGAGGTGCACATCCCCCCCTACCCCGACGACAGCGGCTCGGCCATCGGGGCCGCGCTCTACCTGAACCTGCACGACCGCGGCCGCCACCGCTTCCATCGCCACAACTTCTTCGGTCCGGTGGTCGACGGCGCCGAGGCCGCCCGATCGCTGGCGCGGCGCAAGCTGCCCGCGCGCCAGGTCGCCGACGCCCCCGCCACCCTCGCGCGCCTGGTCGCCGACGGGGCCATCGTGGGCTACGCCGCCGGGGCCATGGAGTTCGGGCAGCGCGCCCTGGGCCACCGCAGCATCTTCGCCGACCCGCGCGACCCGCAGGTGCGCGACAAGGTCAACGAGCACGTCAAGCGCCGCGAGTGGTTCCGCCCCTACGCCGCGTCCATCCTCGCCGAGCGCGTCCACGAGGTCTTCGAGGCCCCCCCGGGCTTCCAGTCGCTCTTCATGGAGAAGGTGCGGCCGGTGCGCGCCGCCTGGCGCGAGCGCATCCCCGGCCTCCTGCACGCCGACGGCACCGTGCGCGTGCACACCATCGATCAGGCCACCAACCCGCGCCTGCACGCCATCCTGGTGGCGTTCGAGCGCCTCACGGGGGTGCCCCTCATCCTGAACACGTCGTTCAACGTGGCCGGCATGCCCATCGTGTGCACGGCCGACGACGCCCTCGACTGCTTCTTCGCCTGCGGCCTCGACGCGCTGGTGCTCGACGACCACCTGGTGCAGAAGGGCTCGGTGGTGGTCCGGGAGCCCGCCGCGTGAACGTCCTCCTGTTGAACCCCGTCACGCGCGACGGCACGCGCAGCCTGCGGGTCGGGCGCTGCCAGGGCAAGGTCATCGTGGGCCTCTGGCCCAACGTCGAATACGGCGTCATCGCGGCGCTGCTCGCCGCCGACGGCCATCGGGCCACGATCCTCGACGCGAACCACCTGGGCCTCACGTGGTCCGACATGCTCCGCCGCGCCGTCGCGCTGGCCCCCGACGTGGTCTTCGTGCTGTCGATCACCGCCACCCTCGACGACGACGTGGCCGTGGTGCGCGAGCTGGCCGCCGCGTTGCCGGCGACCACCTTCGCCTGGTGGGGCACCCACGCCACCGTCCGACCCGACGACTACCTGGGGGCGTTCCCCGACCCGCGCGCGGTGGTGGTGCGGCGCGAGCCCGATCTCACCGCGCGCGACCTGGTGCGCGCCCTCGCCCACCAGCGCGACGGCCTGGCCGACCTGCCCGGCCTCAGCTGGAGCGACGGCGGAGCGACGCACCACAACCCCGATCGCCCCTTCGTCACCGACCTCGACAGCCTGCCCATGCCCTCGCACGAGGCCATGCAGACGGGCACGCACCTCGCCACCGACACCTCGCGGCCCTTCGCGCTCATCAAGACCTCGCGCGGCTGCCCGGCCGCCTGCGTGTTCTGCACCACCCACGCCTTCCACGGCTCGGCCTGGCGCCCGCGCTCACCCGCCAGCATCGTCGACGAGATGGCGTGGGTCCGGCGCACCACGGGCGTTCGCGACTTCTTCCTGCAGTCCGACGTGTTCAGCCGCGACCGGGCCTGGACGCTCGAGCTCTGCGAGCGCATCGCCTCGGCGAACCTGGGCGTGACCTGGTTCTGCAACAGCCGCGTCGACACGGTCGACGACGAGGTGCTCGGCCGCATGAAGGCGGCGGGCTGCCGGCTGGTGGCGCTCGGGGTCGAGTCCGGCGACGACCGGGTGCTCCGCGCCATCCGCAAGGGGGCCACGGCCGCGCGGGGCGAAGAGACCCTGGCCGCCTGCCGCCGGGTGGGCCTGCCCTCGCTCACGTATTGGGTCTTCGGCCTGCCCGGCGAGACGCCCGAGACCATCGCCGAGACCCTGGCCTACGTCGATCGCACGGCGCCCGACTACGCCCACTTCTACACGCCCACGCCCCTGCCCGGCTCGCGGCTGTTCGACCAGTTGGGCATCGCCGAGCGCGTCGAGTCGGGCGAGCTCGCCTGGGCCGACTTCTTCCAGGGCGTGAGCGCGCGCTTCGTGTCGCCCGAGGTCAGCGTGCCCCAGGTGACGGCCGCGGTCCGGCGGGCCTACCTGCGCTTCTACACGAACCCGCGCCGCCTGCTGCGCGAGGGCCGGCGGCTCCGCTCGTGGGGCAACTTGCGCGGCCGGCTGGGCACGGTGTACAACATGGTCCGAAACTACGTCCTCGATAAGAGCACGTGAAGGTCGAGTTCTACCGCCACTCCCTCGGACAGGCCGAGATCGACGCGCTGGCGCGGGTCGTCGGCAGCCTCTTCCTGACCACCGGGCCCGAGACCCGGGCGTTCGAGGCCGAGCTCGCGGCCTTCCTGGGCGTGGCCGAGGCGGTCGGCGTCTCGAGCTGCACGGCGGCCATGCACCTGGCCCTGGTCGCGCTCGGGGTGGGCCCCGGCCACGAGGTGATCGTGCCGCCCACGTCGTTCGTGGCCACCGCCAACGTGGCGGTCTACGCGGGCGCCACCCCGGTCTTCGCCGACGTCGAGGCCGCCACGGGGCTGCTCGACCCCGCCGCGGTCGAGGCCGCGCTCACGCCCCGCACGCGCGCGGTCATCCCCGTTCACCTGTACGGCCAGATGGCCGACGTGCGCGCGCTGCAGGCCCTGGGCGCGCGCCACGACTTCGCCGTCGTCGAAGACGGCGCCCACTGCGTCGAGGGCTCGCGGGCCGGCACCCGGCCGGGCCAGGCCAGCGCCGCGGCGTGCTTCAGCTTCTACGCCACCAAGAACCTCACCTGCGGCGAGGGCGGCGCCATCGCCACCCACGATCGCGAGCTCGCCGCGCGCCTGCGTCGGCTGCGACTGCACGGCATCGACCGCGACGCCGCCGACCGCTACGGCGCCCGCTACCGCCACTGGGACCAACTCGAGCTCGGCTACAAGGCCAACCTCACCGATCTGCAGGCCGCCATGCTGCGCACGCAGCTGCCCGTGCTCGAGGCGCGGCGCGCGCGGCGCGAGCAGCTGTGCCAACGCTACGACCAGGGCCTGGCCGGGCTGGAGGGGGTCCGCACGCCGCGCCTGGCCGACGGCGTGGTGAGCGCGCGCCACCTCTACACCCTCGAGGTCGACCCGGCGCGGCGCGACGACGTGCTGGCGGCGCTGGGCGATCGCGGCATCGGCGTGGCCGTCAACTTCCGCCCCATCCACCTGATGCGCTGGTACCGCGAGCGCTTCGGCACGCGCGAGGGCCAGTTCCCGAACGCCGAACGCCTGGGCGCGTCCACGATCTCGCTGCCCCTGTACCCTTCGCTCACCGAGGCGGAGCAGGACCACGTGATCGCCGCCGTGCGCGAGGTGATCGAAGGTGGCTGACCGCGCCCCCCTGCCGCCCGTGGTCATCGCCGGTGCCGGCCCCGCGGGCCTGGGCGCAGCCCGCGAGCTGTCGCGCCGGGGCGTGCGCGCGCTGCTGGTCGAGCGCGCCGAGGTCGTGGGCGGCCTGGCCGCCACGCGCACCCGGGACGGGCTGTTGTTGAAGGCCGGCGTGCACCTGGTGCACCCGTCGAACGACGCGCTCGGCCCCCTGGTCGACGACCTGGCCGCCCTGCTCGGCGACGACGCGCTCCGCGTAGTCCCCACGTCGGCCATCCACTTCCTGGGGCGCACCCTCGACTACCCGTTCAAGACCGCGCAGCTGGTGGCCGCGCTCGGGCCCTCGCGCCTCGCGGAGGTAGCCGCCGGCGCGGCCACGGCGCGGGCCCGCGAGGGGGTCCGGCGAGCCCTGGGCCGTCCGGCGGTCGACAGCTTCGAGCAGGTGGTGCGCTCCGCGTTCGGCGACCCGTTCTACCGCCTGTTCTTCCGCGACTACACGGCCAAGGTGCTGGGGCTGCCCTGCGACGACATCGCGGGCGCCTGGGCGCGCCGGCGCGTGCCGCTGCCCACGGGGCGGCACCTGCTGCAGACGGTGCTGCCCTGGTGGCGCCCCAAGCGGGTCGACCACGCCCACTCGCCCTTCCACCGCAGCCAGCTCACGGCCCGCGACGGCCTGCAGTCGCTCTTCGACCGCATGCTGGCCGACGGCGAGGCGCCCGCCGACGTACGCACGGGCACCGAGGTCGTGCGCGTGGAGCACGCGGGCGGTCGCCTGACGGCCGTGGTGCTCCGCGGCCCCGACGGCGCCGAAGCCCGCCACGCGGCCGCGCACCTGGTCTCGACCCTCCCGATCGGCGAGCTGGTCCAGAGCCTCGACCCGCCGGCCCCGGTCGCGATCCGCGCCGCGGCCGCGCGGCTGCGCTTCCGGGGGCTCGTGTTCGTGTTCGCCGTCCTCAGCCGCCCCGGCCTGTTCGCGCACCACTGGACGTACTTCCAGGACCCCGCCCTGCCCTTCAACCGCGTGTCGGAGCTGGGCGGCATCGTCCCGGGGCTCTACGGCAAGGACCGCACCGTCGTGTGCGCCGAGATCACGGCCGATCCCGGCGAGCCCGCCTGGAACGGCCCCGACGCGGCCACCATCGCCGCGACCCTCGAGGGCCTGCGCCGGGTCAGCCCGGTCCCGTTCGACGGCGCGGTCGAGGCCACCCACGTGACGCGCGAGCGCTTCGCCTACCCCGCCTGGCGCGTGGGCTTCGAGGCCGACCTGGAGGTCGTGCTGGCGTGGCTCGATGGGATCTCGGGCTTGCAGAGCGTAGGTCGGCAGGGGCGCTACGCCTACCTGAACGTCGACGAGGCCATCGCGGAGGGGATCGAAGCCGCGGCCCGGGTGGCGCGCGGCGTCGCGGGGTGATGAAAAACTTCCCATGGCACGCCGCCCCGTGAGCGCGCTGGCCCCGCGACCCGCCCGTTCGGCCCGGCCCCGGAGGCCGCCGCGAGTTCGCCCCGGCGCGCTTGGCACGACTCCTGCAAAAGCCCGGACCGACGAACGAACGTCTCGCCGGAGGGCATCATGACCACGCTGCGACGCCTCTGTACCCTGACCGTGCTCACGCTCGCGCTGGCGCTGGCCGGCTGCGAGACCTCGAACGACGGGACCGGCGACGTCGGCGACGACGCGGCGACCGCGGACGCCGCCGAGGATTCCGCGGCCGAGACGACACCGCTGCCCGACGGGTTCGGGAGTGACCCCGGGGCCCCCGACGCGACGCCCGTCGACACGGCCGAGACGGCCGACGCGGCCGACTCGACCGACGCCGTCGAGACCACCGACGCGACCGAGGCGACCGACACGGGCCTGCCCACGGGCTGCTGCACGGTCGACGCCGACTGCGAGCCCGATCAGGCCTGCACGGGCGTGGGCACCGACGGGACGACGCCGGGGATGTGCGTCTGGGCACCGGCCGTGGGCGAGTGCTGGACCGACGAGCACTGCGCCCCCGACGAGCACTGCGAGGGCGCCGTCGGCTGCGGCTGCCTCATGATGTGCGGCGCCACGAAGCCGGGCGAGTGCATGCTCGACGCGCCCCCCGACTGCTGCCACACCAACGAAGAGTGCGGTCCGAACGCGTACTGCGTAGCCGGCCACCTGGGCGCGGGCGGCGTGTGCCACACCGAGCAGCTCCCCGACGGCTCGTGCTTCGTCGACGCCGACTGCGGCGGCGAAGAGCTGGGGTGCAAGGGCGAGCAGCTCTGCTCGTGCGACATGAACTGCATCAGCCACGCGGGAAGCTGCCTGCCGGCGTGGGGCTCCTGCTGCTTCACCGACGCGCACTGCGACGCGGGCCAGATCTGTGCGGGCGAGGGCCCCGGCGGCCTCCCCGGCGCGTGCAAGGAGCCGGCCCCCCTCGGCGCGTGCTGGGACGACGGCGAGTGCGGCCTCGGCGCCACGTGCGAGGGCGAGGCGATCTGCCCCTGCGACGCCATGTGCGACATGGAGGACTCCCCGGGCACGTGTGAGCCCGACGACGGCTGCTGCCTCTCGGACGCCGACTGCGCCGTCGACCAGTTCTGCCTGGCCGCGACCGGGACCTGCGTGGACGACCTCGACCCCGGCCACTGCTACGCTTCCGACGACTGCGGGGGCGCGGCCTGCGTGGGCGCCACCTTCTGCGCCTGCGGCAACGTGTGCTTCGTGGGCACGAAGCCGGGCGCCTGCCAGGAGTTGCCGCTGGGCTGCTGCACCAGCGACCTCGACTGCGGCGAGGGCCTGGTGTGCCGCGCGCAGGGCGGGCCGGGCGAACTGCCCGGAAGCTGCGTGCCCGATCCGCAGGGCCCGGAGTGCCCGGGCGACGTGGCGTGCTGCTGGGACGACGGCGACTGCCCCGGCGGCTCCATGTGC
>CAZBRS010000041.1:0-8573 GCA_964494475.1 uncultured Myxococcales bacterium | reverse complement strand
GGGCGACGTGGCGTGCTGCTGGGACGACGGCGACTGCCCCGGCGGCTCCATGTGCCAGAACGTGATGGTGTGCGGGTGCATCGAGCTCTGCCCCATGTGCGGGCAATGCGCCCCGGATCAGATGGGGACTTGCGGAAACTGACGCGCTGTCCGATCCTTCCGGGGCCCCTCGGAGGTCCCCATGCGGTGCTCTCCCCTCGCCCTCCTCCTGCTCGCCCTGGTGGCGCCCGGACCGGCCCCCGCGGCCCCGGTCGTGCGCCTCGAGCCCTCGGTGGTGAAGGTGTTGAAGACGGTCACGCCCGCGGTGGCAGCGACCTCGATCGAGCTCGAGGCCGTGCGCAACGAGTGGGTGGCCTTCCAGGTGGTCATCGCCGCCGCCGAGGCCCTGCAGGCCGTCACCGTCACGGTCTCGGACCTGGACGGGCCCGAAGGGGCCACCCTGCCGGCCAGCGGGGCCGAGCTGACCCTGGAGCACTACGTCGACCTGGCCTTCTCCTCGCCCTGCGACTTCGCCCACGCCGGCGGCTGCGCGGGCACCTACCCCGAGTACGCGCGCGTGCCGGGCGCCTACCCCGACGCCCTGGTGCCCTTCGTCGACCCCTACGACGACGCGCACCCGGCCGTGGCGGCGCCCTTCGCGGTGCCGGCGGGCGACCTGCAGACCGTGTTCGTCGACTGGCACGTGCCCGAGGGCACGCCCCCCGGCGACTACGTCGGCCAGGTGACCGTCACGTCCGAGGATGCGCCCCTGGCCACCCTGACCGTGGCCCTGCACGTGTGGGAGGTCACGCTCCCCGCCGAGCGCAGCGTGGCCACGGCCTTCGGCTTCGGCGACGGCGCCATCAACGACTACCACGGCGGCCCCGCGGGACCGACCGGCGAAACGCGCGAGCGCGTCTTGAAGAACTACCACCACCTGCTGCACCGCCACCGCCTCGACCCCACCGACCACAGCCACGGCCTCGGCTACGGCTCGTTCACCTTCGAGGCCGACGGCACCGTCGCCAGCGCCGACTTCGCGACGTTCGACGCCGTGATGGGCCCGCGCGTCGACGGCTCATGGTACCCCGACGGGGCCGGTCTGCAGCGCTTCGGCCTCGGCCTCTTCGAGCCCGGCCACGGCCAGGGCGGGCTCAGCGAAGACCAGTGGGCGCGCGCCGCCGCCGCCACGGCCGAACACCTGCAGGCCAAGGGCTGGCTCGACCGCGTGTACCTGTACTCGGCCGACGAGCCCTGGATGCCCTCGCACGCGGGCGCCATCGAGCGCATCGCGGCCGACGCGGCCCTGCTCGACCGCTACACCAGCCTGTGGAAGGGCCACGCCCTGGTCACCGGGCCGTGGATCGAGGAGCTCGACGCCTGCGTGGGCATCTGGTGCCCCGTGACCCCCATGTACGGCGACACCTACTGGCCCGCGGGCATGCGGGCCGGGCCCGAGAAGTACATCGAGCTCCACCAGCGCGGCGTCGAGCTTTGGTTCTACGCGTGCAACGCGAACTTCCCGCCCCAGCTGGGCTACGACGTCGACAGCCCCCTGGGCTTCGAGCCGCGCCTCCTGAAGTGGGGCGCCTGGGCCGAGGGCGCCACGGGCTTTCTGTACTGGCGCGTCAGCTATTGGCAGGACCCCGACCCCTGGCACGTGCTCGTGAACCTGCCCGAGTTCGGCGAGCTCTTCTCGCGCAACGGCGACGGCATCCTCATCTACCCCGGCGACCACGACGGCAGCCTGCCGGGCGCCGGCTCGCCGCCGGGCGTGTCCCTCGACGGCCCCGTGGCCTCGTACCGCCTCAAGCAGGTGCGCGACGGCTTCGAGGACTGGGAGCTGTTCCGCCTGGCGGCCGCGGCCGGCGGCGAGGCCTACGTGCGCGAGCGGGTGGCCACGGTCTACCGCGCCTTCGGGCAGCCCCTCGACGCCAAATTCGACCCGGCGAACCCGCCCTGGACGCTCGACCCCGCGAAGCTGCTCGAGGTGCGCCGCGACGTGGCCGCCAAGCTGCAATACCTGCTGCACCCCGATCGCTACGCCGACCCCGAGGCGCCCGTGGCGGTCGACGAGGTCGAGGCCGCGCCCGACCTGCCCCCCGAGGCGACCGGCGAGGTCGCGGAGGCGACCGACGAGGTCGCGGAGGCGACGAGCGACGCACCCGACGCCAGCGGCGACGCCGTCTCGACGGCCGAGGGCGACCCGGCGGGGAGCGGCGGGGGCGGCTGCTCGACGGCCCGCGCCCCCCACCGACCGGTGCTCGCGCTGGGCGCGCTGCTGGCCCTGTTGACCGTTTGGCGGTTGGCGCGCCGCCGCGACTCGGGGTACGATGCGCGCCACGGAGGAGACCCCACGTGACCGGACGCCGCGCCGCCACGACCAGGCCCGCCCGGGTGCTGGTCATCCCCAAGCTGTCGGTCTACGAGCGCTT
Organism: uncultured Myxococcales bacterium; assembly: GCA_964494475.1. Lineage (GTDB taxonomy): Bacteria > Myxococcota_A > UBA9042 > CAZBRS01 > CAZBRS01 > CAZBRS01. The sequence continues at coordinate 6,159 of CAZBRS010000041.1, read as the reverse complement.
CGCCGTCGGCCAGCGGGACGCGCGCTTCCTGGCGCGGCTCGACGAGGGCTCCGACCTCGTGCAGCACGTGCTGCCGGCCCACGCCAGCCACCACGCCACCCTCGACGCGGTGCTCGCCCTGCTCACGCGTTTGGCCGTGCCCTTCGACGTGAACCACCACCCCACCCGCCGCCAGGTGGCCCGCGCGCGCCTGGTCGTCACGGTGGGCGGCGACGGCACCCTGCTCGACGCCGCGCACTGGGTCGAGGCCACCCCCGTGGTGGGCGTGAACTCGAACCCCAGTCGCTCGGTGGGCCACTTCTGCGCCCTCACCGCCGCCGACCTCGACCACAAGCTGCCGGCGGTGCTCGAGGCCCGGGTCGAACCCTTCCCCGTGGCCCGCATGGAGCTACGCCTGAACGGCCGCCTGCTGCCCGACCGCCCCCTGAACGACGTGCTCTTCGCCCACCGCTGCCCCGCCGCCATCAGCGACTACGTGCTCGGCCACGCCAGCGTCGACGAGTGGCAGAAGAGCTCGGGCGTCTGGTTCGCGACCGCAGCGGGCTCGACCGGAGCCATCAAGGCCGCCGGCGGCCAGGTGCGCCCCCTGCGCGAGCAGAGCCTGCAGTACCTGGTGCGCGAGCCCTTCCGCGCCGACGACGGCGCCTACCGCCTGTCCCGCGGCCTGTTCACCGACGGCATGAGCCTCACCTCGCGCGTCTTCGACGGCGCGGCCTTCGTCGACGGGCACCGGTTGCAGCACCGCATGGGGTTTGGGGACAGGCTCGAGATCCGCCTGGCGGACGAGCCGCTGATGCTGTTCCATTTCTGAGCGGGCTCGGGGTGCGCGCCGTTGAGAAGCATCGGATCCTGTGCAATAGTACGGTCGTAGGACGCGGGAATCGGGGCTGCCATGGACCGTGAGTTTCTGCAAGAGGCCAAGGCAAGGCTGCAGGCCGCGTTGGGTGCCCGGATCAAGGGCGTGATCCTGTACGGCTCCGAAGCTCGTGGCGACGCGAACGAAGACAGCGACGTCGATCTGCTGGTGTTGCTGGCCGGTCCGGTCGATCTCGGACGCGACTCACGAACCATCATCCGCGCGCTCTACCCGCTGCAACTGATCGTGGTGCGGCCCATCCACGCGACGCCCGTGGCGGAAGAGGAGTACCTGGCCGGAGAGTACGCGCTGTATCGAAACGCGCGCGCCGAGGGGATCGCGGCATGAACACGGAGGCGGCGGATCTGTGGCAGCGGGCGCAACAGGCCCTGACAACGGCAACGGTTGCCCGAGGTCGCAGGGCTCGAACCCGGCTGACGATCCCCGAGACCTGCAGGACGATCACGCCACCCGGATGGCCGCCGCCAGATCCTCGGAGGAGGCGCCCAACGCCAGCAGCGAGCGCACGATCAGATCGAGCGAGACGGAGGGGTCGCCCACCTCCATCTTGGCCACGCGCGACTGGCTAGAGCCGAGGCGCCGCGCCACCTCGATCTGGGTCAAGTGCTGCTCCTGCCGGCGTGCGCGCAGTCGCGCTGCCAGCGCCAGGCGGATCTCGATATAGGCGGCCTCCCCCGGCGCGAGCCCGAGGAACAGGTCGGCAGAGCCGACCTTCCAGCCCTTGGCCTCGAGGCTCTTCTTCTTCGCGGCGTCCATGATCTCCTCCTACTCGTCGCGATCGTAGTCGCTTACGCGATGCATCCCCGAGGTCCACGTGCCAAGGATATGTCTAAATGGACATAGCTTCAATCCCTCGACGTGGCCCCGGGATCCCTGGCGTCGAGATCGGGCGGTCGGCGGGACTCATGCGACGAGAATCGTCGCATCGAGAAGAGAACGACGTCCGGCGAGCCGGTGAGTCACCTGCCGGGCGGTCAGGCCTCGTTGGTTTGTCGCGGACCCCAAGTTCGGTCGCTCGGACCTGCGCGAGGCGTTGTCGGGCGCGGTTCGAATCGTCTTCCGGGTCGCGGAGGACGCCATCCGGGTGGTGACGGTCTTCGAAGGGCACAGGCAGCTTCGCGACGGCGACGTGGCTGGCGAGTGATCGTCGTCGCCGGCCAGGGGGCCGGTCCTACGCGAGGCCACCCGCTACGTCAGCTTCTCGTGCCAGTTTCAACCTGCTCGGGCGGCGTCCCTGTCTCCGGCAACACCCACAAGCCTTCGGCCTCGCTCCATCGCCCGACGCCCCGATAACGCCAGTGCTCCCCGTCGGCTTCGGGCTCCAGGACGAAGGCGGTCTCGCCGGGCCGCAGGCCCGCCACCGGAGCGCGAAGCCTGGTGGGGCTCGCGAAAGAGGCCTGGTCACCGACCACCACCAGGTGGCCCTGCACGCGCGCGGTCCGCGGCGCGTCGGTGAGCCCGAAATGGCTGGCCAGGGCCTCCCGGTCGAGCCGCGTCCCTGCGGGCGGCGCGAGCCTTTCGGGGGCGAAATGCTCGACCAGCACCGCCACGGGCACGGTCTCGGCCGTGGCGGGGAACGACGGCCTCGTGGGGTTGTCGGAGCGGAGGAGCCAGCGTCCCCCGTCTTCGACGATCCGCTTCACCTGGAAGCCGTGATCGCCGGCCCCGGCGTCGGTCTGGACGAGCGCCACGCGGCCGACAACGGAGCCGAGGCCCGCGCCTCTCGCGTACCGGAAGACGAGCCAATCGCCGTCGTGGATGGGGTCCGAACCGCCGTCCATCGAGTCGCCCGCGGCCCGTACGGCGAAGAGCTGCTCGCCGGTCGCTTTCGTGGGCAGCGCCACCTCGTCGGGCTCCAGCCCCCCCTCTGTCGTCAGGCCCTCTGCCGCGCCGGCGGCGGCCCGCAGCGTGGGGAACGCGATGACGTTGCCACGGCGCGGAAGCTCGATGACCTGGCCACGGGGTTCGACCGACCAGCCCTGCCCTTCTCGAACGAAGCTCACGCGGAACGCCGTACCGGGGCGACCCGCGGCCGGAGTGAACCAGCGGCGCAGGAGGTCCGGCAGATCGTTCCGCTCGGAGCCGGGCGCGCGCGCCACGTTGATGTACTCCTTCGCGAAGCGAAAACGCCAGACGCGGCCGTCGGACAGGCTCACGTCGGTGTCTCCATTGGGCACGTCGGGCCACTTGGCCCGTGACGGGAGCTTCAAGATCGGGTCGCGCTGGTTCCAGGTGACCTTGCACTCGAACGCGCCGCCATTGGCCTCAGCTTCCTTCCTCCTCCGGTACTGGACGAGCCGGTAGTCGACCACCTCGCGCGTCATCTCCGCGAGCGTGGCCTCATCTCCGGCCTCTACCCGGAAGCCCGGCACGAGCCGGTCGCCGTCGAGCCTGAACCAACGCCCGTCGCCCGCGGCGCCGCCTGTCCAGGCATCGACGGGGTTCTTCTTCCAATACGCCTTCCACGTGGCAGGGTTGGGACGGCGCGGGTCGGGCAAATCAACGACGTTCTTGATGTCGAGGAACAACCCGGGAGAGCGGACCAGCAGAGCGTGGCTGCGCCGTGCGAGGTCTTCTAGACCCATCCCGCTGCCCAGCGCGTCGGCCTCGATCAGGGCCTCGAGCAAGACCATCTTGAAGCACTTGTCCATCCGGGTTGTCTCGAGTTCGCGTAGCCAGCCTCCCGCCCTGGCGAGCACGCGGCGCTCGGAGTCCGTCGTGTGGCCCTCGCTTCCTACGAAGTCGAACCAGCCGCCGTGCTTGGGCCGGAGCGAGCCCGGCGCGTAATCCAGGCGGAAGAGCTCGCCCAGGGTAGGCCGCTCACCGCGCACCGCGTAGAGTTCGCGGTAGGCGCGCTCGACCTCGCTGCGCCCTGCGGGCAGCAGCCTTCGGAGCAACTCGATGGCCTCCAATTCGACCTGAACGCTACAGCCCTCGGGCAGATCGGGGGAACCCCCGGAGGCCAGGAACGCCTGCAGCGTCATCGGCTCCCGCCCGAACGACAGCAGGGTTCGCACACGATCGAGGAACACGCGGTGGTTGCCGACGAAGTCGATCACGTTGAGGTGCGTCTTGCCTTCGGCCACGCGCAATCCGCGCCCGAGCTGCTGCAGGAAGAGCACCGGTGACTCCGTGGGGCGCAGCATGACGACGCGGTCGACCAGCGGCACGTCGACGCCCTCGTTGAACAGGTCGACAGCGCACACGGCCTCCAGGTCTCCCCGCGCCAGGGAGTCGAGGGCGTCGGCGCGATCGTGCGACCCGGCCTGGGCATAGACGGCGACCACCCGAACGCCCCTATCCGCCAGCCAGCCACGCACGAACTCGGCGTGTGCGATCGAGCAGCAGAATACGAGCGTGCGACGGCCTGCGTGCTCCCCCCAGGCCTGCCACAGCCGCTCCATGCGCTGCTGCGTCTGCACGGCCGCGCTGAGCACCGCGTGGTCGAACTCGCGGTTGCGCCACGGGATGTTGGCGTAGTCGACCACGTCCTTCAAACCGAAGTACGAGAAGGGAGCCAACCGGCCGTGCTCGATGCCAACGCCAAGGTCGGCCCGGTACGGCAGGTTGTCATCGAACAGTCCCAGCACATCGCCGTCGTCGGCGCGCTCGGGCGTGGCCGTCAGCCCCAGCAGGAAGCCCGGCTCCAGGCGGGCCAGGATCTTGCGGTAGCTCGGCGCATCGGCGTGGTGCACCTCGTCGACGATTACGTAGTCGAACGATACGCTGCAGAGCAAGGCCAAGTTCTGGCCCGTGGTGATCTTCTTTACCGAAGCGACGATCACGTCGGCGTCGAGCTCGCTGCGCTCGTCGGCGAACCAGCCGATGCGCAGATCGGGGCAAGCCACCCTCAGCACCCTCCGGAACGTCTCGGCCGCTTGGCCTAAAAGCTCTCGGCGGTGAGCCACTAAGAGCACGCGCACACGATCGAGGCCGCGCTCGCGCCGGAAGACCTCGGCGTCGAAGGCCGCCAGCAGCGTCTTGCCGAGGCCGGTGGCCATGACCACCAGCGCGCGCGTCCGGCCCTCGGCGCGGGTCTCGGCCAGCGCCGCCAGTGCCTCCAGTTGCAGTTCGTGCGGCGTCGGTGGCGCCGCCAGGGGTTCGGCCTCCGCGTCGCCAAGGGGCAGAGGGGCGGCGGACTTCCTCGCGCGGGCCGCGTAGGCCGCCACCCAGGCTAGATCGAGGGGCCTCGCCCTGGCCCAGATCGCCTCGAAGGCAGAGGCGGTCCTGGCGAACGCCTCGGGCGAAGCGTGACGATCGACCCGCAGGTTCCACTCGATGCCGGCCTCCAGGGCCGAGCGCGAGACGTTGCTCGAGCCAACGAACGCTGCCCCGAAGTTGGGTCCCTCGAAGCGCCACGACTTGGGGTGGAACGAGCGCGACGCCCCGGGCAGGCGCGCGGTCTCGACGACGCGAGCGCTGAAGTCGCCGCCACCGTCGCTCGCCTGCCAGCTACCCTGCCAGTCGTTCAGCCGCTTCAACGCCTCGGCCTGCGTGATGTCCAGGTAGTCGCCGGTCACGAGGCGCACGCGACCGCCACGCGCCACGACCGACGTGAGAGGCTCCTTCAACACGTCGAGCCCGCTGTCCTGCACGAAGGCCGCCACGATGTCGACCCGCGTGGCCCGCGCGAACAGCGGCCGCAGGTGCCCGACCAGGGGATCGGTCTCCCCGCCGGTCGCCAGCGGCTCCGCCGCGGCCCGCTTGTAGTTGCCTTTCCACGGGATGGCATAGCGCACACCGCCCCGCGGATCGTCCATATCGCCCCGATAGCGCGGGATCACGTGCACGTGCAGGTGCATGACCGTCTGACCGGCGGCCTCGCCCACGTTGAAGCCCACGTTGTAGCCGTCGGGCCGCGGCGTCGCCGCGTCGAGTTGAAGCTTCACGACGTCGACCAACTCGAGGATCGCCCGCTGCTCCTCGGGCGAGGCGTCGAACCACGTCGCGACCTCGCGGAGAGGGACGACGAGGGTGTGCCCCGGAGACACGGGGAAGCCATCGCGGATCGCGAACGCCAGGTCGTTCGCCGCCACCCAGTCGCAGCGCGGACGAGCCAGGAACGGCGAAGACGTCATGGGGCGTCCGCAGGTCGATGAGCCGATGCGGCGGAGTATGAAGGCCTCTGCGGGGTCGGTCAAGGCGCACGCTTCTGCGACAGTTCCTGTCGCATCACACCCCGCGCAATGGCCGAGCCAAGAGGCCATCGCAACCACGACCCGGCCCTTGATCATCGACCTGGTGCGCGGGGCCTGGGTGCGCTACGTGCGCCGCACGAACGC
>CAZBRS010000040.1:39477-57322 GCA_964494475.1 uncultured Myxococcales bacterium | reverse complement strand
GACAGCCACCTGGGCGACTTCATCGAAGACACGCGCACGCTCTCGCCGGCCGAGCAGGTCATCGGCAAGAACCTGTCCGAGCAGACCCGCAAGGTGCTGGCCACGCTCACGCCGCGCGAAGAGAAGGTGCTGCGCATGCGCTTCGGCATCGGCGAGAAGTCCGACCACACCCTCGAGGAGGTGGGCCAGGACTTCTACGTGACGCGCGAGCGCATTCGCCAGATCGAGGCCAAGGCCTTGAAAAAGTTGAGGCACCCGACCCGCGCCAAGAAGCTGAAGAGCTTCCTGGAGTAGGATTGGGCTTGATCTTTGACACGCGCTCTGTGAAAAAGCGGGCGGTTATCGTGGGCCCATAGCTCAAGTGGTAGAGCCACCGGCTCATAACCGGTCGGTCGCTGGTTCGATCCCAGCTGGGCCCACCCGCTCTTTGACCTGAACTCGCTCCGAGGAGGGACCCTTGAACGACATCATGCTGGCCTTGAGAGCTCTTCAGTCGATCGACTCGGAAGTCTGGGAGATCGAAAAGGCCAAGAAGGACCTCGAGGCCAAGGTGCGCGAACTCCGCAAGGTCCGCGACGCCATCGTCGAAGACCTCGACGAGAAGAAGAAGCGCTTGCGCGAGGCCGAAGACTGGTACTCCGAGAAGAACACGGAGCTCGAAGAGGACAAGCGCAAGATCAACGCCAGCCGCAATCGCCTGTCCGGGGTCAAGAAGAACAAGGAATACCAGGCGATCATGAAGGAGATCGAGACCCTCCGGAAGACGAACGAGAAGAAGGAGGAGGAGATCACCAAGCTGCTCGAGGCCATCGAGCGCTTCCGCGAGGGCACCGTCGAGCAGGAGAAGAAGCTCGGCGTCATCGAGCAGGAGATCACCAGCGCCGACTCCGAGGTGGCCACCGAGGTCGCCCGTCTCGAAGCGAAGGTGGGCGAGAAGGCGGCGTCGAAAGAGGAGCACCTCAAGAAGGTGCCCGCGCGCTACCTCAGCCAGTACAAGCGCGTGTTCCAGCACCGCAACGGCTTGGCCGTGGTGCCGGTCGACCACGGGACGTGCTCGGGCTGCAACATGCGCCTGCAGCCGCAGCTCGTGAACACGCTCCTGAAGCACGTGAGCATCCACACCTGCCCGAACTGCTCGCGGTTCCTCTACGTCGACGCGTAGGGGCGCGATTCATCGCGCCCGCCGTAGCACCTCGGTGACCGCCGAGAAATCCTCCAGCGCGTGTCCCTGCTCGATCGCCTTCGCGAACAGAGCCCGTGTCGTTTCGCTGAGCGGCGAAGCCCGCCCCAGATCGGCCGCCAGGTCGGCCAGGTAGCCCAGGTCCTTGTGGATCACGTCGCACGAGAAGTGCGGCGCCCAGTCGCCCGCCAGCAGCTTGGCCTTCTTGGCCTTGAGCACGGCCGTGTTGCCGGCGCCGTACTCGAGCCCCTCGAGCAGCAGCGCGCGGTCGAGGCCGGCGGCCTCGCCGAGGGCCACGGCCTCGCCGAGCAGGGCCATGAGGCCGCCGAGCACCAGGTTGTTCACGAGCTTCATGCGCGTGGCCTGGCCGGGCTCGGGGAAGCGCACGATCTTCTGGGCCAGCTCTTCGAGCACGGGGCGGGCACGCTCGAAGGCGGCGTCGTCGGCCGAGACGAACAGCGTGAGCGCGCCGTTCTTCGCGGGCACCACGCTGCCGGCCACGGGGGCCTCGACGTAGGCCACGCCCTTGGCCGCACAGGCCGCGCGGAGCTCGAGCACGTCGAGGAAGTGGTTCGTGGTCGTGTCGATCACCACGAGCCCCGGCCTCGCCGCCGCCAGCACGCCGTCGTCGGCCGCGAGGATGCGCCGCACGGCCGGGCTGTCGCGCACGTTGACCAGCAGCACGTCGGCCGCGCGGGCCGCGTCGGCCGGGGTCGCGGCCGGGGTGGCGTCGAGGCCCGCCAGCCTGGCCGCGGTGCGGTTCCAGGCCACCAGGGGGTGCCCCACCGCCCGCAGCCGTTCGGCGATCGCCCGACCCAGGTTGCCGAGGCCCAGCACTCCGATCGTCTCCATGTTCGCTCCTTGCACGTGTCGACCCCGGGTATACACGAAAACCACGCCCCGGTTGAAGGGGGCGCGTGAATCGCGTACGATCGTCGCGAACCGTCTCCAGGGGAGCCCCCCATGCAGATGCCCCAGGCTGCGAAGAAGGCCGAGCAGGCCGCCGCGCTGGTCGACGCGAAGAAAGAGGTGAAGACCCAGGCCTCCAAGGTCCTGTCGAAGGAGACGGCCGCCCAGAAGCCGGGCCTCGCCGCCCAGCAGGCTGCCCTGAAGCCCAAGCCGGTGGCGGCTCCGCGCGTGGGTGGGTTGCCCGAGCCCGCGCCCGATCCCAAGAAGGACCCCGCGCTGAACCCCAACTCCGAGAGCGAGCACGTCAAGGGGGCCACCTACGAGGCCGTCAAGGGCAAGGCCTTCGTGAAGGGCGCCGCCGACACCAAGGACATCGATCCGAACGACGTGAGCCAGGGGCAGCTCGGCGACTGCTACTTCGTGGCGGCGCTGGCGGCCCTCGCGCACCAGAGCCCCGAGACGTTGCGTCAACGGGTGAAGGAGAACGGCGACGGCACCTACACGGTCACCTTTCACGAGGGCGGCGACGTGGTGGTCGACGGGCGCTTCCCCACGAAGAACGGCAACGTGCAGTTCGCGAGCAAGGGCGACGAGAGCCCGGCCGAGGGCGCCGAGCTGTGGGTCATGCTCATCGAGAAGGCCTGGGCCAAGCTGAAGGGCGGCTACGAGGACATCCGCGGCAGCAAGGTGCGCATGTCGTCGACCGACGCCATGCAGGCCATCACCGGCAAGGAGACCCGCGTGCTCCGGCCCGGCTCGATGAACGAGGCCGAGCTGTTCACCGTGCTGGCCGACGCCCAGGCCAAGGGCTGGCCGGCCACGCTCGGCGTCAAGAACCTGACCGACGTCAACGAGATCAAGGCGGCCAAGGCCACGGGGTTGGTCCCGAACCACGCCTTTGCCATCCTGAAGGTCGACCAGGCGGCCAAGACCCTCACGTTGTACAACCCCTGGGGCGCCGAGTACAAGGTGCCGCCCATCACCTTCGACACGCTCTCGAAGTACGTTCAGAACATCCAGATCAACAAGGATTGAGGCGCGCCGTGAGCGTACTGCTCGTCGCCGCGCTCCTGCTGTCGGCCTGCCAGTCCTCGGAGGGACCCATGAGCGAGATCCGCATCGGCGAGAACGAGGTCGCGACCCTCGGCGTCTTCAAGGTGGCGCTCGCCAAGTGCTTCGACGACGAGCGCGAGGGCAAGAAGACGGCGGTCGCGTGGCTTTCGGTGGTCCAGAAGGGGTCGACCGAGGGCCAGAAGGACTACGAGCTGGCCGTGGGCCAGACGCTGGCGCTCGGCGCCGACACGTGGCGCGTGGCCGAGGTCGTGGTCGAGGGTCCGGGTCGCTCGGCCTCGGTCCTGTTGACGAGGTAGGCGCTACAGCTCGCTCGTGAGCAGCGTCACGTCGATCCCGTAGCCCAGGCGACCGTTGTGCTCCACCGGCGCGATGCGCGGCAGCGGCGGGCGCACGTGCACGCCCTGGAGATCGACGTGGAGCACGCCGGCATTGAGCGGTACGTTCGAGCGCGACGCCTCGGCCGGGTCGTCCCAGGGCTGCACGATGAGCGTGCCGGCCACCAGTCCCGCCACCACGCTGGCCGCCGTGATCCCCGACCACGCCCGCGGGTCGTCGCGCACCGACCGGCTCGACGCCACCACGGCGCCCCCCAGCAGGTTGCCGAGGAAGCCGCCGAGGGCGATGAAGCGCACGTCGTCGGCCGACCAGCGCAGCTTCTGGCCGAGGAAGTAGCCGCCCACCACGGCGCCGTTCGCGGGCAGCAGCACGCCGAGGAGCGCGGCGGACTCGTTGTCGCGGAACACGCGCTCGCCGGCGATGAGCACGGCCGTGAGCGACGCGAGCTCGAGCGCGAAGACGCCGCTGGACGTGGCCATCTGGGCCGCGCCCTCGTCGACGTCGAGCCAGGGCCACAGGGCCAGCGACGTGACGAGCCCGACGCCCATGCCCGTGGCGCCTGCGACCATGACCTCGTTGCCGTCGATGGGCCAGATGAGGTCGTACAGCAGGTAGCCGTTCAGCCAGCCCCACGTGCCCGCGAAGTTGTAGAGCATGGCCTGCGAATCGGAGAGGTTCATGTAGCGGCTGGCGAGCGCCGAGGCCGTGAGCCCCACCACGCCGCCCCCCAGCGACATCCAGGCCGCGGTCTTCCAGGCGTCGTCGTCGAAGATGTCGTCGTAGATGCCGAGGGTGGCCGTGTAGCCGAAGTAGGCGCCCATGAGCGTGGAGCCGATGATGAACTCGGTGCGGCCGTCGTGGTTCAAATCGCCCTTCTCGGCCAGCCAGCGGGCCGCCTGCCGACCCGCGTCGGTGTCGGGGTAGTCGCGCGCGAGATCGCGGAGCAGCAGCTTGCCTTCATCCTGGCGGTCGGAGCCGAGCCACTGCAGGGCCTTCTGCCAGTAGGCGTCGGGCGCCCCGTCGGCGGGCGCGGGCGGTTCGGGGCACCCCTGGGGGACCTCGTCGGCCGCCAGCGGCCCGACCGCGAGGGCCATCGCGAAGGCCGCCGCGAGGCTCGCCGAGCGCCAGGATTGAACGTGATCTCGCATGGTTCACCCGGGGTCGGTCGGTGGTGGAGGCGGCCGTAGGATCGACCCGGATCGGGACACGGTCAAGCTTTTTCAAGGCGGTGGTGGTAGACTCCGCCCGCACGCGACCCGGAGGACTCCAGCATGCAGACCGACGCCCTCTTCTCCGAGGCCCTGTTCGCCCTGGCGTCCGGAGCCCACGACGAAGCCGTGGCTCGCCTGCGGGCCGTGCGTTCGAAGGCGCAGGAGAGCGGGGATGTCCTGGCCGCCGCCAGCGCCTACGTGGCCCTGATCTCGGCCAACCGCCAGCGCGGCGACGAGCGCGCCCAGGGGGCCGACCTGCGGGCGCTCGAGCGCGCTGCGCTCAACCTGCCCGGCAGCGCGTTCGAGGAGGCCCTGCGCCTCGTGTCGTCACGCCGCCTGGCGTCGATGGACGAACTGGACGCCGCGTTGTTCGAGTTGGGGGGGTTATAGGCCAAGCTTGCGAGCGATGACCATGCGCTGCACCTCGCTCGTGCCCTCGCCGATCTCGAGCAGGCGCTGGTCGCGGTAGAACTTGGCCACCGGGTACTCTTCCATCAGCCCGTAGCCGCCGAAGACCTGCACCGCGCCATGGGCCACGCGCTTCATGACCTCGCTGGCGTGCAGCTTGGCCATGGCGGCCTCTTTCTGGAAGGGCTTCTTCTGATCGCGCAGCCAGCACGCCTTGTAGAGCAGGGCGCGCGTGGCCTCGATGTCGGTGGCCATGTCGGCGATGCGGAAGGCGATGGCCTGGTTCTTGCCGATGGTCCGCCCGAACTGCTTGCGCTCGTTGGCGTACTGCAGCGCGGCCTCGAAGGCGCCCTGGGCTCCCCCCACGCCCATGGCGGCGATGGCGAGGCGGCCCGAGTCGAGCGTCTGCATCATCTGCTTGAAGCCGTCGCCGCGCTTGCCGAGCAGGTTCTCTTCGGGGACCTCGGCGTCGTCGAGGTAGAGCTCGGCGGTGTTCGATGTGCGCCAGCAGAGCTTGTGGTGCATCTCTTTCTGGGTGAAGCCCGGCGTGCCCTGCTCGACCAGCACGCACGAGACCTCTTTCTTCCCGTCGGCGTCCTTGCCCGTGATGCACTGGATGGTCGAGCCCAAGGTCAACGTCGAGGCTGCGTTCGTGATGAAGATCTTCGAGCCGTTCAGCGTCCAGCGGCCGTTCTTCAGCACGCCCGACGTCTTGGAGCCGCCCGCGTCGGAGCCGGCCTCGGGCTCGGTGAGGCCGAAGCCCCACAGCTTCTCGGTGCAGAGGCGGGGCAGGTACTTCTGCTTCTGCGCCTCGGACCCGAAGTAGTACAGCGGCCCGATGCCGAGGCTGTTGCCCGCCGCCACGGTGGCCGCGGCACCGGCGTCGACGCGCGCGAGCTCTTCGACCACCAGGCAGTAGCTGGTGTAGTCGGTGCCCATGCCGCCGTACTCGGGCGACACCGTGATGCCGAAGAGCCCCAGCGCCATCATCTGCTTCGCGATGGCGACGTCGAAGACCTCGTTCTCGTCGTTGGCACGGCAGGTGGGCTTGATGACCTCCTCGGCGAACTGCCGGACGGTCTGTTGCAGGATGCGTTGTTCTTCGTTGAAGCCGTAGTCCATGAACTCCCCCTCGCAGGTGATACGGTTATCCGGGTCGCGCTATCCTAGCACACCCGTGGGTCGCTCGACGAGGTAGGGGCCGAGCACCAGGGCTCCGAGTCCGGCGCGCACGTACGAGGAGACGGCGTCTTCGGGGGAGCACACGATGGGCTCCTCGTGGAGGTTGAAGCTGGTGTTGATCAGCGCGGGCAGCCCCGTGCGGCGCGTGTAGGCGGCCAGGATGGCGGCCAGCCCGGGGTTGACCGCGGGCACCACCCGCTGCGGTCGGGCCGTGTCGTCGACGTGCACGCCGCCCCGGCAGGTGTCGCGCAGCCGGGGGGTCACGTCGAAGCTGATCGTCATGAACTCCGACGCGTGCCAGCCCTTGTGCCCGTCGACGATGGTCTCGGCGTAGAGGTCGTCGTGGAGGATGGGCGCGAACGGCATGAAGGGGCTGCGCTTCAGCATGGCGTTCAGGGCGTCGAGCAGCGCGGGGTCGTTCGCGGGGGCCAGGATGGTGCGGTTTCCCAGGGCCCTGGGGCCGTACTCCATGCGGCCGTCGAGGCGCCCCACAATCCGTCCGCTGGCCAGGATGCGGGCCACCTCGTCGGCCAGGTCGGCCGGCCGCGTGTAGGCCAGCCCCTCCTGTTGAAGGGCCTGCTCCAGGCGGGCGTCGTCGTAGGCCGGCCCGAGGAAGACGTCACTGAGCGGCTGGGGATCGGCGCCCAGCCAGGCCAGCGCGCCGCCGACCGCCAGCCCGCCGTCGCCCATGTGCGGGAACACGTAGACCTCGTCGACCTCGGGCATCGTGGCCAGGCGTTGGTTCAGCTTCACGTTGGCGAAGAGACCGCCGGCCACCGCCACGTGCCGGGTGCCGGTGCGCGCCAGCCACGTGCGCACGAAGTCGCGCATGGCGTGCTCGAGGTGCGTCTGGAACGACGCGGCCACCTGCTCGCGCGTGTAGTTCTTCAGCTCGGACCACGGGGGGCGATCGAGGCTGGCGGGCAGCAGGTGGTTGTCGAGCTCGAAGCGGCCGTCTTCGACGCGCAGCAGCTGCTCGGCCAGGTGAAGGGCCGGGGTCTCGGTGGTGTAGGCCGCGAGCCCGTTGACCTTGCCTTCGTCCTTGATGGGGGTGAACCCCAGCGCCTGGGTCAGGCGCGAGTAGTAGAGGGTCAGGCTCGAGAAGCCCGTCTCCTCGTGCACGCGCGTGAGGCCGTGCCCGCGTTCTCCCACGCTGACCGTGACGCCCAGGCCGTCGCCGAGGCCGTCGACCGTGACGACGAGCGCGCGCTCGAAGGGGCAGGTGCCCCAGGCCGCCGCGGCGTGGGCCAGGTGGTGGTCGATCGAGTGCACGGGCGCACGCACGCCGACCCGTGCGAGGTCGCGGGCGATGACCCGCCGGGCCGCCGCGGCCTCGAGCGCTTCGGGCAGGCGCAGGCGTCGCGCCACGGTCTGGTACGTGATGAACAGGTTCAGCAGGTAGCCGAACTGGCCGTTCTTCTTCCGCAGATCCTGGTGGATGCCACGGAACATGCGCACCAGCAGGTTGGGCGTGATCCGGGTGCCCAGGATGACCGCCTCGACCTGGTCGGGGCGAACGTGGGCGAGGCGCAGGACCTCGGCGATCGAGAGCTCGGGGAAGCCGCCCCAGAGCTTCTTGCGGTTCAGGCGCTCCTCGTTCACGGCGGCGATCAGGCGTCCGTCGTGGAAGAGCGCGGCGCCGGCGTCCTGGCTGTCACAGATACCGAGCACGATCATGGTGTCCTCGTCAAGGCGCGGGACAGGCTGTCGGCGATGCGATCCATGTCGGCGGGGCCGAGCCCGTCTCCGAGCGGCAGATAGAGCGTTTCGTGGGTCACGGCGTCGGTCTCGGGGCAGCCCCCGGGGGGGGCCGCCTCGGGGATGAGGCGGTGGCAGGGCACCAGGTAGCCGTACGTGGTGTCGAGGCCTTCGCGGAGCAGAGCCCTTCGGACCCGTTGCCGCTCGGCGACGCGCACGACCAGGTTGGTCCACGCGGGAGCCGCCGGCGCGAGGTGGGCCGGCAGGCGGAGCCCCCCGACGTCGGCGAGCGAGGTCAGCAACCGCGCTGCGTTCCCGGAGCGGAGGGCCGCTTCGGTCCAGAGGTCGCCCAGCCCCGCCCGGCCGGCCGCGGCCTGGGCCGAGCTCATGCGCGCCGTCACGAGGGAGGGGTCGAGCGCGCCGGACTCGAGCTCGCTCGGGCGCATCTTGACGGCGTCGTCGACCAGCGAGGGCGCCAGGGCCTCGAGCAGCCTCAGGGCCGGGAGGACCAGGGCCGAGAAGAGGGGGCGGCGCGTGGCGAGCCAGATGCCCAGGCTCTCGGCCACGCCCAGCCCCACCTCGAGGCGCGACAGCAGCGGAGCCTCGTCGGCCAGGCGGCGCACCGTGCTCGCGAGCTCGTCGTCGTCGGTGGTCACCATGCCACCCCGGAACGCGTTCAGCGACTTCATGAGGCCGAAGCTGTACAGCGCGGCGCGGCCGAACGTGCCCACCGGACGCCCGCGCCAGGTGGCGCACAGGGCCTGCGCGCAGTCCTCGATCAGCACCAGCCCGCGCGCACGGGCCACCTCGGCCAGCCCGTCGAGGTCGGCCGGGTTGCCGAAGAGGTGCGTGGCGAGCAGCACGCGGGTCTCGGCGTCGATCTCCCGATCGACCTGTTCGGCGGTGGGCGCGTAGTTGCGCGGATCGATGTCGACGAAGCGAACGCGCAGTCCGAGCCCCGTGATGAGCGAGGGCACCTCGGGCACGTTGAACGCGGCGACCACCACGCCCGCCCCCGCGGGCAGGTCGAGCGCGCGCAGGATCAACGCGAGCGCCGCCTTGCCCGATGACACGGCGATGGCGTGACGTGCCCCCAGGGCCGCCGCGAACGCCTGCTCGAACGCGCGCACGGTGCTCGGATCGTGGGGGGCCGCGAGGTGCCGCAGCGCCGCCGCGACCCGCGCCGGGCCGAGCGCCGTCGTTCCGCGCGGGATGGCCAGCGGCGCCCGCATGTCTCCTCCGGACAAGGGAATGGAACCCGCGCCTCGAGGCGCGCCAAAGCGGGTTCAACGGTAGCCCAGGGCCTCGGTCGAGGCAACGGAAAAGGCCGCCGGGGCGGGCCGCGGCGCTGGTCGCTGGTTGCGCCCGGCGGGTTCGTGCTATCGTGCGCCGAGCCACCCGGGAAGACGTGATGGACGAGCCCCGCGCCACCGCCACCGCCGTCGTCGTGCTCGCCGCGCTGGGCGCGAGCCTCGGCGTCGGCCTGCTGGTCGCCCTCTGGGTGGCGGTTCGTCGCCTGGCCCGCGATCGCGCGGGGCTGGCGTTGCTGGGGCTGCTGGGCGCGGCGCTCGGCTGGCTGATCTGGCGCGACCTCACCGTGCTGCCGGCCTGCGGTGACGAGATCGTGAACCTGAGCGAGACCCTCGTGGCGCTCGTGTCTCCGGTGCGCATGACCAAGTACCCGCACCCGTCGGGCAACTTCACCTTGTCGGCCGCTGCGTTCGCCGTGCCGATCGTCGGCTCGGCGTGGGCGGCAGGCTCCGATATCCTGACGGCGACGGCCGAGTGGGTCCTGTTGCGGAGCACGGAGCTGATGGTCGTCGCGCGCGTGCTCTCGAGCCTGGCGTGGGTCGCGCTGGCCGGGCTCTGCGCCGCGATCGTGCGTCGCCTCACCGGCGACGGCTGGCTGGGGCTGGCCGCCGCGGCCGCGGCCATCGGCCCCGAGGTGACCTACGCCACGGCCCTCTCGCCCTACTCCCTTGGCATCGGCCTCGGCTACGCGGCCGTGGCCCACGCGCTCTGGGGGCCGCGCGACGAGGCCTGGTCCGCGCGGCGGGCGGCGGTCGGCGGGGCGCTCGCCGGGGCGAGCGTGGGCGTCTTCTACTTCGGGGTGCCCCTCGCGCCCTTCGCGCTGGCCGTGGGCCTGGCGCGGCCCGGCACGCGTCGCTGGCCCGCGCTGCTCGCGTTCGGGGGCGCGGCCCTGGTGGCGTTCCTGCTCGTGAACACCTCGGCGCTCATCGACTTCCGGGGCCACGTCGACATGTGGGGCTACCGAGTGCGCGAGTTGGCGACCTTCGACGAGAACGCCGTCCTCGCGGCGACCCACGACGATCGGGCGTCGCCGACCTTCTACCTGCGCCACCTCGCGGGCTGGTCGGGGGCGTGGGTCGCCCTGCTCGGGCTCGTGGTCGGGGCGGGGCTCGCGTGGCGGCGGCGCGACCTGCGCCTGGCCCTGACGCTGGCGCTGCCGGTGCTGCTGGTCGTGCTCCTGTCGGCCGTGGCCACCAAGAAGCAGCAGTACGTCCTCGTGGCCGTGCCCGGGCTCGCGCTGGCCGCGACCTTGTGGCTCGGGCCTCTCGTGGCGCGCGTGCCCTGGGGGCCGGTGCGCGGGGCCCTGCGCCTGGCCGTGCTCGTGGCCTTCGCGACGGCCACGCTGGCGCAGCCGCTGGCGCCGCAGCCCAACGGCGAGGGGGCGCTGCTCCAGCGCGACGTGGTCGCGCGGGTGTTCGCGCGCGTCAAGGAGGAGACCCCCGAGGGGGCGCGGGTCGTCATCGACGCCCCGGACTTTTCGCTGGGCCACGCCGCGCAGTTGGGCCTGATCGCCCCCGATCTGGTGCACGCTGCTGCCCTGCGCGCGCGAGTTGAGACCGGTCGCGAGCTCGTCTTCACGTGCGGCGACGGCGACGATTGCTGGCGTGGCGCCACCTGGCTCTACCGCGTGACCATGCAGACGATGGAGCCCCCGCGCGTATCGACGGGCCTCCACGCCGAGCCGGCCGCGGCCGAGCGCTGGGGGGCGACCAATCTGGCCGCTTTTCGGCTGTTGCCAGGGGCCCCACGGTGACCCGCGGGTCGTCAATCGATCCCTAATCGCAGGAAACCGCATACCATATCTGGTAGGCCAGTGCATAATCGGTGCAACTTCTTGACAGTCGACCTCCCCGGTGTAGCATGGCACCCGTCGAGCAGACCGAACGTGACGAGGAGGTGACGTGGCAATGGAGACGTACGCCGAGGAGCTCTTCGAGAAGGCCACGGGCCTCTCGATGACCCGATACTACACGAAGGCCGGGCAGGATCCGTTCTCGCTGTTCTCGTGGGAGAACCGCAACGTCGAGATCCGGGGCGGAACCGAAGGCAAGGCCGTCTTCCGCCAGGAGGGCGTCGAGTTCCCCACCACGTGGTCGCAGATGGCGTCCACGGTCGTGGCCAGCAAGTACTTCCGGGGCAGCCAGGGCACGCCCCAGCGCGAGACCAGCCTCAAGCAGCTGATCGCGCGCGTGGTCGACACCATCGCCGCCTGGGGCCGCGAAGACGGCTACTTCGCCACCGACGACGACGCGCGCGCCTTCCGCGACGAGCTGACCTACATGGTCGCGCACCAGGTCATGGCCTTCAACAGCCCCGTGTGGTTCAACGTGGGGGTCGAGGCCAAGCCCCAGTGCTCGGCGTGCTTCATCAACTCGGTCGAAGACACCATGGAGAGCATCCTCGGCCTCGCCAAGACCGAAGGCATGCTCTTCAAGTACGGCTCGGGCGCGGGCGTGAACCTGTCGACCCTGCGTTCGTCGAAGGAGCGCCTGTCGGGCGGCGGCATCGCCTCGGGGCCCGTCTCGTTCATGCGCGGCTTCGACGCCTTCGCGGGCGCCATCAAGAGCGGCGGCAAGACGCGCCGCGCCGCCAAGATGGTCATCCTGAACGTCGATCACCCGGACATCCTCGGCTTCATCGACGCCAAGTCGAACGAAGAGAAGAAGGCCTGGGCGCTCATCGACTCGGGCTACGACGGCTCCATCGACGGCGACGCCTACGGATCGGTCTTCTTCCAGAACTCGAACAACAGCGTGCGCGTCACCGACGACTTCATGCGCGCCGTCAAGGACGACAAGGAGTGGCAGACGCACGCCGTCAAGGACGGTCGCGTCATGGACACGTACCGCGCCCGCGACGTGTTCAAGAAGATCGCCGAGGCCGCGCACCTCTGCGGCGACCCGGGCGTGCAGTTCGACACCATCGTCAACGACTGGCACACGGTCCCGGAAACCTCGCGGATCAACGCCTCGAACCCCTGCTCCGAGTTCATGTTCGTCGACAACACCTCGTGCAACCTGGCCTCGCTGAACCTGAAGAAGTTCCTGCGCGAAGACGGGGCCTTCGACGTCGACCTGTTCAAGCACGCCGTCGACGTCACGATCCTGGCGCAGGAGATCCTGGTCGATCGCGCGGGGTACCCCACCGACCAGGTGGGGGCGAACAGCCACAAGCTGCGGCCCCTGGGCCTCGGCTACGCCAACCTGGGCGCGCTGCTCATGTCGCTCGGGTGCGCCTACGACAGCGATCGCGGGCGCGACTACGCCGCGGCCATCACGGCCCTCATGACGGGCGAGGCCTACGCTCAGTCGGCGCGCATCTCGGCCCTCAAGGGGCCCTTCGTCGAGTACAAGAAGAACCGCACGGCCATGCTGCGCGTCATGCGCAAGCACCAGGCCGCGCTCCGCCACATCAGCCCCGACACCGTGCCCGACGCCATGCTCGAGGGGGCCGAGCAGGTCTGGGCGCGCGCGGTCGAGCTCGGCAAGAAGCACGGCTACCGCAACGGCCAGGCCACCGTGCTCGCGCCCACCGGCACCATCGGCTTCATGATGGACTGCGACACCACGGGCATCGAGCCCGAGATCGCGCTCGTGAAGTACAAGCAGCTCGTGGGCGGCGGCTCGCTCAAGATCGTCAACCGCAGCGTCACCGAGGCCCTGGTGAACCTGGGCTACAAGACCGACGAGATCACGGAGATCGAGGCCTGGATCGACGAGAAGGGCGGCATCGAGGGTTGCCCGCGCCTCAAGGACGAGCACCTGGCGGTGTTCGACTGCGCCTTCCGCGCCATCGGCGGCAAGCGCACCATCGCGCCCATGGGCCACGTGCGCATGATGGCGGCCGTGCAGCCGTTCATCTCCGGCGCCATCTCGAAGACCGTGAACATGCCCCAGGAGGCCACGGTCGACGACATCATGAACACGTACATGGAGGCCTGGAAGCTCGGCCTCAAGGCCATCGCCATCTACCGCGACGGCTCGAAGCGCACGCAGCCGCTCAACACCGACAAGGAGCGCGGCGACGGCAAGGTCGACAGGTCGTCCACCGCCCTCGGCAAGCAGGCCAAGAAGCAGGTGGTCTACAAGCCCTACCGCCGCCGCCTGCCCGACGAGCGCCAGTCGATCACCCACAAGTTCGACATCGGCGGCCACGAGGGCTACCTGACCGTCGGCATGTACGAAGACGGCACGCCGGGCGAGATCTTCGTGGTCATGGCCAAGCAGGGCTCGGTGGTCTCGGGCCTCATGGACGCCTTCGCGACCTCCATCTCGCTGGCGCTGCAGTACGGCGTGCCGCTCGAGGTGCTGGCCAACAAGTTCACGCACACGCGCTTCGAGCCCTCGGGGCACACGGGGCACCCCGAGATCCGCTACGCCAAGTCGATCACCGACTACATCTTCCAGTGGCTCACGCTGAAGTTCATGAACGGCAAGGCGCCCGCCGCCGGGTACGTGAAGGACCTGACCACGGGCCTCGAGGACAAGGCCGAGCTCGACGCCGCCGTGCACGCCGAGGCCAACTCCGCCGCTCCGGGCGCGGTCGCCGCCCAGGGCGCCAAGCCGCGCGCCGGCCGCTCCAACGGCTCGGCCTTCTTCCTGAACCAGCTCGACAGCCCGCCCTGCCCCGAGTGCGGGGGCATCATGGTGCGCTCGGGCTCGTGCTACCGCTGCCTGAACTGCGCCACCACGAGCGGGTGTTCGTAGTTACACCGTCAGTTGTTTCACGACCGGGTGCGCGCGCTGCAGCGTCAGCGTGTCGGTGACCGAGTCGAGGTACTGCACGATGCGCGCGTCGCGGCCCCAGGCGGCGCGCAGGTCGGCCAGCAGGGCCAGGGCGCGCTCCAGCTCGGCGGGCGCGGCGCCCAGGGCCTCGGTCGCGTTCAGGTTGTCGGGCTCCATGGCGGTCAGGCGCACGCTGCAGCCCAGGTCGCGGGCCAGGTCGAGGAAGGCCGGCAGCTCGTGCACGTTGCGGCGCATGACCACGAAGCCGAGCTGCACGGCGGGCGGTCCGGCCGTGAAGCGCTCGCGGTGGGCCAGCAGGTCGTCGAGGTTTCGCCGCACGCGCGCGAAGTCGTCGACCCCGCAGACCGCGCGGTGGGTCGGGGCGGTGGCGGCGTTCAGCGACAGGATGACGGCGCCGAAGGGCACGGCGCGGAGCTGCTCCTGCAGCCGGCGGTCGAGCAGCGCGCCGTTGGTGGTGAGGGTGACGCGCAGGTCCGGGTGGCGAGCGGCGTCGAGGCCGGCCAGGAAAGCGCGGAAGGGCGCCGAGACCAGGGGCTCGCCGGCGCCTGACACGTGCAGCTCGGCCAGGGTGGGCAGCAGGCCCCGGATCTGGTCGTAGAAGGGCGCGTCGAGCTCCCAGATCATCCCGTGGTCGCGGTCGTAGAGGTTGTGGCACATGACGCAGCGGTGGTTGCAGCGCCCGGTGGGCCCGAACGAGAACGACGTGGGCAGCGAGGCCAGGGTGACGGCGCCCCCGAGGATCTCCCGGGCCTGCACCAGGCGGTTGGCCAGGAACGCCTCGGAGCGTCCGCTGACGCGCACGTGGGCCTCGGCCTCGGGCTCGCCGCCAGCCCGCGAGCGCTCGGAGCAGTGCGCGTGGCAGATCTCGTCGCACGCGCCCGCCAGCATGCGCTCGCGCATGGTGCGGAAGTAGGGCCCGTTCCAGGCGCCCTGCAGGGTGCCGTCCGCGAGGGGCTCGAGGTCGCGCTTCAGCCAGTCTTCGTTGCACGGCCCCGCCATGCGCGGCTGCAGCGCCAGCAGCTCGAGGGTGGTCCAGGGGCGCGTGCAGGCCACGGGGATCTCGGCGCGGTCGTAGGTCCAGCGCGAGGCCAGCGCCGGCTCGCCCCCTTCCGGCGCGAACTCGCGCACGTGGCGGAGCGGAGGCTCGCGGCTGACGACGGGGCGGAAGTCGGCGGGCCCGAAGCGATCGAGGTAGGGCGCGTACCCCCACCGGCAACGGCGGGCCAGGCTGCACGAGGCGCAGCCGGGCAGCGCGCGGTTGACCTCGGGCCCTTCGTGCTCGGCCACCAGGGCGGCGAAGAGACCCGGCGCGTCGTCCCATAACCCCTCGGCGCAGGGGGGCGGGTACTCGTCGCCCGAGAAGCGCGCGTCGACGCCGAGCGCGCGAGCCAGGGCGGCCGTGCGCCGCAGCCCCGGCGCCACTTCGGCGTAGGGGATGGCGCGGTCGTCGCGCAGGAGCACGTTCATCACGCGCAGGAGGAGCGTGTCGAAGCCCAGCGCGCGGTGCAGGCGGTGCACGAAGTCGTCGAGCCGGGCGGCGTTCTCGGGCAGCACGAACACGTAGGGGATTACGCGGAGGCCGGCCTGCACGGCCGCGCGCGCCACCTTGAGCACGGCCGTCGGGGGCGGCGCGAACGGCAGCGCCTCGGCCTGCCAGTGGAAGAAGGGCACGATCAGCCCCGCCACGCCCCGGCCGGCCAGGCCGAGCGCGGCGCGCGGGTGCACGAGGGGCGTGTACAGGTAGACGTCGGGTCGGCTGGGCAGGCCGTCGAGGCCCCGAAGGAGCGTGTCGAGCCCGGGCAGCGTGAGCAGGTCGCCGCCGAACAGCAGGAGGCGCTTCGCGAAGGGCGCACCCTCGATCAGCGCCCCCAGGCGCGCGACGTGCTCGGCCACCGACGGGCGCTCGGCCCGCTGGAAGGGGCAGAAGCCGCAGCCCACGCTGCACCCGGTGTCCACGCTGTACGTCAGATCCATGCCCGCTCCCGTCCGAAACGTCCCACGTTCGCACCCTCGGCGCGTCGGGGTCAAGCCCGGGGCTTGCAATTTGGGCCAACGGCGTTACTCTCGTGCCACAAGAAAGAATGCGTGTACGACACGCGAAAGGGGAGGCCCCATGCGTCTGATGAAGCTCACTCTGGCCCTGGCGGTGCTCGTCATCGCGTCCCAGGCCGCGCTCGCCCAGTTCAGCGTGCAGAAGTTCGCGCCGTCTCCGTACGCGCAGGACTACCTGACGGTCAGCGGCTCCGAGTCCAACGGGCACCTGAAGCCCAACGTCGGCCTGTTCTTCAACTACGCGGCGCGGCCCCTGGCCTTCGTGCGCGAGACCGGCAACAAGGTCACGCAAGAGGTCGTGAAGGGGCTCGTGCAGCTGGACGCCCTGTTCTCGTTCAGCCTGTGGAAGCGCCTCGAGATCGGCGTCGACGTGCCCATCGACATGGTCAGCGGAAAGAGCGGGGCCTCGGTCGTGTCGGTCGGCGACATCTCGTCGTTCACGCTCGGCGACCTGCGCTTCGGCGTGAAGGGCACCATCCTCGATCACCAGCGCAAGGGCTTCGGTCTGGGGCTCGACCTGGGCGTCACGGTGCCCACGGCCAAGAACGACTCGTTCGTGGCCGAGAAGAGCGCCACGTTCGTTCCGCGCCTGATCGCCGAACTGAACATCGACGACTACCGCGTGGCCCTGAACGCCGGCTACCGCATGCGCGAGAACAGCCAGCTCGGCTTCCTGGCCATCAACGACGAGCTCCTGTTGGGCCTCGCCACGTCGATCCCGGTCTACCAGAAGAACCTGTTCGTCATCGGCGAGCTGCAGTCGGCGACCGACATCAGCGACTTCTACGCCGAGCGCAACACGCGCTACCTCGAGGGCGACGCGGCCGTGAAGTACCTGACCGACGGGGGCCTCGGCTTCACGCTCGGCGGCGGCGCGGGCTTCCTCAAGGGCGTGGGCAACCCCAAGTACCGCCTGTTCGCGAGCGTGGGCTGGTTCCCGCGCGCCGACTCGCCGGCCGACCAGGACCACGACGGCATCGTCGACGGCAAGGATCTCTGCCCCCTCGATCCCGAAGACATCGACGGCTACCGCGACGAAGAGGGTTGCCCCGACCCCGACAACGACGCCGACAACATCCCCGACGTCAGCGACAAGTGCCCCGACAAGGCCGAAGACATCGACCAGTTCGCCGACGCCGACGGCTGCCCCGACCCCGACAACGACAACGACGGCATCGCCGACGCCCGCGACGCGTGCCCCAACGAGGCCGAGGACATCGACGGCTTCCAGGACGTCGACGGCTGCCCCGACCCCGACAACGACAAGGACGGCGTGCTCGACACGAACGACAAGTGCCCCCTCGAGCCCGAGACCGTCAACGAGTACGAAGACCAGGACGGCTGCCCCGACACGCCCCCCGCGGTGTTCATCACCAAGGAAAAGATCGTGATCATGCAGAAGGTGTTCTTCCAGAAGGGCACCGACGTCGTCCTGAAGAAGAGCTACGACATCCTCGAGCAGGTGAGCGCGATCCTCAAGGATCACCCCGAGATCACCAAGGTGAGCGTCGAGGGCCACACCTCGTCCGAGGGCAAGGCCGCCAACAACAAGAAGCTCTCCGAGAAGCGCGCCGCGGCCATCGTGAAGTTCATGACCAAGAAGGGCATCGACAAGAGCCGCCTGCAGTCGGCCGGCTGGGGCTCCGAGAAGCCGCTGGCCCCGCTGCCCGAGGCCGACGAGGCCGCCCGCGAGACCAACCGCCGCGTCGAGTTCCTCATCCTCGAAAGGCAGTAGGGGC
>CAZBRS010000040.1:5145-39377 GCA_964494475.1 uncultured Myxococcales bacterium | reverse complement strand
GCCCGCGAGACCAACCGCCGCGTCGAGTTCCTCATCCTCGAAAGGCAGTAGGGGCGCGATTCATCGCGCCCGTGCCCTCCCGTCACAGCGCTCGAACCCGAACCTGATCCGCGAAGATCCACCGCGTAGACCACTCGCTGCCGTCGAAGCAGCCCGAGGCCGAGGCGCTGTTGCTGCGATCGAACAGCGTCAGCGTGTACGTGCCGGCGTCGAGGAAGGCCGTGGAGAACGTCAGGCTCTTGGTCTGCCCCTTCAGCAGCGAGGGGGCGATCGCGGCCGACGTGCTGCTGAAGCCGTTGGGACCGCTCAGTTGGTAGAACACCCCGTCGGCGTAGCGGTTGGTGGCGGCCACGTTTTGGACCAGGTTGCACACCTCGGCCACGGGCGGGAGGTCGATCGCGATGTCGGTGAAGCCGCTGGCGGTCAGGGTGAACTGCCAGCGTGCGCTGTACCCGCCGTACGCCCCGACCGGGGGCACGGCGCAGCGCGACGCCCAGGTCCAGAGCACCGACGAGCCGACGGGCCCCGAGTGCCACCCGGGGTCGGTCGTGCAGTCGCCCACCACGCCGACCTCAGCATCTCGGAAGTAGAGGACCGGCCCGTCGACGGCGCAGCCCTCGGGCGGGCAGGCCTCCTCCACGCAGGCGCCGGCCGCGCAGCCCAGGGCGCAGCTCTCGCCGCAGGCTCCCGTGTCGCCGGCGAGCTCGCAGGGCTGGTTGCTCGCGCAGGTGTCCAGGGTCATCCACCCGATCGTCTGCAGGTTCTGGTCGTTGCAGGTCGCGCTCGCGCCCGTGCAGTAGCGGTACCACTCCTGCGCCTCGACGGCGCCCCCGCAGGCCGTGGCCGCCGTGCAGCGGACGTCGGTCCCGGCGGGCACGAAGTCGCACATCGTGTCGGGGGTGAGGAAGTTGCACCCATCGCAGCAGGGCCCCGTGGTGCACTCGGCCGGGGCGGCGTCGCAGGCTGCCCAGGAGCCGTTGCCGCAGGCCTCGTTGCCCCAGTTGCAGCCGTTGGTGCAGGCGCGGTTCAGGCCGTCGGTGGCGCCGTCGCAGTCGTTGTCCTTGCCGTCGCAGACTTCGGTTCCCCCGAAGACCACCTGATCGCACACGATGCCGCCCGCGCTGCAGCGCGTGACGCCCTTCGCGCACTCGCCCTTGGCGCCGGGCACCGTGCACGACAGGCCACCCCCCGGGTTGCCGTCGTCGGGCGTTCCGTCGCAGTCGTCGTCCTGGCCGTTGCAGGTCTCGTCGGTCTTGCCCGCCAGGGGGTCGCAGGTCTGGGCCACGCCGGCCATGCAGGCCGGGACGGTGTGCGCGCAGGCGCCCAGGCCGCAGGACAGCGAGCCCAGGTCCTCGTCGGTCTGGCCGTCGCAGTCGTCGTCGACGTCGTTGCAGCGTTCGTCGGTCTTGCCCTCGTAGGGGTCGCAGGCCTTCGGCGTGCCGTTCGCGCAGTTCGGCGCCACGTGCGCGCAGGCTCCGAGGCCGCAGGCCGTGCTCCCCTGGTCCTCGTCGGTCTGGCCGTCGCAGTCGTCGTCGCCGCCGTTGCAGGTCTCGGCGGGGGCCGGGGGACAAAAAGCCGCGCAGAGGGGCGCGAAGGCGCAGGTGTCGTAGGCCAGGCACGAGAGGGGGGAGCTGGCCGGGCACACGCTCCACTGGCCGGCGGTGCAGGTGACCGTGGCCGCCTCGCAGCCGTTGGTGCAGCTCTTCACGAGCCCGTCGGTCTGGCCGTCGCAGTCGTCGTCCTTGGCGTTGCAGCCTTCGTCGGCGCCCGGGTGGATCGCGCTGTCCCCGTCGTCGCAGTCGAGGGCGTTCGTGACGGCGCCCGCGGGCAGACTGCAGGCGGGCCGCACGGCGCTCGGGTCGCCGTAGCCGTCGTCGTCGGCGTCGAGGTAATAGGGGCTCGTCAAGCCCTCGTCGGTCAGGCCGTCGCAGTCGTTGTCGAGGTCGTCGCAGCGGGTCTCGGCGGCGGCCTCGTGGGCGGCCGAGTGGGCCAGGTAGGACTCGGCGTCGCAGGTCAACCAACCGCTCCCCGAGCGCGTGCAGAGCCTGGCAGGCTTCTGCGTGCCGCTGCACACGCCGGCCTGCACCTCGCAGGGCGCGGCCAGCATGGGCACGTTGCAGGCCGCGCCGCCGCACGGGGTGGCCTGATCGTCAGCGTCGGTCAAGCCGTCGCAGTCGTCGTCCTGGCCGTTGCAAACCTCGGGGGTCGGGTTCCCCAGCCCCGCGCACGTGAGGGCGTCGCCCGCGGCGGAGCAGGCCGTCACGCCGCCCGCGCAGGCGCCGGCGCCGCACGGCTGCCCGGGCCCGGTCACCGGCACGCCGTCGCCGCCCGTCCACGCGAAGTCGTCGTCGACGGCGCCGTCGCAGTCGTTGTCGAGGCCGTCGCAGCGGGTCTCGGCGTCGGCCTGCCACGCGGGCGCGTGCGCCAGGTAGGCGGCAGCGTCGCACGGGCGCCAGGCGCCTTCGACACAGAGCGCGGCCGGCTTTCGGGCTCCCGCGCACACGCCCGCCTGGTCCTCGCAGGCCTGGGGGCCGCCGCCACCCCCACCGTCGGCGTCGTCGGCCGAGCCCGCGGGCAACAGCAGGTCGGGGTCGTCGGCGTCGGTCAGGCCGTCGCAGTCGTCGTCGACGCCGTTGCAGGTCTCGGCGGGCTCGGGAGGGCAGGGTTCGCAGGTCTGGTAGGGGGCGCAGAGGGCGAAGTCGGTGCAGGCGTGGGTGCCGGGCGCCGTGCAGGGCTGGAGCACGCCGCCTGCGCACGAGCGAGTCCCCGCGCCGCAGGCCGCGGTGCACGGCACGGCGGTCGCGGGCCCGTCGGTCAGGCCGTCGCAGTCGTTGTCGAGGCCGTCGCAGGTCTCGGCGCCGCCGGGCAGCGCCGCGGCGTGGGCGTCGTCGCAGTCGCCGGCGACCGCCGCGAAACCTTCGGGTTCTGCGCAGGCGCAGCGTGTCGTGCTCGACGTACCCGCCAGATCGTGGTCGGCGTCGAGGTAGAAGGTCGTGCAGTCCTCGGCGCCGTCTTCGTCGGACAGGCCGTCGCAGTCGTTGTCGAGGCCGTCGCACACCTCGTCGGAGCCCGCGCCCATGGGCTCGCAGGCCCAGGCGCCCCCGACGCAGCGCAGGGTGCCCCGCGCGCACTCGCCCGTGGCGCCCGCCACGGTGCACGCGTCGACCTGGTCGGCCAGGTCGTCGTCGGTGAGGCCGTCGCAGTCGTCGTCGGCGCCGTTGCACGCCTCGGCCGTCGCCATGGCCGCGTCGCAGGCGTCGGCCGTGCCGCCCGTCGCGGTGCACGTGCGCAGGCCCGGGCAGGTACCGAAGGCCGTGGAGCGCGCGCACGTCGTGCTCATCCCCTGGGCCGCGGCCACCACGTCGCACGCGCAGTCGCCGCCCTCGGGGACGCAGAACGTCGAGCCCGGCACGGGCGCGTCGGCCAGCGGTTGGCAGGCGTAGCCGGTGGGGCAGGGCGCGGCTTCGGAGCAGGGGGTGGCGCAGAACGAGCCGAGGGTCGGGGCCAGCCCCTCGGCAGGCAGCTCGCGGCAGAAGGCGCCCGGCTGGTAGCCCGCGCCGCTGCAGGTGGCGTTGTCGTCGCAGGGTCGGCACAGCGTCACGTGGTCGGGCGCGCAGGCGAAGACCTTGTCGGGTCCGGCCGGGATCTCCTTGCACTGCCAGCCCTCGGGGCAGCAGTCGACGCAGGCCGCGGTGCAGGCGTAGCCGTCCTTGGTCGTGATGCACCAGCCGCCGTCGCAGTCGTTGTTGCTCACGCACACCTGCCCGAAAGCGGGCCCCAGGCCGCACGGGTCCACGGGCGCGTCGGTGTCGGTGTCGGCGTCGGCCTCGGCGTCGGGCACGTCGAAGCGGACGTCGAGCCCCCCGTCGCGGCCGGCGTCCTTGCCCAGCAGGTCGAACGAGACCTCGCCGGCGTCGGTCGCGGCGTCGAGGAGGTCGGGGAGGGCGTCGCTCGCGGCGTCGGGCTCGCTCGACGTGTCGCTGCAGCCCACCACCACCCCGAGCAGCCACCAGCAACCCACGAACCCGAGCCGGACCCTCATGGCACGCACACCGACAGGTTTGCATGGAAACGTACGGGGTTCGCGGGGTCGCGTCAATTGGCCCGGGTAGTTCTCGATGCCCGGGGCCGCCACGGTCGGGGTTGACACCACGGTCGCCCGGGGCTGACAATGGCTCGACTCGCGGACAGAACGGGGTAGGGCGAACATGGCCTACATCGGCGACTTCCTGAAGAGCTCTCCGATCACCGTGACCGTCGAGGCCGGGGCGAACAGCGCGACCAGTTGCGTGGTGCTCGGCGCCATCGGCTCGGGGGCTCCCACGCCGCCCACGCTGGCCGTGCTGAAGCTCGGACCCCGCGAACGCCGCGTGTACGAATGGAGCACGCCGTGCGGCGACGCGCTGCGTCTCGAGCTCGATCTTCCCGACGCGGGGAGCAACCGGCTCACGGTCACCGTCAGCCAGGACGCCGCGCACCGGTACTCGAAGACCGTGACGGCCGACGAGAGCTGGTCGGCCTTCCTCTCCTGACACGGAGGCGCGCCATGCCGATCGCCCGCTTCTTCGTGCTCCCGGGGTTCCTGCTGATGTTGGTGGGCACGCCGTCGCGTGGCGCGGCCCAGGAGGCCGAGGCGCGCTGCGCCTCCGCGTTGAGCTCGGCCTTCGGGCAGAAGGCCCCGGCCGGCGCGGCGTGCAGCAAGCTGTCGGTGCGGGTCGAGGACGCCCTGCGCGCGGCCGCCGACCGCGCGCTGGTCCCGGCCCCGTCCGAGCTGCAGTCGCGGGCCTCCGACGCGGCGGGCGCGCCCGCGGGCCAGGCCGACAGCAGCGTGGTGCAGGCCGCCTATCCCCTGGGGCTCGGCGGCGTCCGCCTGTCGGCCGCCGAGGGCGCGGCCGGCACCAGCCTTTTCGCCACCGTGGCGCTGAACCCCGTGGCGCTGTTCCTCGCCGAGGACTCGCCGGCCTTCGCCGCCTGGGGCCGGGCGGCCGATCTGGCCGTGACCGTGCCCGTCGTGGCCGCCGCGCCCACGCCCGACAGCAAGGTCGACTACCTGGGCCTCACCCTGCGCGTGAACGCCCTCGGCTGGGCCAACGGGGCGGCCATGGCCTCGGGCGCGCGCGACGTCGCCGCCGCCCACGACGTGCTCTTCGGCGCCGAGTCCGAGGTGCTGCAGCGCCTGCAGCTAGGCTTCGCCGACGGCTCCATCGACCTCGAGGCCTGCGCCGCGGCGGCGGCCGCGGGGGTCGACGTGCTGGCCGCGTGCGGCGTCGACGGCGTGCGGCTCGCCGCCGCGCTGGCGCTGGCCCGCGAGGCCCGGCGGCGCCTGCGCGAGGAGAGCGATCGCAGCTACCTGGGCGTCGACGCGCGCTACGAGATGGGCGATCCCTCGCTGAAGGGCGTCGCGGGGGAGCGCGGCAAGACGTTGGCGGTGGCCGCCGCCGCCGGCTACCGCTGGCTGCTGTCGGACACGCAGACCGTGGGCCTGCGGGCGCGCGTCGGCTACGTGAGGGCCGCGCTGGTCGGCGCGCCCACGGTGCACTCCGCCGAGTACGGTGGCGCGGTCGAGTGGCGCTCGGTCCGCGAGGCGGGGGCCTGGCGCCTGGCGGTCGGCGTTCGTGGCGTGCAGAACGTGAAGAACGGCGACGGCGCCCTGGTCGACCACGACGACCAGTTCGACGCGCGCGTCGAGATCAGCCTGCCCGCGACCGACGGCTCCAGCCTCGACCTCGGCCTCTCCATCCCCCTGGCCGGTGACGCAGGGCGCGAAACCGTCGTCACCCTGGGCGGCGACTTCGAGCTTCTGGCCGAGTGAGCGCGGCCACCAGCCGGGCCCAGTCGGCCGCCGCGACCAGGAAGCCCGGCTTCGCCTCGGGGGTCCCCTCGGCGCCGGCGGCCACGCTCTCGCCTCCGATCACGAGCCGTCGCTCCGGGAAGGCGATCTCGACCAGCGGGGAGCGGTACGGACCCCGGGCGTGGCGGTAGGTGACCATGTACTCGAAGACCCCGAAGCGGACGCTCTCCGGGGTCAGCGCCGTCACCGCCAGCGACCGCCCGTCCGGGGTCGACAGCTCGGCGTGGCCCCGGCCCAGCCGCAGCACCACGGCGCCGCGGCTCTGCAGGCGCCTCCAGCTCAGCGGGATGGCGAACACCATCCCCGCGAAGCCGAGGCCCGCGACCCAGCCGAGCGTGGTCGCGACCTGCTCCAGGCCGCGCGTCTGCAGCCAACTCGCCAGGAGCATCAGCGGCAACATCACGGCGAAGGGCGCGAACGACAGGGGCAGGTGGGCCCATTGGCTGCGCCAGGGCTTCAGTGAGAAGGTCTGTTCGTCGTCGGTCATGAGCGTCTCCTTCGCGGCGCGGGCGTCAGCGGTCCACGCCGAAGCGCACGCCCAGGGCCGGGTCGTAGAGGTTCTCGCCGCCCGCCTCGCTGCGGCGGGCGACCAGTCGGTGGAAGCCCAAGCTGCGACCCGCGTCGCGGTCCAGGGCCTCGGCGTCGGAGGGGAACAGGCTCTTGCCGGCCCGCTCCAGCGCGAGCTCGAAGTCGCGCCAGTGCCGCCAGCCGTCCGGGAGCGTGTCGACCTCGACCCCGGTCACGACAGCCGCGCGTGCCCACAGGTCGCGCCAGAAGGCGGCCGTCTTGAAGCTGCGGCACGAGTCCTCCCAGAACACCTTGCCGTTGGCCTGGGGACTCGTCAGGTGCGCCGGCACCCCCTGATCGAGCGGCGCCGAGAGGCCGGCGACCACCACGCCCAGTCGGCCGCCGGGGCGTAGGAAGCGACCCAGGTAGTCGACGTACAGTTCGTCGGTGCCGAAGTACTGGTACGCGTCGATCGAGACCACGGCGTCGAAGAAGCCGGCCGCGAACGGCAGCGCGTGGGCCTCGGCCCGCAGGGGGCACACGAGGTCGGCGCACCCGGCCTCGACTACCCGCCGCCACGTCGCGTCGGGGTCCATCCACAGATCGGCGGCCCACACGCGCACGCCGAACTCGCGCGCCAGGAACACGCTGGTCATCCCCTTGCCGCACCCCAGGTCGAGCACGCGCATCCCGGGCGCGAGGTCCAGCCGCTCACAGAGCCACTCGACCAGCCAGAGCGCGTTGGGGCCCATCTGGTGCTCGAGCATCCACGAGGGGTCGTACGCCGCCGAGCGCGGGAACTCGGGCCGGCAGAGCAGGGTCGGCAGGTCATCCATGCGAGGCCTCCTCACCCGGTCACAAACACGAACGCGCGGCACGTGTCAACGGGCTTCGCTTGCCAGTGTCGGACGGCCTGGGCCGTGAGAGTCTACCGTGTGTCACCCCTGCCCGGACTGTAGAAAAACGCCACACATTCGGCCCCTCCCTTCCGCGCCCTGAAACTCCCCGTCACCGCCCCCCGAGCGCTCCAGCCGACCCTGGCACCCCCCTTGCATATACACTCCCCGGACCCAGGTATGACCGCAGGAGGCCCCCATGACCCGCTATCTGTCGCTCGTGCTCTTCCTCGTCCTCGCCGCCGTCGCTTGCGGCAGCGACGGCAACTCGATCAACCCGAACCAGACCGACCCCGCCGTCGGGAACAAGGACAACCTGTCCATCCCGGGCGTGTTGTCCATCGACGAGCCGCGCATCCGCGCGACCGTCGACGGGGCCGACCTGCACATCGACATCCCGTTGAAGAAGTTGTCGGGCGGAGCGCTCAAGGGCACGGCGTACGCGGCCATCGTCGACCTCGACGGCGCGTCGCTCACGTCGGGCGACGACTCGTTCTCGCTGACCGACGACGGCTTCGTGCGCGTCACGCTCGACGCGACCGAGCTGCCCGAGGCGGGCGAGGAGGAGGTGCTGCACCTCGTGAAGTACGGCGTCACGTGGAACGATCACGAGCTGTCGGGCGTGCGCAGCCTGTTCTTCAGCCTGCCGAAGTTCGACCTGCGCACGCGCTTCCCGTCCACGCTGTACGCCGACGGGGCCGCCAAGGTGCGCGTCTTCCTCATCGACCCGACCCGCAACGAGCCTCTGGCCGACATGCCCGTGAAGCTCGAGCTGCGCGAGAAGCTCGAGGACGGGCTGGGCGAGCCCATCTCTACGATCGAGGCCACCACCAACGAGTCGGGCACGGCCGTGTTCGATCTGCCGGCGCAGCAGGTGGGCGAGTACGCCCTGACCGCCTCGTCGAGCAGCCAGGGCTACATCGTGGGCCAGGTCGAGGACGACGTCAGCGTGGTGCGCACCGCGCGCGTGCTGGTCACCACCGAC
This sequence comes from uncultured Myxococcales bacterium, assembly GCA_964494475.1. Classification (GTDB taxonomy): domain Bacteria; phylum Myxococcota_A; class UBA9042; order CAZBRS01; family CAZBRS01; genus CAZBRS01. The sequence continues at coordinate 31,138 of CAZBRS010000040.1, read as the reverse complement.
AAGCCCATGTACAAGCCGGGCCAGAAGATGGACATCCGCGCCCTGGTGCTGCGCAAGCCGAACCTCCAGGCCGACGCCGACCAGGACGTGACCTTCGAGATCAAGGACGGCAAGGGCAACATGGTCTTCCGCAAGTACGAGAAGACCAACGCCTTCGGCATCGCGGCCACGCGCTTCCAGATCGCGAGCCAGGTCAACATGGGCTCTTACGAGATCACGGCCATCATGGGGGCCACGTCGACCTCGAAGACCGTGCCCGTGACCTACTACGCGCTGCCCAAGTTCGGCGTGACCACCACCCTCGACAAGACCTTCTACCTGGCCGGCGACACGCTGTCGGGCGTGGTCAACGCGCGCTACTTCTTCGGCAAGGCGGTCGAGGGCGGCCAGGTCACCGTCAAGGCCTCGGCCTTCGACATCGGCTTCACCGACTTCCAGACCCTGTCGGGCGTGACCAACGCCTCGGGCCTCTACGACTTCGAGCTCGCGCTGCCCTCCTACCTGGTGGGCCAGGATCTCGAGAGCGGCAACGCCCTCGTCACCCTCGAGGTGGCGGTCACCGACGGCGCCCTGCACACCGAGACCAAGTATGTGTCGGTGGTGGTGGCCAAGGCTCCCGTGAACCTGGTGGCCATCCCCGAGTCCGGCGAGCTCGTGCCCGGCCTCGACAACACCATCTACGTGTTCGCCACCGACCCGCTGGGCGCGCCCGTCGACGTGACCTTCGCGGTCGACCTGGGCGGCAGCCAGGCCGAGGTGGGCGTGGTGGGCGCGGGCATCGGGCAGTTCAGCGTGCTGCCCCAGGGCGACGTGAGCTTCACCGTGTCGGCGTCGACCGAGGACGGCCTGCACGTCAGCCAGGCCTTCACGTTCTCGCCGGGCGAGAGCCAGGGCGGCGTGCTGGTGCGCACCGACAAGTCCATCTACCGCGTGGGCGAGACCGTCAAGGTGCGCGTGCTCGCCACCGACCACTCGGGCCGCCTCTTCCTCGACGTGATCAAGGACGGCCAGACCGCCAAGACCGAGGCGCTCGACCTGGCCGACGGCATGGCGGGGCTCGACCTCGACCTCGACGGCACGCTGGTGGGCGACCTGGTGATCGAGGCCTACCTGGTCACGAGCGACGCCGCCATCGTGCGCGACAAGAAGCTCGTGTTCGTGAAGGACGCCAAGGGGCTCGAGATCACCATCACCCCCGACCAGGACTCCTACAAGCCCGGGCAGCCGGCCGTCCTCGACTTCGAGGTCAAGGACAGCGGCGGCAACGCGGCCCAGGCCGCCCTGGGCGTGCAGATCGTCGACGAGGCGGTCTACGCCCTCACCGAGATGAAGCCCGGCCTGCTCGAGACCTACTTCCTCATCGAGGAGGAGCTCCAGAAGCCCAAGTACGAGATCCACGGCGCCAGCTTCAACTTCGGCGGCATCGTGACGTCGGATCCCGACGACACCGAGAGCCAGACCGTGGCCGGCGCGGCCTTCGCGTCGCTCGACCAGAGCACCATGGGCGGCGTCGAGAAGTCGAGCTGGACCGACGCGCTGGCCGCGCTGCCCGCCAGGCTGCAGCCCGAGTACCAGGCGCACGTGAAGCAGATCCAGGCGGCCGTGCAGAAGCTCATGGAGAACAACTTCTGGACGTACGACACGCTGGCCGACGACCTGAAGAGCCAGACCATCTTCTTCGACTTCTGGGGCAACCTGTACGTGTTCGACGTGCCCGACTACTGGGACGCCAAGATCAGCTCGGCCGGCCCCGACGAGATCGTGGGCACGTCCGACGACTGGAGCCAGCGCATCGAAGTGGGCTACTACTACAGCGAGGACGGCGACTTCGCCAACGAGGGCGGCGGCCCGCAGGCCGGCGGTGGTGGCTGGGACGACGGCGCCCAGGACGCCTCGGCCTCGGCCGACATGGGCGCCGAGCCCCCCACCGACCCGAACGACAAGGGCGAGGACGGCGAGGACAAGCCCAAGGTGCGCAAGGACTTCCCCGAGACGTTGTACTGGAACCCCGCGCTCCTCACCGACGAGGCCGGCAAGGCTCAGGTGCAGCTGACCATGGCCGACTCGATCACCGAGTGGCGCGTCACGTCGGTGGGCAACACGGCGGGTGGCCTGCTCGGCTCGACCACGGCGGGCATCACGGTCTTCCAGGACTTCTTCGTCGACATCGACTTCCCCGCCACCCTGACCCGCGGCGACGAGGTCACCTTCCCCGTGGCGGTGTACAACTACCTGCCCATCACCCAGACGGTGACCCTCGAGGTCGAGCCCGGCGACTGGTACAGCCTGCAGGGCAGCGGCTCGGCCCAGATCGAGGTCGAGCCCGGCGAGGTCACGGTGGTGCAGTTCCCCGTCAAGGTGCAGGAGGTCGGCTGGCACGCGCTGACGGTCACGGGCCTCGGCACGGCCATGAGCGACGCCATCCAGCGCCTGGTGCTCGTGAAGCCCGACGGCAAGGAGCTGCGCGAGTCGAAGAGCGGCATGCTGAAGGGCGCCGAGCCCGTCGAGGCGGCCTACCCCGACACGCTCATCCCCAACAGCCACGAGCTGCTCGTGAAGGTCTATCCGGGCATCATGGCCCAGGCCGTCGAGGGGCTCGACAGCATGCTGCAGATGCCCTCGGGCTGCTTCGAGCAGACCACGGCCACCAACTGGCCCAACACGCTCGTCACGCGCTACCTGCGCCTGTCGGGCCAGATCAACCCCGAGATCGAGCTGAAGGCTGTCGACTTCCTGCAGCAGGGCTACCAGCGCCTGCTCACCTACGAGTGCTCGGGCGGAGGCTTCGTGTGGTTCGGCGATCCCAGCCCTGCCAACGTGATCCTGTCGGCCATGGGCGTGTTCGAGTTCTCGGACATGGCCGCGGTCATCGAGGTCGACGCGGCCGTGATCGACCGCACCGTGGCGTGGCTGCTCACCTCGCAGGCCGGTGACGGCCACTGGCACACCGACCAGGGCAGCGAGTTCGCCACCGTGCAGTACGACGACGTGAAGACCACGGCCTACGTGTCGTGGGCGCTCGGCGAGAGCGGCAAGGCGGCCTCGGCCGTGGCCTCGGCCAACGATTGGCTGGCTCCCTACGCCGTGGCGGCCGACACCGACGTGTACAGCCTGTCGCTGATCGCCCTGGCCTTCGCGGCCAGCGAGCCCGACAGCTCCCGCTCGCTCGCGCTCTTCGATCGCCTGGCCGACCTCGCCACGGAGCAGGACGGCAAGGTCTTCTGGACCTTCGAGGGCGGCAACGGCGGCTGGGGCGGCATGGAGGGCGACTTCGCCGACGGCGACGGCACGGGCACCGATCAGCCCGCCGGTAACCTCGAGGTCACGGCGCACGCGCTGCAGGCCTTCGAGAAGTCGGGCGCGCACCTCGACCTGGTGGGCGGCGGCATCGCGTGGCTGGCCGGCAGCAAGGACAGCTTCGGCAACTGGGGCACCACCCACGGCACGATCCAGGCCCTGCGTGCCATGATCGGGTCGCTCGGCAACAAGACCGAGGAGGGCGAGGGCCTGGTCGAGGTCTACGTGAACGGCGCCCTGGGCGGCACCGTGGCCATCAGCGAAGAGAACCGCAACGTCTTCCATCAGTTCGAGCTCGGCAGCCTGGCGAGCACGGTCACCCCGAACTCGGTCGAGATCCAGTACGAGGGCACGGGCAACCTCATGTACCAGGTGGTCTGGACGTGGTTCGAGCCCATCGCCGCGGGCGTGCTCGACAGTTGGGAGATGCTCGACATCGACGTGGCCTACGACAAGACGCACCTGGCTGTCGACGACGTGGTGGCGGCCACCGCGACGGTGAAGAACAACTCCGAGGCGCAGCTCGACATGGTCATGGTCGACCTGGGCGTGCCCCCGGGCTTCACCGTGCTCACCGAGAAGCTGGCGGCCCTGGTCGAGGCCCAGCAGATCATGAAGTTCGAGCTTCCCGGTCAGCAGATCACCATCTACCTCGAGAAGCTGCTGCCCGGCCAGAGCCTCGAGATCGGCTACGATCTGCAGGCCAAGTACCCGGTCAAGGTCCAGGCGGGCTCGTCCAGCGCCTACCTGTACTACGACACGTCGAAGAAGACCGAGACCGCGCCCGTCGAGTTCCAGGTCGAGTAGCGCCCGGCGCGCGCTGCGCTTGACCGCTCCTTCGGACCCGTCGATACTGCCCTTCGTGCCTCGGAAGGCGCGTTGGAGCTGATCCGTTGTTCGATCTGCCCACCCTGATTCGCCTCCCCCTTCAGTTCCTGCTCTGGGCCTGGGTCATTCTCCTGCCCGGCCTGTTCGCCGCCCTGTGGATCGTACGCCGGCGCGAGGCCTCCAGCGCGCTCGTGGCGGCCCTCTCGCTGGGGTTCGGGCTGGTCGTGGTGCCCGTGCTCGCGCACGCCCTCCTGTACGTCTTCGATCTGCCGCTCTCGATCCTGGCGCTCGTCGTGCCGGCTACGGTCGTGAACGGCCTCGGCGCGGCATGGTGGTGGCGACGGGAGCGGCCCCTCGCCGTGATCTCCGACGGACCCTGGCTCTGGCTCGGGCTCGCGGGGCTCGCCGTCGCGTATTTCGTCACCGCCGACGGCAAGTACCCCGTGGTCTCGGTCGACCACTGGAAAGCGGTCGGCACGGTGAATTGCTTCATGGAGGCCCTCTGCAAGTACGTGGGCATTCACAGCCACCCGCACCTCGAGCAGTGGGCGGGGGTGCCGCCGTGGCAGCACATCGACGAGAAGCTCACCATGGCGAACCTGCTGCCGACCGGGGCCCACGCGGTCTTGTTCGGGGCGCCCGGCTTCCGCGTGCTGCGGGCCGTGCTGGCCGTGCTGCTCGGGGCGCTGGGGTGGGTCGTGTGGTCGCACCTGGGGGGGCCGAGGCGGGGCGCGCTGGTAGGCCTCGTCTTCTTCGGCGCGAATCCCCTGGTGTGGGAGATCCTGAACGTCGATCGGAACGTGCTGGCGCTGGCCTTCGCCGCGCTGCTCTACGTGCTGGCCGACAAGGTGCGCGCCGGGCCGATCGTGCTCGGCCTGACCGCCGGCCTGACGGGGGGCTTCGGCATCCGCCTCCTCCCCGTCGTCTACCTGCTGCCCCTGGGGTTGCACCTGTGGTCCCGGCACGGGAGGCGCCTGCGCGATCTGGCGGTCTTCGCCGCGGCCTCGGTCTCCACGCTGTCGATCTCGGCGGTCGTCTTCCTGCGCTCGGCCCTGCGCGACTACAGCGACCTCGCGCCCCTGCTGTCGGCGGGGGTGGAGCGTCGCCTGGCCGGGTTCCGCTCCGTGGGGTCGTTCTCGTACGAGCTCTTCGGCGCGTCGTTCGAGTCGCACTACGCGCTCGCGTTCCCGTTCGGCGCCACCTGGGTCCGTGGGCCGTACGATCCGCTCCCCGTGTTCCTGTTCTGGCCCGCTCACGTCTACCAGGCGCTGGGGGCGCTCGTGCTGGCGCTGGCGCTGGTCGGGGCGTGGGCCACGTGGTGCGAGTCGAGGGCGCGGGCCCTCACGATGGTGGCGTGGGGTGTGCCGGCCTACCTGGGGCTGTCGCTGCTGGCTTTCCTCATCGACCCGATCCAGGAGAGGCTGATCCTCGTCGCGTTGTTGCCGGTGCTGGTCTTCACGCTGAAGGGGTTGCTGCACGTCGTCGCGGCGAGGCGGACGCTGGCGGCCGTGGGCGTGGTGGGACTGGCGCTGGTGGGCGTCGGGGTCGGGGCCTCGTTCGTCGACGTGCCGCTCGACGTGCGCCTCGACGACGCGAACTTCCAGGAGTACTGGTTCGGTGACGAGGGCCTCGTGGGAGCGGACCCCGCGCTCGTGATCCGAAAGCGGCTGCGGTACCGCGATCCGCAAGTCCTGCCGAACTATTCCGCGTGGGCGGCGCCCGACGACGAGCAGTTGGCGAGTTCGTCCCCCGCATACCTGGCGCACGCCGCCGCGTTCGATGCGTGGACCGACTTCCGCGAGCCCGACCTGAAGGGCCGGTGCTTCTTCTGCGACACCGGAGCGTTGCCGTGACGCCCCCGCGCGTTCGCCTCGAGCGTCCGCTCGGGACCGGGCGCTCGGCCCGGCGCTCGCTCGTCCTGCTCGCCGGCCTGCTCGGCCTCGCGTGCCGGGGCCCGGAGCTCCCGGCGACGTACGAGCTGCCTTACGGGCCCTCGCCCTTCGCGCCCTCGGAGTTGCGCGTGGAGGGGGACGGGCTGCTCCCGTCGGGCGCCCTCGCGGGATCGGCGGAGTGCGCACCGTGTCATTCGCAGATCTTCGAACAGTGGCAGAGTTCCCTGCACCGGGCGTCATCGCTGGATCCCAACTTCCGGTTTCCGGTCGATCGCATGGCCGAGGAGTTCGGGCTGGCGTCCACGCGGCTCTGCGAGGCCTGTCACGCGCCGGGGGCCGTGCTCGCCGGCGAGATCGATCGGGGCGCCGTGCGCGACCTCGCCACGCACCGCGAGGGCGTGTCGTGCCTCTCGTGCCACCTGGCGGTCGCCGCGCACGAGGTCGGGGAGCAGCAGGTCGTCGCGAACGCGTCGCTGACCTACGGCCTGCTGCCGCGTGACGTGCTCGTGCCTCCGCGCGACGCCGACGAGGGACACCTCCGCCGGCACGCCGAGGCCCTTCACCGCCCCTGGCTTTCGCAGAACCGCTTCTGCGACGCCTGCCACCGCTTCTTCGTGCCCCCTTCGCTGGCCGGTTCCCCGGCGGGCCGGTTGCGCCTGCAGTCGGCCGAGGCCGTCGGCACGATCTACGGCGACCCGAGCGCCGAGGGGCATCGCAGCTGCGTCGACTGCCACCTGCCCCTGGTCGAAGGGCAGGATCCCGCCGCGCGCGGGGGGCGCATCCACGATCACCGCTCGCTCGGCTCCAACCTGCTGTTGCCGTCGCTGCTCGGCGACGTCGACCAGGGCGAGGCCACCCTGGCGTTCCGACGCGCCGGCGCGGTCGACCTGGCCGTCGGGGACCTGGTCCGGAGCGCGAACGGGGCCCTGCGCCTGCCCGTGACCCTGACGAGCGCGCGCAACGGGCACGATTTTCCTACAGGCGCCACCGACGTGTCCGAGACCTGGCTCGAGCTCACGCTGCACGACACCACGGGCGCGCTCGTGGCGCGGAGCCCGGGCCTCGACGCCGAGCGCTTCCTCTCGCCCGACGCGCCCTCCCTCACCACGCTCGTCGTCCGGCGCGGTGGGGATCTCGACTACCTGCACGACCTGACCTCGCAGGTCGAACTCCGGCGCCACCCGCGCGTGAGGCCGGGGGGCTCGCTGACCCTCGATCTGCCCGTCGAGCTCCCCGACAGCGCCGCGGGACCTCTCCGAGCGCGCGTGGTCCTGCGCGCCCGGCATGGCAACGAGCGCTGGAACCGCTGGGTCTTCAACTGGGAAGACATCGAGGTGCCGGTCGCCGATCTGGCCAGCGCCGAGCGCGAGTTGGCCACCGTGCCTCCCCGGATCGAGCCACCCGTCCTGCCGTCCGGGCCCCCGGCCCCCGAGGGCATGGTCTTCGTCCCGGGGGGCACCTACGTCGTGGGCGCCGATCCGCACGTCGACCCCGACGCGGCCCTGAACGAGTTTCCGCCCCACGAGGTGAAGCTGGCGCCGTTCTTCCTCGATCGCGTGCCCGTCACGAACGAGCGCTACGCCGCGGCCGTGAGCCAAGGGCTGGTGCCCGCGCCGACGACCAACGGGGGACCGCCGCTCGACTGGCACGCCTGGCGCGACGGTCGCCCGCCGCCCGAACTGCTGCAGCATCCGGTCGTCCTGGTGTGGTACGAGGAGGCCCGGACCTACTGCAAGAGCCTCGGCAAGCGCCTGCCCAGCGAGGCCGAGTGGGAGGCCGCAGCGCGAGGCCCCGAGGGACGCCGCTTCGCCTGGGGCGACGCCTTCGATCCCGCGATCTGCAACACGGCCGAGGCCGGCCTGCACCGCTCGCTACCCGTCGGCAGCTTTCCGGCGAACGCCAGCCCCTTCGGGGCGCTCGACCTCGGCTGCAACGTGTCCGAGTGGACCGGCGGGCGCTACGCGGCGTACCCACGGGTTCGCCACGTCGACAACCGGTACGAGTGGGAGGAGTTCTACGAGGGCTACTACGCCGCTACCCACGGGGCCAGCTACGAGACGCTGTCGTGGCGTGCGCGCGCTTCGTATCGCGGGATCGAGGAGGCGACGAGCCGGAGCGACGACTACCGCACGCGCAAGCTGGTGGGTTTCCGTTGCGCGGTCGATGTGCCCGAGGGGTCGCCATGACCCGCCGGGCCTCGCGATGGGCACGGGCGGTCTGGCTGCTCGGCCTGCTCCTGGCGGCGTGCGGCCCGTCTCCCTCGCCGGCCCGCGAGGCCTCCTCGCCGGCCGAGCGCGCGGCCCTCGACGCGGCTCCCACGGGTTCACCCCTGCCCCTGGAGTTGCGCACGCCGGCCGACGGGGCCGTCGTGCCCTGGTCCTTCCCCTCGCTGTCGTTCCGCTGGAGCGAGGGTTTCCAGGCCGATCTCTTCCGCCTGCGCGTCGTCGGGGCAGAGGGCCGGGTCCTGGTCGAGGTGGTCACGACGGCGCGCGAGCAGACGGTCGCCCCCTCGGCCTGGGGGCCGGTTCGCGCCGCGGTGGGCGAGGGCGGCGTCTTCGACGTCGAGGTCGTGGCCGCCTCGCTGGGGCCGGACGGCAGGCTCCGGCGGGGACCCACGGCAGCGCGGGCCCGCGTCCGCTTCAGCGGACCCGGCGAGCACCCCACCGGCCGGGTGATCTATCCCCGGTGGTTCCGCACCCCCGGGGCGCCACCCGGGCCCATGCCCTACAACCGCGCGCTGGCCGTCCCCCTCCGGGAGGCCATGGACGGCAGCGTCGAGCGCCTGGCCGAGCGCTGGTTCGCGGGCGACCCCTACCGCATCGGTCCCTCCATTCCGGGCTGGGAGCCCCCGCCACCCGAGGCGCGCGCTTCGCGAAGCTACGACTACTCCGCGGTCGCCGTGAACCCCATCCATCCGGCCTACCACGAGTTCTACCCGCTGCCGGAGGTCGAGGCGCCGTCCATCGAGGTCTGCCCGGTGTTCTCGCCCATCTCGACCTTCCAGGCCCTCCCACGCGTGTTCGCCGAGGATGGGTTTCGCGTGGTCCGTGAAGGCGACCCCGCCGTCGTCTACGAGAGCGCCGGAGGCTCCATGCCACGCTTCCACCCGAGGCGACCCGAGGTGCTGGTCTTTGCCGATCGCTCCAACGAGGTCGGCAACGACACGATGCAGAGCTTCTATCACTCCGATCTGCGGTCGATTGAGCTCGGCGTCGGCGACGCGCGCGACGTACCGGGGGCCTCGGCGCCCGATCGCTGCGAGTTCTTCCCCGAGTGGTCCGCCGACGGCCGCTCGCTCGTGTTCTCGCGAGCTCCGGCTGGGGAGCCCTGCGACGGCCGACGCGGTCGCCTCGAGCTCGTACGCGTCGCGTTCGACGGCGACGCGGCGCTTGCGCCGGAGGTGCTCGTGCCGGTGAGCCCCGAGTGGGGCTCGAGCTTCGCGCCGCGCTGCTCGCCCGACGGCCGCTGGATCGTCTTCGTGCGCGCGAAGCGGGGCTTCCTCTTCTCGGGCGACACCGATCTCTGGATCGTGGCGACCGAGGGTGGGACTCCGCGCCGCCTGATGATCTCGACCGACGCCCTCGAAGGCTGGCCCGCGTTCTCGCCCGACGGCCGCTGGCTGGCCTTCTCGTCGAACCGCGACCGGGTCGAGCAGGCGCGCGGCTACGTCGTCCGGTTCTTCGACGACGGGCGCGTGGCCCCGGTCGTGCCGCTGCCTGGCGCGGGTGCCAGCGACGCCTCGATCGTCGGTCTAGACTGGGGGCCTTGAGAGGAGGCTCGATGCTCGGAAAGAAGGCGCTGCTCGCCCTCGCGTCGCTCGTGCTCGTGCTGGTCGTGCTCGAGGTGGTGGCGTGGCGCGTGGTGGCCGGGCTCGGGCCCGTGAAGGTGCGCGACGGGCTGTACGCCAACCCCCTGCCGCTGATCACGGGTGTCGGCGGGCCGCCCCTCGACCTGCAGTACCTGCCGCGGGGCGAAAGGCTGGAGCCCGAGCGCGGCCTCGACGAGGTGCGCCTCGCCGTCTTCGGCGAGTCGAGCGTCGAGGGGTCGCCCTTCGACGTCGAGGCCTCCTTTCCTGCGATGCTGCTCGACTACCTCAACGAGAACGTCCCGGGCCGGACGTTCACGGTCGTCAACATGGGTCGCTCGGCGTCGATCGCCGCGAATGTTTATTACTACCTGATGTATATGCGCACATATCGTCCAGATTACATTGTATTTTATATGGGCATGAATGACGATCCGCAGCTGCCGGGCGAGCCCTGCCTGCTGGGGGAGTCGCCGCTCTTCTACGGGGTGTGGCAGGCGCTGGTCGAGAGGTCGTGGCTGCTGTGGTTGACGCGGGCGTACGGGCCTCAGATCGTCTGGAAGCACACGGGCAAGTCCGACTGGTATGGAGATCGCGACTGCTCCGTGCCGACGTTCGGCCTCTGGACGCGCGAGCTCACTCGGTTCGCGCGCGCGAGCGGCGCCCGGGTCGTGATCGCCAACCCCGTCATGAGCGCCCTCGAGCAACTCGAGCCCACCGAGCACCCGACCGACCGCAAGTTCCCCGAGAAGAGCGACGAGTACCGGCGCCTCCTGGCTTGCGCCCTGACCGACGGCTGCGACCTGACCGCACGGTTGCTCGACGACCTCGCGAAGCCCGCTCCCGACGGCGGTCCCTCCCGGCTCGAGCTGCACCACCGCGACCAGGAGACCCGCGCCGCGGCCTGGCGCGCGGCCGCCCTGGAGTACGGCGCCGCGCAGATCCCGTTTCATCGGCTGCTCGCGGCCATCTCTCCCCATGGGCTGCTGGCCGAGACGTACTTCGCAGACCGCCAGCACCTGTCGCCCCCGGGGTACCTCTTCCTGGCCCGGTTGGTGGGGGAGCGACTGCGCCTCCTCGTGACCGGACAGCCCGAGCGTCCCGTCGCGGCGCCCCGCTCCGACGATCTCGCGCCCTACTTGGCGGCCACGCACACCAGCGGACTGGGCGTGCTCTTCGAGCAATTCCGCCGCGGTCACGCCCTGGCCGTGATCGACGGCCTGCGCTTCTCGATCACGGCGTTCGGAGGCCAGCCCCTTGATCCGCGGTTCGCCTCCGAGGTCGCGCGGGCCCGCATCGCGTGGGCCTGGCTGCGCACGGTGGCCGGCCTCGACCACGATCTGCCGCCCGCGCTCGTGCCCGAGCTCGAGGCCTTCGATCCCTTCGGTGATTTCTACAAGAAGACGACGCTCTGAGGTATGCTGCGGCCCGGACGCGTCGGGAGGATGGGATGTCGAGTCGTTGGCTGGCCTGGACGGGGTTGCTGGCAGGTCTGATCGGAGCGTGCGGCGGTGGCGACGGGGGTGCGGCGCCGGCCGACGATGCCGCCGTGGCGGACGTCGCTGGACCCGACGGGGCGATCGAGGCGACCTCCGACGCGGCGCCGGACACGCCCGCCGACGTGCACGTGCCGACCTCGGGCGATCTGCCCCTGCGGCACGTGATCGTCACGCCGCGGGCCCTGGTGGCCTCGTTCTCCCGGCTCGCCGTCTGGCGCGCGCGCGCCGGCGTGGGTTCGTCGGTCGTGGCGCTCGAAGACGCCCTCGCCGGCGCTGCCGGTCGCGACGACGCCGAGCGGCTGCGCAACTGGCTGAAGGGCTTCGCCGCGTCGCAACCCGACCTCGCCTACGTCGTGCTCGGCGGCGACGAGGCCACCGTCCCGGCCCGCAAGATCGACGTGTGGACCGACACCTACGGCATGTACGACACCGACGACCACGCCGTCACCGACCTCTACTTCGCCGACCTCGACGGCGACTGGGACGCGAACGGCAACGGCGTGTTCGGCGAGATCGACGACGGCCTCGACATGCGCGCCGACCTGGCCGTGGGGCGCCTGCCGGTCGACACGCCGGCCGAGGCCCAGGCCGTGGTGGCCAAGCTGCTCGTCTACGAGCAGGACCCCGCCGCCGGCTACCTCGACCGCATCCTGCTGCTCTCGGAGCCCACGGGCTACTACGACATCGACTCGTGCCTGCTGCTCGACAAGTGGAGCGAGCAGCTGCTGCCCCAGGGCGCCGAGTTCACCAAGCTGTACGAAGAAGGCGCCGCCAACTGCGAGGCGTCCTTCGCCCACACCGACACGGCCGAGCTCACGCAGTTCGCGCGCGGCCAGGGCCTGGTCGTGCACCTCGGCCACGGCGTCGAATCCATGCTCTCGTTCCTCGACCGGAGCCAGGTGTCCGGGCTCTCGAACGCGCCGTACTTCCCGGTCTACATCTCGTGTGCCTGCTACGCGGGCAACTTCTCGGGCGCCAACGACGCGGTGGGCGAGCGTTGGCTCACCAACCCGACCGGCGGGGGCGTGGCCTACCTCGGCAACACGTCCATCGGCATCGGCTACCCGCCCGGGCAGCGCTTCATCAAGTACTTCCTCGAGGGTCTGTTCGACGCCGGGCGCACGCGCCTGGGCGACACCTGGGTCACCGCGTTGAACGGCTACCCGCCACCACCCGTCACCATCCACAACGACGGCGACTGCTACCGCTACACCGACTTCGTGCTCGTCCTGCTGGGCGATCCGGGCATGCAGCTCTGGCGCGGCGAGCCGATGCGCCTGGTGGCCCAGGTCGACGTGCAGGGCACCGTTGCCACCGTGACCGTGACCGACGACGCCACGGGCGCGCCCGTGGCCGGGGCCAGCGTTACGGCCCTGGCGGCCGGCGAGCTCACGGCCGGCACCACCGGCCCCGACGGCCGCGCAGCGCTCGGCGTGCCGGTCAACGCCACGGCGGGCGGCCTCGACGTGCAGGTCACGGCGCCCGACTACCGACCCCTCCGCGTGGCGGTCATCGAGTAGGATCTGCTCGAGCCGACGCGCCGAGGTCCGGTCAGCCGTCGAAGAACAGCCGGGTCTCGGGGCGGAAGAAGCGCCGGTCGACGCGGCGGATCAGCGCCAGCACGATGGGCAAGAGCGGCAGGGTGATGATCAGGCGCGGTACGATGGCCTGCATGACGAGCGCCGCGCCGCGGAACTCGGAGTCGAAGAGCAGCGCCAGCACCAGGTAGAGCAGGTCGTGCGCCAGCAACCCCACCTCGGCGGCCAGGATCACGCCGAAGGAGGTCGTGGCGCGCCAGCGCTTCAGGAAGGTCTGCAGCAGCAGGAAGACGAGCAGCAGGGTCTCGGTGTGCAGTCCGATGAGGCCGCCGCCGGCGAACCCGTCGTTCATGAGGCCGAGGGCCGCCACCGTCAGGGCCGCGGGCAGCGGGCGCAGGTTGAGGAGCGCGTACACGGCGAAGGCCAGGGTGACGTCGGGCACGAACCGCGTGGCGCCGATCTGGTGGGTCAGCGAGCCCAGCAGCCCCGTGAAGACGTAGGCCAGGAGCCACAGCACGAAGCCCCTCATCGCGGGCCTCCGGGGCCGGCCTGGGGGGCGGGCTCGATCGTGCCCGCCACGATCAGCACCTCCTGCAGGCGGCCGAAGTCGACGGCCGGCAGGATGGGCACCTCGTAGAACAGCCCGGTCTGCTGCGTGGCCTCGGTCATGACGTAGCCCACCTCGAGATCGGGCGGGAACAGGCCGTCGAAGCCCGAGGTGACCACCGTGTCGAGCCGATCGACGTCGGTGCCCTTCTGCACGTGCAGCAGGCGCGCGGTGAAGCGCTCACGGTCGCCGCTGCCCACCAGCGTGCCGGTCACGCCCTTCTCGGCGATCTTCACGTTCAGCCGCGAGCGCGGGTCGACGATGAGCATGACCTCGGCCACGCCGCCCGTCAGGCGCTCGATGCGCCCGATGAGGCCCTCGTTCGTGACCACGGGCATACCGGCCTTGATGCCGTCGGCCTCGCCGCGATCGAGCACGATCTTCATCACGCTCTGCGAGGGCGAGGGGCTCCAGCCGATCACCCGCGCGGCCACGTAGCGGAAGCGCCCCTGATCACGCTTGAACTCGCACAGACCCTTCAGCCGCCGGTTTTCGATCTCGATGTGCTTGAGGCGCAGCAGATCGCCCGTGAGGGTCTGGACCTCCTTCTGCAGGCGCTCGCTCTCGTCTTTGACCCCGACCAGGTCGACGTAGCCGCGCCACAGGTCGGCCAGGGTCGAGAAGGCCGCGTCGCCCACGATTTCGATGGGCACGGCCAGCGACGAGAGCGCGTTGGCCAGGGGCCGCAGCTTCTCGCGGTCGCGGCCCGAGTAGAAGAGGGCCACCAGCGGCAACACCAGCAGGATCGAGATGCCCACCAGGTCGCGGTATTTGCCGAAGAAGTCTTTCATCCGCTCTGGATCGTGATCTCGCGCAGGAGATCGATGTCGTCGAGGATGCGCCCCGCGCCCAGCACGACCGAGCTGATGGGGTCCTCGGCCACCATCACGGGCAGGCCGGTCTCCTCGCGCAGGAGCATGTCGAGGTTCCGGAGGAGCGCGCCCCCGCCGGTGAGCATGATGCCCTTGTCGACGATGTCGGCCGACAGCTCGGGGGGCGTGGCCTCGAGCGAGGTCTTCACCGCGTTCACGATCTGGTCCAAGGGTTCGGACAGCGCGTCGCGGATCTCGTTCGAGTTGACCGTGACGATCTTGGGGATGCCGTGCACCAGATCGCGGCCCTTCACGTCCTTGGTCTGTACGTCCCGATCGGGCCACGCGTTGCCGATCTCTTTTTTGATGTTCTCGGCCGTGGTCTCGCCCACCAGCAGGTTGTACTTGCGCTTGAGGTGCGCGATGATCGCGGCGTCCATCTTGTCGCCGCCCACCTTGACCGACTGGCTGTGCACGATGCCCGAGAGCGAGATGATGGCCACCTCGGTGGTGCCCCCGCCGATGCCGACCACCATGTTGCCCGACGGCTCGGTGATGGGCAGGCCGGCGCCGATGGCGGCCGCGAGGGGCTCTTCGACCAGGTAGACCTCGCGCGCGCTGGCGGCCTCGGCCGATTCGCGCACGGCGCGCTTCTCGACCTCGGTCACGCCGAACGGGATGCACACGATGATGCGCGGGCGCACGAGCGTGCGGCGGTTGTGCGCCTTCTGGATGAAGTAGCGCAGCATCTCGCCGGTGACCTCGAAGTTGGCGATGACGCCGTCGCGCATGGGGCGGATGACGGTGATGTTGCCGGGGTTTCGACCCAGCATCTCCTTGGCCTCCTGGCCCACGGCCAGCACCGTCTTGCCCCCGCGGTAGGTGCGCTGGATGGCCACCACCGAGGGCTCGCACGAGACGATGCCCTTGCCCTTCACGAAGACCTTGGTGTTGGCGGTCCCCAGGTCGATCGCGAGGTCGTTCGAGAAGAGGTCGTAGAACCAGTCGAGCATCCGGCTTCGATCGGGCAATGACAAGCGACTGACTTTACCCCGAAACGGGGGTCGCTGGCAACCTATTGGGCAAGCGCGACGGTTGTCCCTACTCCGGCCAGAGCATGCCGGCCTTGCGGGTCGAGGTCTCGACGGCGTCAATCAGGGCGATGGCAAGGCCGCGCTCTTCGAGCTTGGCGATGCCGTCGATCGTGCAGCCGCCGGGGGTGGTCACCTCGTCCTTCAGCGCCGCCGGGTGGCGCCCGGTCTTCAGCACCAGCTCCGAGGCGCCGCGCAGCACCTGCGCCGCCAGCTTGCGCGACACGTCGCGGGGCAGGCCCATCTTCACGCCGCCCTCCGACAGGGCCTCGATGATCTTGAAGACGAAGGCCGGGCCGCAGCCGCCCAGGCCGGTCGAGGCGTTCATGTGGCGCTCGTCCAGCTCTTCGACCAACCCGACGGTCGCGAAGATCTGCTTGACCAGGGCCACGTGCGCGTCGGTCGCGAAGCGGCCGCGGCACACGATGGTGGCCGACTGCTGCACGACGACCGCGATGTTCGGGTTGGCGCGGAGCACCGGCACGTCGGCGCCGATCATGTCTTCGAGGCGCCGGGTGCGCACGCCGGTGACGATCGAGACGAGCAGCTTGTCGGGGCCGAGGCAGGGCGCGATCTGGCGCAGCACGTCGGCGGTCTCGTCGGGGTGCACGGCCAGGACGATCACGTCGGCGCCTTGCGCTGCGGCCAGGTTGTCGAGGCTGGTGCCGATGCGGCGCTCGGACATCTTCTCGAGCGACGCCGCGTGGCGGGCGGTGGCGATCACGCGCTCCGGCGTCACGAGGCCGGACGCGAGCAGTCCGTCGATCAGCGCGCTCCCCATCTTGCCTGCGCCGCCCAGCACCGCGAAACGTGTCCCGTTCATCGGAGACTCCCCTTGCCGATAGGCGGGCGCAATCCTCCACAGGCGCGGGGTCGTGTCAAGCGGAGGGCGCCCGTTGAATCCTGGCGTGCTTTCCGTACAATCTTCAGCACGACGTGGAGGCTCCCATGCCCGATACCGATCCCAAGCTCGCCCAGCAGCCCCAGCAGCAGCCCCAGGTCACGCCTGGCCGGCCCCTCGAGGGGGCGCAGGCCACGGCGGCCGGAGGGGCCCTGCGCGTGGCCGGGCAGAAGCCCTACGAAGAGGGCAAGGCCGAGCTCAGCCCGGAAGAAAAGAAGAAGAAGGAGGGCGAGCGCATCGCCGCGGCGCGCCTGGGATACGAAGACACCCTCGGCACGTGGCTCGGTGGCGAGACGTACAAGCTGCTGCACAAGGAGCTGTCGCCCGACAAGATCCTGAAGCACGGCGACAAGGGCGCCGAGGCGTTGATCAAGTACCTGGTCGGTGAGGCCGAGAAGCAGGGAGGCAGCCTCGAGGGCTCGCTGCCCGGCCTCGAAGGCGCGCTGGCCAAGCTGCTGCCCGAGCTGTCGAAGTGGGCCGAGGAGGAGGCCGACGCCTACCTGGCGTCCGAGTCCGGCAAGGGCCTGGCCGAGAAGATCAGCCAGTGGGCCGAGGCGCACCCCAAGACCGTGGTCGCCATCGCGCTGCTGGCCGCCGCCGGGGCCATCGCGGCCAACGCCAAGATCCCCGAGCTCAAGTACAAGAAGGACTTCGGCAACGGCCTGTCGGTCGACGCGGGCGCCAAGGTCGGCAAGCTGCGCGAGATCGCGCTCGAGTCGGTGCGCGCCGCCCTCACCTACGAGAAGGGCAAGCTGAAGGCCGACCTGTCGGCCAAGCACGATCGCCCCAAGGACGGCCCGGCCACCACGACCGTGGCGGCGGGCGTCGCCTACGGCGAGAAGGGGGCCCGCGGCGAGATCCGGGGCGAGGGCGAGTACAAGGACAACGGCGACTTCGTCATCGGCCTGCGCGCCGGCGGCGAGCTCGGTCCGGCCAGCGGTTCGATCGGTCAGAAGTGGCGCGAGGTGGCGGGCAAGGACTCGGCCGAGACCGACGTGAACCTGAAGCTCGGCGACGAGAAGCGCAACCTGAGCACCGAGGGTCGCTTCGGCAGCGACGACAGCTACACGCTCAAGCTGGGCGCACGCACCGACCTGTTCGACGGCTACTCGCTCGAGGGCGAGGGCACCCGCACGCGCGACGCGGGCGGCGCCACGCGCACCGCGGGCGCCGTGGGCCTCGGCTACTCCATGCGCGAGGGCAACCTCGGCTACAACCGGCGCGTGGGCCTGGCCAACGACCGGCTGGCCACCACCCACGACGTGAGCATCGGGGGTGAGGGCCCCCTCACGGGCAACCTCAAGGCCACCGAGTACGCCGACACGCACGAGACCGAAGGGTCCATGGGCCTCAAGTACGACTTCGGCTCGCTCACGGCCTCGCTCGACTCGAAGTTCGGCAAGAGCGGCAACACGCTCGACGCTGGCGTCGAGGGCAGGCTCGGCGGCGCCGATTCCAAGTGGAGCTACGGCGGCTCCGTGGGCCTCGATCTCGATCGCAGCCAATTGAACCGCGCGTCGCTGATGTTCGGCTACCGCGATCCCAAGGCCTTCGAGGCCGCCCTCTTCGAGTACAAGCACGATCGCGCCAACGACGTGACGAGCGACCAGTTCAAGCTGACGGTCGAGCACACCCTCAACGACTTCCTGGTGCGCGGCAGCGCCGACGCCACGTTGAAGGACGGGCGCTTCTCGCGAGGCAGCGCCGAGCTCATGGGCATGAAGCCCATCAACGACAACTTCGGCATCATCGGCGGTGTGGCCACCCAGTTCGGCGACGATCGCACGGGCGGCACCGAGGTCCGGGCCGGCGTGCAGTGGCGCAAGATCCCCGTGTACGTCAAATACGACTTCGAGAACAAGCAGGTCGGCGTGGGCGTCACGTTCACCTTCGGCCGCTGAGCCCGCCCCTCCCTGGCGACATTGCCCCCAAAAGGCCTTATACTTGCGCCGTAATGGGGGAACCATGACGACGCCACGCCACGTCCTGCTCGGGTCGCTGCTGTTGATTGCGCTGGCGCTGCCCGCCCCGGCGGCGGCCCTGCCGAACCTCGAGGGGTGCGTCGCCGTCGACGTCTTCCCCGACGGCAGCGACGCCACCTACACGGTGACCATCACGAACTCCGGCGACCAGGTGGCGAGCAAGGCCTTCTACTGGTCGGCGTGGTTCACCTCGCAGGATCAGCCCACCGCCCAGGCCTCGTGGTTCGGGCAGGTGCCGGCCGGCCTGGGCGTGGGCCAGATCTATGCGACCTCGACCACCTGGAGCCAACGCTTCCCCACCACGCCCCTGCCCGTGGGCGCCCTGCGGGCGTGGCTCCAGATCGACGACATGTCCACGGTGTACGAATCCGACGAGGACGACAACTGGTGCGGGCCCGTCTTCTACCAGGTGGGCGACCCGGACCTCGCCGACCTCGAGATCGCCTCGTTCGAGGTCGAGGTCAACGAAGACGTGGTCACCTACCGCGCGGTGGTGGCCAACGTCGGGCCCGTCGACGCCGGTCCGTTCAACCTCGACGTCTTCCTCGACCGTGACGCCGTCCCCACGCCCGGCCAGTTCGGCGACGACGTGGTGGTCGTCCCCGCCGGGCTGCCCGCCGGCGCCAGTACGCCCGTCGAGTTCCCCCCCATGGCGCTGGCCAACGGCGCCTACTGCTCGTGGCTGCTGGCCGACACCGAGGGCTACGTGACCGAGTTCGACGAGGGCAACAACGGGCAGGGGCCACGCTGCTTCGAGGTGAACGCCACGACCAGCCTCGATCGCCCCGACCTGCAGATCGTGGACTTCACGACCGAGGCGCAGGGCGACCAGGTGCTCTACACGGTGTGGCTGAAGAACGCGGGCACGCGCTCCACCGAGGTGCCGTTCTCGGTGGGCCTCTTCGTCGACGACGTGCTGGCGCCGCAGTCGGGAGAGCCTCCCGACGTCGAGGTGCTGGTGACCGACGACGTGCCGCGCGGCGGAACGTTGCCGGTCTACCTCTTCTGGAGCGATCTGGCGAACGGTCAGTACTCGTCGTGGGCCTACGCCGACGTGCACGGCGACGTCGACGAGATCATCGAGAAGAACAACACGGCCGGACCGTTGGTGGTCACGGTCGCGCTCGAGGGCCCCGACCTCGCGGTCGACGACTTCACCTGGACGTGGGACCCGCTCGGGGCGGTGGTCTACCAGGTCGAGGTTCGCAATCGAGGCACCGCGCCGTCCACGGCCTTCGACGTCGACCTGGCGCTCGACCTGGCCGCGGCGCCCACGACGGCGTCGCTCGAGGGCGACGACGTGCTGTCGGTGCGCGACGAGGCGGGGCTCGGCGTCGACGAGACCCGCACCTACACGCTGCGGTGGGACGAACCCGAGGTGGGCGAGCACCGCTCCTGGGTCGCGGTCGATCTGTTCCGCGAGTCGGGCGACCTGCTGCTCGGCAACAACGTCGACGGCCCGCTCGACGTGCCGGTCACGGCCGAGTCGCTCGAGCTCCCCGACGTACGGATCGAGACGCTGGCGGTCGCGGCGAGCGGCGCGGTGCTCGATCTGTACGTGAAGGTCGCCAACGCAGGACCACGCGCCACGGGGCCGTTCCGCGTGGCCCTCTTCCTCGGCCGCGAGGTCGCCCCCTCCATCGGCGAGCGCGGCGATCTCGAGACCACCATCCCTTCGCTGGGGCCCGCCGACGCCACCGGCTCCGGCGACGAGGTCGTCTGGACGCCCGCCTACACCGTGACAGAGAACACCACCTTCTCGGTCTGGGTGCTGGCCGACAGCGACGACGAGGTGCTCGAGTCCGACGAGTTGAACAATCTGAACGGCCCCCAGGGCGCGTTCGTCGAGGTGGCGGCCTGCGCCCTGGACCACCTGCTCGAGGCCGAGTGCCTTTGCGGGCCCGATATCGCGCGCGCGGGTGAGTTCTGCTGCGAGGGCGGGGTCGTGTCCACGCTGCGCTGCAGCGAACAGGTGGCCGAGTGGGAGGGGGCCGAGGGCGCGCCCGACGCCGACGGGAGCGGTTCCGGAGGCTGTTCCTCCTCGTCGCCTGACGCACTGCGGCGATTTACCGCGACTCCACTGGCGATTCTCCTGACCCTGCTCGCGCTGCTGACAGCCCTTCGCTGGACTGGGCTCCGGGCGCCCCAGGTGGCACCCGAAACCGACCGCCGCAAGTCGAGAGAGGTGATAAAATCACCCGCGAGCGCCCCTTTCGTCCATCGGGGCCGCGGGCGGGGCGCGCGAGCGGCTATCCATCGGAGATTCTTGGTGCTTCTGTCGAGATTGGGCCTGCCAGCCGCGCTCTGCGCGGTCGCGGAAAACCCACAGGCATTCTCTAGGGAAATGGAGCGAACGTTGAAATGAAACGGTTTTGCCTGCTCAGCTATGGAGCAAGACGCCGAATCCCGAACGATCAGAGGAGGGTTGCTGCCCCCCATGACAGGGTTACCGACAAGCGCTGTCACCTGCTCGTCAAGAAGTCGATCAAAATGCCGTTTATGAAGCCGAATCAAGAGATTGCAAGGTTCGATTGCGCGACCTCCGCGTGAGGCGCGCGAAAAAGGGGGCGGGCGCCGCGATGCGCGTTCACGAGATCTTCGCGTCCATTCAGGGAGAAACGTCGCGGGCGGGGTTGCCCACGGTGTTCGTGCGCCTCTCGGGTTGCAACCTCGACTGTGCGTGGTGCGACACCCGGGAGGCCGAGAAATCGTTTCGAGAGTTGACCGTGGAGCAGGTGCTCGGCGAGGTGGCCGGGCATGGTCTGCCGCGCGTGTGCCTGACCGGGGGGGAGCCGCTGCTCGAGCCCGGGCTGCCGGAGCTGGCGAGCGCCTGCCTGGATCGGGGCTGGGAGGTCTCCCTCGAGACCAACGGAACGCGCTCGATCGAGGCGATCGACCGGCGCGTGGCGCGTGTGGTCGACTGGAAGCCGCCGAGCGCCTTCGTGGGGGGGCGGCGCTTCGAGCCCTTCTGCGACGCGAACTTCGCGCTGCTCGGGGCCGGCGACGCGCTCAAGCTGGTGGTGGCCGACGCCGCCGACCTCGAGGCCGCCTGTGCGCTGCTCCAGCGCCACCCCCTCCACGAACGCGGCGTCGAGATCCTGTTCTCGCCGGTGCACGGCCGCTTCGACGCGGCCCGCCTGGCGCGCGCGCTCGTCGAGCGCCGCCTGGGGTTCGCGCGGCTGAACCTGCAGCTTCACAAGGTGGTGTTCGGGCCCTTAGCCAGGGGGGTCTGAGGCAGCGCGCGCACGATGACCGTGAAGCCGGCGCCCTCGAGGGTCGGGCAGGTGCTGCGGCGGTACCACCACGCTTCGTGGTTCAGGAGACCGACGGCCCGGCCGCGCCACGTGGCCGGCGCCCAGGTGTCGGGGTCGAGGCGCAGGGGGGCCGGGCCTCCGACCACCTCGAGAGGGTAGTGCACCGACAAGGCCACGCAGTCGTTCTCGTCACCGGTGGTGCGCAGCGTCGACGCCCCCGCCACGCGCCGGAGGGGCAGGTCGGCGGGCGTGCCCCATTGGTCGGGCTTGCCCGGCAGGCGGTCGGCGAAGCGACGCGACACGACCAGGAGCAGCAGGCCCTGACCCTCGGCCTCGGTGAGCTCGAGGTCGGTACCCTCGGGCGCCACCGTCGCCTCGACGTGTACGGCCAAGCCCCGCCAGTCGGCCACGAGCGCCGGGTCGAACGCGCGGGACAGGGCCAGCGTGACCAGGCGGGATCCGTCGCGAACGCCGAGCAGCAGCCGACCCGTCGGGCGCTCGGCCTCGACGACCTCGAGCAGGCCGTTCGCGATCACCTGCGACACGACCGCGACCGTGTCGCTCTCGCTCACCGTGAGCGCCAGCGCGAACGGAGCGTGGGGCGGCGGCACCGCGACGCTCGAGACGCGGGTGCTGCTGCACGCCGCGAGGGCGAGCAAGGCCGTCAACAGGGAGGGGACGCGGCTTCGTCGGACCATGGCGGTATTGTACGCGCCCCGGGGCTTCGCTACAATGAAGCCCTCTGTCGGAGGGTGGCGTGGTGGGCCGATTTCAACCGCTCCTGGGCCTGATCGCGGGGTTCGTTCTGCTCTGCGGGCTGCCGGCCTGCGCCATCGATCCCGTGCCCACGCCGGGGCAAGACGTGCGGAACAGCATCGACGACCACGACGCCGTCCTGGCGATCGACACCGCGGCGCCCGGGGCCGACTCCCAGACCGGCGGCTGCACGTGCGTCGACGAGTACGGCCACGAGTGGAACTGCGACGCGGGCGCGGGCACCGACGTCTGCCCCTGCGAGCCCTCGGCCATCGTCTGCCCCGAGGGCACCCCCGAGTGCGAGGGCGCCGAGGTGCCCGAGGTGGTCGAACCCTAGGAGCCTGTAGCGCATTGGACCAGAATGCCGTGGAGACTCTTGCGGCAGCCTCGACGCTAATGGTGCAACCCCTTGAAAACACGACTGACAGGCTCCTAGGTTGTTGCCTGGGGGAGGGCCCCCAGACCCCCAGACGGAGCCCGATAGCGCTATGCGCTACGGGCTCCTAGGGGCGAACCGACGCCGCCGTTCTGGGCGCTTGACGCCCAGCTCAGTCTCACGTATGTTCCATAAACAGAACGCGTACATTGTTCGCGACTCGCTGATGGTGCATCCATGCCCAAGCCCCCTGCGCGCGCCACGACTCGCTACGCCCACGAGGCCCTCACCTATCTCGGCCGCCTCATCCGCGAGGCAAGGATCGTGCGCAAGGAAACGGCGGCCCAACTCGCGGAGCGCGCGGGCATCTCGCGCGGTCTCCTGCATCGGATCGAGCGCGGCGAGCCCGGTTGCTCGATCGGCGCCGTCTTCGAGACGGCAGCCCTCGTCGGGATCCGCCTCTTCGATCTCGACCGCGAGCGCCTCGTCGCCAACAACGAGTCGCTGGGGCGCACGTTGACGTTGCTGCCACGCTCGGCCCGCCCGACCATGAGCGAGGTCAAGGATGACTTCTGAGCCGATCGAGGAGGTCTACGTCTGGACCTGGCTGCCGGGCGAGACGGATCCCGTCGTCGCCGGACTCCTCAAGCGCGACGGCGATCGAACCGTGTTCAACTACGGTCGAAGCTACCTCGAGCGCCGCGCAGCGATCCCCCTCTACGACGCCGAGTTGCCGCTCCGGCGCGGCGCCATCCTGCCGCTCGACGGCCTGACCATGGCAGGCTGCCTCCGAGACGGAGCGCCCGACGCCTGGGGACGCCGCGTGATCGTCAATCGGCTCCAGGGCAGGAAGGGCGACGACCTCGACGTCGATGCGGTCGACGAGTTTACCTACCTGATCGAGTCGGGCTCGGATCGCTGCGGGGCGCTCGATTTCCAACGATCGGGCGCCACCTATGAGCCGCGCATGCAGGATACGGCCTCCCTCGAGGATCTGCTGGCCGTGGCCGACCACGTCGAGAGGGGCGTGCCGATAGCGCCCGAACTCGAGCGCGCGGTGCTCCACGGGACGAGCCTCGGCGGAGCCCGCCCCAAGGCGGCGCTCGAAACGGCGGACGCGAAGCTCATCGCCAAGTTCTCCTCGAGCACCGACCTCACCAGCGTCGTCAAGGCCGAGTTCGTCGCCATGCAGTTGGCCGCGAGGCTCGGACTGGACGTCGCCCCCACCGAGCTCGCGCGGGCGGGCGGTAAGGACGTACTCCTCGTCAGACGCTTCGATCGCGAGAAGACCACAGAGGGCTGGACCCGCAGAGCGGTGGTCTCGGCGCTGACCTTGCTCGGGCTCGACGAGATGATGGGCCGTTATGCGAGCTACGAGGATCTCGCCGAGCTCATCCGCGCCCGCTTCACCGCGCCCAGGGCGACGCTGCACGAGCTCTATGGCCGCCTCGTCTTCAACGTGTTGTGCGGCAACACCGACGACCACGCGCGCAACCATTCGGCCTTCTGGGATGGCAGGTGGCTCACGCTGACGCCGGCCTACGACCTCTGCCCGCAGAGTCGAACGGGGCGCGAGGCCAACCAGGCGATGCGGATCACGGGAGAGAGGCGCGCGAGCACGCTCGCGACCTGTCTCGCTGCCGCCCCGCACTTCCAGTTCGACGAGCCGGCAGCGATCGGCCTCATGGCCGCCCAGATCGAGGGAATCCGTGCTCACTGGGCCGAGGTCGCGAAAGCGGCCGCGCTCTCCGAGGTCGACGAGCGCTCCCTGTGGCGTCGCCGCCTGCTCAACTCCTACGCTTTCGAGGGCGCACCCGACGCCCTCGCGAAATGGGATCGTGATTGAGGAGCCGCTCCGCCCCTGCGCAGGGTGGGGCCGGGAAAAGCCTTGCCCCTGACTTGACGGACTCCCCGTAACCGGTAATAATTCTTTCCAGATTGACGCCATGTCGGGTCGTTTTCATGACCGGTACGGGCCAGATGCTCCAGACGATCAAGGCCCTGCTCCTTGATTTTCACGAGTCTCCGCTTGACCCTGGCTCCCCGCGGAGTCTCCGCGTCTCTCCGTTGCCAAAGAAGGCCAGCGTCGTGATTGGGGTGCGCAGGAGCGGAAAGTCGACGTACCTGTTCCAGATCATGCAACGCCTGCTGGA
Source organism: uncultured Myxococcales bacterium (assembly GCA_964494475.1). Lineage (GTDB taxonomy): Bacteria > Myxococcota_A > UBA9042 > CAZBRS01 > CAZBRS01 > CAZBRS01. The sequence goes on along the minus strand of CAZBRS010000040.1, from coordinate 6,347 downwards.
CACGGGCGTGCCCAAGGCCAACCTGCTGTACCTGAACTTCTTCGACGATCGGCTTCACTTCCTGACGGCCGATCTGCTCGACCTCGTCCCCGAGGCTTACTTCGCGCTTCATCCCGAGAAGAAGAGCACCGAGGTCGTGCACTGCTTCTTCGACGAGATCCAGGCCGTGTCCGGGTGGGAGCCGTTCCTCGACCGCCTGATGCGCACCGAACGCTGCGAGGTCTACGTGACGGGCTCGTCCTCGCGCATGCTGTCGAAGGAGATCGCGACGCAGATGCGCGGGCGCGCGCTCTCGTGGGAGATGTTCCCCTTCTCGTTTCACGAGTTCCTGGTGCGCAGGGGCGTGGACGCGCGCGCGCCGCTCTCGACGAAGAAGCGCCTTCTGGTGCAGCAGGGCCTGGACGAGTACTGGCTCTCGGGCGGCTTCCCCGAGGTCTTTGGTCTCGAGCGCGGCCTTCGTATCAAGATCCACCAGGAGTACTTTCACACCATCCTGTTCCGCGACCTCGTCGAACGCCACGACGTCTCGCACCCCAAGGCCGTCACCGACCTGGCGCATTGGCTCCTGAACAACGCCGCCTCGCTCTACACGGTCAATCGGCTCACGGGCTACCTGAAGTCCCTTGGGCACAAGGTCCCCAAGGCCTCGGTCTCGGACTACCTCGCGTGGTTCGAGGACGCGTACTTCCTGTTCACGGTGCGCCTGTTCGACCCCTCGTTGGCGCGAGCCAACGCCAACCCGAAGAAGGTCTATGCCATCGACCACGCCCTGGTCGCGTCGGTGTCGTCGGGCATCCTCGTCAGCTCGGGTCACCTGCTCGAGAACCTGGTGTTCCTGGCGCTCCGGCGCCAGGGCGCCGAGGTCTTCTACTACAAGACGACAGCGGGCCGCGAGGTCGACTTCGTGGTCGCCCCCCGGAGGGGAGCCCGCGTGCTGGTGCAGGCCTGCGAGTCGCTGGCCGACCCCCGGACGAAGCAGCGCGAGGTCAGCGCGCTCGCCGAGGCCATGCGCGAGTTGCAGGTCCCGTCGGGGGTCATCGTGACGCGAAACGACGAGGGGACGCTCGACGTGGAGGGGGGCACCATCGACGTGCAGCCCCTGTGGAGGTTCCTGCTTCTCCCTCCCGCCGTGGTCGGGGAGGAGTGACTACACCATCTTCGCCAGCCACTGCCCCGTGTAGCTGCCCGGCACCTTCGCCACC
>CAZBRS010000040.1:0-5045 GCA_964494475.1 uncultured Myxococcales bacterium | reverse complement strand
CTACACCATCTTCGCCAGCCACTGCCCCGTGTAGCTGCCCGGCACCTTCGCCACCTGTTCGGGCGTGCCTTCGGCCACCAGGTAGCCGCCCTCCTCGCCGCCCTCGGGGCCGAGATCGATCACGTGGTCGGCCAGGCGCACGAGGTCGAGGTTGTGCTCGATCATCACCACGCTGTTGCCGCGCTCGACCAGGCGCTGCACCACGCCGACCAGCTTCTTCACGTCGTCGAAGTGCAGGCCCGTGGAGGGCTCGTCCATGATGTAGAGCGTGCGGCCCGTGCCGGGGCGCGCCAGCTCGCGGGACAGCTTGATGCGCTGGGCCTCGCCCCCCGAGAGGGTGGGCGAGGGCTGGCCGAGCTCGAGGTAGCCGAGGCCCACGGCCTGCAGGGTCTGGAGCACGCGCACCAGGCTGCGGTGGGCGCTGAAGAACTCGGTGGCCTCGTCGACGGTCATGGAGAGCACGTCGGCGATGGAGCGATCGCGGTACAGGACGCGCAGCGTGGCCTCGTTGAAGCGCTTGCCGTGGCACTCGGGGCAGGGCACGTACACGTCGGCCAGGAAGTGCATCTCGATCTTGAGGCTGCCGTCGCCGCCGCAGTGCTCGCAGCGCCCGCCCTTCACGTTGAACGAGAAGCGCCCCGGATCGTAGCCGTACATGCGCGCGGTCTTGGTGGCGGCGAACACCTTGCGGATGTCGTCGAAGAGCTTGGTGTAGGTGGCCGGGTTCGAGCGTGGCGTGCGGCCGATGGGCTTCTGATCGACGTCGATGACCTTGTCGAGCTGCTCGAGGCCGAGCACGCGGCGGTGGGCGCCCGTGATCATGCCGGCGCGGTTCAGGGCGTTGGCCGCCGCCGGCCACAGGATGGCGTTCACCAGGCTCGACTTGCCGGCGCCCGAGACGCCCGTGACGGCCGTGAACACGCCGAGGGGCACCTGCACATCGAGGCCCTTCAGGTTGTGCTCGGTGGCGCCCTGGATCTCGAGCCAGCCCCGGGCCCGGCGGCGCCCGCGCGGCGGGTCGATCTGCAGCTCGCCCGACAGGTAGCGGCCGGTCAGCGAGGCGGGGTTCCGGAGCAGCGAGGCCACGTCGCCGGCGTGCACCACGTGGCCGCCGTGCTTGCCGGCGCCGGGGCCGAAGTCGATCACGTGGTCGGCGGCCTCGATGGTCTCGCGATCGTGCTCGACCACCACGACGGTGTTGCCGAGGTCGCGCAGGCTGCAGAGCGTGTCGATCAGGCGGTGGTTGTCGCGCTGGTGCAGCCCGATGCTCGGCTCGTCGAGGATGTAGGTGACCCCCGAGAGCTCGTTGCCCAGCTGGCTGGCCAGGCGGATGCGCTGCGCCTCGCCGCCCGACAGGCTCTCGCCGGTGCGGTTCAGCATGAGGTAGCCGAGGCCCACGTTCGCGAGGAAGCGCAGGCGCGCGCCGATCTCGCGCAGGGGCTCGAGGGCGATGGGGCGCTGCTGATCGTCGAGCTCGAGGCTCGCGAAGAAGGCGCTGAGATCGACGATGTTCTTCGACGTGGCCTCGGGCAGCGTGAGGCCGGCCACCTTCACCGAGCGGGCCTCGGGGCGCAGGCGCGAGCCGGAGCAGGCGGGGCAGGGCTGGTCCGAGAAGAAGGTCTGGTAGTACTGGCGCATGCGCTCCGACGTGGTCTCCTTGAAGCGCCGCAGGATCTGGTTGGCCGCGCCCTCGAACTTCACGAAGAACTCGGCGTGGCCGCCCTTCCGGCCGGCGCTCGACCAGCTCACCTTCACGGGCTGGTCGGTGCCATAGAGCACCAGCTTGCGGTGCTCCTCGGGCAACCCCTCCCAGGGGGTCGCCATGTCGATGCCGAACTGCTTGCAGAGGCCCACCACCATGTCGTAGTTCCAGCCGTCGGCGTCGAGCAGGCGGTTGGCCCACAGCTCGACCGCGCCGTCGTCGAGGCTCTTCGAGGGGTCGGGCACCACGCGCGCCGGGTCGATGGCCAGCAGGCGACCCAGGCCGTTGCACGCCTCGCACATGCCGAGGGGCGTGTTGAACGAGAAGAGCTGGGGCGTGAGCTCGGGGAAGCTCAGCGAGCAGTACTCGCAGAAGTTGTGCTCCGAGTGAAGGGTCTCGTGCCCGTCGTCGCGCAGCACGATCAGCCGGCCGCCGCCCTGCTTCAGGGCCACCTCGACCGAATCGCCGATGCGCTGCACCGCGTCGGGCTTCACGACCACCCGATCGACGACGATCTGGACGTCGTGCTTCACGTGCTTGTCGAGCTCGGGCGGTTCGTCGGAGGGGAAGACCTGGCCGTCGACGCGCACGCGCACGAAGCCCTGGCGCAGCGCGTCCTCGAACACCTTGCGGTGCTCGCCCTTGCGCTTGTCGTGCACGGGGGCCAGCAGGTGCACCTTCGAGCCCGTGGGCAGCGCCAGGATCTCGTTGCGGATCTGCTCGGCGGTCTGGCGGCCCACCGGCCGGTCGCACTGGTGGCAGTGCTGCTGGCCCAGGCGCGCCCACAGCAGGCGCAGGTAGTCGTAGACCTCGGTGATGGTGCCCACCGTCGAGCGCGGGTTCGACGACGCCGTCTTCTGCTCGATGGCGATGGTCGGCGACAGGCCCGAGATCTTGTCGTACTTGGGCTTCTCCATCTGGCCGAGGAACTGGCGCGCGTAGGCCGAGAGCGACTCGACATAGCGCCGCTGCCCTTCGGCGAAGAGCGTGTCGAAGGCGAGCGACGACTTGCCCGAGCCGCTGACGCCGGTCATGACCACCAGGCGGTTCTTGGGGATGGTCACGTCGACGTGCTGCAGGTTGTGCTCGGCGGCGCCGATGATGCGAATCTCGCCCTCGGGCATGGGGTCTCCGGCGAAGGGATCGACCGCGAGCACTATAAGGGCGCGCCCGCCTCCCGTAAATACGGCCCGCGCCCGCCTTGCGCACGGCCTCCCGGTTCGGTATCGTCGGGGTTCGGAGGAGCCCCGTGAGTCGTCTGCGCCCGCTCGTACCGATGTCCCTGCTCGTGGCGTTCCTCGGGGCCTGCGGCGGCTCGTCCGGCGCATCCGCCGATGGCGCGACCTGCGACGCCTCCGACTCGCTCCAGGTGCCCGACGACGCGCCCTACGACGCGCCCCCCATCGAGGTGGTCGTGGCGCCCGACTGCGCCGACGGGCGCGTGTCGGTGCGTCACGTCGCCGCGTGGCCGGGGAGGGGGGTCGCGCTCCTCCTGCGGAGCGAGGGCCCCGCGGCCGACCGCGCCGCCCTGCTCGCGCCCGGCGGCCTCTCCCTCGCGAGCGCCGGGGGCGTCACGATCCCGTTGACCGTCGCGCCGGCCGCGGTCGAGCCTTCCTTCGTGCTGCTGCTGGTCGACGCCGGGGCCGAGGCGCTCCGCGACGCGGCGGCCTTCGTCGAGGCGCTCCCCGAGGGCACGAGCGTGGCCCTGTACCGTCGCTGCGCGCGAGCGGCCCAGGTGAGCGGCTTCTCGCCCGCGCGTGCTCGGGCGGCGTCGTTGCTGCGCGGGGGCTTCGCGTCCTGTCCCACCGACGCAGGGCAGCCCTGGCGCGACGCGCTGGCCGCGGCCGCCGCCGAGGTCTGGGCCATCGGAGGCCCGATCTTCCCGGCCCGGCGAGCGCTGGTCGTCCTCACCGACGAGGAGGGGCCGACGACCGGCGACGTGGGCGCGCTGCCCATGGGGGTCGACGCCTACGTGCTCGCCGCCGGCGCCGAGCCCGAAGCGGGCCTCGCCACCGTCCTCGACCGGTTGGCCGAGCGCGGCGGGGCGTTGCTGCGGGCCGCGGCCTGCCTGCCCGCCGGGATGGGGCCTGCGGTCGAACTGCGTCTGCCCGGCGGGGAGGCCTGCGGCCTGGTCCTGCCCGAGGGACCCGTCGAGCAGTCGGCGCTGGCCTGTGACCCTCTGGTCATCGCCGCTGGCGCCCATGTGGCTCCCGCGCGCGTCGAGTTCCTGTTCACGGCCGACGAGCGCGCCATCTTCGAGCAGGTCTCGGCCGACCTCGCGACCGACGACTTCGAGCTCCGCGTGCGCGTGGGCGACGCCGAGCCTGTGACCGCCGTGGCCCACCTGCGCGGCCAGACCAGCCTCGACTGCGAGCGCAAGAACTTCACCCTCGACCTGAAGGGGCCCGACCTGCGCGTGCTCGGCCCCGGCTTCGCCGCCGAGGAGTTCCACCTCATCTCGCTCTGCAACGACGATCGGTATTACAACCAGCTCACGGCCAACCGGGTGCTCCACGCGCTCGGGCTCTTCCCCCTGGGCTCCGCACTCACCGAGCTGCGGGTCGACGGCGAGACGTGGGGCGTGTACCTCCTGGTTCAGAAGCCGAAGGAGGGCCTGCTCGAGACCACGTCGCGGCTGCACACGGTCGTCCGGCGCCGCTTCGACCCCGAGGACAAGCTGCCCGACGTGGAGTACCCGCCCGACACCTCCGCTGATGCGGCCGTCGTGGCGCCCTACTGGCAGCTGGTCGAGGGGCTCGGCGACCTCGCCGGCGAGGCGCTGATCGCCGAGGCGCGATCGCGCCTCGACCTCGATCACTTCCTCACCTTCGTGGCCTTCCACAGCCTCATGGGCACCGGCGACTTCATCGACGAGATCTACTTCTACTCGACCGAGGCCGCGCGGCGGGCCGACCTCGGCGATTTCTACGACGTGCACGCGTGGGACACCGACGACCTGTACACCACCTGCCACCATGGCGGGCAGTTCGCCATGCCCGACCCCCACGGCCTCGTGTTCTGCGCCGAGGGCGATCTCGAGAAGCGCCTGCTGCCCGACCCGGTGGTCTACGCGCGCTTCGTCGACGCGCTCGAGGCGTTGATCGAGCGCGACCTGACCGCCGAGGTCTTCGATCAGGCGTTGACGCACACGGCCTCCGAGCTCCTGCCCTTCTTCGATCGCGAGGGAGTGGCCGCCGCCATGATCGAGCTCGTGAAGAAGAACCCGGCGGCCGTCGACGCCGAGGTGGCCAAGGCCGACATCCTGGCGGCCATGGAGACCACCCGCGCCGAGTATCGCGCGCGGCGCGACAAGCTGATCGGGCGCATCGCCGACTGGCGGGCC
>CAZBRS010000039.1:0-57365 GCA_964494475.1 uncultured Myxococcales bacterium | reverse complement strand
CGGGGGCGAGTTTTTGGGGTGGGTGGTGCTGCGGGGGCGGTCGGCCCTGTAAGGGCGTTCGGGCCCGCGCCGCCGGAGAGCGCTCTTGTCGGGCTCGCGGGTTCGTGTACGCTCGCCAAGGCCCTGCTCGCCATCGGTGGCGGGAGTTGAACGGGCTCACGAACCCGCGGAGGTTGTGATGGGGCGGCCTACGGACTCCAATCTGGAGGCAGTTCGCGACTCGGGCGAACTGGTTTTCTACGAGACCGATGATGGCCGTACGCGCGTCGAGTGCCGCTTTTCGAACCAGACGCTGTGGATGAGCCAAGGCTTGATGGCCGACTTGTTCCAGACCTCGAAGCAGAACGTCGCCAAGCACTTGAAGGCCATCTTCGACGAAGGGGAGCTGCGCCCCGAGGCAGTTGTCAACCAGTGGTTGACAACTGCCGACGATGGTAAGCGCTACGTGGTGAGCCACTACAACCTCGACGCCATCCTGGCCGTGGGTTACCGCGTGCGCTCGCCTCGCGGTACCCAGTTCCGACGCTGGGCCACCGAGCGGCTCAGCGAGTACCTGGTCAAGGGCTTCACCCTCGACGACGAAAGGCTGAAACACCCTCCTGCGCCCGAGCTTGGCTTGGTCGACCACTTCGACGACCTGCTCGAGCGCATCCGCGACATCCGGTCCAGCGAGGCGCGCATGTACCTGCGGGTGCGCGAGCTGTTCGCGCTGGCCGCCGACTACGACCCGGCCGCCAAGGCCACGCTGGGCTTCTTCCGCGTCATGCAGAACTAGCTGCACTTCGCGGCCACGGGCCTGACGGCCGCCGAGTTGATTGTCGAACGCGCCGATCACGCGAAGCCGAACATGGGGCTCACCTCGTGGCGCAGCGGGCGCGTGGGCAAGGCCGACGTGGCGGTGGCCAAGAACTATCTGAACGCCGACGAGATCGGCGAGCTGAACCGCGTCGTGGCCATGTGGCTCGACTACGCGGAGGACCAGACGCGCCGTCGAAAGCAGATCTTCCTGGCCCACTGGGAGCAGAAGCTCGACGAGTGGCTGCGCTTCAACGACCGGCGCGTCCTTCCGGGGGCGGGCACTATGAGCCACCAGGCAGCGGAGTCGAAGGCCGGAGCCGAGTACGAGTTGTTCACCGTACGTCGACGGGAGCTGCTGGAAGAGCGCGGTGCGGTCGATGCCCTCGAGGCCCTGGCGGCGACGGCGAAGAGCCTGGAAGCGCCACGTAAGGCGCCCGAGCTCCGACGGGGCCCCCGCCCGGGAGGTTGACTGCCCTTCGAAACCCTCGCGCGAACGCAGGGATTTTCATTTTTCTCCACGCGAAGTTGAAGCCGGGCGCGAAATCCGGTATTCGTGGCGTCATGCCGAATGCACTCCAAGCCTTCGTGTTTCGGGCGCTCCTGCTGCTCGGGCTGCCGTCGCTGCCGGGTTGCTTCGACCCCATCACCCTGCCCACGTGCGAGCACCCGGCCGACTGCCCCGCGGGGTACGTGGCCTGCGACACGGGCCACTGCCTGCTGGGCAGCGCGCGCTGCGACGCCGCGGCCGCGGTGGCCGACGACGGGTGCTGCTTCGTGGGGGCCGGTGAGCGCGCGGGCGACAGCGACTGCCTGGGCTTCAGCCTCGACCTCGAGGGCGTGGGCTTCAGCGGCCCGGCGGTCGACGGCTTCGACGGCGCGGCGCTGGTGACCACGTTGGCGCCCGCTCCGGCGCCGCAGACCGGTTCGTGGGTGTGGCTCACGCGGGTGGCGCGCGACGGGCGGGTGGCGTGGCGCGCTCCCGTGGGCGAGGGCACGTCGGCCCATCTCGCCCCCCCCGTCGCCACCATCGACGGCGCGTGGGCGGCCTTCGACGCCGGCCTCCGACGCTTCGATCGGTCCGGCGCCGAGCGCGACGTCATCGCCGACGCGCCGCTCCCCGGCCATCTGGCCGTCGACTCCGACGGTCGCCTGGCCTGGTGGTCGCCGGCGCGCGGCGCGCTCGTGGTGCGGGGCGGCGCGCCGGGCAGCCCCGAGCACGTCGTGGCGCTCGCGGCGAGCGACGCCGAGGTGGTGGGGCCCGTGTTCGCGACGGGCTCGGCGCACGTGATCGTGGCGGCGGGAACGCGCTTGCGGCGCCACGCCGCGTCCGATGGCGCCCCGACCGGCGAGGCCGACCTCGCCGAGGCCGCGCGCGACCTGGCCGTCTCGGCGGGGCGGCTCTACGTGCTGGAGGGTGCGCGCGGCGTGTCGGCGTTCGTGCTGGCCGAGGGCGCCCTGGCGCGGGCCTGGGCGGCGCCGGTCGCGCTGCCCGCCGACGCGCTGGGGCAGGTGCTGCAGGACGAAGAGGGGCGCCTCGTGCTGCCCGCCGCGGGGGGGCGCCTGTTCGTGCTGGTCGACCGGGGCGCCGAGGCCGCGGTCACATCCCACGAGGCGGGGGGGCCGGGGGGCCCGGGCCTCCTGCTGCTGGCCGACGGGTGGCTGGTGCAGGCCGCCGGGTCGCGCCTGCGGGCGGCGAGGCTGCTCCCCGACGCCGAGGGCGGGGCGCTCTCGGCGCGCTGGGAGCACGACCTCGGAAACGAGATCGCGGGCGCGCTGCTGGCCGACCCCGAGGGCCACGTGCTGGTCCTCGACGCGGTGGGGCGGCTCGCGCGCCTGGTGAGCGGCGCGCCGGGTGCGGCGCGGGCCGGTTGGCCCACGACGGCGGGCTCGGCCACCCAGGGTGGCGTCGAAGTCGGCGGGGGGTCGCCGACCACGGAGGAACCATGATGCGAGGTCCAGGAGCCCGGTGTGTAGTGGACAGCCTCGTCCTGCGGCGTCTCTTCCTGGCGGTGCTGGCGCTGGCGCTCGCGGCGTGCGGGGGCGGCGGCGGCCCCGACGACACGGGGCCGGGCCTCGACGTCGATGGGTCCGAGACGGCCGCCGCCTGCCAGGTCGACGACGACTGCAAGGCCGAGACCGGGGGCAACCCGTGCCTGAAGGCTACGTGCGACCCCGAGGCCGCGCTGTGCTTCACGAGCGCCGATCCGGCCGCCGAGGGGAGGTCCTGCGACGACGGCGACGCGTGCACGTCGGACGACGCCTGCCACGCGGGCGAGTGCGCCGGGCAGGGCAAGACCTGCGACGACGGCAACGACTGCACCGCCGACGGGTGCGACCAGGGCAGCGGGCAGTGCACGCACGACGACCTCCCGAACGGTGAGTCGTGCGACGACGGCGACGTGTGCACCAGCGGCGACAAGTGCCAGGCCGGCGCGTGCAACGCCGGCAGCAACACCTGCGCCTGCCAGACCGACGCCGACTGCGCCGAGTGGGAAGACGGCGACCTCTGCAACGGAACGCTGGTGTGCGGCGCCGACCACACGTGCGCGCTCGACGCGGCCACGGTGGTCACCTGCGAGCCGGCGGGCGACACCGACTGCGCCAAGAACCAGTGCGCACCGGCCACGGGCGTCTGCGCCGTGGTGCACGTGAACGATGGGGGGGCCTGCCAGCCCGCCGACGCCTGCCTCGAGGCGGGCCAGTGCGCCGGGGGCGCCTGCGAGGGCGGCACGGCCCGCGCGTGCGACGACGGCGACCCCTGCACCGTCGACGCCTGCGCGGCGGCCAGCGGCGCGTGCGAGCACGCCGCGGCCGACGTGGGCAGCCTCTGCGACGACGGCGTGTCGTGCACAGAGGGCGAGGCCTGCGACGCGGGCGGGCACTGCGTCCCGGCCCTCGTCGCCGCCTGCGACGACGGCAACCCCTGCACCGACGACGCGTGTGACATGCTGCTGGGCGGCTGCGCGCACGTGACCACCGACCCCGGCACGGCCTGCGACGACGGCGACGCCTGCACCACGGGCGACGCCTGCAACGCGGCGCACGCGTGCGCCGGCACGGGCTTCGTGGCCTGCGACGACGGCGACCCGTGCACCGCCAACGCCTGCGACTCGGCCACCGGGGCCTGCTCGTTCCCCCTGAAGCCGGAGGGCTCTGCCTGCGACGACGGCGACCTGTGCACGCTGCAGGACGCCTGCGACGAAGACGGCGCGTGCCAGCCCGGCACCCCGAAGGCGTGCGACGACGGCAAGGTGTGCACCACCGACCGGTGCGATCCGGGCACCGGCGCCTGCGTCTTCACGCAGCACGTCGCGGGCGCGCCCTGCACCGACGGCGACGCCTGCACCACGGGCGACGCCTGCGACGACCAGGGCGCGTGCGTGACCAGCGGCGCGGTCGATTGCGGCGATGACGAAGCGTGCACGACCGACGCGTGCGACCCGCAAGACGGCGCCTGCTCGCACGTGCCGGTCGAGGTGGGCACGGCGTGCAGCGACGGCGACGCCTGCACCACGGGCGACGCCTGCGACGACCTGGGTGCGTGCGTGACCACGGGCCTGGTCGTGTGCGACGACGGCGAGGAGTGCACGCTCGACGCGTGCGACCACGCCACGGGCGCGTGCTCGAACGACCCGGTCGACGACGGCGTGGCATGCGACGACGGCGATGGCTGCACCCTCTACGACGCCTGCCAGGCCGGAGCCTGCCAGCTTCACACCCCGAAGGACTGCGACGACCACGAGGCCTGCACGGTCGACAGCTGCCGCTCGAGCGACGGCCTGTGCCTGCACGACGGCGCGCCCAACGACGGGGTGGCGTGCACGCACGTCGACACGTGCCTGACCGGCACCGAGTGCGGGGGCGGCACCTGCGGGGGCGGCCAACCCATCGCCGACTGCTGCCACGAGCCGGCCCACTGCGCCACGGGCGAAGACTGCCAGACCGTCCAGTGCGTGAACGAGCGCTGCCAGTACGCGGCCGACGTGTGCGCGGGCGAGAGCGCGGGCTGCGCCGTGAAGCTCTGCGACGTGGGGGCCGGCTGCGACGGGGCCGCGGTCAGCCTGGCCGGGCGCGTGCTGCTCTCGGAGCGCCGCTTCGCCGACGAGGTGGGCACGATCCGGCTGCGCGCCGACCCGGTGGGGGCCTTCGCCGTCACCGAGCAGGGCCTGGCCCTCGAGGGCGTCGACGAGGCCACGTTGCTCCTGAAGCCCCTGCGCCTGCCGCGCGGCACGACCTCGCTCCGCGTGCGGGCGCACGCGCCGAGCGTGCCGAGCGAGCCCGACGCGCTCGGGCTGGTCGATCTCGACAGCAAACTGCCCGTCGCGGGCAGGGTGGTCGACCTCGAGGCCGGCGGCTCGTTCGAGGTGGTCTACGCCGTGTCGGCGGCTGTCGATCGCACCGTGCACTTCGCCCTGCAGGTCACCGACGCCACCTGGACGCTCGAGGGCGTGCAGGCGGTGCACCACGGCGCCGAGGGCTGCCCGGCCGCGTTGGGGCCCGAGGCCGTGGAGTGGCTCGACACCGAGGGCCACGCCCTGCAGGTGACCTCGTGCGCCAGCGCCGAGGGCGCCAGGCTGGTGGTGTGGACCGAGACGGCCACCAAGACGCGCCTGGGCTGGAGGCTCTGGAACGGGCAGGGGTGGAGCGACGAGAAGACCGCGGGCGGCGAGGTCGACCTGCTGGCCGAGTTCAGCTTGAGCTGCGTCGCCCACGGCGGAGGCTGGGCCATCGCCTTCGGGGCGGTGCAGGACAGCGGCTTCGTGGCCTCGCGGCTGCTCTTCCTCGGCGCCAACGGGGTGGCCACGACCAACGCCTACGTCTCGCTGGCGACCGGCGACCACTCCGAGACCCCCGCCCTGGCCGTCTTGCCGAGCGGCGACCTGCTGGCGGCCTTCACCTCCGACCTGAGCGACGGCGACGGCACGGGCATCGCGCTCAGCCGCTTCGCCCCGGGCGGCCAGCCCGTGGGCGCCACGAACGTGCCGGTCAACCAGATCACGAACGGCACCCAGCGCCGGCCCACGCTGGCCGTGAGCGGCGCGCGCGTGCTGGTGGCGTGGGAGTCCAAGCTGGGGGCCAACAAGGTCCAGCTCGCGCGAAGGCTCTTCGACCTCGACCTGGTGGCCACCACCGACGAGACGACCTTTGCGGTCTCGGCCGACGTCGAGTACCTCCGCCCCAGCGCCGCCCCCCACGCGGGCCAGAGCTCCGACTTCCTGGTGGCCTACGAGGCCGTGGGCCGGCCGAACAACGCGGGCACGGGCGTGGTCTTCTCGGGGTTCACGGTGACCGGCACCGAGAGCGAGAACGAGCTGGACCTGACGTTCGAGAAGGCCAACGACCAGCTGCGGCCCGTGGTCTTCGCCGTGCCGGGCGGCGCCATGGTGCAGTGGCGGTCGGACCACTCCACGCAGTACGTGTTCGACCTGATGGCGGCGCGGTTCGACGCCGTGGGACTGCAGGGCAACGCTCGCGTCGTCTCGGGGAACGTCATCTCCACCGGCGCGGCTCTGCCCGCCGCGCCCGGCGCCCTCGAGCACGCCTTCGTGAAGGACGGCAAGGTGGGCCTGGCCCGCCTGGGCCTGGCCTGCGACAAGGGCCTCTTCGACTGCGACGCGCCCGAGGTGGGCGTGTGTGCCGACACCGATGCCTACCTGCCGCTGGTCGAGGGCTGCCTGGGCCTGGCTTGCAGCGGGGTGTGCCCGTGAGGGGGCCTCACCACCTCATGAAACCTCACCCCCCCTCCCCCCGCTCAGGGGGTGAGGTCTCCGGAATTCCCCCTCTCCATCGATGGAGAGGGGGCCAGGGGGTGAGGTTCGTCCGGGGCCATGGGGTGAGGTTCGTCCGGGGCCAGGGGGTGAGGGCTGTTCTCGCAATAGAGTCGTGGCCCGTGAGGGCCCTGCTCCTCGTCGCCCTCTCGCTCGCCGCGTGCACCGGGGCGTCGTCGACGGGTCAGCTCGAGGGCGTGTGCGCGCTCGACGCCGAGTGCGACGACGGCGTGGCCTGCACGCGCGATCGCTGCGGCGACGGGGCGTGCCGGCACGAGCCCGAGCCGCTGGCCTGCGACGACGGCAACGCCTGCACGCGCGACGCGTGCCACCCCGAGAAGGGCTGCTTGAACCTGCCCGATCGCGAGGGTCAGACGTGCGACGACCACGACGGCTGCACCACGGGTGACGTCTGCGCCGGCGGGGCGTGCGGCGGGCAGGCCGTGTCCTGCGACGACGACGACGCCTGCACCCTCGACGGCTGCGACCCGGTCGCGGGCGCCTGCACGCACGGCGCGGCCCCCGACGGCGCGGCCTGCGACGACGGCGACGCCTGCACGACGGGCGAGGCCTGCCTGGCCGGGGCGTGCGCCGGGGGAGCCGAGGTCTGTGCCTGCCGCGAGGCGGTCGACTGCGCCGCGCTGGACGACGACGACGCCTGCAACGGCACGCTGACGTGCGTCGAGCACGCGTGCGTGGTCGACCCCGCCAGCGTGGTCACCTGCGAGGCGGCCTCGGATACGGCGTGCCGCAAGACGGTCTGCGCCAAGGCCACGGGCGCGTGCGTCGCGCTCGACGTGCACGAGGGCCAGGAGTGCCCGCCGACCGAGCCCTGCGCGCTCACGGGGCGCTGCGTCCTCGGGGCCTGCGAGGCCACCTCGTGGCGGGCCTGCGACGACGGCGACCCCTGCACCGTCGAGGCCTGCGAGCCCGAGACCGGGCAGTGCCGTACGGAGCCCGCCGACGTGGGCACGGCCTGCGACGACGGCGACCCCTGCACGCGCCTCGACACGTGCGTCGAGGGCGGCGCGTGCGAGGGCGGTGACCCGCTGCCCTGTACCGACGGGAACGCCTGCACCGTCGACCTCTGCCAATCGAGCACCGGGCTCTGCGTCTTCGCCGCGAAGCCCGACCAGAGCGATTGTGACGACGCCGACCCCTGCACCCTCGGCGACGCCTGCGATGCCGGAGCCTGCGCGCCCGGCGCACCGATCGACGGGTGCTGCCACGACGACGCGGAGTGCCCGGCGGCGGGTCCTTGCGGCACCGTGGTCTGCGGTGCGGCCCACACGTGCGACGTGACCCAGGCTCCGGACTGCTGCGGCAACGGCCTGCTCGAGGCCGGCGAGGCGTGCGACCCGGCGGCCGCCGATGCGCTCGAAGGCTGCGGCGTCGCCTGTGGACTCGGCGTCTTCGACGTCGACACCGGCGTCGCGGGCAGCGTGCAGTATGCCGCGGTCACGTCGCGGGGGTCGACCGGGGGCTTCCGCGCGGCGGTGACCGTGATCGACTCGGGTGCTGGAGCGGACGACGGGCTCCACCTGGTCGATCTGACCTCCGGCGGCGCGCGCCTCGGCGCTCCGGTGAAGCTGGACGCCGGCCCGGCGCTGGCTCCGCAGCTCGTCGTGGTGCCGGCCCAGGGGCAGGGGACCCGCTTCCCCCACGAGACGACCCAGGTCACGTGGTTGGCGCCCCCCGACTACGTGCGCTCGCAGCTGGTGGTGGGCGCGGCCAACGTGCTCGCCTATGGGCAGAACCTCTTCAGCTTCTTCGAGTGGCACGTCGACCCGCCCGCGCTCGATCGGGCCGGGCTCGGCCGGTTGGTGGCGTCGGGGCACGTGGAGGGGGCCCTCTATGAAGGGCTGCCGGTGCTCGGCTATGCCACGAGCGCGCTCGAGCCCGCGGGGGCTCCCGAGGTCGAGCCCGAGGGCCCGCTGCTGCTCACGCGGGGTGAGCCCGACGGCGGCGGCTGCTTCACGCACCCGGAGCACACCGCCCTTTACGCGCGAGCGAGCCACCTGTTGCCGCGCTTCTACGACGAGGACTACGTGGGCGTCGAGGCCCGGCAGCCGGCCTTCGTCACCCTGGGCGTCTACGATCGACTGGTCTACGTGGTGAGCGAGGACCACGGGCCCGACGAGCGTTCGGTGCGCCTGGTCATGGAGGCGCTGGAGGGCGACACCTGCCTCGGCCCGGCGGCTGTGCTCTGGACGCTCGAGGGCTCGTCGTTCTACCCGTTCGCGCCCGCCGTCGTCGCCGGCGCCGATGCTTCCTACGCGCTGATCGTCTTTCCCGTGCAGACCCCCGCCGAGCTGTTGGCGCCACCGCTCGCCCTGTTGCGCGTGGGCTACGACGGCGCCCTCGCGGTCCCGCTGCCCGTGCTGCCCGAGAAGACGACCCTCAGCGTTCGGCACGAGGCCGTCCGGCTGGGGCCGGATCGCGTGGCCCTGGTGTACGACGTGATCGAGGCGCCCGACGGCGTGGCCGTGGAGAGCACGATGCGCGTGGGCCTGTCGTACGCGGTGCTCGACGAGCAGGGCGCCACCGTGGTGCCACCCACCGAGATCGTGGCCCCCACCGGACGACGCGTGCCCGAGTTCGTGGTGTTGCCTCACCCTGCCGGGGGCTTCGTCGTGTTCTTCGTCGAGCGGGAGCAGGGGATCGGGCGCCTCCGGGCGCGCTTCGTGCAGGGGTCGTGAGGGGGGTGGGCATGGGCGTGGTGGGCAGAACGTGCGGCGAGGTCTCTCTCCTTTGGGCGCTCTGGGCCTCCCTGGTGTGTGCCGTGTTGGCGTGCGGGGGAGCGGGCGCGCCCGAGGGCGTCGACGCGTCGGGTCAGGACCTCGCGGCTCACGAGCAAGCGGGCGAGGTCGAGTCGTCGTGCGCGATCGCGGCCGATTGCCAGCAGGACCCCTGCCGCCTGGCCGCCTGCCTGAACGGCCGCTGCAGCTACGTGAACCGCCCCGACGCCACGCCCTGCGACGACGGCGTCGCCTGCACCACCGGGGAGCGCTGCGTGGGTGGGGAGTGCGAGCCCCTGGAGTCCACGTGCCCGAGCGGCTGCGAGACCGCCGCCGAGTGTCCGGCCGTGGACCCGACGGACCTCTGCCTGGGGCGCGGGGCGTGCGTGGAGGGGGCCTGTCGCGCCGACCTCGCCCTGGCCGTGACCTGCGAGCCCTCGCCGGAGCCCTGCCGCGAGCGCGTCTGCGCGCCCCTGACCGGGCTGTGCGTGGACCAGGCCCGGGCCGACGGCGCCCCCTGCGACTCTCCCGATCCCTGCGCGGTGGTCTCGTGCCGGGCCGGCGCGTGCGTCGAGACGGGAGACAGCCCCTGCGAGTGCCGCGTCGACGGCGACTGCGCGCTGCAAGACGCCCCCTGCGCCGATCGCCACGGCTGCAACCGCGAGGTGTTCCCCCACGTCTGCGCGCTGCTCTTGGGCTCCGCCGTGGCGTGCCCCGACCCGAACGAGGGCGACTGCCTGAGGCCGGCCTGCGACGTCGCGACGGGCGTGTGCGCCGACCTGCCGTTGGCCGAGGGCGCCGCCTGCGACGACCAGGATCCGTGCACCCTCACCGCCTGCGCGGGCGGCGCGTGCGTCGAAGCGGCTCCGAGCCCGTGCGAGTGCCGGCACGACGTCGACTGCCCCGACGACGGCGACCTCTGCAACGGGCTGCCCCGGTGCGACGTGGCGGCGTTCCCCCACGTCTGCTCGATCGACCCCGAGACGGTGCCGCTGCCGTGCGATCTGTCGGGCGACACCGACTGCCTGCACACGAGCTGCGACCCGGCCACCGGTTCGTGCGTCGCCGTCGCGCTCGCCGCGGGCAGCGCCTGCGACGACGGCGATCCTTGCACCCTCAGCGACGCTTGCGACGCCGGCGGCGCGTGCGCGCCGGGGGCGGACCTCGCCCTCCGAAGCCTTGGCGAAGGAGGATGCGACGACGCCAACCCGTGCACCGACGACACGTGCAACCCCGGCACGGGCGCGTGCGACCACCTGCCCGTGGCCGGCTTCGTGCCCTGCGAAGACCCTGCGCCCTGCAACGACGGCGGGCAGTGCGTCGGAGCGCTCTGCCTGGGCACGCCCAAGGTGTGCGACGATGGCGAACCGTGCACGTCGGAGGTCTGCAACGAGGCCGACGGCCTGTGCGAGACGACCCGGCTCACCGGCCCCGCCTGCGACGACCACCTCGCCTGCACCCTGTCGGACGCGTGCGTCGAGGGCACGTGCCAGGGAACGCCGCGCGCCTGCGACGACGGCAAGGCCTGCACCACCGACGCCTGCGACGCCGAGACGGGCTCGTGCGCCTTCCTGCCCCAGCCGGGCGTGCCCTGCGACGACGGCAACGCGTGCACCCTCGGCGACACCTGCGACGGCACCGGGGCGTGCGTGCCGACCTCGACGACGACCTGCGGCAAGGGGATGTGCTGGCGCGAGGTCTGCAACCCGACGCCCGGGCACGGCCGCTGCGAGGCCGAGCCCGATCCGGACCAGCATGGCCAACCGTGCTATGCCTACGGCTTCTGTGGCACGAAGGCCGAGTGCGTGGGCGCGACGTGCGAGGTCACCGCGTGGGTGGGCGATTGCTGCGACGAGCCCGCCGACTGCGACGACGGCGACGCGTGCACGACCGACGACTGCGTGGCGCACCGGTGCACGCACGAGGCGTGGGCGTGCGATGCCGCCGAGGTGGGCTGCACCTTCACGCCCTGTGAGGCCGGCGCCTGCGCGGCGCCCGCGGACCTCGGGTCGCGCCGGGTGCTGTTCGATCGCACGCCGGCCTCGGCCGATTGGTGGCAGGGCGCCTACGAGTCGGTCGAGGGGGCGTTGCGGGTCGAGGAGGGCGCCGTGTCCCTGTCGGGCCTGGTGCCAGCGGCTTCGTTGACGCTGCCGGCGGTGCGGGTGCCGCGTGGCACGTCGACGCTGCGGGTGCGCGTCGTCCAGCCGGTCGAGGTGCCGACCTCGGCGGTGCTGGTGGCCTCCGACGCCGCGGTGTTTCCCCCGCCGGCGCTGACGGTGCGCGCGGTCGATCTCGACGACCAACCCGGCTTCGACGTGCTGGTCGACCTGTCGTCGACCTACGATCGAACGCGGCGGGTCAGCCTGGCGCTCGGCAATCCGGACGTGGCGTTTTCGCGGGTGCAGGTGGTCCACCACGGGGGGCAGGGGTGCCCGGGCTCGCTCGACGCGCCCGCCGCGCTGCCCATTCACGACACGCTCGTCTACGTCACGGCGTGCGGTGCGGCCGACGGGGCCGCGTTGTTCGCGTGGCTCGAGGCCAAGTCGGGCGACGAGGGGACGTTGGCGTGGGCCGCGCGCGAGGCCTCGGGCGCCTGGCGGCCGCGGCAGGCCTACGACGCCGTGGTGGCCGAGGCCGAGTCGTCGTTCCGCCTGTCGTGTGTCGCCGTTCCCGGCGGGTGGGCCCTGGCGTTCGGATCGTTCACCGACGACGCCGGGTCGTCCCGCGATGGCCTGCTGCGGCTCGATCCGTCGGGCGCGGTGGGTTCGACGCAGCCCCTGTCCGAGGCTGGAGAGGCGGGCACCGGCTACCCGGCCCTCGCGCGCCTGCCGGCCGGCGGCTTCGTCCTGGCGCTCGGGCGTCAGGCGGTCGACGGCGACGGTTGGGGCGTGTTCCTGCGCGCCTTCGACGACGACGGCACCCCGCGGGGCGAGGCCGTGCCCGTCAACCAGGTCACGAACGGTGATCAGCGCGCGCCCACCCTCGCCGTGGGCGCCGAGCGCGTGCTCGTGGCCTGGGAGGAGGTCTTGGGGGCCGATCCCGTACGCCTGAAGCGCCGATTGTTCTCGACCGACCTCGCCCCCGAGACCGCCGATTCGATGTTCGCGGGCTCGGCCGACGTCACGTATCGCGCTCCCTCGGCCGCGCGACTGGGCGGCGCCGACGGCGACCGCTTCGTCGTGGTCTACGAGGCCAAGGGCAAGCCCGTCGACCTCGACCCGGGCCGCGGCGTCTATCGCTCCGAGTTCACCGGCGAGGGCGTCGAGGTGGTCAACGAGGTGGTCGCCTCCGACGTGACCTCCGGCGACCAGGTCTCGCCCTTCGCGTTCACGACCGCGCGGGGCGCGGTGGTGGCGTACGCGACCAACGACGCCGGCGCCGTCGATCTGGTGCTGGCGCGCCTCGAGACCGGGACCGCGACCTCGTGGCAGCGCCTGGCCTCGGGTGTCACGGGCTACGGGGCCGTGCTCCCCGCCTGGCCCGGAGCGCTCGACGTGCTCTTCTGGAAGCCCGAGGGGCCCGGCTTCGCGCGCGTCGGCCTCACCTGCGCCGCTGGCCTCTACGACTGCGCCCCGTTCACCCCCGGCCTCTGCGTCGACGCCGACGCCTACCTGCCCGCGACCGCGGCCTGCACCGGAGAAGGCTGTACGCCACTCTGCCCGTAGCCCGGGCCCTGACCGACGCCCTGCGGACCTGACCGACGCCCTGCGGACCTGACCGACGCCCTGCGGGCGGCCCGGCCCCCCGGTCGGCGATTTTTCGGGCGCGTCCGCCGGCGGGACTCCGCTCGTCGTGCCCTTCACGACGCGGTCGAGGCCCGCCGGCCTCCGCCCGACAAGCCGACCGGGGGGCCGGGCCGCCGCTGGCCGACCCCTCCATCGCTGGCCGACCCCTCCGTCGCTGGCCGACCCCTCCATCGCTGGCCGCGCGCGTGGCATCCCCGCCGCGATTCGGCTATCCTCGCCTCGACCCTCACGACCGGAGGCCCCATGCCCCGCCACCTGCCCTGGCTGCTCGTCGCGTCGTTGACCTGGCTCGCGTGCTCCAGCGGCGGCTCGTCCGAAGCCGACACCGCCGACGTGCCCGCCCCCGACGCGGCCGTCGACGTGGCACCCGACCTCGCCCCCGACGTGACGCCCGACACACCGCCCCTCGACGTGGCACCCGACGCGCCGCCCCCTGACGTGACGCCCGACGCGCCGCCGCTCGACGCGGCCCCCGATCTACCCGACGCGGACCCCGACGCCCCGGACTACACCGGCGTCGCCATCCTCGAGCGCCCGGCGCGCGTGGCCCTCACGTGCACGGTGCTGCACGACGCCCTGCCGCTGGCCGACACGTGGTCCTATTGGATGGGGGCCGATATCGCCGCCGTGGGCGCCGACGTGCTGCTGGTGCGGGGCGAGGGCGCGGGCGAGCAGACGAAGTTGGTCCAATCGCCGCTCGCAGTGGACGGCACGCTGGGCGCGGCGACCACCCTGGCCACGTTGCCCGGCTGGGTCTACGCGCGGCCGCGCGTGGTGGCCACCGCCGACCGCGTGGCGGCCGTCTACGTGGCCTCCGACTCGCAGAGCCGCCTCGGCTTCGTCGCGGCCGACGGGGCGGGCAACGTGCACGACGGGCCCGCCGTGCTCGCGGGCACGAACGGCCTTTCCGACGCGGCCGTGGTCGCCACCGCCGACGGGTACGCCGTGCTCGGCGTGGCCTCGCAATCCAAGACCGTGCGCTTCCTGCGGCTCGACGCCCACGGCGTGGTGCAGGGCGAGCCGGTCGACCTGCCGAGCCAGGGCAGCTACGTGAACTGGCCCGCGCCGGGCCTGGTGGTCGTCGACGGGGGCTTCGTGGCGACCTGGACCGAGCAGGGCACCGACCTCTCGGCGGCGGCGATCGCGCGCCTGGACGCGAACGGCCAGGTGCAGGGGGCGGTGGTGCGCCTCGCGCCGGCGGACGGGGGCGAGGGCACGCGCGGGGCGGCCGTAACGCCGATCGAGGGGGGTCTGCTGGTGGCCTGGACCGAGAGCCACAACCCGGCCGACTGGAACGAGGCGGGCTGGACCATCGTGCAGGTGCAGCGCTTCACGGCCGACCTGGCCCCGGCGGGCGAGGTGGCCCGCGTGCAGGACCCCTCCACCGGCCTCACGTGCCACACGCCGGTGTGGCTCGATCTCGGCGCCGGCACGCCCGGCCTGTCGTTCGACTGCGGCGTGCTCTACACCATCTGCGGGGGCTGCGTGCCCACCGAGACCATCGGCCTGGTGGCCCTGCACCCCGAAGACCTTGTGCCCGCCAGCGAGAAGGTGCTCCTGAAGAGCTCGACGGGCGCCGGCGGCCTGCTGAACCCCCGCTACGTGCGCCAGGGCGATGATTGGTTCGTCTACACCGACCTCACCTACCACGCCCTGAACCAGCCCGCGCTGGCCGCCGTGCGTTGCTTGTAGGGGCCTACATCACGACCTTCATCACGATGAGCGCCGTGCCCGCGTTCCAGGCGGCGTGGATCAGCATGCTGGTCATCAGGTTGCCCGTGGCCTCGTAGGCCCAGGCCAGCACCAGGCCCAGGGCGAACAGAGGCAAAAAGCTGCCCAGGCTGAAGTGCACCAGGGCGAAGAGGGCCGCGCTGACGGACGCGGCGGCGGCCAGGCCGAAGCGGTGGCGCAATTGCGCGAACACGAAGCCGCGAAAGAGGATCTCTTCGAACAGGGGCGCGACCAGCGCCACGCTGGCGAGGAAGAGCGTGCGCTCGCCCGCGGTGTCGATCAGGAGCAGCGCGCGCACGCCCGGGTTCACGAGCAGGTCGTCCTCGGGCACGAACGCCCGCAGCATGGACGCGCCCAGCACCAGCACGAACGCCAGCGACAGGCCGCCCACAGCCCACAGCACCGACGCGAGCTCGCGCCCCTCGGTCGGCAGCAGCACGTCGGGCAGCGTGGAGGCGCGCGCTCCCGTGACGTCGCGGTAGGCCACGCGCGTGACCAGGAAGAGGCCGACCGCCGCGCTCGCCATGTACGTGAGCATGGCCGGCACGATGGGCCCCCGGGGCATGCCGGGCAGGCCCGCCAGCACCGGGGGCGCAAAGATCGAGAGGGCCAGGTGCGCGGCCAGCCAGCCGAGGCCCAGGCGGAGCGCCGTGGGGCGGTCGAGCCGCATCGGGTGGGGCACGGGCGCCACCACCTGCGAGGCCGCGGCGCTCTCGAGCAGCGGGCGCAGCCGGAACAGGAACACCATGCCGCCCGCGAAGAGCACGAACGCGAGGCCCACGAAGCCCGACATGCGCTCCAGGTGCGCGCGCTCCTGGCGGAAGGCGCGATCCTTCAGCCGGTTCAGCTCGCCGTCCGGCAGCCCGGCGCGCGTCGCGGCCACGGCCAGCGCCAGGCGGGCGTCGAGCCACGGGTCGGTCACGCCCACGTCGGGGTAGCGGTCGGGGGGCGAGGGCGTGCGCCCCGCCGCCAGGTCGGCCACCCAGGCGCGGGCGGGGTCGTTCTCGGGCAGCTTGGACGCCGCGTCGGCGCCGTGGCCGAGCAGGATCATCGACAGCGCGAGGAAGCGCCGGGCCGGCGCCTCGAGCCGCTCGGCGGGGACTCCCGTGGCCAGCACCTCGGCGAGCTGCTTCTTCAGCTCGCCGAACTCCTCGCCGGCGCCGCCGACGGCGAAGGCCGTCTTCAGCTCGAAGAGCGTGGAGCGCACGAAGGCCGGACCCTCGACGGCGTCGTCGCGATGGGGCACGGCCACCGACAGCACCGTGAGCAGCAGCAGCCCCGACAGCGGCGCCATCAGGGGCAGCGCGCGCTCCAGCGCCTCGCGGGAGGGCCTCATGGCGTGGCCTCGTCGGCTGGGGGCGCTGGCGCGGGCTCGAAGCCGTCGTCGGCGAACAGCGCGGCGTGCAGGTCGCGCGCCAGCCCGTCGACGGCCGACACGGGCGTGCGCGTCGCGCCGTTCAGGCCGTTGCCGAGGGCCAACACGCGCGTGGGCGCCACCACCTCGAGGCCCGTGCCCCGGGCGCCGCTCGGGAAGACCCGGACGCGCAGCTTGTCGGCCTCGTTGATGGTCGCCTCGAAGAAGGCGCGCCCCCCCAGCCGCACGCGGTGCAGCAGGCGGTCGCCCTCGTCGCCGGCCTCGACCGCGAGGGTCTGGCGGCCCCACGTGAGGAGCACCGACGTGAGCAGCAGCAGGCCCCCCATCAGCAGGAGGAAGGGCGCCACGATGACGCCGAAGAAGAACGAACGGTCGGCCGTGGTGAACAGGAAGGCGCCGAGCACGAAGACGAGCGTGCCCAACGCCGTGACGGGCCCGAACAGGTGCCAGCGGGTGCCGAGGGTCACCTCGGGCGTCGTGTAGCCGAGGCGCGGGGCAGGGACACGGCCCCGGAAGAACTCCGAGTCCTCGAACGGGCGACCCAGGTGGCCGGCCAGCGCCTGGCCGAGCTCGGCCGCCGCGTCGTGGCTCTCGTGCTCGCCGATCACCACCGCCACGTCGCGCGCCCGCTCGACCTCGAGCGAGAAGATTACGCGCTCGCCGCGCCGCACGCGCTCCCAGCGCGGGCTGAGCGCGACGCGCACCACCTGGCCGAGGGGCACCACCACGTCGTGCAGCGCGCCGCCCATGGTGCCCAGGCGCAGGCAGCCCGCCCCGCGGTCGAGCACGACCCCGCCGCGGGCCTTCAGGAAGAAGCGCGCCTGCACGCCCAGGAAGAAGACCGTGCCCCAGCCGAAGGTGTTGAGGAGCAGCGCGCCGGCGCTCCAGCGCTCGGCGGGCGACGCCTCGCTCGCGACCACGCCCAGGAAGGCGGCCAGCAGGAAGGCTCCCGCCAGCGACATGACGGCCATGGGGCGATTCCGGCGTTCGGGGACGATGACGTCGATGGGCGGCACGGGCACCTCCAGGGGCGCCCCATGATAATCGCGACCTTGTGTTTCACAAGCGGGGACGGTATCACGTAGGGACCTTTCCACGGGGTGCCCGTTGGCTGGCGCGTTGACGTCGATCGCCACAAGGCTCGTCTCCCGCGTGGAGTCCGTCGGCTCCATCGTGCTCCTGCTCGTGCAGGCGGTCGTCTGGCTGTTCCGGCGCCCCTTCCGCACCATGAACTTCGTGCAGGCGTTCTACTTCGTGGGCGTGGGCTCGCTCTTCATCGTCACGCTCACGGGCACCTTCACGGGCGCGGTGCTCGCGCTGCAGGCCCAGCACGCGTTCAGCCTGTTCAACGCCGAGAGCATGGTGGGCGGAACCGTGGCGCTGTCGCTGTCGCGCGAGCTCGGGCCCGTGCTCACGGCGCTCATGGTCACGGCCCGCGTGGGCTCGGCCATGGCCACCGAGCTCGGCACCATGCGCGTGACCGAGCAGATCGACGCCCTCGAGGCGCTGGCCGTGAACCCCGTCCAGTACCTGGTCACGCCCCGCATCCTCGCCACCACGATCATGATGCCGCTCCTCAACGCCTACTTCGTGTTCGTGGGCATGGTCGGCGCCTTCGTGGTGGCCACGGTGCTCATGAACGGCGATCCGGGCTTCTTCATGGCCAAGGTCGTCGACTGGATGGACGCCGCCGACCTCGTGAACGGCCTCATCAAGTCGCTGGTGTTCGGCGCGGTGGTGAGCACCGTCAGCTGCTACCGGGGCTTCCACGCGGGCGGCGGGGCGCGCGGCGTGGGGCTGGCCACCACCGAGGCCGTGGTCACGTCGTCGATCCTGGTGTTCGTCAGCGACTACTTCCTGACCGTCATCATGTTCTAGGAGACCAATGGCCGACCCCATCCTCACGGTGCGCGACGTGCACAAGAGCTTCGGCGAGTACGAGGTGCTGAAGGGGGTCGACCTCGATGTTGCGGAGGGGCGCATTACCGTTATCATCGGGGGCAGCGGCTCGGGCAAGACCGTGCTGGTCAAGCTGATGATCGGGCTGCTCTCGCCCACCCGGGGCGAGATCGTCGTCGACGGCGAGCGCTTCGCCGACCTCGACGCCCAGGGGCTCACGCGGGTACGGAGCAAATTCGGCATGGTCTTTCAGCAGGCGGCGCTGTTCGACTCGATGACGGTCTACGAGAACGTCGCGTTCCCGCTGATCGAGCGCCGCGTGCCCCGCCGTGACATCCCCGGCCGCGTGCGTGAGCGGCTCGAGGTGCTGGGCCTCACGGACGCCGTGCGCAAGTACCCCTCCGAGCTCTCGGGCGGCATGCGCAAGCGCGTGGGCCTCGCGCGCGCCATCGTGCTGAACCCGAAGATCATGATCTACGACGAGCCCACCACCGGGCTCGACCCCATCACCACCCGCCAGGTCGACGAGATGATCCTCGAGGCGCAGGACAAGTTCCACGTCACGTCCGTGGTCATCAGCCACGACATGGCCTCGACCTTCCGCATCGCCGACCACGTGGCCTTCGTGTACCAGGGCCGCATCGCCGCTTACGGGGCCGGGCGCGACCTCGTCAACTCCACTCATCCGCGCGTGCGCGAGTTCCTCGACTCGTCCGGGGTCTCGCTATGATGAAGCGCTTCGGGGCGCCGCTGGCCGTGGGGCTCGTGTTCGTGGCCGGGGTCCTCCTGCTGGTCTACATGTTCGGCACCGTCGAGCGCGATCGCGCCTCCGACGGCGACACCTGGCTCGTGAAGGCGCGCTTCGAAGACGCCAGCGGCCTGGTCAAGAACTCGCGCGTCAGCATCTCGGGCATCCCCGTGGGCACCATCGCGAGCGTCGAGCTCGACCCCGCCGATCTGCGCACCGCGGTCGTCACCATCCGCGTGGGTCGGCAGATCCGGCTGAAGGAGGGCGTGCCCGACGAGCGCGGCGTCTACCGCAACGGCACCGTCGCGCGGCGCCTGCAGGGCTCGCTCCTCGGCGACTACTACGTCGAGCTCGTGCCCGGCCTCGAGGGCCCCGACCTGGCCGATGGGGGCACCATCCGCACCGCCATCTCGCGCGCCGGCCTCGAGGCCATGATGGACAAGGTGGGCGAGAGCTCGAGCCTGCTGCCCGCGCTCGAGAAGATCCTGGTCGACCTGAGCGCCGTCACCGAGAACCTGAAGGGCACCCTCGGCGGCGATCAGGGCGCCGATCGCATGGCCGTCATCGCCGACAGCGTCGCGCGCTCGGCCGAGAACCTGCAGAAGATCACCGCCGACGTGCGCGCCTTCACCGAGGGCGGCGTGGCCAACCAGTCGGCGGCCATCGTCGAGATCATCCAGAACATCGAGCGCTTCTCGGCCAACGCCGAGCGCATCAGCGCGCAATCGGGCGAGCTCGTGCGCGAGTCGCTCGAGAACCTGCGCGCCATCACGGCCGACGTGCGCGGCATCGTGGGCAAGAGCGGCCCCGAGGTCGAGCAGAGCCTCGGCACCATCAAGGGCACCCTCGAGAAGGTCGAGGAGAGCCTCGACATCCTGCAGGAGACCCTCGACACGCTGCACCACGTGGCGCGCAAGGTCGATCGCGGCGACGGCACCGTGGGCCGCCTGGTCAACGACGATCGCCTCATCAACGACCTCGAAGACTCCATGTCGGGCGCCAGCGACTTCGTGACCAAGCTCGTGCGCCTGCAGACCCACGTGGGCGTGCGCTCCGACTACTTCGTGCGCGGCAACACCTTCCGAACGGCCTTCAGCCTGCGCCTGCAGCCCCGCGACGACACGTACTACCTGTTCGAGCTGATCGACCAGCCCCGCGCCACGACCACCTCGTACCTGCGCACCACGGTCACCGACCAGCCCCCCGGCACGCCCACCGTCCGCGAGACCGTGACCACGACCGAAGACCGGTTGAAGTTCTCGTTGCAGCTCGCGAAGCGCCTGTGGTTCACCACCTGGCGGCTCGGCATCCTCGAGTCCAGCGGCGGCGTGGGGCTCGACCTCGACGTCTGGCGCAACCACCTGACGCTGACGGGCGAGTGCTTCGACTTCGGGCTCGCGAGCCAGAACCCGCGCCTCCGCGCGTCGTTGCAGTTCCAGTTCCTGCGCTACTTCTTCCTGTCGGCGGGCGCCGACGATCTGGTCAACGCCGACGGACGCGACGGCTTCGTGGGGCTCGGCCTGCGCTTCCACGACGAAGACCTGAAGAGCCTCTTCATGACGTCGCCCAACGTGTCGTTCTGACCCGATGGCCGCCTTCGTTCCGCGCCTGCTCGCGTGGTACGCCGCGCACCATCGCCGCCTGCCCTGGCGCGAGGCCGTGTCGCCCTACGAGGTCTGGCTCAGCGAGATCATGCTGCAGCAGACGCGCGTCGACACCGTGGTGCCGTACTTCGAGCGCTTTCGCGCGCGCTTTCCGACCGTGGAGGCGTTGGCGGCGGCCGACCTGCAGGAGGTGCTGAAGCTGTGGGCGGGCCTGGGCTACTACTCGCGCGCGCGCAGCCTGCACGCGGCGGCGGAGCAGGTGGTCCTGCAACACGGAGGGCGCTTCCCCCGGACCGCCGAGGGGCTGGCCGAATTGCCCGGCGTCGGGCCCTACACGGCCGCCGCCATCGCCAGCATGGCCTTCGGCGAGCCCGTGCCCGTGATCGACGGCAACGTGCTGCGCGTGTTCGCCCGCTTCCTGGCAGAAGGCGCCGACGTGCGCTCGCCGGCCGTGCGCCGCGCCATCCAGGCCTCGCTGGCCGCCGCCCTCCTCGACGGGCCCTCGCCCGGTCACGCGCCGGTGGATCCCGGCACCTTCAACAACGCCATCATGGAGTTGGGCGCCCTGGTGTGCACGCCACGCGAGCCCCGCTGCCCGGAGTGCCCGCTCGCGAGCGACTGCGAGGCCCTCCGCCAGGGGCGCGTCTCCGAGCTTCCCGTGAAGACGAAGAGGGCCCCCACGCCGCACCACGACGTGGCGGTGGGCGTCATCTGGCGCGAGGGTCGGGTGCTGATCGCGCGCCGGCCCGTCACGGTCATGCTGGGTGGGCTGTGGGAGCTGCCCGGGGGCAAGCGCCGCCCGCGCGAGAGCCTCGAGGCCGCCGCGCGCCGCGAGATCCTCGAGGAGACCGGGCTCGACGTCGAGGTCGGGCCCCCGTGCGCCACGGTCGATCACGCCTACTCGCACCTGCGCATCACCCTGACCGCCTTCCACTGCCGCGTTCGCTCCGGCGAGGCGCGCCCGCTGGCCTCCGACGAGGTGCGCTTCGTCCTCCCGTCCGAGCTTCGCGACGTTCCCCTCCCGAGAGCGACCGAGAAAGTGGTTGAGGCCCTGCTGGCTTCCGGGTACCCTCCTCCTTGGATCTCCAGCTAGGTGACCGGCATGCTCCAGGCGCTCGTGTTCGCGCTCCTCCTCGCCGCGCCCCCCGATCCGCTCACGGTCGGCTACCGTCAGTGGAGCCGCGACGACTGCAAGGCCCTGGTCACCGGCAGCGACATGTACTGCCAGTCCGGCGACTGCAAGGCGCTCTTGCGTGGCAACGACATCTACTGCGACACCGACGACTGCAAGGCCGTGCTGCGCAAGCAAGACATCTACTGCAAGTCCGACGACTGCAAGGCCGTGCTGCGCAAGCAGGACATCTACTGCAAATCCGACGACTGCAAGGCCTACATCCGCGGTCAGGACACCTACTGCCAGAGCGGCACCTGCAAGGCCGTGCTCCGCAAGACCGACATGTATTGCGAGTAGGGGCAACCCTTGCGGTTGCCCTGGGGCGTCAGCGCTTGTAGGTGTTCAGCAGCGCGCTGAGCACCACGTGGTTCAGGGTCCGGCACAGAAGGATCGAGAGTCCGATGCTGCCGACCGCGACGATCATTCCCACCATGATGTCTTTCCCCGCGCGCTGGAGTGGCAGGTTCCACGGTACGACGGGGTCCTGCCGGGCGCAAAAAAGACGCGTCGATCGTCGCTAACGAGATACAAACAAAGCCGAAATCAGGATCAGGAGATGACGCCCGCCAGGTAGAGGGCGACCAGCGTGGCGACCCCGGCGAAGCCCACGCCCAGCAGGATCAGGCTGGCCAGGAAGATGCGGGCCTGGCCGACGCGCTTCACGTCGACGCGGCCTTCGATGTCCTTCAGCTTCATGACGAAGAGGTTCTCGCGCTGCAGCCACTCCTCGAGCGCCGTGACCACCTCGACCTGCTGCTTCAGGTCTTTGTGCACATCGCCGCGCACGGCCTGGGAGGCCGCGATGACCTCGCCCATCTTCTCGAGCGAGGGGGCGATCTTGCCGAGGATCTCGCGCTCCTCGCGCTCGAGCGGCGCGAGCCCGCGGTCGAGGTCGACCGAGTAGCGCGACACGCGGGCGCGCAGGCGGTCGAACTCGGAGGCCAGCGCCGCGGCCCGCTCGGCGTGCTGGGCGGCCCTGGACGAGATCTCGCGCTGCTTGCGGCCGGCGTTCTCGAGCAGGAACTCGCGGTCCTTGAGCAGGTTCTCGAGGTTGCCCCGCGCGTCGGGGCGTGTGACCCGGGCGATGATGCCGCGCAGGTACTCGATCTCGTGGGTCAGGTTGCGCACCTTGTGTTCGAGCAGTTGGGTCTCTTCGCGCCAGGTGTCGGGGCGCCCGACCTCGAACTCGAGGTACGAGAGGTTGCGCTGGTCGGCCTCGTGGCGATCGAGCTGGGAGCCGAGGGCCCCCGCCCGCACCGTGGCCTTCTGCTGCTCGAGCGTGTCGAGCTGATCCTTGAAGAACGAGAGCTCCGACACGTAGGAGTCGAGCCCCACGATGCGCAGGCCCTTCATCCAGCCGAGCTGGCCCAGGCGCTGGTAGGCCTTCTTCTTTTCGTTCGTCAGCAGGGTGCGGCGCTGCTTGAGGGTGTCGCGCAGATCGGCGATCTCGGCGCGAACGCGGCTGGCGTGCTTCGCGTAGGCGAACAGGCTGAAGAGCCCGCCCGTGGGCGGCAGGAACTGCATGGTCTCGACGTCGTTCTCGAGCCCGGGCAGCTCGCGCGAGAGGCGCAGCAGCACGCCGTCGACGGGATGGAACTCGGGCGAGACCGCGGACTCGTCGGTGGTCTCCTCGGAGAACGCCTCGTCGGGCTCGAGGTCGATGGGCTGCAGCATGGGCGCCTGGGGCGCGGGCGGTCGCTGGGGCTGCAGCTCGTCGACGCGGTCGTTCGCGGTCGCCTGCTGCTGGGCCTTGACGATGTCGGAGAGCCCGAGCCCCATGATGGTGGCCTTGGCCTCGCGGGAGGCGGGCGCCGGCTGGGGGGCGGCGGGGCGGGGCGGGGCGGGAGCCGGCTTCGACTCGGGGGTGGCGGCCTTGGCGGCGGCCTCTTCCTGCGCCTTGACGATGTCGGCGAGGCCCAGGCCCATGATGGTCTTCTTGGGCTCGGACTCCTTCGGCGCCGCGCGCTGGAGGTCGGGCAGGCCCAGTCCCATCATGGTGGCCTTGGGGTCGACGGCCGCGGGCTTCGGAGGCGCTGCCTTGGCGAAGACCGCCGCCTTCATCATCTCGGGCGTGACCTGCATGACCATGGTCGACGACGACTCGTCGTCGTCGTCGGCCTCGACCGGGGCTGCCGGCTTCTTGTTGGCGGGCTTGGCCGTGCCGCTCATGTCGGTGGCGCCGCAGTAGGGGCAGAACGTCGCCGAGTCGAGCAGCATGCGACCACAGGACGGGCACTTCATCGCGGGTCCCCGTGGCGAGGAGTGAATCGTTCTAAAAACTGTATGCCGGGACTCCGCGGATTGCAACGATTCCGTCGCCGTGGTAGGAGCGGTTCAGCAGGAGGTCTGCATGATCCTCACGAGCATCGGCCAGCTCTTGACCATGAACGGGCCGGGCGGCTCCGGGGCCGACGCCGCGCTGGGGTGCGTGACGGGCGCGGCCCTCGTGGTCGAGGCCGGCCGCGTCGCGTGGTGCGGCCGCGAAGCCGACCTGCCGGCCGCGTTCGCGGCAGACCCGCGGCGCGTCGATCTCGGGGGGCGGGTCGTGACCCCCGGCTGGGTCGAGTGCCACACCCACGTGGTGTACGCCGGCGACCGCACGGCCGACTTCGAGCGCCGCGTGCGCGGCCTGTCCTACGAGCAGATCGCGCGCCTGGGTGGCGGCATCCAGACCACCGTCGACGCCACCCGGGCGGCCGGCATCGAGCGCCTGGTCGAGCTGGCGCTGCCCCGCCTGGGGGCGTTGGCCCGGCACGGCGCGACCACCGTCGAGATCAAGAGCGGCTACGGCCTCGACGCGGCCACCGAGCTCGCGCTGCTCGAGGTCGTCCGGCGCCTGCAGGGCCTGACCCCCCTGACCCTGGTGCCCACCTTCCTGGGCGCCCACGTGGTGCCCCGCGAGCACCGCGCCGATCGCGAGCGCTACGTGCGGCTGCTGACCGACGAGCTGCTGCCCGAGGTGGCCGCCCGCGGCCTGGCCGAGTTCTGCGACGTGTTCTGCGAGGAGGGCGCGTTCACCCTCGCCGAAGCGCGGCGCATCCTCCTGCGCGCCGCGGGCCTGGGGCTGAAGCTGAAGCTGCACGCCGAGCAGCTCAGCCACACGGGCGCCACGGCGCTGGCCGTCGAGCTGGGCGCCACCTCGGCCGATCACCTCGAGGCCATCGACGACGCCGACGTGGCGCTGCTGGCCGCGAGCCGGACCGTGCCCGTGCTGCTGCCGGGAGCCACGCTCTTCCTCGGAAAGAGCGACTGGGCGCCGGGCCGCCGGCTGGCCGACGCGGGCGCGCTGCCGGCGCTTTCGACCGACCTGAACCCGGGCTCGTCGCCCACGGCCCACCTGCCCCTCATGACCACGCTCGGCTGCACGCGCCTGGGCCTCACGCCGGCCGAGGCCCTGCTGGGCGTGACGCGCCGAGCGGCCGCGGCCCTCGCGCGCGAAGACAGGGCGGGCGTCCTGGCCCCGGGCCGTGACGCGGATCTGTGCGTCATGGACGTGACGAGCCACGCGCAGATCCCCTACGAGCTGGGGCGAAACCCCGTGGAGCGCGTCATGGTGCGGGGGGAGTGGATCGTGTGAGGGGTACGGGCTTTTGCGCCACCACGATCAGGAACCCGCCGTACCGTGACAGGCTCGACCAGGTGAACTTGCGCTCGGCGGCCTGCAGCGCGGGGCCGAGCAGGGGCAGCCGCAGCGTGGCGGGCACGAGGGTGAGGCCGCGGATGCCGCGGAGGTCCTGCACCTCGAAGCCCTCGGGCAGCAGGGCCACGATCTCGTCGGGCGAGAGGAAGGCGGTGTGGATGGCGTCCTCGGCGAAGGCCTTCGAGGTGCGCAGGCTGGGACGCAGGGCCCTTATGGCGTGGCGCAGGCTGTGGCGGTTGTAGAACTCGAGCACCAGGTGGCCGCCCGGCTTCAGCACGCGCGCGAGCTCGGCCACGGCGCGCTCGGGCTTGGGCACGTGGGCCAGCACCTTGAACGACGCGATGGCGTCGAAGGTCTCGTCGGCGAAGGGCAGGAAGCGCAGATCGGCCTGCACCACCCGGTGGCCGCGGGCGCGGGCGTGCGCGAGCATACCGCGCGAGAGGTCGACGCCCGTGACGTCGGCCGCGACCCGGGCCAGGCGATCGAGCAGCAGGCCCGTGCCGCAGCCCGCCTCGAGCACGCGCTTGCCCTCGACGTAGGGTCGGGCCACCTCGGCCTCGAGGTCGTCGACCAGGCGGTGGTAGCCCACGTCGCGGTGCCGGTCGTAGCCGGCCGCGAAGGCGTCGTAGTAGCTGCGGTTGTCGCGCTTCATCGGGGGCCTCGGCAGAGCAGCGTGTCGTAGAGCTCTTCGTACGCCGGCACGATCACGTCGGGGTGGTAGTTCGCGCGCCAGGCGGCCTGCGCGGCCTCGGAGAGCGCGCGCCGGGCGCCCTCGTCGCGGGCCAGGCGCGCCATGGCGGCCGCCAGGGCCAGGGGATCGGCCGGGTCGACCAGCACCGAGCCGCCGGCCTCGGCCAGCTCGCGCAGGGGGGGCAGGTCGCCGAGGATGCAGGGCGTGCCGAGCTGCAGGGCCTCGAGCGCCACCAGCGGCAGGTCCATCTTGGCGTAGAGGGTGTCGACGGGCAGCAGCAGCGCCGTGGCCCCGGCCAGCACGGAGGCCAGGTCGTCGACCTCGCCCAGCCAGCGCACGCGCTCGTCGGGCACGCGCGCCGAGCTGAGCACGTGGCGGACCGCCTGCTCGACCAACTGCGCCCGCCGGGTCTTGGCGCGGCAGGCGAAGAGCACGTCGGCCTCGACCTGGCGCAGCAGCGCCGGCACCGCCTCGGCCACGCGCATGGCGCCCGTCGAGAACTCGAGGTCGCCCGCGTACACGAAGGTGGGGCGCGCCGCCCGAGGCGTGGCGAGCAGGGCGGGGTCGTCGAAGGGCGGTACGCAGGGAGCGATGCGCACCACGCGGCCCGCCGCGACGCGATCGGCCACCAGCGACTCGGCGTGGCGCGAGAGCACGACCACCCGATCGCCGAAGAGCAGGCGGCTGAGGTCGTGGGGCTCGAGGGGCAGGCTGTTCACGTTCTGCACGATGGGCGTGCGCACCTTGACGCGCCGCACGAAGCCCGCGACGCGCGCCGTGGTGGGCGTGGGCGTGAAGAAGAAGTGGCAGAGCGCCACGCGCGGATCGGGCACCAGCAGGCGCGCCACGGCCTCGAGGTTCGTGGCCAGGGCGTTCCGGAACGCGCCGCCGGCGGTCAGGTAGCGCTCGGCCACCACGCTGGGGCAGGGCGGCAGGGTCACGCCGCGGGGCGTCCACACGCGGGCGCGGTAGCGGGTGAGGCGGCTCGCCAGGCACCAGGGCAGGTTCTTGCCCGAGTCGTTCCAGGGGGGCGCCAGGGGCTTGGTGACGAAGCGTACGTCGCGGCCGCTCATGTGCGCGCTCAGGCCTCCCGCAACGTCGCGCCGAGGGTGGCCTTGAGGTGCGCGAGGACCCGCGCCGCGACGGCGTTGGCCTCGTCGTCGGTCAGCGTGCGCTCGTCGCGCCCGAAGAGCATCTCGTAGGACATGGACTTCCGCCCCGGGGCGATCGGGGCTCCGTGGAACTCGCCGAGGAAGCGCACGTCGCGCAGGTCGGCGCCGGCCGAGGCGCGGATCTCGCGCTCGAGCTCGGCGTGCGTGATCTCGAAGGGCACGATGGCCGAGATCTCGTAGCGCACGCCGGGGAAGCGCGGCAGCCGGGCATACGCCCAGCGGCGCTGCCAGAGCTCGGCCAGGGTGGCGAGGTCGAGCTCGGCCAGCGCGGTGCGCCCGGCGGCGAGCTTGGTGGCCTCGGCGGCGCGCGGGTGGAGCAGCGCCAGCCAGCCGAGCGTGCGGCCCCCGGCCGTGACGCGGGCCGACTTCGAGGGGTGCAGGTAGGGCGCCGCATCGACCAGGCCGGGCGTGAACTCGGCCTCGACCCGGAAGCGCTCGAGCAGCGCCTCGAGGGCGGCCTTCAGCTCGAAGTAGACCTCGTCGCCGCCGTCGCGGCGCCACGTGACCAGCCCGACCCGGTGGGGCTGCAGGGGCAGGCCCTCGGCGTCCTTCTCGGCCAGGAACACGCGCCCGATCTCGAAGGCGCGTACGGCCTCGGAGGACCGGCTGTTGTCGGCCACCACGCCGACCAGGTTCGGCGCCAGCGTGGTGCGCAGGTGCGTGAGGTCCGACGAGATGGGGTTCGCGAGCCCGAGCGCGTCAGAGGTCGTGACCCCCAGGCGGGCCAGCAGGCCGTTCGACGCGAACGAGTAGGTCTGCAGCTGCGTCATGCCCGCGGCCAGCGCCAGTGCCCGGGCCGCGGCCCAGCGGGCCTCGGACACCAGCCGGAACTGCGGCTCGCGCACCTGCACGGCGGGCGTGGCGGCGGGGATGTTGTCGTAGCCGAAGAAGCGCCCGACCTCTTCGACGATGTCTTCCTTGATCGACACGTCCTTGGTGGCGCGCCACGAGGGCACGGTGACGGTGCAGCCCTCGGTCGTGGGCTCGACGCCGAAGCCCAGGCCCGTCAGCACCTTGCGGGCGAAGCCGTCGGGCAGGGGGGTGCCGAGCTTCTTCTCGAGCAGGCCGGCGGGCACGGCGATGCGGATCACGCGCTTCGGCGCGTGGTCGACGTCGACCAGCCGGCTGGTCACGCGCGCGCCGGGCTTCACCTCGGCCAGGAGCGCGCCGAAGGCGACCTGGGCCTCGAGGGCCAGGGCCGGGTCCAGGCTCTTCTCGAAGCGCGCCGACGCCTCGGTGCGCAGGCCGAGCCGCAGGCTGGTGCGCCGAACGGCGCCGGGGTGGAAGTTGGCGGCCTCGAGCACCACGTCGGTGGTGTCGTCGCGAATGCCGCTGGAGGCGCCACCCATCACGCCGGCCAGGGCCACCGCGCCCTCGCCGTCGGCGATGACGCAGTCGTCGACCGTGAGCTCGCGTTCGAGCCCGTCGAGGGTGGTCAGGCGCTCGCCGGCCAGGGCGCGCCGGATGCGGATGCGGTCCCCGCGCACCAGCCGGGCGTCGAAGGCGTGCACGGGGTTGCCGAGGTCGAGCATGACGAAGTTCGTCAGGTCGACCAGGTCGCTGATGGCGCGCACGCCCGCGCGCTCGAGCAGCAGGCGCAGCCAGAAGGGCGAGCGGGCCGCGGGCGCGCACGCGTAGCGCGCCGCGGTGTAGCGCGGGCAGAGGTCGGGGCATTCGGTGACCACGTCGAGCGCGTCGTCGCTCGGGAAGTCGACCGCCCAGCCGGCGGCCTTCAGGGGCCGGTCGAGCAGCACGCCCACCTCGCGCGCCATGCCGCGGTGGCCCCACAGGTCGGGCCGGTGGGTGATCGACTTGTTGTCGATCTCGAACAGCACGTCGCGCACGGGCAGCAGATCAATCAGGCGCGCGCCGGGAGCGGCGTGCTCGCCCAGCACCAGCAGGCCCGCGTGGTCGTCGGTCAGCCCCAGGTCGCGCTCGGAGCAGAGCACCCCCTGGCTGACCACTCCGCGCAACGTCGCGGCCTCTACGGTGAAGGCCGGCAGCTTCACGCCCGGCAACGCCAGCGGGTAGGTGCCGCCCGCCTCGCAGTTGGGCGCGCCGCACACCACCTCGACCACCTCGCGGCCGGTGGCCACGCGCGCGATCTTCAGCTTGTCGGCGCTCGGGTGGGGCCGCACCTCGAGCACGCGCCCTGCGACCACGGCCGCGAGGTCGTCACCCTTGGCCTCGACGCCCTCGACCTCGGCCACGGCCATGGTGAAGCGCCCGATGAGCGAGAAGGGGTCGGCGCCCGTCAGGTCGACGTGCCGGCCCAGCCAGGTCCACGAGATGTGCATGTTGTCCCCTACACTGCATCTGCGAACTGAGAGAGGAACCGCAGGTCGCTCCCCAGCAGCAGGCGGATGTCGTCGAGCTGGTACTTCATCATCACCAGGCGGCTGAGCCCGAGCCCGAAGGCCCAGCCCGACCATTCGTCGGGGTCCAGGCCGCCGGCCCGCAGCACGTTGGGGTGCACCAGGCCGCAGGGCAACAGCTCGACCCAGCCCGACTGCTTGCACACGCTGCAGCCGGAGCCGCCGCACACCATGCACTTCAGGTCGAGCTCGAAGCCCGGCTCGACGAAGGGGAAGTAGCCGGGGCGCAGGCGAATGGTCACCTCGCGCTCGAAGATGGTCGAGAGCAGCGTCTTCATGCTCGAGATGAGGTTGGCGACCGACACGTCCTTGTCGATCATCAGCCCCTCGAGCTGGTGGAAGGTGTGCTCGTGGCTGGCGTCGACGGCCTCCATGCGGTACACGCGGCCCGGGAACACGGCGCGGAAGGGCGGCGCGATCTCGTGCATGGCCCGCACCTGGCCGGCCGACGTGTGGGTGCGCAGCAGCAGCCCCTTTCCCCGCGCGGGGTCGACCCAGAACGTGTCCTGCATGTCGCGCGCGGGGTGGTCCTTGGGGATGTTCAGGCCCTCGAAGTTGTAGGCCTCGAGCTCGAGCTCGGGGTAGTCGAGCACGTGGAAGCCCATGCCGCGGAACACGCGCTCGAGGTGATGCTGCACCAGGTCGACGGGGTGGAACGTGCCGCGCTCGCGCCGGGGGCCGGGCAGGGTGGGGTCGAAGCAGGGGTCGTGCAGGTCGGCGGTCAGGGCCTGCTCGGTCAGCGCGCGACGGCGGGCCTCGAGGTCGGCGGCGATGGCGTTGAAGAGCGCGTTCAGGCCCTGGCCGTGGGCCTTGCGGTCTTCGGGCGGCAGCGCCTTCACCGCGGAGAACAGCTCGCCCTTGCGGGCTTTCAGCCAACGCCGTTCGAGCGCGTCGAGGTCGTCGAGCGTGCCGGCTGCGTCCAGCTCGGCCTGGAACTCGCCCCGCAGGGCGTCGAGATCATGAGCCATCATTCCTCCGGTATGTAGGGGCATGGCGTGCCATGCCCTCACAGGGCATTCACCAGGGCCTTGAACACGTCGCCCCGGTGCTCGAAGTCGCGGAACTGGTCGAAGCTCGACGTGGCCGGGCAGAGCACCACGTACCCGCCCGCCGGGGCGATGGAGCGGGCCCGCTGCACGGCCTCGGGCAGGCCCTCGATCACGTGCACCGGCAGCCGGGCGCCGAGCGCGGCGGCCCAGCGCTGGCGCATGGCGCCGATGACGATGGCGGCGTGGGCCTTGGCGGCCACCAGGTCGGCCATCTCGGTCAGGTCCATGCCCTTGTCGTGGCCGCCGAGGAGCACCACGAACGGCCGATCGAGGCCGCGGAGCCCCGCCATGGCGGCGTGGGGGTTCGTGGCCTTCGAGTCGTTGTACCAGCGCACGCCGTCCACCTCGCGCACGAGCTCCATGCGGTGGGCCAACCCCCTGAACGCGCGCAGCGCGTCGTGGATCGCGCCCTGCCCGACGCCGGCCGCGCGCGCCATCAGGGTGCCCGCCAGCACGTTCTCGATGTTGTGGGCCCCCGGGATGGGGAACTCGCTCCAGTCGAGCAGCTTCGTGTCGCCGTGCCAGACCGCGTGGTCGGCGAAGTGCGCCGCGCGCGTGGCGTCGCCCGCCGGGCTGAACCACTGCACGGGGCAGCGCGCGTCGATGGTCCAGCGCGGGATGTGGGGGTCGTCGGCGTTCAAGACCAGCGTGTCGCCCTCGCCCATGGCGCGCCAGATGAGGCGCTTGGCCTCCTGGTAGGCCTCGAACGAGCCGTGGTAGCTGGTGTGGTCCTCGGCGATGTTGAGCACGGTCGCCACGCGCGGGCGGAAGCGCCACGTGGTGATCAGCTGCGCGTTCGACACCTCGGCCACCACCCAGCGGTCGGGCGCCAGGTCGGGCAGGGCCTCGCAGAGCGCGTTGCCGATGTTGCCGCCCACGAACGGGTCGAGGCCGCCCGCGGCCAGCAGGTCGCCCACCAGCCGGGTGGTGGTCGACTTGCCGTCGGTGCCGGTGATGGCCGCGATGGGCCCCCGGTGCCAGGCGGCGAAGAGCTCGACCTCGGAGATGACGCACCGGCCGGCGGTCACGCACGCGGCGAAGGTGTCGGAGAGCGGCGATACCCCCGGGCTGATCACCACCACGTCGCCCGAGCGCACCTGGTTGCGGCCGAAGACCGTGCGGATGCGCGGGTCGAGGCCGGCGAGCAGGCCGCCCAGCTTGTCTTCGGGCTTCGCGTCCGACAGCAGCACGTCGCGCCCGAGGCGGGCCAGGAAGTTGGCCGCGGCCACGCCGCTGCGGGCGGCGCCGACCACGCTGTAGCGGACTCCAGGCGCGAACAGCTCGTTCGTCAACACCGTTCTCCGAGCAGGCGAACCAGGCGATCGGCCTCTTCGAACAGGTCGACGCCCCCGAAGAAGATGGTCGCGAAGGCCCCCGGGTAGCGCGCCAGCAGCGCGGGCACGATGTCGGCGTGATCGGGCACGTAGTCGACCTTCGTGCCCGTGCCCGCGATCTTGTCGACCAGGTACTTCGTGTTGATGCCCGGGATGGGCTCCTCGTGGCCGTCCCACATCTCGGTGATCACCGTGAGGTCGGCGTCGACGAACGAGCGCGCGTACTCGTCGCCCAGGTAGCGGATGAAGGTGAAGCGGTAGGGCTTGAACACGGCCACCACCGGGAAGTCGGGCCCCACCAGGCGCCGCAGGGCCTCGAGCACGCGCCGCATGCCCGTGGGGTGCGAGATGAAGTCCTTCACCACCACGGATTCGCCGGCGCGCGCCAGCGTGAAGCGGTTGCGCAGGCCCCGGAAGGCGGCCAGCCCCGCCTGGACGGCGCTGAAGGGGGTGCCCAGCGTGTGGGCGGCGGCGATGGCGGCCAGGGCGTTCTCGACGTTGTAGAGCCCCGGCACGTTCAGGGTGACGCGGCCGAGCAGCCCCTGGCCGCCGTGCACCACGTCGAACGACGACGACAGGCCGTCGAAGGTCACGTTGGCGCTCAGGTAGTCGGCGGGCCAGGCGGGCTTCGACGAGAACGTGACGTGACGCACGCCCGGCGTGGCCTCGATCAGGCGGCGGCTGCCGGCGTCGCCGGTCTGCAGCACCGCGAAGCGCAGGCGCGAATTCCCGGTCAGGAAGGCGGCCACCTTGGCCAGCACCTCGTCGAAGCTCTTGTAATAGTTCAGGTGATCGAGCTCGAGGTTGGCGATGACGGCCACGTCGGGGTGCACGTTGACCAGCGAGCCGTCGCTCTCGTCGACCTCGGCCACCAGGAAATCAGAACCACCGACCCGGGCGTTGGTGCCGTAGGCCTCGAGGATGCCGCCGATGATGAACGAGGGCTCCTTGCCCCAGGCCTCGAGCACGGCCGTGAGCATCGACGACACGGTGCCCTTGCCGTTGGTGCCCGACACGCCGACCGACGTGAAGCGCGAGGTGATGCGCTCGAGGGTCAGGGAGCGGTGCTCGACGGGAATCCCCAACCGCGTCGCCTCGGCGATCTCGCAGTTGTCCGCCGTGATGGCCGTGGAGACCACCACGTGGTCGGCGCCGTGCACGTTCTCGGGGCGGTGGCCCACCGTGACGGGCACGCCCTCGGCCCGCAGCGCGTCGATGATCACCGAGCCCCGCACGTCGGAGCCCGTGACCTCGTACCCGAGGGCCCGGAGGCCGCGCGCCACGCCGCTGACGCCGATGCCGCCGATGCCGATGAGGTGGAAGCGCTCTGCCATGCTCGGATTCGCCCTCGTCGAGGTTGCCCCTTTATACCCAAGGGGGGCGCGGGGTCAATCGAGAAGGCGCGGGGCGCTACGGGAGGATTACCTCGATGTCATCGAACCAGCACCCCCCGCTCGAGCACGGGTCGTACGGGTCGCCGGTGGCGCCGTTCTCGTAGGCGTAGAGCCCCACCTTGCCCTGCAGCAGGGGTTGGCTGTCGACGACGTCGAACAGCGGCACCTCGTCCGAGAGGTCGCCGTCGGCGTCCTGGTCGAACACCACGGTGAGGTGGGGCCCGCTCACGTCGACCTTCAGGCGGTGCACCTGGCCCACCTGGTACGAGACGTTGCTCTTGACCAGCAGGGTGGACTGCTGGTCGACGACGCGCACCAGGCGGGCGCCGGAGTAGGTCATGTTGCAGCCGAAGTACTCCTTGGGCGCCTGGTCGCGGCTGAAGTACAGCAGGTAGAACTGGCCGCTGTTCGTGTAGCGGAAGACGACCCCGATGGTGTCGTCGTCGTCGTTCTTGAAGCTGACCGAGTAGGAGTAGTCGGTCCACGCCTTGTCGCCCCAGGTCAGGTGATTGTCGAAGGGGTCCGAGTTCTGGCAGTAGCCGAACTGGACCGTGTACCCCCAGTCCCACCCGCACGAGTAGTTGGCCGTGCACTCGTTCTCGGCGATCGCGCAGCCGTCGTCGGTGTTGGGGAAGACGCCGCCGTTATCGGACGTGTTCCAGGCGTCGCTGCAGTATTGGCTCTCCCAGCCGTCGGTGCCCGAGAAGCTGCCGTCGTCGCCGTCGAACGCGTAGACCAGGGCGTCGGTCGGCACCTCGACGCATCCGCCCTCGTGGCACGACTGGCCGCGGTCTTCGCACGGAACGCCCACGCAGGAGCCGGCCGAGCAGGCGTCGTTTGCGGTGCAGCCGTCGCCGTCGTCGCAGGGGTGGCCCTCCTGTGCCATTCCGGTCACGCAAGCACCGGTCGCCGGCACACAGGTGGTCTTCGAGCAGGGCGTGTCGTTCGAGGTGTCGCAGGTGACCACGCTCTCGAGATCGGGGACGCAGGCGTACGTCGCATCGGGAGGCTGGCCGACCTGCAGGCAGCGCAGCTTGCCGTTGCACTTGTCGTCGTCGTCCAGCGGCTTGCAGTCGGCGTCCTTGGTGCAGGCGCACGCGCCCTCGTGGTGGCAGCCCTCCGCGGGCAGGCAGGTGTCGGTGGTGCAGGGGTCGCCGTCGTCGCACGTCGCGTCGGAGACGGGAGTCCAGGCGATGGGCGAGGCGGCGGGCTGGCACGTCTTGCACGCGTTGCCCCACTGGGCCGCGCCGGCGTCGACGCACACGCCCTCGATGAGGCAGTGACCGGCCTTCACGCCGTGGTGGCAGAGC
Source organism: uncultured Myxococcales bacterium (assembly GCA_964494475.1). Taxonomy (GTDB): domain Bacteria; phylum Myxococcota_A; class UBA9042; order CAZBRS01; family CAZBRS01; genus CAZBRS01. Next base: position 22,819 of record CAZBRS010000039.1, on the reverse strand, counting down.
CCGTCGTCACCGCAGTAGTCGGCGGTGCAGGGGACGAGATCGTCGCACGCGAGATCGGTCGTGCACACGGTCGGCGTGACGTCGACCGGCACGTCGACCGGCACGTCGGGACCCCCGACCTCGATCGCGACATCGGGCTTGCCCGCGGCGTCGGCGCCGGCGTCGACCACGTCGGTGCCGAAGGGCAGGCCGGGGTCGTAGCCCGCGAGGCCCCCGTTCGAGCCGGAGCCCCCGCACGCGGCCAGGATCCCGGAGACGAGGAGCGGCACGAGCCGCCGTGTGAACCCGAGAATGGATGATTCGCGCATGATCGTCCCCCGGTATGGCCCGCCGGGGGCACTCTAGCGCGTTACCTGCTGAAGGTGAAGCCCTTCGGCAACTGGTCGGCGGTGGTGCCTTCGAGCGCCCAGGCGAGGTCCTGGATGTTGAAGGTGGGGGCGCCCGTGCGGAACACGGGGACGACGCGCTTGCCGATGGCCGGCTGGCCCGGGCCCACCATGTAGCCCTTCAGCAGCGTGCCGAACGCGGTGCCGGGGAACGCCACGTCGACGAAGCGGATGGGCTTGTCGAGCGTGTTGAAGGCCCCCGAGCGCTCGGTCACGATGTACGTGTAGATCGTCGCGACCTTGTTGGCGATCTCCGTGACGTCGACGATCGTCATCTTGCCCAGGCAGTCCGGGCAGTGGACGCGGAAGGGCAGGTACATCACGCCCGTGCTGGCGCAACCAGGGTCGTCGCAGCGCGTGGCCAGCAGGCGGGCCTTCTCGGACACGGCCTGGAAGAACGGCGCTTCGCCGCCGTAGCTGTGCATGTAGGTCATGTTGCGGGGCTTCGTGACGCCCGCCAGAACGCCGCGCTCGTCGCGGATGGGGGTGCCGGCCTCGATCTGGTGGAACGCGCCCTCGGGCACGTAGCGGCCTTTCTCAACGGTAACGGTTCCCATCAGCAACCCTCCTTCTTGAGCAGCGCGTCGGGGTCCATGAGGATGGTGGCGGTGACGTGCGAGCCCACGCCGGCGTGGCTGACGGCCAGGCCGCGCTTGGCGCCCTTGACCTGCAGGTCGGTCCAGTCGGCCGGCTTCTCCTTGCCGAAGGCCTTCCAGCGCGCGGGGTCGCCGTGCACCTCGGCGTGGCGGTTCCAGATGTGCATGGCCACTTCGTTGACCTGCATGATGCCCGTGGCGCCCACGGCGTGCATGCAGCCGATCAGGCCGCCGGACAGGTTGCTGGGCAGCTTGCCCGGCAGCCCCGTGTGCGGGTTCGTGTGGTAGCAGTCGCCGCTCTCGACGTACGTGCGACCCTCGCCGTAGGGGCGGATGCCCACGTCTTCGTAGCTCTGCACGTCGGAGATGGTGAAGGCGTCGTGCAGCTCGACCAGGTCGAGATCCTCGGTCGGGTCGGTGATGCCGGCCATGCGGTAGCCGTAGTAGGCCGCCATGCGGGCCGCCAGGAACCCCGTGAATCCAGGGTAGCGGTCGGCGCCGGGGAAGCGCTTCTCCAGGTCCTTGTACTGGTCGGCGGTCTCGTTCGGCAGCAGCGGGATCTCCATGTCGCGCCGGTCGGCGGGGCGCAGCGTGTGCGTGCCCGCGCCCACGTAGATGCGCAGCGGCTTCATGTGCGGCGAGCGCTTGTGGATCTCGTTGGCGGTGTCCTCGTCGCACAGGATGGAGCAGGCCGCGCCCACGCTCATCAGGCAGGCGTCGAGCGCGCGCAGCGGGTCGGCCACCACGGGCGAGTTCAGCACGTCCTCGACCGTGATCTTCATGGGGCCTTGAGCGAACGGGTTGAAGCGGGCGTAGCCACGGTGCTTCACCGCGATCTCGGCCAGGGTCCGGCGGAACGACGGCTCGCTCTTCCCGAAGACCTGCCAGTAGCGCTGCGCCATGGGGGCGTAGTAGCCGGTGTAGATCTGGCCCAGGAAGGTCTCCCAGTCCTTGTCGGCCGCGCACGAGATGAGGAAGTTGCCCTCGTCGGTGGGCACCTCGTCCATGCGCTCCCAGCCCATCGCCAGCACGGCGTCGGCCTGGCCCGAAGCGACGGCCATGGTGGCCGCCAGCATCGTGTAGCCACCCGTCGCGCCGCCGGTCTTGATCGCCAGACCGGGGAGGGGGTCGAGCCCGAGGCGGTCATGGATGACGGCCTCGCCCAGCAGTTGATCACCGAAGTGGTCGGCGAAGTGCCCGTACAGGCCCATCTGGACGTAGCTCTTCAGCTCGGCCGGGCTCATGCCGAGCATCTCGGAGGCCATGACGAACGCGTCGATGCACAGCTCTTCGGTCTTCCGGGTGGGGAAGGCTCGAGCGAACTGGCTCTGGCCGCCCGTGACCATGTACACGGGCCTGGACTGCTTCGGGATGCGAAGCTGCCGATCAGAGAATTTTATCATCCGCGCCCCCTCGTCTGGTGGATGAACGTTTGCGCACCCGCCGTTCATGGCTGGAGCCGCGTCGGATGTCAAGCCCCTACAGCACCTCGACGTCGTTCGCGCCCCGGCCCTCGTCCTTCGGCGGGGAGGGAGGGGGCGCTTCGGGCGTCTCCCGGGCGGGCGGAGGGGGCGGCTGCCGGGGTGGGACGGGGCTCGCCGGCAGGGTGGGAGGGGTCGCGGATCCGCCTGCCCGCAGCCAGGGCGCGAGCTTCTTGAGGCTCTTCGTGCCGATGCCCTTGACCTTGACCAGGTCGTCGACGCTCGCGAACGGGCCGTGACCCTCGCGGTATTCGAGGATGGCGTGCGCCTTGGTCTTGCCGATGCCCGGCACGCGCAGCAGGTCGTCGTAGGTGGCCGTGTTCAGGTCGACGGTCTCGCCCAACGAGAGCTTCTTGGCCGCGGCGGGCGAGGGCAGGGCCCCGAAGAACACGAGCGCGGTCAGGGCGACGGCGAGGGTGCGGGGCATGGGGAACCCTTGGGCAAGTCCGTGCGCACCAGCCTAACGGAATTCGCACCGTTGGCAACGGGAAGCAGGCGTGCTAGGGATGGAGCGGGTTCCCCGCGAAGGCGATGTCCATGCCCTGGATCCTCCGGACCCTCGTGCTGGTCGGTCTCGTCACGTCCGCGCCCCTCGGCGCCACCCTCCACCGCTACCCGCTGGCCGACCCGGAGGGCGAGCGGTTGACGCGTCGCGCCGACGGCCGGTTCTTCATCATCCACGTCGATCACGATCCGGCCCCCAGCGCCGCGGCCAACCTGCAGTGCCTGGCCTTCGACGGCGCCAAGAACTTTCCCAACTGCTACGACGCGCACCACGGCACCGACTACCTGCTCGAGGGCGCGTTCGAGGCCATGGACGCCGGTAGCCTCGAGGTCGTGGCGGCGGCCGACGGGGTGGTGCAGGAGGCGGTCGACGGAAACTACGACCGCTGCCACGCCGACGCGGCCAGCCAGGGCGTCAGCTGCGACGGGCACCCCGGCGCGCCGAACTACGTGGCCCTGGAGCACGCCGACGGGCGGGTCACGTTCTACTACCACCTGAAGCAGGGCTCGGTCCTCGTGACCCCGGGCGAGCTCGTGGCGTGCGGTCAGCCCCTGGGGCTGGTCGGCAGCTCGGGCTGGTCGTCGACGCCGCACCTGCACTTCCAGGTCGAAGACGCCGCGGGCGCGTGGATCGACCCCTACGCGGGGCCGAACAGCCAGCCCGACTCCCTGTGGGTCGCCCAGGATGGTCCCTACGGCCTGCCCGGCGCCTGGTGCGAGGGCGAAGAGCCGGTCCTGCCCGAGCCCGACCCCGAGCCGGTCGAGGTCGAGGCCCTGCCCGAGGTCGTGGAGGCGGAGGCCGAGAGCTTCGAAGCGGGGCCGGACGTCGTCGAGGCGGTGCCGGACGTCGTCGAGGCGGTGCTGGCGGACGTCGAGACGCTGCCGGAGGTCACGGACGACGCGGCCGCGCGCGAGGATTGGGGCGGGGCTGGAGAGCGAAGCGCGGTCGGCTGCCACGCGAGCCGCACGGGGGCGTCGCCGTTCGACCTGGCGCCGCTGCTGTTCGGGTTGCTGGCGCTCTACGTCTCGATGGGCACGAACTCGTCCGACCCGAAGACCTCGAGGTAGTCGGCGCGCGGCCCCAGGCAGCGCGGTCGCCAGGCGCAGCGCTCGCACGAGGGCAGGGGGGCGCCGCCCTCGACCGGGCTCTCCTCGAGCCAGAACGAGCGACCGTCGGCGTTCACCACCAGCAGATCGAGCTCGGGCGGGTAGTACAGGCGGTCGCGCCAGGCCGGGGGCACCACGCAGGCGGGGGTGTGCAGGCTGGTCAGCCGCACGCCGAGCGCGTCGGCCCGCTCGAACGCGGCCACCAGGTGCGGCTCCAACTCGGAGAAGGGTAGCAGCTCGCGGCGCGTGGCCTCGTCGTCCACCAGTCGGCAGAGCAGCCACAGGCTGAAGCTCTTGACGCCGCGGGCGGCGTACCTGTCGAGGGTGGGGGCCAGGTCGGCGGCGTTGCTCCTCGACACCAGCACGTCGCCCTCGAGCCCGACGGACGGGTGGCCGGCGAGCACGTCGAGGGCCTTCTCGAGCCCGGCCCAGGCGCCCGCTCGGCGCACCAGCAGGTCGTGCACGTCGGCGCGCGGCGAGCGCAGCGCCAGGCTCACCGTCGTGAGCCCGGCCTCGACCAGCCGGCGGGTCAGCTCGGGGTACGCGAGCAGCAGCCCGTTCGTCTGCAGCTTGAGGTCGCGGTAGCCCAGCCGGCGAGCCGCGTCGACCAGGGCCACCAGATCGCGGCGCATCGTGGGCTCGCCGCCCCCCAGCCACAGGCCCGTGGCACCCTCGCGGCGCCCGTTCTTCAGCCACGAGAGCACCTGCTCGGACGTCAGGTCGGCCGAGGGCGCCTCGCCCGTCTCGGGCAGGCAGCCCACGCAGCGCAGGTTGCAACGGAAATTGGGCGAGACCTCGAGCCACCTCATGCCGGCAGTGTAGCCCGGCGGGTCCGAGATGGCACGCGCATTGCTATTACCCACGGCAGCAGGCTGTCCGAAAGGCAGTGACTGCAGCGATCCTGGCGACGCGTTCGCCCACACCCACCCGCTACCAGCGGCGCAGGAGGAGCCCCCAACCTCCTCCTGCGCCGACCAGCGGGGCCGCCGGTCCTGCACGGTCGAGTGTGACACGGTGTGACCTGTGACACGGAAACGTTTCGCGGCACGATCGAACGTTTCGCGGCACAAGTTTCGGTTTGCAACCGCCACGGCGCTGCGTATACTTCGCCCCAACCCGAGGCCGTGAAGCGCGCGAATCGAATGATGGATCAAGGCTCCAAGAACCGTCGCCGTTACCCGCGGCTCTTCCGCAACGTGCGCTTCCTCTTCTACTTCCTCGGCCAGACCCGCGAGGTCTACACCGTCGACATCAGCTACAACGGCGCGTTCATCCAGACCGACGTGTTCCCGCCTCTCGGCTCCTTCATCATCCTCGAGCACTACCACCTGAAGAAGCGCAACGTCACGCTGGGGCTGGTCGGCAAGATCCGGCGCATCCAGACCCCGTTCCAGTCGTCGCCCAGCGTGCGCGGCGTGGGGGTCGAGTGGGTGCGCTGCTACTGCAACCAGGGCTTCCTGCCCCTGAAGCAGTTCCTCGAGCGCGACCTCGGATACCAGCCCTTCGACTGGGACACGCACCTCACCTACGAGGAGTACGATCGCAAGATCGTCTACGACTTCGCGTCGTGCAGCCTGTCCCCCACCCCCGAGGAGCTCACGGCCATCGTCGGCACGCGTCGGCGCGTCCTGCGCACGCCCGAGGCCGACCCCGGCGAGCCCATCCGGCGCGCCGAGTCCGCCCTGGCCGATGACGCCACCGACGCCGTGTGGCGGCGACCCACCCGGCCGGTGGCCGTGCAGAACGTCCCCCAGAACCCCTCCGGCCTGCGGCCCGGCTTCGCCGAAGACACGCTGCCTCCCTCCGTCCAGGCGGCCGATCCGGCGGGCCCGGCGCCCGCGAGCGCCCCGCCCGGCTTCGAGCGCGCCTCCACCGCCCCCACGCCCATCGTGCGCCACGACGCGCCGCCGACATCCCTCGAGCCCACCGTGCGGATCGTCGTTGGCGCCCCCGCGCCGATGGCACCCGACCCGACCGACCTGCCCACGCCCCCGCAGGGCAGCGCGAGCGGGCCGGCCGAAAGCCCGACGGCTCCGCCCGCCCGCCCGACCGCTCCGCCCGACCTGTCGTCCGCCGACTCCCTGCTCTCGGACGACCTGTTCCCGGTCGACATCAAGGTGGTCTTCGGCATCGGAAACCGCATGTTCTACGGCGTCGTGCACGGCGTCGGCGAACACGAGCTGCTCATCGAGACCACGTCGCCCCAGGTCGTCAAGGCCAACGCGCGCATCCAGGTGCGCCTGCCGCTCAACGCCAAGAACTACCGGTACATGGTCGTCATCTACGGGCGCATCGGCCAGATCGACGACCGTGACGAAGACAGCCGCTCGTTCCGCCTTCGCATCGAGTCGCTCGACGAGTTCCAGAACCCGGGCGGCTTCCGCTTCTTCCTGCAAACGCTCGCCCGGTAGGGCCATGCGCGCCGCGTATCAGCAGGCCCTCCCCGACGGGTCGGTGCGCTGCCAGCTCTGCCCGCACCGGTGCACGCTGCGCGAGGGGAGCGCCGGCCTCTGTGGCGTCCGGCGCGTGGAGGGCGGCCACCTGATCACCACCGTCTACGGCCGCGTCGACGCGCTGCACCTCGACCCCATCGAGAAGAAGCCGCTCTTCCACGTGAGGCCCGGCAGCACCGCGCTGTCGCTGGCCACCGTGGGCTGCAACCTGCGGTGTTCGTTCTGTCAGAACCACGAGCTGTCGCAGGCGGGCGAGCCTGCAGCCGGCGCGTCCCGCGAGGGCCGGCCCATGTCGCCCTCCGAGGTCGTGCAGCGGGCGCTGGAGGCCGGCGCCGGCGCGATCGCCTACACCTACTCCGAGCCCACGGTGTTCTACGAGTACGCGCGCGCCATCTCGGACGAAGCCGCCGCCGCCGGGCTCCTCAACGTGGCCGTGACCAACGGCTACATCGCGCGCGCGCCGCTCGAGGCGTGGCTCCCGACGTTGCACGCCGCCAACGTCGACGTGAAGTTCGCCGACGACGCGGGCTATCGTCGTCACACGGGCGGCACGCTGGGGCCCGTGCTGGCGACCCTCGAGGCCCTGTGGGGGGCCGGGCGCTGGGCCGAGGCCACGACGCTGCTCATCCCCGGGCTGAACGACTCCGACGCCGATCTCTCGGCCATCGCGGGGCGCCTGGTCGCCATCTCGCCCGATCTCCCGTGGCACGTGAGCCGCTTCCACCCCACGTACCGCCTGACCGATCGGCCCGCCACGCCCGCCGCCACGCTCGTCCGCGCGCTCGACCTCGGCCGGGCCGCGGGCTTGCGCTACGTCTATCCGGGAAACCTCTTCGGGCGCGGGGGCGAGGATACGCACTGTCCCTCGTGCGACTCGGTCGTGATCGGCCGCTCGGGCTACTCGGTCACGACCAGGGCGCTCGAGGGCGGCTGCTGCGCGGCGTGCGGGGCGACGATCGCGGGGGTGTTCTAGAGCGTGATGTATTTGTCGCGGGCGGCGGTCTTGTCGAAGAACTCGTTCAGCTTCTTGAAGTTCACGCGCTGCACGGTCTCGCGCAGGCTGTAGATGCGCTGGGCCACGTCGCTGACGGCCGCGTTGGCGAAGGCCGCGTCCTTCTTCTGCAGGATGGCCGAGGCGTCGATCGCGCCGATGTCCGAGGTCTTGCCCGCCTGCCACTCCTTGTCGGCCGGGCCCTTGTAGGGCACGAACCAGTGCTCCATGGCCTTCTTCTCGGCGTCGGTCGCGGTGCCCCACAGGGGGTTCTCTTCGATGCCGGCGGCCTCGATCATGGTGATGGCGGGCTTCGTGACCTCGATGTCGATGATCTCGGACTCGCCCGTGGGCTTGCCTTCGGCGTCGGTCGGCGGGTTCGTCTTGGCCTTGACCGTCTCCTTCGTCGTGGAAACGAGCACGGCGAAGCTGGTCGCCGACTTGGGCGCCTCGAGGCGCTTGATCTTTTCGCCGAGCTCGGCCAGCGTGGCGGCCTGCAGGAAGAGCTCGTGCACGCCGACCACGACCGGCAACGTCAACGACAGGGCCTCGGAGTTCACCAGGTTCACCGGGTAGACCTCGGCCTCGGGGAAGTAGGTCTGGTTCATCACGTAGGCCAGGCAGGTGTCGAGGAACGCCGTGATGCGGTCCTTCATCTGCTCGGGGCTCTTGCCGGCCTTGCGCGCGTCGTCGAGCTCGCCCAGCATGCGCTCGACCTCGGCCTTGAAGGCCTCGACGCCCTTGATCACCGTGACGGAGCCGTCGGACACCTTCTTGGTGTCGAAGTAGGCCTTCAGCGCCAGGGCCTCGTCGATGCGCTGGTTCTCGATCTCGCGCATGCGGAAGACCTTGCCGAACGACAGGCCCGCGCCGAAGAGCACCACGACGCCGAGCACCAGCACGGCGATCTTCTTGGGGCTGAGGCCGACCTTGTGGGCCTTGATGTCGCCGCGTTCGATGGCCGCGCGGGCCTCGAGGATGGCGCGGGCCTGCTCGCTGGGCTCCTGCTCGCCGGACTGGAAGGGCAGCGAGAAGTCGTCGGCCGGGGCCGCGTCGCCGAACGAGCCGTCGGCCGGGGCATCGAGCGGCGTCGGCTTCTCTTCTTCCTTTTCGCGGCGCTTCAACTGCAGCTTCTTCTTCAGATCCTGAAGGTCGTCGCTCACGGCGCACTCCTCCCGGCTGGGGCGCGTTGATACCCGTCAGAAATACCCTCGCGACGCCGTCGCGTCAAGGCCGTCAGTCGGCGTAGACCTCGAATTGCTCCAGGTGGAACTCGGGACGGGGCCGCACGACCACGCTCCGTCCGAACTGCTCCTCGATGCGCTGCAGGCGCTCGGCGCGCACGTCGAAGAGGTACTCCAGGACCGCCGGGTGCGTGTAGACCACGACCTGGTGCTGGCCCGGAGCCGCCTGCAGGGCCTCCTTGATGACGCGGTTGAAGATCTCGCTGGCGATGACCCCGTGGGACTTCAGGTAGCCCTTGCCGGAACAGTAGAAGCAGGGCGAGGTGAGGAAGTGGCGCACGCTCTTCTTGGTGCGCTTGCGGGTCAACTCGACCAGACCGAGCTCGGACATGGGCAGCACGTGCGTACGGGCGCGGTCGCGCACCAGCTCTTCGGCCAGGGCGCGTTGCACGGCCTCGCGGCTCTCGGGCAGCTTCAGGTCGATGAAGTCGATGACGATGATGCCGCCGATGTTCCGCAGGCGGAGCTGGTACGCGATCTCCTTCACGGCCTCGAGGTTGATCTTGAGGATGGTCTCCTCGGCGTTGGTCTTGCCGACGTACCGCCCGGTGTTGACGTCGATGGCGGTCAGCGCCTCGGTCTCGTCGATGACGATGGTGCCCCCGGACTTCAGCCAAACCTTGCGATCGAGCGCGCGGTTCAGCTCGAGCTCGACCTTGTACTTCTCGAAGACCGGCAGCGTCTCCTCGTGCAGCAGCACCCGCGCGCGATACTGGGGCATGAAGCGATCGACGAACTCGACGACGCGCGCGAAATCGTCCGGGTGGTCGACCACCACGGCCTCGAAGTCGTCGGAGAGCGTGTCGCGCACCACCTTGACGACCACGTCGAGCTCTTCGTACAGGAGCGCGGGGGCGCGGCAGGTCGAGGCCTTCTCGTGGAGGTGTCGCCAGAGACCCAGCAGGTAGCGGTGGTCCTCGGCGAAGTCCTGCTCGGTCTGGCCTTCGCTGGCGGTGCGCACGATGAGACCGGCCTCGTCGGTCGCGAGCCCCGCGGCCATCGCCTTCAGGCGTTCGCGCTCGCCCTCGTCGGTGATGCGCCGCGACACGCCCACGTGATCGGTGCCCGGCAGCAGCACCAGGTGCCGGCCGGGCAGCGAGATCTGCGTGGTGAGCCGGGCCCCCTTGGTGCCGAGGGGCTCCTTGCTCACCTGGCACACGATCTCCTGCCCCTCGCGCAGCAGCTCTTCGATCGGGACGTGCTGGGGGGCCGAGGCCGGCGAGACCTCGTCGCGCTCGTCGTCTTCCCCGAGCGGGGTCGAGGGGTCGTCGTCGTCGGGTTCGTCGTCGTGCGCCCCGGTGGTCCGCGGCCGGGCGATGTCACCCACGTAGAGGAAGGCGGTGCGCTGCAGCCCCACGTCGACGAACGCCGACTGCATGCCCGGCAGCACGCGCGTGACGCGGCCCTTGTACACGTTGCCGAGGATGCCGCGCCGGCCCTCGCGCTCGACCAGCAGCTCGCAGGTCTGGCCGTGCTCGAGGATGGCGATGCGGGTCTCTTCGTCCTGGCGGCTGACGATGATTCGATTGTCGGGCATGCGTTCGGCGCCTCAGTTCTTTCGTTTCACGTCGAACGCGCCGTTCGTGAGGGTCAGGGTCTCGGTGCCGTCCTGCGACTGCAGCGTGCCCGAGAACGTGCCCTTGATGCGGCCGCCCACGGCGTCGAACTGGTCGAGCGCCACGGTGTACTCGGTGGCCTTGTACTTGTACGAGTCGGGGCCCTCGCCGGGCTCGCCGGTGCCGTCGTTCAGGCGGATCTCGCACGCCACCTCGGAGGGATCGGTGTGGCTCCACTCGCCCACGGTGTACTCGGCCACGGGCAGCACGTGGAGCTCGAGCTGGTAGAGCTTCGCGTTCACGAGCTCGTTCATCGAGACGATCACGCGCTCTTCGTTGGCCACGTACTTGCCGGACAGCGACATGGTGAAGTTGATGGGGTTGCCGTTGAGGGCCGCGGCGCCGGAGTCCGGGACCTCGAGGGGCGGCAGCTCTTCCTGCTCGTCGTGACCGCCCACGTCGAGGGGCGCGAGCACGTCGTCGTCGTTGGGGGTGCTGTCGTCGCCGGGCGGCGCGTCGCCAGCGGCGTCGGTCACGTCGGGCTCGGGGGTGGGCAGCTGGCAGAGCTTGGGCGAGCAGAGGCCGTTGAAGCAGGCCTCGCCGCCCGCGCAGGCCACGGGGTCGCCCCACCCGCTGCCGTCGGCCGCGCACGCCTTGGTGCCGTCGACGCCCACGCACTCGCGCGCGTAGGGCACGCAGGCGTCGGGCCGGCACTCGGCGTCGGCGCCCTCGGCCTGCACGCAGTGGTGCCCGGCCGCGCAGTCTTCGGTCACCCAGCCGCCGCCGGCGGTCGAGCACGTGATGCGCCGGGCGCCGTTGCAGGCGCTGTCACCGGCGAAGCAGGGCGAGGCGAGGCACACGCCGTGCACGCAGCCCGTCTCCTCGCCGCAGGCGGTCGAGAGGCCCAGGCCCGTGCCGAGGTCGTCGCACGCCTGCCACGCGGCGTCGTCGAAGCACACGCGCAGGCCGGGGACGCACACCGTCGGCACGCACGAGCCGCCCTCGCAGTAGGTGCCCTCGGGGCAGGACTTCAGCTCCCACGAGCGCCCGTCGGAGGCGCAGGTGCCGAGCAGGTGCCCCTCGGCCTGGCAGGCCTTCTCGCCCGCCACGCACAGCGTGTCGACGCAGGAGGAGCCGCCGCCCGAGCAGGCGAGCAGCGCGAGACCGAGCAGAACGGCCGTCAGGAGACGCTGGACCATGGCGTGACCTCTTTCAGAACCGGTAGGCGTCGTTGTCGGGGTCGAAGTCCTTGTCGGTCAGGCCGACGTTCAGGCGGATGTCCTTGTGCACGTAGTACTCGTCGAGGCGGCCCGAGGCCGTGCGGTGCTCGATGGCCACGGGCAGGCCGGTCTTGCCGTCGATGCAGATCATGATGTTGCCCGAGTAGTACTTGCCCTTCTCGGGGTCGATGCCCTTCTTGACCTTGTCGTCGGGGAAGGTGGCCTTGAAGCAGCGCAGGCTCGCGCCCTCGAGCACCTTCATCCCGAGGTCCTCGAACTTGCCGTCGCCGTCGGTCTTGGCCTTCTCGAGGTCGGTCTTGATGAGCTTGATGATGTTGCCGATGCCCGCCTCGAAGACCGAGTGGCGGTTCTCCTTCATGGCCATGCTGCCGCGCGGATCGAGGTTCACGTTGACCGCGCCCATGAGCCCGCCCTCGTGCGCCTTGATCTCGTCGTCGTTCCTGCCCTTCACGAACAGGGTCTCGCGGCCCTCGTGGGGGTCCTTGACCCACTTCATGTAGACCGACAACGGCGTGGTGCGGAACTTGACCTGGATGGTCTCCTTGTCGAGCAGGTCGCCCTTCACGCGCTCCTGCTTGAAGAAGGTGCAGGAGTAGTCCTTGACGCCCTGCCAGCTCTGCGAGGCCCGGTCGACCAGGTCCGAGAGCTGCTCGAGGGGGATCTCTTCGGCGGCCAGAGGGCGCGCGAAGGCGCTGACCAGGAGCAACAGGACCAGCTTGGCGATGCGCGGGAACGACATGGGAGCCTCCGTGCGATTCGTTCGACATTCCTACAGGAGAGACGGCGGGGGATCAATCGGCATTCAATGGCGTGCGTTCGAACCTTCGGCTATCCTCTGGGCGAGACCGCCTCTGGAGCCGCCCGATGCGCGTTGTCTGGTTGGTCGTGGCGTGGGGTTGGGTGCAGGGTTGCGCGCCCGGAGCCGACGGGCCCGGGACCGCGAAGCAGGCCTTGTCCGGGCTCTCGGGCTCCCCGTGGTTCGATCTCGCGGCGCGCGCCACGGTCATCCCGGGCACCCGGGAGCAGGCGGGGGCAGGGCCCTCGCGCGTCGACGTGGGCGCCGACGGTCGGGTGGTGGTCTCGGCGCCGCTCGACGAGGCCCTGCTGGTCATCGACCCGGCCGACAAGTCCGTGCGGCGGGTCGCCTTCCCCGGTGCGCCGCGCTCGGTCGACGCGCGCGCCGACGGCGCCCTGCTCGTGCTCGACGGCAGCACCCAGTCCGGCGTGCTGCTGCCCCCTGACGACCGTGCGCGCGTGGTCCTGGCCACCCCGGCCGATCGGGGTCGTTGGACGGCCCTGCGCTTCGCCCCCGACGGCGCGGTGGTCGTCGAGACCTTCGGAAACCGCACCCGACCCTACGTCGAGGGGGGAGGGGCGTCGGGGCCCGAGCGCGGGTTGCCGTTGGTGCTCTCGAACCGCCAGGCGTTCGCGGTGCGCGTCGACGACCTCACCGCCGAGGTGCGCGCGGCCCCCTGGAGCCCCGCGCTCGCCGGGGGGGAGCGCTCCGAGCCCGCCGAACTGGCCGCCGGGGTCACGGTCTGGCGGTGGCGCACGCGCGTGCACCTGGGCGCCGTCCACGTGGTGGGCGAGGAGCGCGGGGGCGCCCTGGTGGCCATCACCGAAGAGCTCACGTCGCGCCAGCCCCTGCGCGTGCAGCGCACGGCCTGGCGGTTGCTCCCCGGCGGGCACGTCGAGCGCTGGGCCGACCTGCCGCCCCCCTCGCCGGTGCCCCCGGCCCGTGAGTGGGCGCTGTTGCAGGACGGCACGCTGCTGCTGCTCCGGGTCGACGACGCGGGGGCGCGCCTGCTGGCCTGGAGCCGGCCATGAGGCCCGGATGGGCGTATTGCCATACGCCCCTACATACCGTCGTATTTCTTTTGATGATGGGGTGCGCGGTCCCGGCGTTGGCGGCCGCGCCCATCACCCGCGAACGCATCCTCGCGAACGCCGCCTCCTTCGCCGAGCACCTCTGGACGTGCTCGCTCGACAACCAGTTCGGCGGTACGGCGTGCCACTCCGACTGGCTGTGCGACTACCAGGCCGACACGACGTACCTGGGGCTGCCCTACGACTGGGGCGGCTACGTCACGCTCGACGAGTTCGAGCAGGATCTGATCGACGGCAAGGGGGCGGGCTCCCACAGCGAGTGGGGTGTGCTCGAGTGCACGACGGGCCTCGACTGCTCTGGCTACGTCAGCCAGGTCTGGGAGGTCAGCCACCAGAACACCTACAGCATGGACGCGGTGGCCCACGCCATCGCGGCCGACGACCTGCTGCCCGGCGACGCGTGGAACAAGCCCCACGCGCACATCGTGCTGTGGGTGCGCCAGGCCGAGAACGGCGCGCCGGTCTTCTACGAGGCGGCGGGGCGGCCCGTGAACAAGACGCAGCTCACCGAGACCCAGACGTGGTCGTACCTCGAGGGCTACACCCCGATCCGCCTCGACAAGCTGGAACCGCCCGCCCCGCTGGCGGTCGGAACGCTGGCCCACCCCATCGAGATCGAGGCCTTCCCGTTCTCGAGCGACCACAACACCGATCTGTCCAGCAGCCGCGCCTGGAACGCCTATGCCTGCGCGCCCGCGACCAACGAGTCGGGCCCCGAGATCTTCTATCGCTTCACGGTGGGCTCTCCGGGCGTGCTGACGGTCACGGTCGACGATCCGGTGGGCGTCGACGTCGACCCGCACCTGCTGTCGGCGCCCGACCCCCAGGCCTGCCTGGCCCGCGACGACGTCTCGTTCTCCCGCGACCTCGCGCCCGGCACCTACTGGCTCGTGGCCGACACGTGGGTCAACGACGAGGGCACCGAGTTGCCGGGCGCCTACCACCTCGACGTCACGTTCACGCCGGCCGCGGGGCCCGACGGCGGAGGACCCGACGTGCCCGCCACCGACCTGTCGGGGCCCGACGACGGCGCGCCCGAGGCGGATCGGCCCGAGGCGATCGGCCCCGGCGACGATGGCGAGACAGGGGAGACCGGCGCCGACGCGTCGGGTGACGACGCGGGCGGTGGCAGCGGCGGTTGCATGGTCGGCGCGCCCTCGGTGGGCTACGCCGAGGTGCTGGTGGTCTTCCTGCTGGCCCTGCTCGTGGGCCTGGGCCTTCGCCTGCTGCGAGCGAACCGGCCGCGCCGATGAGATCCCTGGCGCTGTTCGTCGCGTCCGCGCTCTGGCTCGCGTGCTCGGGCGGGGGCGGGGTCGGCCTCGACGCCGCGCCGGGCGACGTTCCGTCCGAGGCGTCGGCCGACACCGGGGCGGAGGCCGAGGCCCTCGTCGAGGGGGTCGACGACGTGCTCGCCGAAGCGCCGGGCGACGACCCGGCCGACGTCGCGCCGCCCTTGGACGCCGAGCCCTCGCCCGACGCCGAGACCTCGCCCGACGCCGAGACCTCGGCCGAGGCGGTCGATCCGACCCTCGACAGCGACGGCGACGGCCTCCCTGACCTCGTCGAGGCCGCGGACGGCACCGACCCCCTCGATCCCTCGTCGGCGCGGGCCTGGCACCCCGAGTGGGCCGAGCGTCCGCGATTGTTCGTGGGGCCCGACGACCTCGACGACCTGCGCGCTCGTGCGGCCGCGGCCGGGGGAACACACGCCCTGCTGCTGGCGCGCATCGAGGAGCGCGCCGGCCGGGAGGCGCCGGCCTGGCCCGCCGACGGCTCGTTCGACGACGCGGTCGGGGCCGCGCAGGCCGAGATCGCGCTGAACGCCGCCTTCCTGGGCTGGGTGCGCGGCGACCTCGCCCTGACCGAGAAGGCCCTGACGCTGCTCGAGGCCTCGGCGCCCTCGGCGGCGGCGGTGCCCACGTCGGTGAAGTACGACCTGTCGGGTGCCGAGACGTTCGTCGATCTGTGCACCGCCTTCGACCTGCTGGCGGCCGTCCCCGACGTCGACCCCGCGCGCCTCGGCACGGCCCGCGATAGGCTGGTGGCGCGCGTCGAGGAGTTCCGCGCGCTGTGCCTGACCGGCTCCCAGGCGCCCGTCTTGCTGTTCGCGAACAACAACCACAACCTCAAGGTGCTGGGCGCGCTCGGCGTGTGCGCGCTGGCCGTCTCGGACCGCCCCGAGGCCGCCCGCGACGCGAACGACGCCGCCACCGGGATCGACCACGTGCTGAACCGCCACCAGGGCACCGAGCAGGGGGGCTACGCCGAGGGCGCCTACTACCTGACGTACGGGGGCGTCTCGTACCTGCCCTTCTTCGTGGCGTGGCATCGCTTCGCCGGAGGCGCGCCCCGGTGGCTCTACAACTCTCCGTCGTTCACGTCGCAGGACCCCGACAACGGCTCGCTCGTGCAGGTGCCCGACTTCGCCGTGAACCCGCGCACCCGCGAGATCTTCGAGCGCGCCCTCTGGAGCGTCATGCCCGACGGGCGCACGCCGCCCACCGACGACGGCAACGCCGGACCCATGCACGGCGCGCTGCTCGGGTGGCTCTTCGACGATCCGCGCTACGCGTGGGCCTGGTTGCTGCCTTCGTCGGGGGCCTATACGCAACGCACCGAGGTGCAGAGCTTCGCGCTCTACGACGGCGGGCCGGGAGAAGCTCCGAGCTGGGCCCCCGACGGGCTGTTCGCCGAGGCCGGCTTCGCGCTCCTGCGCTCCGGCCTGGGGACCGGCGACAGCTACCTGCTGCTGCAGGGTGAGCACGGCAACGCGCGGGCCCACGGCGGCGGGCACGAGCACGTCGACGCCACGAGCTTCCTGCTGTGGGCGCACGGCGAGTACCTGGCCCTGGACCCCGGGTACATCAACTGGCCGAACCACGACAAGGTGCGCTTCGCCCGCGATCACAACCTGGTGCTGGTCGACGGCGAGGGCGCGTCCATCCAGATGGACGCCTTCGCCGACGTCGACGCGTGGCTCGACGGCTTCGCCCTGGCCGAGGGTTGCGACACCGTGCGCGTGCGGGCCACCTACCGCGGCGTCGACGTTACCCGGCGCCTGGTCCGGCTGGGGCCGCAGGGCCCCTTCGTGGTCGCCGACGCGCTGCAGGCGGGCGAGCCGCACCTGTATACGTGGCAGTTGAACGGCCACGGCGGTGGCGAGGTGCCGGACAGCACGTTCGAGCTGCTCGTCGACGGCGCGCGCTGGACCCGCCCCAAGGCCTCGTTGCGCGCCGTGGTGCTGCCCGTGGAGGGCTCGGCGTCGGTCGGACACCGGCTCGAGGAGGATGCGCCGTCCTGGGGTACGTGGCAGCTGCACGAGACGGTGACCGTCGACGCACCCATGGCCGCGCAGGCGGGCTTCCTGGCCGTGCTGCTCGCGACCCCCACGGGGGAGCCCGAGGCCGACGTGGCGGCGTTGGCCGCACCCGCAGGCGTGGTGGCGGTGCGCCTCGGCGGGCCCGCGGGCCAAGGGGGGAGTTCGCCGCGCGTGATCGTGCTGAATCGTACGGGCCAGGACGCCGCGCTGGCGGTCGGGGCGGTCACGCTCGAGGCGCCGGTCGGCCTCTCGGTCTGGACCGTCGGCTCCGGCGTGGCGCCCGCGCTCGACTGCGCCCCCGACGCTTCGTCGTAGTCGTCTCATGGGCCACCTGGCGGTCGTCGTCCTCCTGGTCGTGCTGGCGCCCCGCGGGCCCGCGGTCACGGTCCGAACCGCGCCCGACGGTTGTCCCCCGGCGCCCTTCGTCGCCGAGCTGCGCGCCCTGGGCCTCGACGTCTCCGCGGCCGATCGCGACGAGGGCGTCGTGCCCGGCGTGGGGGTCGCCCTGCAGCGCCACCCCGAGGGCGTGCAGCTCATCCTCTGGCTCGAGGCGTCGTCACCTCCCGAGCGGCTCGCGGTCGGCAGCGCGACGTGCGACACGGCCGCGTTGCTGGCAGCCCCCATCGTGAACCGCCGGCTGCGAGCCGAGGCCGGAGCGGGCGAGCCCGCGGCGTTGTCGCTTCGCCCCCTGGTGCTGGCCGATCGGGCCCCGCTCGCGATCGAGCGCGGCGCGCTGCCGGCGCCTCCGCCCGCCGCCCCCTCCGACGTCCCGCCCTGGGCCGGTCGCGTCGACGTGCTGTCGGGCGTCGAGCTCGCGTTCGACGACCGCCGCCCCGACGCAGCGGGGGTCGAGGTGCGGGCGGTGGTGTTCCCGCGGGCCGGCCCGCTCCTGGTCGCCGCGGCGCTGGGCTTCGACGCCGCGTACGGCTGGCCGGCGTCCGAGGCGCGCGTCACCGACTACGCGCTCGAGGCCTGGGCCCGGGGCGGCGCCGGTCTCCGGTGGTCCTGGCTCGAGCTCGAGCCCACGCTGGGCCTGGGGCTCTCGCACCACCTCCTGCGCCTCGACGAGGGCGGGAGCGGTTTCGTCGGTCGCACCTTGCCGCGGTTCGAACTGGCGCTCGGCCTCGGCGTCGCTCACCCCGTCTCGGTGCGGCTCGACCTGGGGCTCCTGTGGGCGCCCTGGACGTTGACGGTGCTGGCCCCGACGCGCGGGCTCGACGCCTCCGTGGGCGGACTGACGCTGCGGGCCCGCCTGGGCTTCGGGATCGATTTCCTTTGAAGGTGACAGCGGGAAGGGGGCATCCACGAGCGGAGACAGGACCACCATGAAGCCACCCGCGCTCACCCGCACGCCCCCAGCGGGGCTCGCCACCGAGGGCCTGCCCGGGTCGCCGGCCTCTGGCGCGGGATTCCGTGACGATCTGGCGCGTTCGCTGCGCTTCGCCGACGTCTTCCGCGACCAGCACGCCTTCGTGGCGCGCGTCGTGGCGCGGCTGCTCGGGCCCGCCGACCCGGACGTCGACGACGTGGTGCAGGAGGTGTTCCTGGTGGTCTTGCGCAAGCTGGGCTCCTACGACGGCGCCTGCCGCCTGACCACGTGGCTCTACGGCATCGCGTGGCGCGTCACGTCGGCCCACCGCCGGCGGCGCCGCCTGCGCAGCTTTTTTTCGCTCGACCACGACGCTGCGGTCTTCGATGAACCCGTCGACGAGCGCCCGTCGCCCGAGGCCGCGTGCCTGCGCGACCAGGCGTCGCGCGACGTGTACCGGGTGCTCGATCGCCTGGCCGAGAAGAAGCGCGAGGTGCTGATCCTCTACGAGCTCGAGGGCCTCTCGGGGACCGAGATCGCCGAGCTGTTGGGGGCGAAGGAGGGGACCGTCTGGACGCGGCTCCATCACGCGCGCCGCGATTTTCGCCGACTCTATTCCGTGACGAGGTGACCCGTGTGGAAGCGACGACGAGGCGAACCCGAGCGCCGGCACTTCGACTGGCCCCTGCGCTGGCGTGAAACGACGCCAGCCCCGGGTGCGGGACACGAGCCCGAGATCGCTGCGCTGTTCGCGGCGGCGGCCGACAGCGTGGCGCCGGCCACCGAGATCGATCGACAGCGCGCGTGGGCCCGGCTCCGGGCCGGGGTGCAGCCCGCGCGGCCCTGGCGCGCCTGGGCTCCGGCGCTGGTGGCGGGCCTCGTGGCCGTGCTGGCGGTCGCCGGCTGGTTCACGGCGGCGCGTCCGGTCGACTCCGGCCTCCGTCAGCTCGTGTTGCGATCGGCGGTGGTCGCCGGGCTCGACGCCGAGACGGCCGCCATCGGCGGGCAGGTGGCGGCGGGCACGCCCATCCGCACGGCCTCCAACGCCATCGCCACCGTCGACGTGGGCACCGTGGGCGTGCTCTTGCTCCAGCGCGACACCGAGGTCGCCACGCGGCCGCTCGCGGGCCGGGTGGTTCGCGTGAAGGTCGAGCGCGGCGAAGTCGTGGGCCACCTGCAGCCCGGCTCGCCGCTCGGCCTCGCGGTCGAGGCCGGGGGCGTCGAGGTCGAGGTCACCGGCACGGTGTTCGGCGTGCGCGCCGAGGGCGAGGGCGCGCTCGTGCGCGTCTGGCGCGGGTCGGTGGCCGTGCGGGAGGGCAGAAAGAGGGTGCAGGTCTCGGAGGGACAGCGCTATCTGCGCGGGGTGGTCTCGGCCCTGACCGACACCGATCGCCTCGAGCCCCGCGTGGCCTCGCTGGTCGGCTGGTCCGTCGGCGCGTCGGTGTCGAACCCGCGGCCGTCACCGGTCGAGGTCGCCGCCCCCCTCGAGGTTCCCGAGAGCCTCGTGGCCGACGCCCCGCCTGCGACGGCGCCGTCTCCCGCGTTGGCGCTGCGTTCGACGCGGGCGCCGGCCGCACCGCGGCCCGTCGCCACGGCGCCCTCCGCGGCCGAGCCGGCCGTCGACCGCCAGGCCCGCCTGGTCGAGCTCGCGCGGGGCAGCACCCCCGAGGCAGCCACCGCGCTCTTCGCGCTCGCCGCCCTGCGCTACGACGTCGCGGGCGACCGGCCTGGCGCCATCCGCGCCTGGTCCGAGTACGTGGCGCGCTTCCCCGGGGGCCCGCTGGTCTCCGCTGCGCGCGAGCAGTTGTTCGAGGCGCTGCTGGCCGACGGCAACGTCGAAGGCGCGCTCGTGCAGGGGCGCGAGGCATGGGCCGGGGCGAAGGGGGCCGAGCGCGATCGCCTGGCCCTGCGCCTGGCCGAGGCCCTGCACCGGCATCCGTCGCGACCCGACGACGCCGTGGTGCTCTACGAGCAGGTCGCCGAGGGTGGGGGCGCGTTGGCCGATCGGGCGGCGTACCAGCTCATCGATGCCCTGCAGCGCGCCGGCCGGACGGCCGAGGCCCACGCGGCGCTCGACCGCTACCTCGAGCGCTTCCCCGGTGGAGCCCACGTGCGCGAGGTGGCCGCCGAGAAGCAGCGCTGGTCGAGCCCGGCGTCGACGAATCCGTGAGGCGACTCGGATCATGATGGCGCGAATTCTCGTGGCGGCGGTGCTCGCGGGCTGGCTCTCGGGCTGCGACGCGACGTTGAACCTCGAGGGTGGCGCGGAAGAACTGGCCGCGACGGACTCGGGATCCGAGGGCTCGCTCGACCTGATCGCCGACGCCGAGGCCACGGGCGAGCCCCTGCCGGAGACCACCCTGGCCGAGACCACCCTGGCCGAGACCACCGAGTCCGAGACCACCGACGTCGAATCCGACCTCCCGCCCTGCGAGACGAGCGATCCGTGCCAGGTGGCCGAGCGCGGTCCCGACGGCGCCTGCGAGCTCCGGCCGTTGTCGTGCGCCTCGCCCAGCGCCTGCCACGTGGCGCGCTGCGACCCCTCTATGGGCTGCGTGCTCGGCCCCCTCGACTGCGACGACCACGACCCGCGCACCGACGACTGGTGCTCCCCCGATTCGGGCTGCGTTCACGTGGGCCCCTCGTGCGGCGACGGCGTCTGCAACCCGGGCGAGCACGACGCGTGCCCCTCCGACTGCGAGCCCGGTCGGCCCGAGTGCGGCGACGGCCGGTGCCAGGGGCCCCAGGAGGCCGAGCACTGTCCCGCGGACTGCGAGGGGCCCGTGCCCGAGTGCGGCGACGGCCAGTGCTCCATGCCCGAGCTCTGGATCTGCCCCGAGGACTGCCCCGACTTCGTGTGCAACGACGGCCAGTGCTGGCCCGGAGAGGCCTTCTTCTGCTCCGAGGACTGCGAGGCCACCACGGCCTGCGACGACGACGACGCGTGCACCGTCGACTGGCAGCAGGAGGGGGGCGCCTGCCACCACGACCTCATCAGCTGCGACGACGGCAGCGACTGCACGCACGACGCGTGCCTGCCGAGCAAGGGGTGCATCTATGCCGACGCGTGCGCCGACGACGATCCCTGCACCCAGAGCGTGTGCTGGTTCGGGCACTGCGCCAGCACCACCATCCCCTGGTGCCCGTAGATGAAGTTCCTTGAAGGCCCGGATCGGTTCGAGGCATATACTGCACGACGTTCTGGCCGCGGCCCGTCCGGGGCCGCTCCCGACAACCCGCTCGGAGGTCGCTGATGGCTCGCCTACGGTCGCTCGTGCTCGTCCTGGGGTTCCTCTTCGTCACGCTCTCGGCGTGCGGGTCCAGCGCCACGCAGGACCTCGATGGCTTCGGCACCGATGCCCTGCTGCCCGGCGACGGGGCCGAGGAGGGCGACGGGGCCCTGCCCGACGGCGCGGTCGACGAGACCTTCGGTCCGGCCTGCGGCGACCACGTGTGCGAGACGGCCGAGAAGACCTACTGCCCCGCCGACTGCGGCCCGGTCGTGGGCGTCACGTGCGGCGATCACCTGTGCCAGGGCGACGAACTGCACACCTGCCCCGCCGACTGCGCCACCCCGCCCGAGTGCGGCGACGGCGACTGCGAGGTGGGCGAGGCCCTGACCTGCCCCGCCGACTGCGGTGCGCCCGAGACCTGCGGCGACGGCACCTGCGACGCGGGCGAGGCCGAGACCTGCCCCGTCGACTGCGACCCCGTGAACCCGCCCACGTGCGGCGATGACCTCTGCGAAGGCACCGAGCCCTGGGACTGCCCCCAGGACTGCAAGACCGCGCCCGTGTGCGGCGACGACAAGTGCGAGCTCGACGAGGTGGCGACGTGCCCCGCCGACTGCGTGGTCGACCTATGCGGCAACGACGTGTGCGACGCCGGCGAGGACGTGAGCTGCCCCGCCGACTGCCCCGAGCCCGAGCTCTGCGGCAACGGCGCGTGCGACGCCGGCGAGGACGTGAGTTGCCCGGCCGACTGCCCGGTGGTCGACACCTGCGGCGACGACGTGTGCGACGCGGGCGAGGCCGAGACCTGCCCCGCCGACTGCCCGACCACCCCCGAGATCTGGGGCCCCTGCGGGCCCGACTTCACCTGCCCCGAGGGCCAGGTGTGCGTGGGCCAGGACCAGCAGGACCCCGCCAACGATCACTGCACCACCGAGTGCGAGACCGCCGAAGACTGCCCCGAGGGCTTCCGTTGCCGCCAGGTGCAGGGCGGCGGCGTGTGCGCGCCCCAGCAGGGCGGCGCCGAGTGCGGCAACGGCCAGTGCGAGCAGGGCGAGCAGATGAGCTGCCCCCAGGATTGCCAGGGCGGCGCCGAGTGCGGCAACGGCCAGTGCGAGCAGGGCGAGCAGATGAGCTGCCCCGAAGACTGCCAGGGCGGCGCCGAGTGCGGCGACGGCCACTGCATGCCGGGTGAGCAGGAGACCTGCCCCGAGGACTGCGAGCTCGACAGCTGCGGCAACGGGACCTGCGACCCGCACGAGCACCCCTGGAACTGCCCCGAAGACTGCGAAGAGGGCGGCGGCGGCGACGACTGCGGCGACGGCCAGTGCGACCAGGGCGAGCAGTGGAGCTGCCCCGAGGACTGCGAGGGCGGCGGCGGCGACACCTGCGGCGACGGCCAGTGCGATCAGGGCGAGCAGATGACCTGCCCCGAAGACTGCGAAGGCGGCGGCGGCGGGCTGCTGGGCGAGTGCGGCGACGGCGAGTGCGGCCTCATCGAGCAGTTCACCTGCC
>CAZBRS010000038.1:0-60364 GCA_964494475.1 uncultured Myxococcales bacterium | reverse complement strand
CATCCGGGGGATACCAATCCCGTACGGAGCTCGACGACCACGTACCGGATCCGGGGCTGGCGGTCGCGCCAAACGCCGCCGGATGGGGTTGTCGCGGACCACGGGGGTAGCGTCGGCTACTTCGGGCACTCGTCGCTCGCGGGATCGCACTTCACGCGCAGGTGCAGGTGGTTGTGGTGCCCCTTCGAATGGCGCACCAGGGCCTTCTTGCACCCTCCCTCGCACGCGGCGTCGAAGAGGCGCTGGAGCAGGTCGTCGCTCCAGCCGCGCGCGCGGGCCTCGTCGATCAGCTCTCTCTGCACCTGCCGATCGACGAAGAGCAGGTCGACCCAGCCCGTCCGCAGCAGCCCCTCGAGCAGCGTGAGGGTCTTCGACGCGTCGAGGGTGCCGTCGCTCGCGTCCTGGAAGCGCGTGACCGGGCGGTTGCCGGCGTGGAAGTAGCCGATGTCGATGTCGAGCCCGTTCTGGTGGCTGCGATGGGGCTTCAGGCGGCCGCCCGTGGGCGTGCTGAGGTCGCCAATCACCACGGGCACCGAGTCGGGGTGGCGCAACAGCACCTCGGCGATGCCGGCCATGAGCGTGTGGATGACCTGCCAGGTGCCGAAGCGGTGGGGCTTGAACGTGGTGTAGCCGGGACCCTTCTCGGGCAACTCGGCGGGTACGTCGAGGCGGCCGGCCCACGGTCGGCCGAGGGCGCGCGTCTCGCGGGGCGGCGCCACCTGCAGGGCCCAGCCGGCGATGCGGGCGTCGACCTCGCGGAGCGGCGGGCGGGCGAACGCGGCGGCCAGGGGGCTCGGGTCGTCGGGGGGCGCGGTGCGGTAGGCGTAGGAGCCGAGCATGTCGTCCATGGTCTTGTCGGAGCGCCGCTGGGGCGTGGAGCACGCCGCCAGCAACCCGAGGAGCAGGACGCCATGCCCGCGCGTCACTCGCATGCCGGGTTCGCCGTGTCGTGGAAGCGGATGGCCAGGCCGAAGGTGGGGTTGTACGAGAGGCCGTTGTCGGCCGCCGCGATGAGCCCCTCGGCGCAGTCGGAGTGCGGACGGAAGGCCGCGTGGTGGAACGCGGTGTCGCCCTTTCCGAGCCACGGAGCGTCGCTGAAGTCGGGGATGGTCTGGTTCACCCAGGTGCCGGCGGTGCACCCGGCGCCGGAGGGCCGGAGCTCGTGCACCGAGCCCACCAGGTCGGCGCCGCCCCCCGCGTCGCCCACCACCAGCAGGCGCGTGCCGGCGGCGTTCCACGCGGCCGACATGGCGCTGAAGTAGGGCGCGCTGAAGGACAGGTACGACCACTCGCCGTCGGCGAACGCATAGACCTTGTTCTGGGTGCTCCAGGCGCCGAACACCGCGCAGTCGCCCCCGGGGCGCCAGGCGCCCCGCCCGAAGTTCCCGAAGCCTGGGGGGCTCGTGTCGAGCAACACGTCGGTCGACACGATCCAGTCGTGGGAGCCCGTGCCGTTCACGCCCTCGACGGTCTTCACGTAGGCCACGCCGTAGCCGCCACCGTCGGCCCACACCAGATCGGTGAGGTTCGGCCACGTGGGCAGCCCCTTGTCGTGGGTGTCCCCGGCGAAGGGGACGGCCGACCAACGCAGCAGGCTGCCCTGCGTCGAGGGCTTGCGGCCGCCGGCCACGAACTGCTTGCCATCGGCCGAGAAGCGCCCGGCGATCCACTCGTAGCCGTCGGCGCGGAACGCCTCGAGCTCGGTGAACGAGCCCTCGACCGGATCGTAGCGGTAGAGGCGCGCCGACGTGGAGGGGCTCGTGACGGCGCCCGCCAGCAGCACCGTGGGCTCGAAGGGGACGGGCACGAGCCGGCGCACGAGGAAGCCCGAGGGCGGCACGACCTCGGAGAGCAGCCTGGTGGCCGGATCGTAGCGCACGAGGCCCCCGTTGGCCCGCGCGAACCAGGCCTCGACGCCATCGGCCCGCCAGGCCACGTCGACGAAGTCGTCGAGGAAGGTCAGGTTCTGCAGCTTCTCGTAGGCCAGCGGGCCGAACGCGTCGCAGCCGCTGGTGTCGAAGGTGCAGCCGGCGTGGCAAGCCAGGGCGCCGCTGACATAGCCGAGCTGCCCGCAGGTCTTGCCCAGGGGCTGGCCGGGCTCGCACTCCTCGGGCGCTTGCACCACGCCGTCGCCGCAACCGGGCTCCACGGGCTCGTCCACGGCCTCGGGGCTCGCCTCGAGCTCCGGCTCGGCGTCGTCGGGGAGGAGGTCGGCCACGATGTCGAGCAGACCGTCGGGGGCGAGATCGGCCGAGAACTCGAGCGCAACGTCGGGCGTAAGCTCGGGCGCAATCTCGGGCGCCGCGTCGTGGGAATCGATCGCTCCGGGCTCGCCCTCGAGAACGTCGGGGAGCGCCGGCTCGTCGGGCTCGGCCCGGCCCGGGTCGGAGGGCCCGGGATCGCCCGCCGCCGAATCGGCCTCGACGTCGCGCGACGGCGGCTCGTCGCGCGTGTCGGCCGACGGTTCGTCGAGGCCATCGTGGAAGCCGAGCGGCACGCACGAGCCAGCGACGCACGTGGTGGTCGCCACGGGGCACGTGACCACGCGCTCGAACAACGTGCCGTCGGCGCGGCAGGCCCAGACGTCGCCGTCACGGCACTCGCGCGCGCCGGGGTCGCAAGGACCCGTCGAGTTCGAGCTCCCGCACGCAACGAACGATACGACGACCAGGAACAGCGTTCCCCTCACCCCTCGCCCCTCCCGCGCATCACTTCTCCAGTTCGGCGGCCGCCTTCAGCCCGTAGGCCCCGCCCGGATCGAAGGCCGTGGCGCGGTGGAAGGCAGCGCGGGCTTCGGCCGCGCGCCCCAGGTCCGAGAGGATCGCGCCCACGTGGAAGAGCACCTCGGCGAAGCTCTCTTCGGTGCGCGTCTCGATCTGGTGCAGCGACGCCATCACCTCGCCGAGCGCCTCGCGGTTCTGCCCCATGCGGTGCAGCACCCAGCCCACCGTGTCACGGTAGTAGCGGTTCTGCGAGGGCTCGAGGCGCACGGCCCGCCGCGCGTGCTCCAGCGCCTCGGGCAGCCGCTGGCCGGCCCGCGCGAGCAGGTAGGCGAAGTTGTTGTGCAGCGACGCGTCGATGGGCGACACCTGGAGGGCGCGCTCGTAGACGGACGCCGCGCCGGCCCAGTCGCCGCCCTGGTAGAGCAGCTCGGCCTTCATGGTGATGCGCCACACGTCGAGGGGCTCCTGGGCCAGCAGCTCGTCGCACACGGCCACGCCCCAGGCGCTCATGCGGGTTCGCGCCGCGGCCGACAGCCCCGGCTCGCCCTCGAGCAGGTCGACGAGATCCTGCACGGTGGTCGACTTCAACTCCCGCGGCTTCAACGAACGCTGGAACCCGGTCTCGAGCAGCCGAATGCCCCCGTCGACGTCGCCGCGGAGCAGGAGCGTGCGTCCGAGCAGCCAATGCGACCAGCCCTCGCGGTAGCGCAGCCCCAGGTAGCGCGAGAACACGTCCCGCCCGGCCGCTTCGCCGGCCGCCAGGCGCGTGCGCGCCTCGACCAGCAGGGACAGCGCCGTGTCGCCGGAGGCCGCGAGCCGCTCGGCGACGGCCAGCCCCACGTCAGAGGGGAAGGCCGCGCCCTGCAGCGCCAGGTTTCCGATCGTGGTGAGCGCTCCGGCCGACAGGTCGGGCCGCGCCAGGAGGGCCGTCACGTGGGTCCTGGTGCGCTCCACGTCGCGCCGCAGCACGGCCATGCGGGCGGCGGCCACGTGGCCCTCGGGGGCCTGGGTCTCCACCGCGTAGCCAAGGCGCGCGAGGCTCGAGGCCGCGCGCGCGCGCCACTCGGCCACCGGGCACGAGGCCAGGATCTCCTGGAGCGACGCGCGGCCGCGTTCGGCGTCGCCGAAGAGCGCCTCGGAGTGGGCGGCCCGGAGGCGCCACGACAGGCGGTGCGGAGCGAGCTTCTCGAGGTGTTCGGCCACCAGGGCCCGCTCGGCGGGGGCGTAATAGCGCTGCAACCACTCCTCGACCGCACGCATCCCGAGCTCGCGGGGCTGGGCCAGCTCGTCCAGGCGCTCCAGCCACCCCGCGAAGGCGTCGAGGTCACCCCGGTAGAGCTCGGTCTCGAGCCCGAGGAAGACCTTCTTCCGATCGGGCTTCAGGAGCAGGCTGCGCCCAAGGTAGTCGCGAGCGCGATCGAAGTCCTGCAGAAGGAAGAAGAACATCGCCAGCTCTTCGAGCGCCTTCTCGGGGGGCTGGATGCGCCGGAGGAGCAGCTTCTCGGCCTCGCGCGCCGGCCCCGTGTCGCCGTTCACGAGCGCGATCTTGATGAGCACGAACCCCGCCTCGCGCACCAGGTCGGCGTCGCGGGCCTTGAGCGCGCCCACCAGGAACGCGCCGGCCGGCTCGAGTTGGCCTTCGAACCACGCGTGGAGGCCCAGGCGATAGAACAGCCGGGGCCGATCGGCGCCCTCGTCGACCAGCAGCTTCTCGGCCAGGGCCGCCGCCTCGTCGGCCCGCCCCGAGGCCAGCAGCGTGCGGTACAGGAGCACGCCCAGGCCGCGATCGCCGTCGCGCGCGAGCCGTTGGCGGAGCTGCGCCTCCAACTGGGGCAGCAGCCCACGCAGCCGCAGCAGCGAGAACAGGCCCTGGTTCTCGACGTCGCGCTCCTCGACCGCGAAGTAGGCCAGGGCGTTCTCGAGAGCGGCATCGATCCGGCCGCCATGCAGGTAGAGGGTGGCCTTGATGCGGAAGAACGGGGCGTCGCGCACGGCCCTCGCGTCGAGCCGGTCGAGCACCTCGAGCGCCGCGCCGTACTCGCCCTGATCGAGCAGGAAGCTCAGGATCTGCGACAGCCGGGCGAGGCGCACGCGGTCGTCGGGCAGGCCCTCGCGCACGGGGAAATGGAAGGTGCGCACCAGCTCGTCGAGGGCCCGCTCGCGCTGGCCGCCCACGAAGAGCACGCGGGCCACGGTCAGGGCCCGCTCCTCGTTGGCCTCGAAGGCCTGCGCGCTCTCGGCATACTCGAGCGCCGCGTCGGGCAACTCGAGATCGAGGAAGGCCGCCGCCAGCACGTCGGCCGTCTCGGCCGCCGACGCAGCGCCGGCGAGGGTACGCCGCGCCAGCGTTCGAGCTTCGTCGAGCCGCCCCCGGTAGTGCAGGTCGAACAAGCGCGCGCGCAGGGCGCCTTCGAACCCGTCGTTCAGCGGGTAGTCGAGGGCCCGATCGTAGAACTCGGAGGCCAGATCGTCGCGCCCACCCCGCTCGGCCACGCCGGCCGCCAGGGCGGCGGCCTCGCCGTCGCCCGCCACCAGGTCGCGCAGCGTGCGCGCGGCGCGATCGGGGTCGCCCAGCAGGAAGCGCGCCTCGGCGAGCTTGAGGAACGCGGCGCGCCGGTCGCCCCGGGGCCCGGAGAGGGAGGGCAGCGCGGCCTCGACCAGGCGCTCGAAGTCGGCCACCCGGGGCGTCTCGCGGTACAGACCCAGGACGTACTCGAGGACCTTCTCGGCCTCGTCGGTCGCGCGCAGGCCGTCGCCGAAGGCCTGCGCGGCCTCGTCCCAGCGCCCGAGCCGCAAGAACGACTCGCCCAGGAGCAGCCGGGCCCGGTAGGCCTCGGCCGGAGCGGCGTGGACCCTGTCCAGGAAGGGTGCGGCCTCGTCGACCAGGCCGCGCTCGGCGAGCCGTCGGCCGACCTCGTAGGCCGTGGCCTCGCCCGCGTCGGCGAGGCGCTGCAACCACCCGACCGCGGCGGGCGCGTCGCCCACGCGCAGGGCCGCCTCGGCCAGGGCCTCGAGCCACGACGGTTCGGCCCCGGGGCCGGCGGCGGAGCCGACCAGATCGAGCAGCAGCCGCGGCTCGCGCACCTGCAGGAGCCTGGGGATCACCGCGCCGAGGGCCGTCTTCCAGGCCTCGTCGCCGGCCGCCCGCGCCCGCGTGACGTGCTCCCGACAGAGGGAGCCCACCTCCGAGGCGCGCCCCACGTAGACGAGCGACTGCGACAGCACGTCGAAGAGGTTGCCGTGTTCGGCGCCGAACGGCCGGCCCCAGGCCTCGCGGAGCGGCGGGATGGCCTCGGCGAAGTAGGCGGCCTTGTAGAGCATGAAGCCGATCTGCCGCTCGGCGTCGTCGGGGTCGATCGCGCGCAACGACGCGAAGGTGGAGCGGGCCCGCTCCAGGTTGCCGAGCCCCAGGTACGCCTCGGCGATCTTTCGAACCAGGCCGCTCGACGCGCCCTGGCCCGCCCGCACGTTCTCGTAGGCGATGAGCGCCAGGTCCGAGAAGCCGAGCGAGGCCATCAAATCGCCGTCGTGCTCCTCGATGCCGCCCTCGCGGAGGGCCAGCTCGAGGTAGCGCCGGTAGTGCGCATAGGCCCGGTCGGAGCGATCGAACTGCGACTCGAGGCTGCCGATCAGGCGGTGGGTCTCGCGCTCGGCGTCGGGGACGCGCCCCACGCGATCGAGCAGCCGCTTCAGCAACCCCTCGTGCTGCTTGTCGCGCAGGTCGCCCAGCACGACGCGGAGCGCCCCCGCGGAGAAGCCGTTGCGCTCGACGTAGCGATGGAACTGCTCCAGGGCCTCGTCCTCGTCGTCGATGGCGAGCGCGAAGCGACCCAGCTTCAAGACCATCTCGGTGTCGGCCGGATCGAGCTCGCTGAGGCGGAGGTAGACGGCCATCAGCCCGGGCTGGAGACGCGCGTTCTGCTGGTACACGCCCTCGACGTCGCGCAGCGCCTTGCGGGCGTCGGGGCTCTTCTGCACGAAGGTGTCGAAGGTCTCGAACACTTTCTTCAGAGGCCGGTCGGTCAGCCCGTAGTACGTGCCGAGCAGGAACCACGCCCGGGGCGGCGCGTCGGAACGGAGCGCCAGGCAGGCCTCGAGCAGGCGGATGCCCTCGTCGAACAGCTTGCGGGAGGACAACGCCTCGGCGATCTCGATCACCACGTCGGGGGGATGACCGGTCTCGTCGAAGAAGCGCTTGACGACCGCGTCGGCCTCGCGCTGCCGGCCCGCCGCCGAATAGAGATTGAACAGGCGCACCACGACCCCCTTGCCGCGGCAACCCTGCTTGTAGTGCTTCTCGAGGAAGGCGAGCTTGCGAGCCTCGGCCGTGCGCTCGCCCAGGAAGTCCGAGATGGCGTCGACGAGCTCGCAGCGCGCGGCGTCGTCCTTCAGCCCCTTGTCGAAGATGGCCTGCGCGCGCTCGAGGTTGCCCTCGGCCAGGGCGCACTGCCCCAGGGCGAAGGCGGCCTGATCGGGTCGCGGGACGTGCCGCGAGAAGAACTCGGAGCACCCCTTGCCGCGCTGGTGCTTGCGAAAGTAGCCGGCCACGCGGGCCAGCGAATCGGGGTTGAGCCCCACGCGCTCGAGCCACGCCCAGAGCGCGGCGTCGGCCGCCGAGGGGCCGGTGACCGAGAGCAGATCCTGCACCAGGCGCAGCGAATCGGGGTGGTGCTCCAGCCCCTGGCGCAAGAAACGCTCGGCCGAGGGCTTATCGCCGGCGCGCTCGAACAGGCGGGCCACGCGCTCCCAGTCCTTCACGTCGCGCGGCCCGGCGAGGTGCTGCGACAAGCGCGCCGCCGCCGCCTCGTGGTCGCCGAGGTCGAGCAGCAGCGTGCCGAGCACGAGGTGGTCCTCGGCCGTCACCGGTCGGAGCGTGAGCAGGCGCTCGAGCCACGTGCGGGCGGCCTCGAAGCGGTACCCACCGCGCAGCGCCTGGACCAACCGCTCGAGCAGTGCGACCTGCCGAGCCC
Organism: uncultured Myxococcales bacterium; assembly: GCA_964494475.1. Classification (GTDB taxonomy): domain Bacteria; phylum Myxococcota_A; class UBA9042; order CAZBRS01; family CAZBRS01; genus CAZBRS01. The sequence goes on along the minus strand of CAZBRS010000038.1, from coordinate 52,671 downwards.
CATCGCCCGCGGTCAGGTCGAGCGCGGTCTCGGTGAAGCGCGCGCCGTCGGCCTCGTCGCCGAGCAGGTAGGCCGCCTGGGCGGCCGTGGTAGCGAGCTCGGCGTCGGTCAACGCCAGCGGCGCCGCGAGGTCGAGGGCCTCGCGCAGGTACCCGCCCCGCAGCCGGAAATCGGCCAGGTTGCGCCGGAACGCCGCGACCCGCTCTCGCTGGGGGGGCGTGCCGTCGGCCTGGATCCACTGGACGGCCTGCTCGAGGGTCTCGAGGCTGCGGGCGTCACGAAAATCGGAGGCGGCGGCCAGCCAGATCGAGCCCGACTCGAAGAGCCGCTCGCGCTGGTCGGCGCGCACGGGGACGCCGCGCCCCTTCAAGGTGATCGCGTAGCCGAGCGCGCGCTCCACCAGGCCTCGATCGAGGTACGTGTCGAGCAGCAGCTCCCGGCTCGGCCGGTGATCGGGGGTGAGCGTGAGCGTGAACTCGAGGCGCGCGATGGCCTCGGCGTGCTCTCCCGCCGAGAGCAGCAGCTGCGCGAACGCGAAGTTCACGTCGGGGTCGGTCGGGTCTTCGGTGACCCGCTCGAGCGTGCGCGTGCGGTCGACCTCGGGCTCGACGGCCAGGCCGCCCGACGCGCACGCGAGCGCCAGGGACAGGGGGAGGAGGCAGACCACGGGGCGGACGAAACACAACGGCAGGGGCATCGGCTCCTCCGGAGACGGCACGCGGGGGGCGCAGGGATCACCGCAGCAATCTTAGGACAAACCCGATCGGGCGCAACCTTGTTCCCGATCAGGGATGGCCGATGACCGTCGAGGACGAGGATGACGGCGCCGATGCGATGATTTCCGATACGTATTCGCAGGTTGCACTACCCGCGCAAGGAGCGGTATAGTCCGCAAAGTAGCGAAACAGGCCTTGGGGGGATCGAATGGAGTTCCGTCAGACCTCCCATCGCGCGCGCGTCCTGGTCTTTTCGCTGATCGGGTTGGCCGTCTTCCTGGAGCCCGCAGCCGGTTTGTGCCAATCGGGCGGCCCTACCTGCGACGACGGTGACTGCGAGGTCGGCGAGACGGTGGCCACCTGTCCCGCGGATTGCCTCAGCGACCTCCCCTGCAGCCTCGACGTCGAGTGCGAGGCGCTCGAAGCGCCGCAGTGCACGGTCGTGTACTGCGAGCCGACGCTGCTGGTCTGCGCGCTGACGCCCGTGGAAGACTGCGAGTGCGAGCCCGATTGCGAAGGGCAGCAGTGCGGCCATGACGGCTGCGACGGGACGTGCGGCGTCTGCCCGGCGGGCACCCGGTGCGAGGACGCCCAGTGCGTGTCGACGCTGTGCACGGCCAACGAGCAGTGCAGCGCAGGGCAGGTATGCCAGGCGGGGGCGTGCACCTACGTCTGCGGCAACGGGCTTTGCGAGCCGGGCGAGACGACGGCGAGTTGCGTTGCCGATTGCAGCGGGGGTGCGGGGTGCCTGGACGCCTCGTCGTGTCCTCCGGACGCCGACCCGTGCACGATTGAGTTCTGCGACTGGGCGGTGCGGACGTGCGGGACGATGCCCATGGCGGGCTGCGGGTGCACGCCGCAGTGCTTCGCGCGCGTCTGCGGCGGAGACGGCTGCGGCGGCGTGTGCGGGGCCTGCGCTGAGGGTCAGGTGTGCGACTCCTATGGCCAGTGCCAGGGAGTGTGCGTGCCGTATTGCGAGGGGCGGGCGTGTGGCTCCGACAACTGCGGTGGCTCATGCGGCTCGTGTCCCGCTGGCTCGTCCTGCGACGAGACGTTCCATTGCGCCGGTACGTGCGAGCCTTCGTGCGCCGGCAGGCAGTGCGGGATAGACGGCTGCGGCGTGATTTGCGGCATCTGCCCCGTTGGGCAATATTGCGGCGCAACGTGGCAGTGCGGCGACTGCACGCCCTTCTGCGCCAATCGGGAGTGCGGGCCGGACGGCTGCGGCGGCCTGTGCGGCGCCTGCGGCGCCGGCCTTCTCTGTGGGGCCCTGGGCACCTGCGTCTCGACCGGCTGCACCGAGAACTCGCAGTGTTCGATAGGGCACGTGTGCCAGGCGGGACAGTGTGTGACGATCTGCCCGAACGGCACGTGCGATCCTGGCGAGACGTCGACCAGTTGCCCGATCGACTGCGTGGGCGGCGAGTCGTGCCTGACCTCACTCGTGTGCCCGAGCGACGGGAACCCGTGTACCGAAGACGCATGCAACCTCTCCGCGGGTGTCTGCCAGTCGATGCCCATCCCCGGCTGCGTGTGCACGACGCAATGCGCGGACAAGGCCTGCGGCGCCGATGGCTGCGGCGGTACGTGCGGCGTGTGCGCGGCGGGCCAGGTCTGCGACGGCAACTTCCAGTGCGCGGAGGGCTGCGTGCCGGCCTGCGCGGGCAACGCGTGCGGGCCCGACGGTTGCGGTGCGCTCTGCGGCACGTGCGCCGGAGGTCAGGTCTGCAACGCAGGCCAGTGCACGAGCGTGCCGGCCTGCGCGGGCAAGGTGTGCGGGCCCGACGGTAGCGGCGGCTCATGCGGGTCGTGCGGGTTGACCCGAACGTGCGGGGCCGACGGGCTCTGCAGCAACGACTGCACCCCGACGTGCGAAGGGAAGACCTGTGGGGCCGACGGCTGCGGCGGCTGGTGCGGTTCGTGTCCGGCAGCCCAGTACTGCAACGTGAACGGACAGTGCGGCGCCGACTGCGAGCCGTATTGCGCCGGAAGGCAGTGCGGCGGCGACGGCTGCGGCGGCTCGTGCGGAGCCTGCGGACTCGGCCAGTACTGCACCACGAACGCGACGTGCGTACCCTGGTCCTGCACCGACACGTCCGAGTGCGCGGTCGGCCAGGTGTGTCAGGCCGGCGTGTGCGCGGTCCGATGCGGCAACGGCGTCTGCGACCCGGGCGAGACCTCGGTCACTTGCCCGATGGACTGCCCGAGCGGCCTGCCGTGCACCTCCGATGCGGATTGTCCGAGCGACGGCGTGCCGTGCACGGCCGAGGTCTGCAGCACGGCGACGGCCACCTGCCGATCCATCGATCTGCCGGGCTGCACGTGCACGCCCGACTGCGCCAACAAGCAATGCGGACCCGACAACTGCGGCGGTACCTGCGGCGACTGCGGCGCGGGGCGGACCTGCGGGCTCGATCACCAGTGCCAGGGGGAGTGCACGCCGAACTGCCTGGGCAGGGCGTGCGGCTCGGACAACTGCGGCGGATCCTGCGGAGCGTGCGCCAACGGCGAGGTCTGCAGCACTACTTTTCAGTGCTGCGCGCCCCAATGCGAGGGGCTGACGTGCGGCCCGGACCTCTGTGGCGGCTCGTGCGGTGAGTGCGAGCTGGGTCAGGGCTGCTTCCAGGAGCAGACCTCGTGCTTCGACTTCTGCCTCCCGGACTGCGCGGGGCGCTCGTGCGGCCCCAACGGCTGCGGTGGCCTCTGCGGGTTGTGCGCGCCGGGGCACGCGTGCGGCGCCGACTGGCAGTGCGCTCCCGCGACCTGTACGTCGAACGCGCAGTGCGTCGACGGGCAGGTTTGCCAGGCCGGCGTGTGCGCCTACGTGTGCGGCAACGCCGAGTGCGAACCCGGCGAGACCACGGCCAGTTGCAGCGCCGATTGCCCCGCGGGACCCGGCTGCATCTCCGACGCCGACTGCCCCGGCGACTGGAACCCTTGTACCACCGACCACTGCGACCAGCAGTCCGGCATCTGCGAGTCGACGCCGATACCCGGATGCACCTGCACGCCCGCGTGCGGGGTGGCCTATTGCGGGCCCGATGGCTGCGGCGGCATCTGCGGCGCCTGCGCCGGTGGCCTGACCTGCAACATCTGGGGCCAGTGTGTGTGCACGTCCGACGCCCAGTGCGACGCCGCCTCGACCTGCGTCGGCGGCCGCTGCGTACGCTGGTGCTCAGCCAGCGAGGGCTTCGCTTGCGACCACGACGGAGTCGGCGTCCCCATCTCGTGCTGGCTCGACAGCCAATGCCCGGCCGGGTCCTTCTGCGACGGCACCTGCAAGACCGAAGGCTGTGGCGACGACGCGTGCATCCCCGGAGAGACGGCGCTCAACTGTCCCGACGACTGCCTGTTCCCCGCGTCCTGCGCCGTGGACGCCGACTGCCCCAGGCACGACGCGTTCCTCTGCGTTGATGTCACCTGCGACCTGCCCGCCGGCCTCTGCACGTACGAGAACAAGAACTTCGACTCGCCCTGCGGGTACTACTGCGCGCCGGGAGGTCGCTGCGCCCAAGGCTCGTGCATTGGCATGGTCGCGATCTGCGATGACTGGAACCCCTGCACGATCGATCTGTGCGACCTCGCGTCGGGTCAATGCTCGCACACTCCCTACTCCGGCGACGCCCTCAGGAACCTGGGCGGGTCGATCCTCGAGATCCCGTGCAACGCCGAGGACCGGTGCGACCTTTGCCTCGTCGGGGAGTGCGGGTCGGCGCGGCGCGACTGCGACGACGGCAGCGACTGCACCGTCGACGAGTGCGACGGGCTGGTGGGGTGCCTCAACGAGCAGGGCGGCTGCGACGACGGCAACGCGTGCACTGAAGACGCGTGCGCTCCCGGAGGGGAGGTTTGTGCCTACGACGACGTGTCGTGCGACGACAACGATCCCTGTACGAACGAAGGGTGCGAGCCGCTCTTCGGGTGCAGCACGCCCGTGGCCGATTGCCAAGACTGGGTCATCAAGGGGTGCACGGGCCACCCCCTGGAGGAAGATGGGCTCGGGTGCGAGGGCTTCTTCCTCGACCAGGACAGCGACGGCTACGGCGTCGGCGACGTGACGAAGTGCCTGTGCGGGCCCCGGGTCGAGGACAGCTTCACCGGCATGGTGGCCGGCGACTGCGACGACGCCAACGCCGACGTGTACCCGGGCGCGCCGGAGGTGTGCAACGGCTGGGACGACGACTGCGACGGGCTTGTGGACGCCGACGACCCCGGCCTCGTGCCTGATCTGCCTGGCAGGCCCTGCGAGAACCAGCAGGGCGTCTGCTTCGGGGCGAGCCCGTTGATATCGACGTGCGTGGCCGGCGCCTGGGAGCCCTGTGGGGTCGAGGATTACCGGGCGCATTCGCCGTACTTCACTCCGTGGCGTGAGACCCTCTGCGACGGCCTCGACAATGACTGCGACGGAGCGACCGATGAGGATTTCCTCCTGATTACGGCCGACGGTGCGCGCGTATCGGCAGTGGGCGCGGCTTGCGGCGAGGGGGCTTGCGCAGGAGGCACGGTCCGGTGCAATGCTTCGATGCGAGGCTTGGAATGCTCGACGGCCGGCGCCGCCTCGACCGAGGCTTGCGCAGACGCGGTGGACAATGATTGCGACGGCGTAACCGACGCAGGCGTGAACGGGTGCGGCGGCTGCGAACTACTGAGCCCGGATCCGGGGTCGGTGTGTACCACCGGCGGCCAATCAGGAGTCTGGACGTGCTCGGGCGTCGACGCAGTTACCTGCCTGAGCCTGGGGTCGTCGGCCAGCGTGGAAGCGACGATCCACGGGACCGTACTCGACGCACGATCGAAGTTGCCACTCCAGGGTGTTGACGTCGCGGTCAGGGAGGACGACGGGCAAGTCAGCGCGTTCGCAACGGTTCCAACGAACGCCAAGGGCTCCTTCCACCTTCCCGTTGCCAGAAGGGGCGTGTTGACCGTCGACCTCTTCAAGGCAGGCTATATCGCGTCCGTACGCAGCGTGAGCGTCTTCAGCGCGAACGGCACGTGCGAGCCTGTTCTTCTCGTGCCCGTCGACGGCAAGTCGAACAGGGTAGCGGAAGCAGACCTTGAACCAGGAGCGTTGTTCGAAGCGTCGAGCAGCGACGGGCTCGTGTCGGTCGTGGTCGACAAGTCGGACCTGCGCCAGGGTGAGGACATCGATATCCGGTTGAACTGGTTCGAGACGGACGACGAGCTGCCCGGTCCGCTTCCCCCGACCTCGGCGTGGACCTACGCCGTGAACCTCCAGGTCGCCGGCCACGAGACGCGGTACGATTTCGCGGGGCCGGTCACCGTGCGTTTCCGCAATACCCTGGGGTTCCCTTCTGGCACCAGGATCCCCATCGGCGTGTGGAACCCCGCCACCGCGCGATGGGAAGACATCGCTTACTACGACGAGTTGCCGCCCCTCGAAGATAGCGCGTGTCCGTACTGCGCGAAGGTGGTGGGCGAGTGGATAGAGTTCCAGATTGACCACTTCACGTCGCTGGACATCAACTTCCCGGGCGAAGGAGGGGGTGGCGGACCCGGAGGGCCGGGATCGAGCAACTCCAGCGGAGGCGGCAATACGAACGGCAACCGCCGTGCAGGAAACGACCGTCGTACCGCGAGCAGCAGCCCCTTCGGAGAAGACGACACCGGCTGCAGCGGCGACCCTAGCGGATCCTACGTGGGTCGTTCAAACGGCAGCCTTCGAATCGAGCTCGCGCTACCTGCCGTGACCGTCGGGAACGAACCGCGTGAGGTTTCCTTCCTGTACGACAGCGTCGCGGCGTTCCCGACGGCTTACCTTTCTGCCCGAGACGTGCTTGAGTTCGCTGAGCCCGACAGCCCCGAGTGTTCTGGCTTCCTATGTCGGTCCTGGGACAACCTCAACGGGATCACGTGGCTCTTCGAAGGCCAGCACGCGAAGCGGTTCTATGAAGGCAAACCTGGGCCCAACAACTACGCGCACCTGTTCCGCGGCGTCGACGGGGCCGGCGCCTGGCTTCCGACCGGCAGCTACCCCTACTGGATGATCATTCGGAACTACTACGAAGGCCTCTACGGCCTAGCCAGCTACTTCGGCGGGCCGACGCTGGCCGAGACCCAGGTCATCATGAGAACGCCCGAGGAGAGGAACCAGGCGCTCTTCGGTTACATCGATCTGGTGAACGAGCGAAGGAGCCCGTTCGGGGCGGGTTGGACGGTGGCGAATCAGTTCAGGGCCCGGGCGGGCTCCGACTCGGCCAGTCTGTTCTTTACAAGAAATCACAATACGTTCAGGCCGCGTAGCGACGCTGGGATCTTGCGGCGTATTACCAAGCAATACTCGTATTACGATGAATCTCCGGCTGGTTCCTATGGCCAAGCGATCGATGCCGCTATCAGCAATCCAGTGTTTCTTTCGGCAGACCCATCGGGGGGCGTGCTGCTTAGAGAGAAGACAATAATCAGAAATATAGACCAGACCGGTACGATTAGCGCTGCCTATGGTTGTTGCCCGTACGACAACGACCCTACGGATGACTGTCATGACGAGCAACCGATCTGTGAGCCGGTCCCGAACCTACCGAACCAGGACGACCTCCATTGGCTGGGCCCCGATGGCCCGCACACGTACGCGAACGAGGCGAATCTATATTCGACGTCCTCTTCGAAGTTCCCAGTTGCCAAGTCTGTAATTGGTAATACTTATTCGGCGCAATATTTTTACAGCCATACAAATGAATACGGCCAAGCTGTTAAAAAGTCAATCATACGTAAAATAGACAGCAGTGGCATCTTGGAGGAGATTGCTGGAGGATTCTTTACCGATCTCGGCTGCCATGATGGCCAGGGAGGTATTTATATAAAGAACATCCAGGCCGTCGGCGCCGGCATTGGCGCGGTTTTAGATATCGAAGTCATTACCGATTCCGGCGTTGATTATGTTTTCTTCTTGCCTTCATCTTCGCGTGATGGCTCGGCAAACGCGTGCAGCAGCATATATATGATAGTGCCAGATTACAATTATATGGGCTGGCCGGCCGGGTCGCTTTATGAAATGCGAATTTCATACGACTCAATGCACGTCACCGGGGGAGCGGTCAACGGCCAGGGCGAGCCGTTAGAGATTATTTGCGACGATATTACCTTGCGTGACTTTGAATTACATTTTCATGACGACATTCCATCGGTCATTGCAGAGCTGACGACGAGCAATTGCGGCGATATGATTGTTCGCTTCACGCCTTCGTTCACTGGTATGCCTTGGGACCAGACCCCTAACCGCGAGTCCATATCGTCGGTCGAACTTCTGGCAAGCGGTGAAGCGGATCCCGACGAAAACATGGTCTGGTACTTCAACCCCTACATGAGAGGGATGGCCGTCAGCCAAGACGGCAGCGTCTTCTTCGCAGCGGCAACGAGTGCGACGGGTGGTGCGGAGGGCTTCGTCCTTAAGTACGATTCTGAATCCAAACGTGTTATCCCGCTTGTCGGGGGCGGAGAGTCACCTCTCATTGGAACGAGTACGGCCGCGGAGTACCAAGCCAACGACGTACGTTTCGGTGGGAGTGATTCCATCGGAGATATCGCGTATTCAGACATTGGAAACACGCTCTATATTGTGCCCGAAGCTGCGGAAATCTGGGCTCTCAAGGTCGGCAGCGCCCGACCCGACGTCGAAACCGTGGCCGTTGGGTCCGACCCCGTCTCGGGTTCGTTCGGCCTTCAGATCAAGGGAGAGAACGGAGAGGCTTACCGATTCGACACGGCTGGGCGACAGATCCAGGTTGTGGACGACTCCGGCGTCATCCTCGAGGAACGCGTCTACAACGCGGCTTCGGGATTGCTCGAGAAGGTCGTCTTCAATCCGGGCGAAGCGACGTACTACTTCACCTACACCGGCAGCGGCACTCTATCGCGGGTCATGGACCCCAGCGGCAAGGAGACCATCTTCGAGGTTGACCCGTCGACGAACCGCCTCACGGCGGTTGCGATGCCCGACGGGGCGGTCCACAATTTCCGGTATGACGCCTACTCGGATGGCAACACTGAATTCGACGTCGAGGCAGAGGCCTCGGGGCCGACGAACCTCCTCACCGAGCGATGGGTCTCCCGGGGCGCGACGGCAGGCGAGCACGTTCAATACCTCTACGACCGGTTCGGGATGGTCGACTCCGTGCACTATCCTGACGGTACGTCGACGCAGTATGAGCGCGGGCGCTCCGAGTTGATCTCCGCGGAGGATGGGCGGGGCTCGGCCAGGGAGAACCCCATCGAGCACAAGCCGGACTCGGCCTTGGTGGACCGCGTAACCGACGCGGGCGGCCATCGGGTCGAGACCAGAACCGACCAATGGGGACGACTTGTCTCGATGGAAGAACTGGTTCCGGTCGTCGAGGACGCCGCGGGCGGGGGCGAGACGGTGCGCGAAGTCCGACGCGTCGTCGGCATCGAGCGAGATGACGCCGGCCGGATGACGCGGATCTGCGTCGACGAGTGCGACGCCTCGGAGGCGACCCCTTGCGTGAACGACTGCAGCGTCGAAGAGCAGGTCTTCGGGTATGATGACGACGTTCTGGTCAGCGTGGACGAGAAGATCCAAGGAAACCTGGTGTCGCATCGAGACTTCGAATACGTCGAGGACGATGAGCAGGACCTCTTGAAGAGGGTCTCGGGCACGGGTCTGGGGACCATCTCTCTTGCCTACGACGAAGACCGGCGCCTGGTGGGCCTCTACGAGGGCGACTACTACGCGGGCGGCGCGTCCGCGCGGCGCCTTGCGGCCTGGACCTACGAAACGAGCTCGCGGGTGGCCAGCTTCACGAACGCCGCTGGCGAAACCACTTCGTACACCGCGTTCGACGACCTCGGAAACGTTCGCTTGGCCGAGTTGCCCGATGGCTCCAAGGTCGAGTACGTTCGACCGTCGAGCAGCGTCGGCGCAGGCGGAGTTTCTCTGACCGGTTCCGGCAGAATCGACGAGATCAAGGTCAGCTACTCGCCGGGCACGTGGATCAGCCTGGGCAAACTGACGTACGACCCGCTCGGTCGTGTCCTGACCTATGCGGACGGCACCAACCCCGCGCGCGTCTGGGCGTTTGCGTACGATTCGCTGTCGCCCGGCATCGGAAGCTGCGACGCTTGCTCGGGATGCGCCGATTCTCCGACCAGCGTGGTCGACCCCTTGGGCAACGAGTTCCGCTACGCCAAGGACTTCGCCGGCCGACTGCGCACTGCCGGCTGTTGGGAGGTTGACCCGTCTGACCCCGAGAACCCGTCGCGTCTCGCCTATATGGACTACGCGTACGACCTCGCAGGACGCCTCGCGTCGACCGGGCACCTGTACGAGGCACCCGTCGAAACCTACCTGGCCTTGGCCCGCGACGAGATAGGCCGCGTAACGCAAGTGGGCGACGCGAGGGGCGTTATCGAAACGGTTCGCTACGACGCGTTCGACAAGCCCACTCGATCGACGATGGCGGACGATGGAGACTTCCGGTACGTCTACGACGAAGAATCGCGGTTGCACGGCATCTCGGCGTCCGAAACGGAGGGTAGCGCCTACGCCCACGATGCCGACGGCTACCTCCGCGAGCACTGCATGGTCTCCCGCCAGGACGTCTCCGCGCTGGAGTCGTTCGAGTGCGCCGGTAGCGGGTCGCCGACTTGGTCCGTCGACCGGGACGACGGTGGATTCGGAAGGCTGGAGTCCTACACCGACCCTCACGGTCGCAGCCTCGTCGTCGGCCGCGACGCTGACTCCATGCGCGTTCGCTCGCTCGCCTGGGCCGACGCCCTCTCGGGCGACACCCTTGCCGAGTCCTTCGACTACGATACCCGCGGGCGCCTCAACCGCGCCGTCTCCGGAGACGTCTCCTACCAGTACGCCTACCGCGAGGGGCGCCTCGCCCGCAAGGACCTCTCCATCGGCCCATGGTCCGTCGGCTGCGACTACGTCTACGACCCCTCCGGTCTCCTCGCGTATGCCGTCGGTCCGACCTTCGCCAGCGGTACCCGCCGCCTCTCTATGGCGTACACCCCAGACGTCGCCGCCAGGCTCTGGATGCTCAGCGTTCGCTCCGAGTCCCTCTCCATCGATGGCTCCTGTCCCGCCGCCGCTGGCGTCGACCTCGAGGGCGACCCCGACGTCTGGTGCGTCGACCACGAGCGCACCTTCCTGTTCTCGCGCGATGCCCTCGGCCGCGTGACTCGCATCGACCACCCCAACGGCGTCGTGTCCGAGTACTCCTACTTCCCAGACGACCCCCGCGCTCGCCTCGACTCCCTCCGCGCCTTCACTTCCTCCGGCCTGGCCCTCGTGGACCTGGACTACTCCTACCACCCCCTGGACTCCGCGCTCCTCACAGGCATCTCCGACCTCGACGCCGCACGCCGCATCGTGGACTCCGGCGGCTCGATACCTCAGGACCGCCAGCCCGGCTGGGCCTACGACTACGACCCCTTGGACCGCCTCGCCTCCGCCTCCTTCGTCGAGGTCGTATCCCAGGGCGCGACCCTCGCCCCCAGCAGCCCCGCCCTCTCCTCCTACACCTATGACACCGTAGGCCGCCGCACCCTCGCCTCCTTCGCGGGAGCCGGGGCCTTGGAGGAAAAGGCCGGCACCTACACCTGGGACGACTTGGGCCGCCTCTCGAGCGTCGGCGCCGGCACCTCTTTCGCCTACGACGCCTCCGGGCGCATGACCTCCTTCGTGACCGACGGTGTCACCCACTCCTTCGAGTACGACCCCAGGGGGCGCGTCCAGTCCCTCGTCCGGACGCTGCCCAACGCGCCACCAGAGCCCCCCTCGACCGACGCGTACGCCTTCAAGTACGGCTTCGACCACCGCATCGTCGAACTGACCAAGCCCTCCGGCTCGACCGTCCGCTTCTTCGACGATGGATTGGCCACCTATGAGCTCGCGCCCGATGGAGAGCTCACCAGCGCTACGATCTGGCAACCCGACGGCTTCTCCCCTCTCGCCTCCGTTCGCATCGTCAGCGGTGAGGCCGCCTTCTTCTACTTCCACAACAACCACCTCTCCGCCCCCATCGTCGTCACCGACGACAACGAGAATGCAGTCTGGGCCGCCAGCTACTCCCCCTTCGGCCTCGTCGACGAAGCCGACGACCCCGACGCCGACGGCGTCGCGTTCGACCAGCCCATCCGCCTGCCGGGCCAGCTCGACCTCTTCGGCGGCGACGTCTCCTTCAACTGGCACCGCTTCTACCTGCCCTCCCTCGGCCTCTACGCCACCCTCGACCCGGATCAATGGGGGCTCGGCAGCTCCTACCTCGGTTTGGAACGATATTCGTACGCGAGCAACGCGCCTACCCTCGATATCGACCCGACAGGACGCCGTCCTTGGGGGCCGCTCGGCGGTTTGTATTCGGCCTATCCAGACCAAATTAATGATATTGCTATTAAAATTACAGAAAAAATTACGGGTTCCGTCGCTGGTCTGGACGCTCGTTTGAAGAGCGATCCGCTGTTTGTTCAGCAAGTCATATTTGACATCGTAACAGGCCAAGCCGCGTTTCGGGCCTTGGCTGCTCTTCGAAGTCTTGCGGTCGCTCGTGGCCCGGCTGTCCTAAGAAAAGCGTGCGGTTCCGCATCAAGAGGAACGGGCGCGGCGGATGACGCTGCAGATGCCGTACGAAAGTGGCTTGGCGACGACGCTAGGGCGATTACGAACAAGTCGGGCGACAAGGTCTTCATCAACAACGCGGAAACGCGGCGGGTGAGGTTTGACATCAACAACCCAAACCCGCACCAAAGCCCGCACTCTCACGTTGAAGAGTTGCTAAACGGAGAATGGCAGAAGTCTGGTCCGATCTACCCAACTGACGTGATACCAAGATAAGGAGGGAGTCTATGAGGTTCTTAAACGAGGACTCGGATGCGTCGTTTTCGAGGCTGACTCTCCTCCTGACGAGGGCCGAGGCATCTGAGCTCAGGGACAGCCTGAATTCAATACTCAAATCCGGAACAGGGCATGAACACGTCTCAAGTGCCTTTTATGACAAAGAAATAACTATAGCGATATATGACGATGTTAATATCAGCCGTTTTAATCATAGGTCACAGCTTTTGATAGTGGAAGATCGTTAAACTATGGTGACAAACTCGGACTAAACATCGACTGGCTTCGTGGGATGAAGTACTCATGTCGAGCGGGGAATGGTTCGAGTTTGTGCGCGAGGCTTCACGAGTGCTCGCCTTGGTAAGAGAAGACGAAGCATTCCCCGGCAAAACGGGGGGCTTCGTGATGGTCCGAACCGGCGATTCCGTTACGCCCCAAGGTGGGGACAGGGTTGACACTATCCGGCGGCGCGGGATCAGCCGCCCGACGTCATACCGCTGGCGGGCCCGCCGCAACAAGTCTGGCCAGGAGGGCTGGCTGCCGCACGAGCCCTTGCGCCCGATCTCAGCCGGGCAAAGGGGCCGCTCGGCCAACTCGTTGGTGGGCTCGCCATCCGCGTGCTCGAAGGCCCACGGAGCAGGCCAAGGCCGTCGCAAGCGCTTGGTCGCCGCCTTGGCCTTGCTATTGTCTTTGGCCGGGGCCTCGCCCTACGCGCTGCCGGTAACAGAATGCAGCGCGTCGCCCACTTGGTCCGTCGGCCGGGACGATGGTGGCTTCGGGCGCATGGAGTCCTACACCGACCCTCACGGTCGAAGCCTCGTCGTGGGCCGCTACCCTGACTCCATGCGCGTTCACTCCCTCGACTGGACCGACTCCCCGTCTGGCGATACCCTCGGCGAGCTCTTCGAATACGACCCCCGCGGGCGCCTGAAGCGCGCAGAGACCGGCGACGTCACGTATGAGTTCTCTTTCCACGAAGGGCGCCTCGCCCGTAAGGATCTCTCCGTCGGTTCGGGGGCCGTCGGCTCGTGGTCCGTAGGCTGCGACTACCTCTACGACCCCTCCGGCCTCCTCGCCTACGCCGTCGGCCCTTCCTTCGCCGCTGGCTCCCGCCGCCTCTCCCTCGCGTACTCCCCTGACGTCGCCGCCAGGCTCTGGAAGCTCTCCGTTCGCACCGAGTCGCTCTCTATCGATGGCTCCTGTCCCTCCGCCGTCGGCGTCGACCTCGACGCCGATCCCGACACCTGGTGCGTCGACCAGGAGCGCTCGTTCGTGTTCACGCGAGACGCTCTCGGCCGCCTGACGAGCATCGACCACCCGAACGGCGTCGTGTCCGAGTACTCCTACTTCCCAGACGACCCCCGCGCTCGCCTCGACTCCCTCCGCGCCTTCACTTCCTCCGGCCTGGCCCTCGTGGACCTGGACTACTCCTACCACCCCCTGGACTCCGCGCTCCTCACAGGCATCTCCGACCTCGACGCCGCACGCCGCATCGTGGACTCCGGCGGCTCGATACCTCAGGACCGCCAGCCCGGCTGGGCCTACGACTACGACCCCTTGGACCGCCTCGCCTCCGCCTCCTTCGTCGAGGTCGTATCCCAGGGCGCGACCCTCGCCCCCAGCAGCCCCGCCCTCTCCTCCTACACCTATGACACCGTAGGCCGCCGCACCCTCGCCTCCTTCGCGGGAGCCGGGGCCTTGGAGGAAAAGGCCGGCACCTACACCTGGGACGACTTGGGCCGCCTCTCGAGCGTCGGCGCCGGCACCTCTTTCGCCTACGACGCCTCCGGGCGCATGACCTCCTTCGTGACCGACGGTGTCACCCACTCCTTCGAGTACGACCCCAGGGGGCGCGTCCAGTCCCTCGTCCGGACGCTGCCCAACGCGCCACCAGAGCCCCCCTCGACCGACGCGTACGCCTTCAAGTACGGCTTCGACCACCGCATCGTCGAACTGACCAAGCCCTCCGGCTCGACCGTCCGCTTCTTCGACGATGGATTGGCCACCTATGAGCTCGCGCCCGATGGAGAGCTCACCAGCGCTACGATCTGGCAACCCGACGGCTTCTCCCCGCTCGCCTCCGTTCGTATCGTCAATGGTGAAGCGGCCTTCTTCTACTTCCACAACAACCACCTCTCCGCCCCCGTCGTCGTCACCGACGACAACGAGAACGTCGTCTGGGCCGCGAGTTACTCCCCCTTCGGAGTGGCGGACACGGATGGCATCGCGTTCGACCAACCCATCCGCCTTCCGGGCCAGCTCGACCTCTTCGGCGGCGACGTTACCTACAACTGGCACCGCTTCTACCTGCCCAGGTTCGGCCTCTACGCCACCCTCGACCCAGACCAGTGGGGGCTCGGTAGCTCCTTCCTCGGGCTGGAGAGGTACAACTACGCCCACTCCGCTCCGACCATCTACATCGATCCCGACGGTCGTGACCCCTTCACCGCCGCGGCCATGGACCTGCTGACCGACTTCGCTTTCACGCTCGCTCGAACATGGTTCGCCTCCGGGCCCGAGCACCCAGTCGACGCCGCTGAGTTCCTCCGGAACTTCGATCCGACGGAAGCACTGGACCTGGTTCAATCGTTCACAACATTCGGCGGAGCCACGAAGCTCTTGCCACGCAAGTTGGCGAAGAGCTTTACGGACAAGGTGCCGGATGTACTAAAGAAAGCGTGCAGTAAGTGGGCTGCATGGGGCGCGACCCGGTTCAACAAGCACCACACGGTGCCAAGAGAAATCCTTAAGGCCCTGCCAGATGACGTGGCAAATAGTCCGCTTATTCGCGGCAAAGCGGGCTCCCCGAACCGATGGAAAATACCCATAGAGTTGCACAAGTCGATCCATAAAGGGGCAGGAGGAGGCGCCTACAACGAAACATTTAAGGCTAAACTCAAGGAACTTGGACGCGATCCGACTGTTGATGATGTACTAAGCATCAGAGATGAATTGGTAAAACAGTTCGGACTGGAGGGATACCGACCATGAGGCTCTGGCGTCTATCAGATCCCTGCAATCACGAGTATTCTCGAGCAAGCCGTCGGGGTTCATGGGCAGGTAGCCCCTCGCGGCGGGTAAAGCCTCTCATAATCGAATGGGAACCGGACTCAGATGTGATTGGCGATTTCACGTGGCCGGGGTTCGACTCGGACGTCATCGTCAAGGATAGCGTTGCCAAGGTCCTTCAAGCCGCGGCAGTGCCCGGCTTCGAATTGGGGCCGGTTCAGATGCAGGAGAACGCCGAACGCGCCAAGCGCCGTTCGAAGAAGCCCAAAGTACAGCTCCCCTACGCGGGACCGCAGTTGTGGGATCTCTGGATCACAGCGTGGGCACATGCGGATCGTAACCGCTCGACTATCAAGGACGTCAAACGGGCGAACGCATCCGTTGACCTGGAGCTCGTCGGCGTGCAGCGTGTGGAAACCGTCTGGGACAACAAACGGATGGAGTTGGTCAAGACAATGCATCCACGAGTGGAGGCTCAAGGACTCTTTCTTCCGCCCATTCATGGTTTCTTTCGAGTTGAGGAGTTCCCCGCGTGGGTTTTCTGCACCGACGAAGTGAAACGGTTGCTCGAGGAGCATGGTTTCACCAACGTGTCTTTTCTTGAAATGGGCAACACCCTCGAATAGCCCTTGCCATCCCGTACCTGCGGGTCCCGATATCGTGGCGCGCGACAATCCGCTCCCCACTCGGCGCTCCCCGCCTTGTCGAATCCTCGGGACCACGGTCCTCGGGAGGTAGGGGGTCTCCCCCGGATCGTCGATCCATTCCAGCGAAGTGGCGCCCTCCGTCCGTTTCGTCTAGAATGCCCGCGGAATCGGTCTTCCACCGACGGAGTGACCTCATGATGTTGCGCAAGGCTGCCTGGCTCGCGACCCTCAGCGTACTCGTTTCCCTGGCGCTGGCTGCCTGTGGCGGAGACGGCAAGAAGGCTCGGCAGTCGTGCGACACAGAAGCCGACTGCGGCGGCGGGGTCTGCTTCGACTCCGAGTGCTACACGGCCTGCGCGTCGCAGGACGACTGCCAGGCGGGTGAAGAGCTGTGCGTGAAGCGCAAGGACCAGCAGGGCGCCGAGACCCTGGTCTGCGTCGTCGCCACCGACTACGAGGGCTGCCAGTTGCAGCAGGACTGCGACGATCTGGTGGCCCGCGGCTGCGAGAACAAGGGCTGCGACACGACCACGGGCCTCTGCTTCGTGCGCGACAAGGACGACGGCGTCACGTGCACCACCCCCGACGCCCACACCGGCACGTGCCAGGCCGGCGTGTGCACCTGCACTCCCGACTGCGTCGAGCGCGAATGCGGCGCCGACGGCTGCGGCGGCTTCTGCGGCACGTCGTCGATCGGCGAGTGCCCCAAGGCCAACGAGGAGTGCGAAGAAGGTCAGTGCGTGTGCAAGCCCGACTGCACCGGGCGCGAGTGCGGCTCCGACGGCTGCGGCGGCCTGTGCGGCACCCTCGACGGTGACTGCCCCGGCATGCAGGACGAATGCGTCGAGGGCCAGTGTGTCTGCCAGCCCGCCTGCGACGGCAAGGTCTGCGGCGCCAACGGTTGCGGCGGCGAATGCGGCGCGTGCAGCGGCGAGCAGGAGGTCTGCGTGCAGGGAGCATGCGTGTGCGCGCCCGACTGCCTGCAGAAGGAGTGCGGAGACGATGGCTGCGGCGACTTCTGCGGCGAGCTCGAGGGGGGCGCGTGCCCCGGCGTCCAGGACGCCTGCGTCGACGGCGCGTGCGTCTGCCAGCCCTCCTGCGTCGACGTCGACGGGGGCGCGGCCTGCGGCGACGACGGCTGCGGCGGGTTCTGCGGCGACCTGGAAGAGGGCACGTGCGCGGGAGCCCAGGACGCGTGCGTCGACGGCCTGTGCGTCTGCCAGCCCGCCTGCGAGGGGCGCGACTGCGGGCCCGACGGCTGCGGCGGCTTCTGCGGCGAGCTCGAAGGCGGCCTCTGCGCCGGTCCGCAGGACCAGTGCCTCGCGGGCGTCTGCACGTGCGTGGCGGCCTGCACCGGCAAGGAGTGCGGCGCCGACGGCTGCGGCGGCTTCTGCGGCGCCTTGCCGGCGGGTGCTTGTCCGGGGGCGCAGGACGCCTGCCTCGAGGGCCAGTGCCTGTGCCAGCCCGATTGCGACGGCAAGGTCTGCGGCGCCGACGGCTGCGGCGGCGAGTGCGGCGTGTGCACGGGCTGCAACAAGTGCGACGCGGGCGCCTGCGTCGCCGACCCGTGCTGCCTGGTCCCGGCGACCGGTTGCTGCGACGGCGAGGTGCTGCGCATCTGCGTGAAGACCGCCGAGGGCAAGAAGGTCCAGCAGCAGGACTGCGCGTGCGACAACGACGCGGGCATCCCCTGCGGCGTGGGCCCCTTCTGCGGCTGGAACCCCTTCGCCCAGGTCTACGCCTGTGGCACCAACGGCGGCACCGAGCCGAACGGCGCCCTCGCCAAGGACTGCCCGGCGTGCATCCCCGCCTGCGACGGCCGCGAGTGCGGCGGTGACGGCTGCGGCGGCGACGGAACGTGCGGCACGTGCGAGCCGTGGGACACGTGCGACGGCGGCACGTGCACGAACTTCTGCGAACAGAGCTGCGAAGGCCGCGAGTGCGGCCCCGACGCATGCGGCGGCTCGTGCGGCGCGTGCGCTGACGGGCTCGCGTGCACCGACGGCGGCGACTGCGTGACCGTGTGCGCGCCCCAGTGCGCGGGTCGGCAGTGCGGCCCCGACGGCTGCGGCGGCCTGTGCGGCGCCTGCGAGGAGGGCCTGTTCTGCAACAACGGCGAGTGCAGCACGACCTGCGTGGCCCAGGCGTGCGGTCAGCGCGAATGCGGCGACGACGGCTGCGGCGGCGCCTGCGGGCCGCACGCCGAGGGCGTGTGCCCCGACGGCCTGCTCTGCACCATCGACGGCAAGTGCGGCAACTGGTGCACCACCTGCACCTACGATCCCTCGTGCTCCGCGCTCGGGTTCGAGAGCGGCGACTTCTTCGGCTGGGCCCTCGAGGGGCAGGCGCGCGTCGTCGAAGGGTTGGGCGAGGCCCTGCCCTACGAGGGCCTGTACGCGGCGTCGCTGGCGACCGGCGGCGTCCCGTCGGCCAGCGCGTCGGCCAGCTTCGACCTGTGCCTGCCCACCGACGTGAACCTGATCGAGCTCGAGTGGCGCCTGTTCTCCGAAGAGTTCGACGAGCACTGCGAGCTCGGCGACCAGGACCGCGTACGCGTGCTGGTCGAGGGCCTCTCCGACGGCCGCCAGGTGGCCGTGCTCGACGCCACCATCCGCGACCTCTGCGCGCCCGAGGCCTGCCCCGACTGCGGATCGCAGCACGTTGGCCTCGAGCCGGCGGGCGTGGCCTTCGACCAGGGCGACGTGTGGCGCACCCCCTGGAGCCACCTGTCCCAGGCGCTCCGCACGCTCGTGAAGACCAACGAGGGCCGCGTGCGCCTGCACCTGCTGGCCGACGATGCCGGTGACGGCGCCTTCGACACGCGCCTGCTCGTCGACGACGTGCGCTTCATCGCGTGCGATCCCCAGTGCACCGGCCGCGAGTGCGGCCCCGACGCCTGCGGCGGCTTCTGCGGCGACGAGGAGACCGGCCGGTGCCCGACCGAGGGCGACGTCTGCACGACCACGGGAGCCTGCTGCGAGCCGGTGTGCTTCCCCGGCCAGCAGTGCGGCTCCGACGGCTGCGAGGGCTCGTGCGGCGAGTGCGCCGCCAACGAGGCCTGCGAGCTCGGCTTCTGCGTGTGCGTACCCGACTGCGCGGGCAAGGCGTGCGGCCCCGACGGCTGCGGCGGCGTGTGCGGCGACAACGACGGGGCGTGCGTGACCGACGGCGACGTCTGCCGCGAGAACGGCACCTGCTGCACGCCGGCCTGCGAAGGCCTCGAGTGCGGCGACAACGGCTGCGGCGGCGACTGCTGGTTCACGGGTCACCCCGACTCGCTCTTCTGCGGGGTCGACACCGAGGCCGTGTGCCTGGCGGGGACGTGCTGCGTGCCCGACTGCAGCGACAAGCAGTGCGGGGCCGACGGCTGCGGCGGCGAGTGCGGCCCGTGCCAGGGGGCGCAGGACGCCTGCGTCGACTTCCAGTGCGTGTGCCAGCCGGCCTGCGATGGCTTCGCGTGCGGCGACGACGGCTGCGGCAGCACCTGCGGCCAGTGCGAAGGCCCCCAGGACGCCTGCGTCGACCACCAGTGCGTGTGCCAGCCGGCCTGCCTCGACGTGCAGTGCGGCCCCGACGGCTGCGGCGACGACTGCTGGTGGCTCCTGAACCCCGGGTCGGTCGACTTCTGCGGCGGCGAAGACAACCGCGTGTGCGTCGAGGGCACCTGCTGCGTCCCCGAGTGCACGGGCAAGGTGTGCGGGGCCGACAACTGCGGAGGCTCGTGCGGCACCTGCGAGGCCGGCTTCGCGTGCAACGGCGCCCAGTGCATCGAGGGGGCCGTGTTCTGCGCCGACGACGACCTGTGCAGCGACGACGCCTGGAGCGACGCCGAGCAGGTGTGCGTGCACCCGCCGCACGACTGCGACGACGACGACCCGGCCACCGTCGACGCCTGCAACCCCGCCACCGGCGCCTGCGAATACACCCCCTGCCAGCCCGTGTGCGACGACGCGTGGGAGTGTGGCGACGACGGCTGCGGCGGCCAGTGCGGCGTGTGCGAGGGCGACGGAGTGTGCCTGCCCGAGACCCGCACGTGCTGCTTCGCGAGCTTCTCGGGCACCTGCGGCGACGACGGCTGCGGCCGCTCGCTCGGCACGTGCGCCGAGGGCTCATTCTGCGTCGAGGTCGACGAGTTCGTGCAGGACTGCGTGCCCTGCGACGACAGCGACCTGTGCACGACCGACTGGGTCGACGCCGAAGCGGTGTGCCATCACGACGCCACGGTCTGCGACGACGACAACGCGGCCACGCTCGACGCCTGCGAGCCAAGCACCGGCGCGTGCGTGTTCACGCCCTGCGACCCCACGTGCGACCCCCTGTGGCAGTGCGGTCCGAACGCATGCGGCACGTCGTGCGGCGCGTGCGAGGGCGTCCAGGACCAGTGCGTCGACCACGCCTGCATCTGCCAGCCGGCGTGCGGCGGCAAGCAGTGCGGCCCCGACGGCTGCGGCGGCGAGTGCGGGCAGTGCGAGCTGCCCAACGTCTGTGACACGGGCCTCGGCGTCTGCGTTCCTGGCACCTAGCCCGCGCCACGAGCAGGGATGAGCTACTTGTTGGCCGTCATTTCTGCGACTTGATGCAGACGCTCGGCCATCCGTAAGAGTCGATCACACGGAACCCCGCCTCCTCGATTCGTCGCACGGCAACCGCGCGCGAGAGGCCTCGCCACGTCGTCGCGTGGTCGCAGGCGACGAAGCGTCCGCCAAGACGGAGGATTCGCTTGATCGAGGCGTAGAACGCCGCCTTGTCGTCGGGGGCGTACGCTTCGACGTCGGCCAGGATGTTCGAGATGAACACGACGTCGACGGAGGCATCGCCGAGTCGATTCTCGGTGTAGGTGGACAGCGACGTCTTCACGTTCGGGAACGGCATGAGGTCCATGGCGCCGTCGATGAAATCGAGGGGCTTCGGGTTGACGTCGACCGCATGGACGAGGCCCTGCGGGCCGACCGCGGCGGAGAAGCGGAACGTGAAGAAGCCTGCCCCCGAGCCGATGTCGGCGACGTGTTCTCCCGGCTGCAGCCCCACGAAGCTGACCGTCAGCCTGTGTTCGAGGTTCCAGCGCTCGGGACGCAGGGTCCTGATCATGAGCATCGTCGTCGACTCGTCGCCTTCGAGGGGCTGCGCCGCGTCGCCCTCGAGCGTCGGGTTCGTCGCGGAGGCGACCTCGGCGAGGTGCACCTTGAGCAGCCGGTGGTCGTCCTTCGCGAGGTGGTCGAGGAGGGCCTTGAACTGCGGCATGTCGGCCCAGTCCTTCGCCGACTCCTTTCCGTGAAGGGATCCGACGACCCGCCGCAGGAAAGCAGACTCCAGCCCCACCGGGAAGAGCACCTGGCGGTCGTTCGCCATGACGTCATCGGCCAGGCGAGGGATGCGGTTCAGGCACTCCGCGGCCTTCTTCAAATCGTCGTCGTCGTTCTCTTCGAGGTACGACAGGAGGTGCCTGGCTGCCGCCGCCTGGTTCAAGCGAGGCCCCGGTCCCAGGAGCGTCGTGGTCGTCACCCCGGTCAAGAACGCGATGAAGCCGGTGAGCGTCGCGAGGGGAAGAAGGCCCATGATTGGATTCCGATGTCCGTTCGGCTCGTGTGCCGGAGTATGACGACGGACCCGGGGCCGGTCAATCCCGTCGCGCCCGTCGGACGGCAGCCCCCGGCAACGTACCTTGACAAGCGGCGTTGACGCCTAAATTAGCGAGCGCTAACACTGTCCGGTCGTCCCATGGCGCTGCAGCTGCTCTCGGGTCCGGGGCTCGCACCGACGGTGCCCCCTTGCCTCGAGGAGTGGCTCGTCGAGCGCGGTCCCGGCGCCGAGCCCGCGCTCTTCGTCTACTCGTGGGGCGCGCCGGCGCTGGTGCTGGGCTACGGGCAGGGCGATGACGAGGTCGATCTGGCCGCGTGCCGGACCGACGGCGTGACCGTGCTCCGCCGACGGACGGGGGGCACCGGCGTGTTCGTCGACGGCGACCTGGGCGTGGCCCTGGCCCTGCCGCGCGAACACCCCTGGGCGCGCACCTTGGGCGGCCTGTACGACCGCTTCCTCGACGTGGTCTCCGAAGGGCTCGCCGCCGTGGGACAGCCTGTCTCGCGCGCCCCGGGCGACGATGGACCCGTGGCCCGCACCCCGATCTGCTTCGAGGGCCAGCTTCGGGAGAGCCTGCTGGTCGACGGACGCAAAGCGGTGGGCTGCGCCCAGATGCGCCGCGCGGGCGGGGTGCTGGTGCACGCCACGCTGCTGCTGGGGCTCGACTCCGCGCGCCAGGCCCGAGCGTTCGGGGTGCCCGCCGCCCGCATCGAAGGCGCGCTGGCGCCCCTCGTCGCTGCGGCTCGCGATCGGGCGGCGCTCGTCGCGGCCCTGGGCCAGGCCTTCTCGCGCGCCCTGGAGCTGCCGCTCGAGCCCGCGCCCCTGCCCGCCCTGCCGACGTCGCTCACCGATCGCTACCTCGAACCCCGCTGGTGCCCCGTGCCCGGGCCGCGGCCTCGAAGGCCCGCGCCCGTCGCCGCGGCGTGACGAAGGAGGCCCCATGCCGAGACTCCCCATCCACGAGGCCGTCACGGAGCGCCTCGAGATCCTGGCGCCCGACGGCACGCTCGACACGCTGCTGGCGCCGGAGCTGGACGACGACCGATGGATCGCGATCTACGAAGACCTGGTGCTGGTGCGCCAGTTCGACGACAAGGCGCTCAAGCTGCAGCGCCAGGGCCGCATGGGAACCTGGGGCTCGGTGCGGGGCCAGGAGGCCGCCCAGGTCGGGATGGCGCTGGCCATGAGCGCCGACGACTGGCTGGTGCCGTCGTTCCGCGAGCACGGGCTCATGCTGCTCCGCGGGGTGCCGGGGCACCTGATCTACGCGTTCTGGAAGGGCGACGAGCGCGGCGCCGCGCTCGACCCCGCATGGCGCTGTCTGCCGCCGGCCGTGCCGGTGGGCAGCCAGCACGTGCACGGCGCGGGCCTGGGCTGGGGGCTCCGGAAGCGCGGGCTGGCGGCAGCGGCCGTCACGTGCGGCGGCGACGGTTCGACCAGCGAGGGCGACTTTCACGAGGCGCTGAACTTCGCGGGCGTCTTCAAGGCCAACACGGTCTTCTTCATTCAGAACAACCAGTGGGCCATCTCCGTGCCCTTCGGGGCGCAGACGGCGGCGACGTCGATCGCCCAGAAGGCGGTGGCGTACGGCCTGCCCGGCCTGCAGGTCGACGGCAACGACGTGCTCGCCGTGTACGTGGCCGCGCGCGAGGCCCTGGAGCGGGCGCGCACGGGCGGCGGCCCCACGCTCATCGAGGCCCTCACCTACCGCATGCATGATCACACGACCGCCGACGACGCGGGCCGCTACCGCGACGCCGCCGAGGTGGCCCTGTGGGCCGAGAAGGACCCGCTGCTCCGCGTGCGCCGGCTGCTCGAGGCGCGCGCGCTGTGGGGCGAGGCGCAGGAGGCCGGCCTGCTGGCGCGCGTGAACGAGCGGGTCGAGGCCATCGTGCAGGCCTTCGAGGCGCTGCCGGCCCCTTCCCCGTCGGACCTCTTCGACCACGTGTACGCCGAGCTCCCCTGGAACCTGGCCGAGCAGAAGGCGGCCCTCGCGAAGGAGGTGGCGCCATGAGCGCGGCCCGCAAGCTGACGCTGGTCCAGGCCATCCAGGACGCGCTCGCCACCGAGCTCGCGCGCGATCCGGACGTGCTGATCCTCGGCGAGGACGTGGGCAAGGACGGCGGCGTGTTCCGCGCCACCGACGGCCTGCTCGAGCGCTTCGGGCCGGAGCGCGTGATCGACACGCCCCTGGCCGAGAGCGGCATCGTCGGCACCGCGATCGGCCTGGGCTTCATGGGCTACCGACCCGTGGCCGAGATCCAGTTCCTCGGCTTCCTGTACCCGGCCGTCAACCAACTGCTGGCGCACGCCGCCCGCTACCGCAACCGCACGCGCGGGCGGTTCCACGTGCCCCTGGTGGTCCGGAGCCCCCACGGCGCGGGCATCCACGCCCCCGAGCACCACTCCGAGGCCTACGAGGCCATGCTGGTGAACGCGCCCGGCCTCAAGGTGGTGATCCCCAGCGATCCCTACGACGCCAAGGGGCTGCTGCTCGCCGCCATCCGCGACGACGACCCCGTGGTCTTCCTCGAGCCCACGCGCCTGTACCGCGCGTTCCGGCAGGACGTACCGGAAGACGACTACGTGGTGCCGCTCGGCAAGGCGGCGGTGAAGCGCGAGGGGCGCGACGTGACGCTCCTGTCGTACGGCGCGATGGTGCGCGTGTCGCTCGAGGCCGCCGAGGCGCTGGCCGCCGAGGGGATCTCGGCCGAGGTGGTCGACCTGCGAACGCTGAATCCGCTCGACCTCGACACGGTGCTCGCGAGCGTGGTGAAGACCGGCCGCGCCGTGGTGGTGCACGAGGCGCCGCGCGCGGTGGGCTTCGGGGCCGAGCTGGCGGCCCTGATCCAGGAGCGCGCGCTGCTGTCGCTGCTGGCCCCCGTGCAGCGCGTGACCGGCTTCGACACCCCCGTGCCCTACGCGCGCCTCGAGGACCTGTACCTGCCCTCGCCCGCCCGCGTGATCGCGGCGGTCCGGGAAGCCCTGGCGTTCTGACCGCGGGCCCGCCGCCCGCTCTGGAGGAGATCATGGCGATCGAGTTCCGCTTCCCCGACGTGGGCGAAGGCATCCACGAGGGCCGCGTCGTGCAATGGCTGATCAAGGAGGGCGAGACGGTCACCCTGGACCAGCCCCTGCTGCAGGTCGAGACCGACAAGGCCATCGTCGATCTGCCCTCGCCCGTGGCAGGCGCGATCGCGAAGCTGCACGCCGCCGCCGGCGCCACCATCCACGTGGGCGACGTGCTCGTCACGTACGGCGAAGCCGGCGCGGCCGCGATGCCGATCTTGCCCGTGGCGCCGCCGCCGCGCGCCGACGCGCCGACGACGCCCGCCCCCCCGACGCCGGCAGGGTCGGCCAGCCAGGCCGGAGAGCGGCCGGCCGCCACGCCCCATACGCGCGCCCTGGCCCGCAAGCTGGGGGTCGACCTCACGCGCGTGGCGGGTACGGGGCGCACCGGTCGCATCACCGACGAGGACGTGAGCGCGGCCGCCGCGCCGAGCCCGGCGGCCCCTCCGCCCCTCCCGCCCCCGCGCCCGGCCTCCGCGCCCACCGCGATCCGCCCGGGCGACCCGGGTCAGGAGGAGCGCGTGCCGCTCACCCACCTGCGCCGGGTGATCGCCGACGCCATGCACGGCTCGCTGCAGACGGCCGCGCACGTCACCCACGTCGACGAGGCCGACGTGACCGACCTGCTCGCGCTGCGCAAGCGCCTGAACGAGAAACTGGCGCCGACCGGAGCCCGCCTGACCCTGGCGCCCTTCTTCGTGAAGGCCCTGGTGGCGGGGTTGAAGCTGCACCCCAAGCTGAACGCCAGCTTCGACGCCGCGACGAACGAGCTGGTCCTCAAGAGGGCCTACCACATCGGCCTGGCCGTCGACACGCCCGAGGGGCTCATCGTGCCGGTCGTGCACGACGCCGACCGCCTGAGCCTCGAGCAGCTGGCCGTGCGCATCGACGATCTTGCCGGCCGCGCCCGCGAGCGCCGGCTGTCGCTCGACGAGCTGCGCGGCGGCACCTGCACGCTCACGAACATCGGGCCCGTGGGCGGCCTGTTCGCGACGCCCATCATCCACCAGCCCGAGCTGGCCATCGTGGGCACGCACGCCATCAAGGAGAAGCCGGGCTTCGTGGGCGACGAGATCCGCCGCCGCTCGTACATGTACGTGAGCGTCTCGTTCGATCACCGCTTCATCGACGGGGCCGAGGCCGCGCGCTTCCTGGCCGACGTGGTGGCCCGGCTGACCGATCCCGACCGGCTGATCGCCAGCCTGTGACGAGGGGGAGTCCATGGTCGTCGGAGAGTTCGCCGAGTCGTGCGACGTCGTGGTGCTGGGCGCAGGTCCCGGCGGCTACGTCGCGGCCATCCGGCTGGCCCAGCTGGGCAAGGACGTCATCGTGGTCGAGCAGGAGGCGCGCCTGGGCGGCATCTGCCTGAACGAGGGGTGCATTCCGTCGAAGGCGCTGATCCACGCCACCGACTTCGTGATGGAGGCCCGCGAGGCCGGACGCATGGGCATCGACCTCGGCGCCGTCTCGGTCGACCTGCCGCGCCTGGTGGCCTGGAAGGACGGCGTGGTCCAGCGCCTCACCGGCGGCATCGACCACCTCATGAAGAAGCACGGCGTGCGCGTGGTGCAAGGGCGCGGAGTGTTCGCCTCGGCCCACCGCGTGGCCGTCTCGACGGCCCACGGACCGTCCTACGTCGACTTCCAGCAGGCCATCGTGGCCACGGGCTCGTCGCCGCGGCCCCTGCCCGGCTTTCCGCACGACGGCCGACGCGTCATCGGGTCGCGCGAGGCGCTGTCCCTTCAGACGCTGCCCGAGCGCCTGGTGGTCATCGGCGGCGGCTCCATCGGCCTCGAGCTCGCGTGCGTGTACGGCAAGCTCGGAGCGCAGGTCACGGTGCTCGAAGCCGCCGACGACGTGGTGGCCCACCACGAGCCCGAGGTGCGCCGGGCGCTGAAGGCCCGCCTGAAGCAGCTGGGCATCGCGCTGCACGTGGGGGCCCGCGCCGA
The DNA here is from genome assembly GCA_964494475.1 of uncultured Myxococcales bacterium. Taxonomy (GTDB): domain Bacteria; phylum Myxococcota_A; class UBA9042; order CAZBRS01; family CAZBRS01; genus CAZBRS01. The sequence continues at coordinate 25,883 of CAZBRS010000038.1, read as the reverse complement.
CGAGCTCGTGGACGGCGCCCCGCCCGTCGTGCGCGTGACCGCCTCCGACGGCGCCGAGCTTCGGCTGCCGGCCGACGTGGTGCTGGTGGTCACGGGGCGCGCCCCCAACACCGCTGACCTCGGCCTCGAGCGCGTGGGCGTGGCCCTCGACGAGCGCGGCTTCATCCGCGTGAACGACCGCATGGAGACCACCGGCCCCGGCATCTTCGCCATCGGCGACGTGGTGGGCCCGCCCCTGCTGGCCCACAAGGCCTACCGCGAGGCCAAGGTGGCCGCGCAGGTCCTCGCGGGCCAGCCCGCCGCCTTCGACAACCTCGTGGTGCCCGCCGTCATCTACACCGACCCCGAGGTGGCCTGGGCCGGCCTCACCGAGGCCGAGGCCCGCGCCAAGGGCCACGAGGTGCTGGTGGGCACCTTCCCCTTCCGAGCCTCGGGCCGCGCCCTGACCCTGAACGCCCCCGAGGGCTTCGTGAAGGCCGTGGCCGATGCCAAGACCCACCGCCTGCTGGGCGTGACCATCGTGGGCCTGAACGCCGGCGAGCTCATCTCGGAGGCCGCCCTGGCCCTCGAGATGAACGCCTTCCTCGACGACCTGTCGGCCACCATCCACCCGCACCCCAGCCTGTCCGAGGCGCTGCTCGAGTCGATCGAGGCCGCCCTCGGCGAGGCGGTGCACGTGTAGCGGGGCGGGCCGGTCGGCTCCGCCCCTACTCCCACTCGATGGTTCCGGGCGGCTTCGACGTGAGATCGAGGCCGAGCCCCGAGATGCCCGGCAGCGACATGAGGTCGCGGGTGAGCTCGGCCAGCAGCTCGTCGGGCAGGGGCGCGGGTTGCGCGGTCATGGCGCGCTCGGAGAGCACGGGGCGCACGATCAGCATGTCGGCGCCGCGGCCGTCGAGCTCGAGGGGCAGGAGCACCGTGGGGCACTGCCAGATCTCGTCGTACAGCTCGTAGCGCTTGAGCCCGTCCATCACGATGCCGTCGGCCTCGCGCAGCAGCTCGAGGCGCTCTCGCGTCAGGAACGCAGGCACCACGCGCGCCTTGACGGGAAGGCGGGGGCCCAGGTTCCACACGCAGCGGTTCAGGCCCGGCACATCCTTGAGGATGGCTCCCACGGCCTCGATGAGCCGCTCCCAGGGCAGGTAGCCCTGCAGCAGCGCGGGGTGCTCGTACGAGCGCAGGTCGGCCTTCACGCCCACCGACCGGATGGGCAGGGGCCGCGCCTCGAGCCCGTGGCGCTCGGCCACGGCCGACAGCGGCGCGCGCAGCGCCTCGATCTCGGCGTCGGACACCTCGGCGGCCGAGCACAGGCAACGCACGCCGAGCCCGGGGCCGGGGAAAGGGTGCCGCCACAGCGCCTCGTGGGGGATGCCGAGCTTCTCGCCGAGCTCGCGCACCTCGACCTTGTACAGGTCGACCAGCGGCTCGACCACCCGCCCCGCGCGGATCATCTCGTCGATGACGGGCACGCGGTTGTGGTGGGTCTTGATGGTGTCAGCGCGCTTCGTGCCGCCGGTCTCGATGGTGTCGGGGTAGATGGTGCCCTGCCCCAGCAGGTGCATCTGGAGGCCGTGGCGACGCGCCTCGCGCTCGAAGACGGTGATGAACGTCTCGCCGATGGCGCGCCGCTTGGCCTCGGGCTCGGCGAGTCCGGCGCAGGCGCCGAGGAAGTCGGAGGTGGCGTCGACGAAGTGCAGGTTCTTGGCGAGCCCCAGGCGCCCGAAGAGCTGGAGCACCTGGCGGCTCTCGCCCTTGCGCATGAGGCCGTTGTCGACGTGCAGCAGGTGCAGGCGCTCCGGGCCGAGGGCCTGGCCGAGGAGCCGCGCCGCCACGGTCGAGTCGACGCCGCCCGAGGCCAGCAGGAAGACCGAACGGTCGCCCACCTGCTGCTTGAGGGCCTCGACCCGCTCTTCGAGGTAGCGCTCCATGGTCCAGGTGGGCTGCACGCCGGCGATGCGAAACAGGAAGTTCGCGATCATCACGCTGCCGTGCACCGAGTCGTCGACCTCGGGGTGGAACTGGAAGCCGTAGCGCTTCAGGGTGTCGTTGCCGAGGGCCGCGAAGCGGTGCACGGGCTGGTCGGGGCCCACGGTGCTGGTGGCCAGCTCCTCGAAGCCGGGGCCGACCTCGGTCACGCTGTCGAAGTGGCTCATCCACACCGTGTCGACGGCCGGCACGCCCTCGAAGAGGGGGTGCGGCTTCAGCACGTGCAGCTCGGTCTTGCCCCACTCGCGCCCGCCGTTCACGACGGTGCCCCCGTACTGCTTGGCGATCTCCTGGTGCCCGAAGCAGAACCCGAGGATGGGCACGTCGAGATCGTACAGGGCGCGCGTGTAGTCCGAGTCTTCGCCGTGCGAGCTGAGGCTCGGGCTGCCCGACAGGATGATGGCCCGGTACGGAGCGAAGGCCTCGATGGGGTCCTCCGGCTGCCGGATCTCGGCCAGCACGTTGAGCCTGCGGACCTTGGTGGCGATCAGGTGAGCGTATTGTCCGCCGAAATCGACGACGGCGACGCGATCGTGGTGCATCGAAGGCCCCGCGACGGTAGATGCGCGAGTTGTACTCGATTCCGGGCGAAGGCGGGAGGGGAAATGGTTCGAAGCGGCCGTCGGACGACGGCTACTTGTGGCACTCGGCGCACTTCATGGTCGGGCCCGTCTTCTTGCCGGCCTTGGCCACCTCTTTGTGGCAGCCCTGGCACGACTTGTGGAAGGCGTCCTTGGTCTTCACGGCGGCCTTGTCGTCGTGGCAACCGCTGCACTTGGCCTCTTTGCCGGCCGCGTCCTTGTGGTGGCACTTGTTGCAGGCCGTCGCGGGCAGGGCCTGGTGCTTGGCGTGATCGAACTGCACGGCGCCCTTCGTCGGGCCCTTCAGCTCGATCTTGGCGGCGCCCTTGTTCTCGGCGTACAGCGTGCCCGCGAACAGGAACGCCACCACCAAGCTCAACATCATCGTCCAACGCTTCATGATCTCTCCTCCTCGATTCGTCCCTTGGCGGGCCCCAGGTTTGCTATAGCGTACCGTCTATCCTCGCGCCCGGCAAGATCAGACGAGTCGAGTCGCGGGATATTCACGCGGAACCTCCGGGAGGGCGCGTTGACACGCCCGCGCGCGCCTCGTATCCTACGCCGGCAGCTTCGGAGGGCGTCGTGCGCGTGCTGATCACGGGGGGGCTCGGGTTCATCGGCTCACACGTCACCGAGCACTTCGCGAAGGCCGGCCACGAAGCGTTCGCGGTCGACAACACCTGGTTCAACGGCGTGCCCCTGCTGCCTGCGCACCAGGCCGAGGTCGACGCGCGCCGCGAGCGCCTGGCCCGCTGCAACGCCCGGGTGCTCGAGGCCGACCTGCTGGCCGAGGGCGCGGCGCTCGAGGTCTTTCGCCAGGTGCGGCCGACCCACGCGCTGCACCTCGCCGGCCTGGCGCGTGCCGACGTGGCCGCCCGCGAGCCCCTGATCGCCGTGTCCGCGAACCTCGACGCCACGGCGCGCCTGCTCGACGCCTGCGCCCGCCAGCCGGGCTTCCGGAGGCTGGTCTTCGTGTCGTCGTCGATGGTCTACGGCCACTTCGACAACGGCGTGGCCGCCGAGACCCACGCCTGCCGCCCCATCGACCCCTATGGCGCGACCAAGCTCGCGTGCGAGGCCCTGGTGATGAGCTGGGCCCGCCGCACCCCCTTCGAGGCCGTCGTGGTGCGCCCCAGCGTCGTCTACGGGCCCGGCGACTTCAACGGCCGCGTGACCCAGCTCTTCCTCGACAACGCCCTGGCGGGCAAGCCGCTCGTGCTGTTCGCCGGCGGGCTCGAGCGCCTCGACTTCACCTTCGTCACCGACGCCGTGGCCGGCATGACGGCCTGCCTCGAGCACCCGGCCGCCGCCGGCCAGACCTTCAACCTCTCCAGCGGCGACGGTCGCTCGCTGCGCGAGCTGGCCGAGGTGGTGGCCGCCTACGTGCCCGGCGTCACCCTCGACGTGCGCCCCGAGGCCAGCGACCGTCCCCGCCGCGGCGCGCTCGACATCACGCTGGCGCGGACCCTGCTCGACTACCAGCCCACGGTCTCGATCGAAGAGGGGCTGTGGCACATGGCGCGCGCGCGCGGCCTCGCCGTGCCCCCTGCCCCCATCCCACGGGTCGCGATCTAGCCCCCCGCCAGCCCCGGACCCCCCGGGTCCCTTGACGCGCTCCTCCGCGGGCCTTTCACTTTAAAGTAGACTGAACGATATAGATTTATCCAGGCGTCGGCTGCCCGGCGCGAGGGGTAGAACATGCGTGGAAGAACCCGCTCGGGCATTTTCCTGGTGGCTTGGCTGGCGCTCGCCCCCGCGTGCGCGGAGACCTCGGGGGCCGGAACCGACGACGCCGTCCCGGGCGAGGCGGAGGGACCGGCCGAGCAGGGGGCGCCGGGGCTGTTCACCCGGGCGCTCTCGACGCTCACCCCGGCGATGAGCCCCGACCTGCCGCCCGGCTTCTACGAGACGGTGGTGTTCAGCGGGCTCGATCGTCCGACGACGCTCGCCTTCTCGCCGGACGGGCGCGTGTTCGTGGCCGAGAAGAGCGGCGTCATCAAGGTGTTCGCCGGCCTCGAGGCCTCCTCGGGCACGGTCTTCGCCGATCTGCGCACCGAGGTCTACAACTTCTGGGATCGTGGGCTCCTCGGGCTCGCCCTCCACCCGGATTTTCCGACGGTGCCGTGGGTCTACGTGCTCTACTCGCGCGACGCCGAGATCGGCGGGGTGGCGCCCCTGTGGGGCACGCCCGGCGCCGGGAGCGACCCCTGCCCCACGCCCCCCGGACCGACCGGCTCGGGCTGCGTGGCCTCGGCGCGCCTCTCGCGCCTGGTGGCGAACGGCAACGTGGCCACGGGCCCGGAGACGGTGCTGCTCGAGAACTGGTGCCAGCAGTACCCGAGCCACTCCATCGGGACGGTGCTCTTCGGCGAAGATGGCGCGCTCTACGTGGGAGGGGGCGACGGAGCCGCCTTCAGCTTCGTGGATTACGGACAGGTCGGGAACGTGTGCGACGATCCTCCGGCCGACCCCGAGACCGGCCTGCCGCCGCTGCCCCAGAGCCTGGGAGGCGCGTTTCGCTCGCAGAACCTGGGGCCGGCCGGCTACGACCGCGTGACCTACGACGGCAAGATCCTGCGCCTCGACCCCGTCTCGGGCGCGGCGCTGGCCGACAACCCCCTGGCAGGCTCGGCGATCCCTGGCCAGGACCGCATCGTGGCGAGCGGCCTGCGCAACCCCTTCCGCTTCACCACGCGTCCCGGCACCGACGAGCTCTGGATCGGCGACGTGGGCTACGGCGCGTGGGAGGAGATCAACCGCCTGGCCGACCCGACGGCGGGCGTGACGAACTTCGGGTGGCCCTGCTACGAGGGCCCCGACAAGGAGGGCTCGTACAGGGGGCTGGGGGCCGACGCGTGCGAGGCGCTCTACGCGGCCCCGGCCCAGGTCACGCCGCCCGTCTTCACCTACGCCCACGTCGACACCGTGGTGCCGGGCGATCCCTGCGGGACCGGCCAGGCGTCGGTGTCGGGGCTGGCGTTCCACCAGGGCGGGGGCTACCCGTACGCCTACGAGGACGCGCTCTTCTTCTCGGACTACTCACGCAACTGCATCTTCGTCATGTACCCGGGGAGCGACGGCGCGCCGGACCCCGCCACGCGCGCGACCTTCGCGGTGGGCGCGCCGGGCCCCGTGGACCTGGAGACGGGGCCGGACGGCGCCCTGTACTACGTGGACTTCAACGAAGGCACGGTGCGCCGCATCGGCTACGCCAGCGGGGGCACGCCTCCGACGGCCGACCTGCTGGCGAGCCCCGACAGCGGGCCGGCGCCGCTCACGGTGCTGCTCGACGGCTCGGGCTCCACCGACCCGGACGCCGGCGACGACCTGCTCCACGAGTGGGACCTGGACGACGACGGCCTCTACGACGACGGGACCACCGCGACGTTCTCGCACACCTTCCCCACCGCCGGCGCCTGGCACGTCTCCCTGCGCGTCACCGATCCCCTGGGGCTCTCCGACACCGCCTCCGCGACCGTGAACGTCGACAGCTCGGCGCCCACCGCGCACATCGCCTCGCCGAACCCGGGCGTGCCCTGGAAGGTGGGCGACGTCCTCTCCTTCTCGGGCTCTGCCAGCGACGAGCAGGACGGCGCGCTCCCGCCATCGGCGCTCACCTGGACGCTCGTCCTGCGGCACTGCCCGTCGGCGTGCCACTCCCACGTCCTGCAGGAGTACCCCGGCGTCGCCAGCGGCAGCTTCGTGGCGCCGGACCATGACTACCCGTCGCACCTCGAGCTCAGCTTGCGCGCCACCGACTCCGACGGCCTCAGCGGGACGTCGACGATTCAACTCCTGCCGCAGACGGTCGTCCTCACGCTGCAGACCGAGCCACCGGGCCTCGAGCTGAGCGTCAGCGACCTGACCGCGACCACGCCCTTCACGGCCACGGTCATCGCGGGCTCGAACCTGTCGCTGACCGCGCCTTCGCCCCAGACCCTCGGACCCGCCACCTGGGTCTACGACGCCTGGTCGGACGGCGGCGCGCGCACCCACAACGCGATCGCCCCGGCGGCGCCCGCGACGTGGACGGCGAGCTTCGCCCAGGCCACACCGGCGGGCGGCCTCCCCGCGCCCTGGACGCACGACGACGTCGGGGCCACGGGCGCGGCCGGCGACGCCTCGGCCACCGCCGGGACCTTCACCGTCGCGGGCGCCGGGGCCGACATCTGGGGGCAGGCCGACAGCTTCCACTTCGTGCACCAGCCGCTGACCGGCGACGGCGAGATCCGCGCCCGCCTGGTGAGCCAGGCGGCCACGAACCCCTGGGCCAAGGCGGGCGTCATGATCCGCGAGTCGCTGACCACCGGCTCCCGGCACGCCCTGCTGGTGGTCACGCCTTCGCACGGCGCGGCCTTCCAGCGCCGCCCCCAGACAAACTCCTGGAGCCAGACGACGGGGCTGGCCGGGATCTCGGCGCCGGTCTGGGTGCGCCTGGTGCGCGTCGGCGACGTTCTCAGCGGCTACGTCTCGGCCGACGGCGCGGCCTGGACGGCGGTCGGCTCGGAGACCGTGGCCATGTCCCCCGGCGTTCGCGTGGGCCTGGCGGTGACCAGCCACGCGAGCGGCACGCTGAACACCTCGGTCTTCGACACGGTCTCGGTGAGCAGCGGCGGCGGCGGACCGGTCAACCTGGCCCCCTCGACCGCCCTGACCGCCCCGTCTGACGGCGCCTTCTTCTCGGCGCCGGCGAACGTGGCGCTCACGGCCACCGCGTCAGACCCGGACGGTTCGATCGCGCGGGTCGACTTCTTCGGCGACGGGCTGCTGGTCGGAAGTGACACCACGTCGCCCTACCAGGCCACCTGGACGGGCGTCGCGGCAGGATCGCACACGCTCGGCGCCGTCGCGACCGACGACCAGGGGGCCACGGGAGCCACGGCGCTCGTGACGATCGCCGTGGCGACCCCGAGCGCCGACCTGCCCGCGCCGTGGCAAGACGCCGACGTGGGCGTGGTGGGGGCTCCGGGGGGCGCGAGCTTCGACGCGGGCACGTTCACCGTGGACGGCTCGGGCGCCGACATCTGGGGCCAGGCGGACGCCTTCCATCTGGCCTACCAACCCCTGAACGGCGACGGCGAGATCGTGGCCCGGCTGATCGACGTCGAGGCGACCGACCCCTGGGCCAAGGCGGGCGTCATGATCCGCGAGTCGCTGGCGGCGGGCTCCCGGCACGCCCTGCTGGTGGTCACGCCCTCGCACGGGGCAGCCTTCCAGGTTCGTCCACAGGCCAACTCGTGGAACCAGGCCTCCACGCTCTCGGGGATCGCGGCGCCCACCTGGCTGCGCCTCGAGCGCACCGGCAACGTGTTCTCCGCCTTCGTCTCCCCCGACGGCGTGAGCTGGGTCGAGGTCGGCTCGGAGGCCGTGCCCATGGGGAGCGCGGCCCTGGTGGGGCTGGCGGTCACCAGCGGAGCGGTCGGCGTCGTGAACAGCAGCCTCTTCGACGCGGTGTCGGTCAACGGCGAGGGCGGCGGACCGCCGGCCAACCTGGCGCCCTCGGCTACGCTCACGGCGCCCGCGAACGGCGCCGCCCATGCCGCCCCGGCGACGGTGACCGTCGCGGCCACCGCCTCCGATCCGGACGGCACGATCGCCAACGTCGAGTTCTTCGGAGACGGCGCCTCTTTGGGCGTGGACGCCTCGCCACCCTACCAGATCACCTGGGACGGGGTGGCGGCCGGCTCGCACACGCTCCGCGCGGTGGCGACCGACGCACTGGGGGCCACGGGCGCCTCGGCGCTGATCACGATCGTCGTCACGGCCCCCGGCGTGGGGCTGCCGGCGCCCTGGCAGGACGCCGACGTGGGCGCCGTGGGCGCGGTCGGCTCGGCCGCCCACGACGCCGGGACGTTCACCCTGAAGGGCGCGGGGGCCGACATCTGGTCGAACGCCGACGCCTTCCACTTCGCCTGGCAACCCGTCGCGGGGAACGCCACGATCACGGCCCGCGTGGCCAGCCAGCAGGCCACGGACTCCTGGGCCAAGGCGGGCGTCATGATCCGCGGCTCGTCCGCCAGCGGCTCGGCGCACGCGATGATGGTGGTCACGCCGGCCAACGGCGCCGCCTTCCAGCGCCGGCAGACCGACGGCAGCTGGACCCAGCACACGGCGGCCGGCGGAGGGGGCGCCCCCCGATGGGTGCGCCTCGCGCGCGTGGGCGACACGGTCACGGCCTCGGTCTCGCCCGACGGCCTGGCCTGGACCGCGGTCGGCTCGACCACGGTAGCCCTCCCCGCCATCGCCCTGGTCGGCCTGGCGGTGACCAGCGGCGCCAACGCCACCCCCGGCACCGTCACCTTCGACCACGTGAGCTTCTGACTCCGTAGACCCCGAACCAGGCAATCCTCGGCGCGCCGGCCTCGGCCGGGTCGAGCACCGCCTCGCCGCCCGGGTAGTAGCGCGCGCGGTGGCCGAGCAGGAAGGCGAGCGGGCTCGCGAGGGGCAGCGTGCACCAGGCGGTGCGGTAATGGATGGGCACCACCCGGCCGGGCCGGAGCACGTCGACCAGCCGGTGAGCCTCGGCGGCGTCCAGGGTATAGCACCCCCCGACGGGCACGAAGAGCAGATCCGGCGCGGTCAGGCGCGCCAGCGTGGCGGAGTCGGGGAGCCCGCCCAGATCGCCGCAGTGCACCACCCGCCCCTCGGGCGCGTCGAGCACCACGGCCCGGCTGTCGCCCAGGTAGAGGCCGCCGTGGGGGTCGTGGGCGGTGGGCACGAAGCGCACGCGCACCGGCCCGACGTCGGCGTCGGCGTCGACGACCCGCGGGGCTCCGAGGTGCGGACCCACGTGGGCGTGGTCGGGGTGGGGGTGCGAGCACACGGCCGCGTCGAAGGGGCCTTGCGGCAAGGGGTACGTGAAGCGGCCGTCGAACAGGGGCGAGGCGAAGGGGTCGAGCACGAAGCGGAGGCCGCCCAGGTCGAGCGACACGCAGGCGTGGCCGTGATAGCGAACCCGGAAGGGCACGTCACTTCTCCGGAAGCTCGGTGCACACGCCGACGTAGGGCAGGTTGCGATAACGCCCGTCGTAGTCGAGCCCGTAGCCGATGACGAACTGATCGTCGATGGTGAAGCCCTTGTAGTCGATGGGCGTCAGCACCCGCGTGCGCGCCGGCTTGTGCAGCAGCGTGCACACCTTGATGGCGCGCGGGTGGCGCGTGCCCAGGTAGTCGAGCAGGTAGTTCATGGTGAGGCCCGTGTCGATGATGTCCTCGACGATGACCACGTTGCGGTCGGTGATGGACCACGTGAGGTCGCGGGTGATGCGCACCACGCCCGTGGTGGTCGTGCTCGAGCCGTAGGACGAGACCCCCAGGAAGTCGATGACCACCAGGTTGTCGATGGACCGCGCCAGGTCGGACAGGAACATGAACGCGCCCTTCAGCACCCCGACCAGCAGCACCTCCTGGCCCGCGAAGTCGCGGCTGATCTCGGCGCCCAGTTCACGAACGCGCGCCTGAAGGCGGTCGGTCGGGATCAACGGCTCGATGCGGCCGAGCGGCGTGAAGTCGTGCGATTCTCCCATGATGTCCTCACACCCACGAGTTGTTGAGCAGCTCGCCGAGGCCCCCGGCGCCCGGCACGATGTAGTGCTGATCGGTGAGCCCGCGCTCCTCGCTCCAGCGCTCGCCCGGCTCTGCCGCCAGCACGTCGGGCGCGGAGAGGCCGCGGTCGAGGCGGTAGGCGTACAGGATGACGTCGGGGTGCCGCTCGGTCATGTGCCGGATGAACTCGGGCGTGATGATCAGGTTCAACGTGATCCACTTGTAGGCCGAGCCGTACTCGCCGCTCTTGTACAGGTCGATGGCCGTGCCGAGCGACGAGCCGGTGGCGCCCATGGGGTCGGGGAAGAGCACGACGCGCCCGTCGACGGGGCCGCCGATCTTGAAGCCGCCCACGCCCGCCCCGGTGACGGCGTGCGCGGCGTTGGTCACCCGGCTCATGATCAGGTGGTCTTGCCGCACGCCGGAGGGGTGCAGGATGTGGTTCAGGCGGTCGAAGCAGATGGAGGAGGGCAGGATGCCGGCACGCGCGATGTCGACCGTGACCACCTGGCACTCGGGATCGACCAGCTCGGTCTCGAAGCGCCCGAACTCGGTCACCGCCACCATGCGCGACGTCACGCTCATGCGCCGGCGCGGAAACTCGGCGTTGATGACCGTGTCGACCAGGGTCTGGTACAGCATCTTCAGGTAGCCGTTGATGGCCGGCTGCGTCGACTCGGGGGCGCCCAGCCGCGCGAGCAGCGACAGCGCCACGGGGTGGTAGAGGATGTGCACGTTGGGACCGTAGTGGTGCACGACCTCGTTCGGTCGGAAGCCGTGGGCCGGCAGGGGCGCTTGCATGGACTCCTCCCTCAGCTCGGGGTGGGGCTGCGGTGCCGCGCCAGGTCGGCGGGCGTGTCGAGGTCGGCGAGCACGGCGGCCACCGACGTGGGCACGCGCACGACCGCGGCCCCGGCCGCTGCGAGCACGTCGCGCAGGGTGCTGTCGGCCGGCGCTGATTGAACGGCCGCCACGCCCGCCGGGGCCAGCACGACCGGGTGCCCGTCGCGACCCGCGTGCGACGCCAGCGCCGCGACCACGCCCGGGGCCGAGGCGGCCTCGACCAGCGCCGCCACGTCGAGCCCCGCGAGCGGCGGCACGTCGACCGGCAGCACGACCACGGGGCGCCGCGCACGACCCAACGCGAGGAGGCCCAGGCGCAGGCTGACGAAGGGGCCGCTCTCGACGTCGCCGTTCAGCGCCAGCAGCACCTTGGAGGCGTCGAGCTCGGCCACCAGGGCCGCGATGAGCCCGTGGTGCGGGCCCGTGACGACCACGACGGTGGAGGCGTCGGCGAGCAGCGCGAGGTGATGCTCCAGCAGCGCGCGCCCCCCCACCTCGACCAGCGCCTTGGGCTCGCCCATGCGCGTGGAGGCTCCGCCGGCCAGGACGATCGCGTTGTAGCCGCGGGCCATGGGACCCTCATCGCAGGGGTGGGTACGTCGCTTCGCAACGTAGAGGATCGGGGGGCGGGTGTCAACGCGAAGGCCGGACCCCTAGTGGCACAGCCTGCAAGGCATGTCCTGCCGGCTGAGCCCCGTGTCGCCGAACTCCTTGCCCGGGTGCGGGTTGCCGCCCGGGCCGCCGGGGCGGTGGCAGGCGATGCAGTTGCTCTTCTCGCCGCGGTCGTGGCAACCGGCGCAAAGGCCGATCTTCTTGCGCGCGTCGCGCCCGTGGTGCGTGGCCGAGCCCGCCTGCATCCAGCCGTCGGGGTGCTTGAACGAGGCGCCCGCCAGCGTGACGCCGCGCGCCTGATGGCACTCGGAGCACTCGCGGCTCTGGTGGCACGAGTAGCACGCCATGCGGTCGAGGCGCGCCTCGATGGCGTGCCGGGTGACGAAGTCGCCGCGGTGCACGTGGGGCTTCGACACGTCCCACGCGAAGCGCTGGGCCGGCGTGGTGGCCTGCAGCGTCGAGTGGCACTCGGCGCACGTGTCGTCGTCGTGGCAGTGCTGGCACACCATCTTCTCGCCGCGCGCCAGGCGCCCGTGGCGGCCGAGGAAGTCGCCGTCGTGGTTGAAGACCGCGAAGGGCTTGTCCTTCCACTCGGTCATGCGCCGATGGCACTGGTCGCACTTCACGTCGCGGTACTGCTCGCGGTGGCACTCCATGCAGGTGGTGTGCGTCCAGGCGCGGCGGTCGGCGCCGGGCGCGGCCGAGTCGGCCACCTGCGCGTGGCACTTGCGGCAGTCGCCCTCGACGGCCTCGACGTGCAGCTCGTGCGAGAAGGCCAGGTCGCGCGTGGCGTGCCGCGGCAGCTGCTTCGCGAGGTCGGGGTTCGTGTGGCAGAGCGCGCAGTCTTCTTCGAGCTTGTCGTGGCAGCCCACGCACGTCTCGTGATCGGGGCGCTTGCCCGTACCCACCTCGGCGGCCTTGGCCAGGTCGGCGTGGCAGTCGACGCACCCCACCCCGTTCTCGGCGTGGAGCGCGTGCGAGAACTTCAGCTGGTCGCCGTCGGAGGGCTTGGCGCAGCCCCCGAGCGCCAGGAACGCGAACACCAGGGCCAGATTGAGGCGGCTCATCGCGTGCCCTCCCAACTTCCCTCGAAGTCCCAGGTGAGCTTCGCGAGCCCCCGCACCTCGGACGTGACCAGGGGCGTGTGGTTCACCTCGACGCCCACGTCGAGCACCAGGCCGGGCAGGAAGCGGTAGCCGACGCCGCCGAATCCGCTGAGGGCCTTGTCGTAGGCGCGCACTTCCTCGGCGAACAGATACGCCAGCACCTCGGCCGAGAAGCGCAGGCCGAAACCGGTCTCGCCGGTGCCGAAGACGCGCACGGCGTCGTAGCCGTTGTCGACCTCGAGCATGCGGTCGTACTCGACGCCGACCGTGACGGGCATCGTGAGGGGCAGTCGGTAGCTGGCGCGGGCCTTGCCCAGGTAGCCGAGGTCGCCGTCGCCGTAGAGGTACTGGTCCCAGTTGACGAAGAACGAGAAGCCCTCGAAGGGCCGCACCTCGAGGCCGCCGCCCAGTTCGTGGTGCATTTCGCGCGCGAACACCCAGAAGATGGACGTGCGCGGCAACAGGGCGTCGGGGTCGAACAGGCCGTAGTGCACGAAGAACGTGGCCCAGCGGGTCGCGAGCACCGAGGTCGTGAGGTCGAGATCCTGCAGGCCGCGACCGACGAGGTCGAAGAGGAACGAGCCGTCGAGCGTGACCTCTTTGAAGTAACGGAACGCGAAGTCGGCGCCCGCGTTCTGACGATCGATGTCGCCGGAGCTCCACTCCTGGTAGTACGAGGCGCCCACGTGGCCCCAGTCCCAGGGCATCCAGGCCACCCGCCCGCCCGCTGCCGGACGATCGAGGGTGCCCTCGAAGCGGCGCTCGGAGACGATGCCACCGAAGGCCTGCACCTGCAGATGCCACGGCAGGAAGCCCTCGACGGTGGCGCCGTCGAGCGCCACGCCGAAGCCCGCGCCGCGGTACACGTACTGGCGGCCGGCGGTGACGCGCGCCCACCCGGCGGGGTCGACGTAACGCACGTAGCCGAAGAGCAGGTCGCCCGTGCCGCGATCGGCGGCGAAGCCCTTCATCAGCTCGAGCTGGCCGAAGCCCGACACGTCGGCCGACAGCCCGACCAGCCCCAGGTCGCGGCCCTTGACCGTCACGTACTGGTAGACGGGGAAGCGGTTGCGGATCGGGTCGGAGGTGAGGGTCGGATCGAGCTCGCGCCAGAAGGTCGTGAACGTCTCGGTCGTGCCGCGAACGCTCGGGTGGACGGTCTGGGCCGCCGGCACCGACGGCGCCAGGCACAACGCGACCAGGCAGGCGAGCAGACGACGCATGGACGAACCTCCCCCTCCGGACGGACCACCGCGAAGGCCTTCGATCCTACAGAGCCCTAGCGTCGCCGGTCAATCTTTTCTGTCGTCGCCCAACCAATCGGTATGGAAGGGCCCCTCGCCCGGTCGATCGACGCGCTCGTAGAGATGCGCGCCGAAGGCGTCGCGCTGCGCCTGGATCAGGTTCTGGGGCAGGCGGGCGCTGCGGTAGGCGTCGTAGTAGGCGAGCCCGGCCGACAGCGCGGGCACCGGCAGGCCGTGGCGGAAAGCCGCGCCCAGCGTGTCGCGCCAGCCCGACTGCGTGTGGTGGGCGTAGGCCTCGAAGGCCGGGTCCTGCAGCAGGTTCGGGAGCTCGGGGTTGCGCTGGAACGCGTTCATGATGGGCACGAGCAGCCGCGCCCGAAGGATGCACCCGCCGGTCCAGATGCGCGCGACCTCGGCCAGGTCGATGTTCCAGCCGTTGGCCTTGGAGGCGGCCCGGATCAACGCCATGCCCTGCGCGTAGGCCACGACCTTCGAGGCCAGCAGCGCGTCGTGGATGGCGTCTTCGAGGCCCCGGCCCCCGCTCGGCGTCGTCGAGACGCCCGCCGGAACGGGGATGCACGCCGCGGCCGCCTGGCGCTCGGCGTGCATGGCCGACAGGACGCGCGCGTCGACCGCCGACGAGATCGTGGGTACGGGGACGCCGAGGTCGAGGGCCGCCGTGACCGTCCAACGGCCCGTGCCCTTCTGCCCCGCCTTGTCGAGGATGAGCTCGACCAGCGGCTTGCCCGTGGCCGGCTCGGTGACCGCCAGCACCTGCCCCGTCAACTCGACCAGGAACGAGCTGAGCGGACCCTCGTTCCAGCGGGCGAAGACCGCCGCCATGCGCGCGGCGTCATAGCCCAGGGCCCGCTTCAGCAGGTCGTACGCCTCGGCCAGGAGCTGCATGTCGGCGTACTCGATGCCGTTGTGGACCATCTTCACGAAGTGACCCGCCCCCCCGGGGCCCACGTGCGTAACGCAGGCGCCGTGCTCGGTCGTGGCGGCCACGCGTTCCATCAGGGGCGCGAAGCGCGCGAACGCCTCGGCCGAGCCGCCCGGCATGATGGCGGGGCCGAGCCGCGCGCCCTTCTCGCCGCCCGAGATGCCCACGCCGAGGAAGTGCACGCCCAGTTGGCGCAGGCGCTTCTCGCGCCGCTCGGTGTCGAGGTACCACGAGTTGCCGCCGTCGGCCAGGATGTCGCCCTTGGACAGGAGCGGCAGCAGCAGGTCGATGACCCCGTCGACGGGGGCGCCGGCCTTGACCATGAGCAGGATGCGCCGCGGGGGCTCGAGGGAGCGCACGAACTCGCCCAGGTCGCGGGCGCCGAGGAGGTCGGCCCCGGGGTTCGCGGCCAGCAGCTCGTCGACCACGCCGGGCGTGCGGTTCCACACGGCCACGCGGAAGCCGTGGTCGGCCAGGTTGAGCGCCAGGTTGCTGCCCATCACGGCCAGGCCCACCACGCCGAGGTCGGCACGCTTGTCGGAGGTCGTCATGTCGGTCTCCTCTCCGGAGTAACGTTGCTTCAACCCACCAGCCGTCGCACCGCCTGCACGACGGCCGCCGCGTTCATTCCGAGCTCGGCCAGCACGCGCTCGCCGGGCGCCGAGGCTCCGAAGCGATCGATGCCGAGGGCCACGCCCCGCGCCCCCAGCCAGCGGGCCCAGCCGAACGTGGCGCCCGCCTCGATCGACACGCGCGCGCTCACCGACGAGGGCAGCACCGCCTCGCGGGTCGCCTCGTCGGCCGCCGCGAAGCGCTCCCACGAGGGCATGGAGACCACGCGCACGGGCACGCCCTCGGCCTGCAGCGTCGCGCGCGCCTCGAGCGCCACCGCCACCTCGGAGCCCGTCGCCAGCACGATCGCCCGGGGAGCACCGCCCTCCGCCTCGGCCACGACGTAGGCGCCGCACGCCACGCCGGCGCGCAGGACCGCCGGCTCGACGTCGAGCACGGGCAGATCCTGACGGGAGAGCACCAGCACCGTGGGCCCCGGGTTCTGCACCGCCTCGGCCCAGGCGGCGGCCGTCTCGTTGGCGTCGGCGGGGCGGAACACCGTGAGGCCGGGCATGGCGCGCAGCGACGCCAGGTGCTCGACGGGCTGGTGGGTGGGCCCGTCTTCGCCCACGGCCACGGAGTCGTGCGTGAAGACGCCCACCACGCGCAGGCGGTTGAGCGCAGCCAGGCGCAGGCTGGGGCGCAGGTAGTCGACGAACACGAAGAAGGTCGAGACGAACGGCACCAGCCCGCCGTGGTAGGCGAGCCCGTTGGCGATGGCGCCCATGGCGTGCTCGCGCACGCCGAAGCGCAGGTTGCGGCCCTCGCCGGTGCGCCCGTCGAAGTCGCCGCCGCCCTTGATCGAGGCCTGGGTCGACGACGCGAGATCGGCATCGCCGCCGAGCAGCCACGGGATGCGCGAGGCCAGCGCGTTCAGGGCCGCGCCGCCGGCCTTGCGCGTCGAGACCTTGTCTCCGGGCTTCCACGCGGGCAGGTCGGCCTGCCAGTCGACGGGCAACCGCTCGGCCCAGGCACCGTCCCAGATGGCGGCCGACGTGACGTCGGCCGCGCGCCAGGACGCCAGCCGGGACTCCCACTCGCCGCGGAGGCCGGCGCCGCGCGCGGCGGCTTCGGCGGCGCGTGCACGCACGGCGACGGGCACCGCGAACGTGGCTGCGGGGTCGAGCCCGAGCACGAGCTTGGTCGCGCGCGCCTCGTCGGGACCGAGGGGCGCGCCGTGGGCGGCCGGTTTGCCGGCCTTGGCGGGGCTGCCAAAGCCGATGGTCGTGCGAACCACGATCAGCGACGGCCGGGCGGTCTCGGCGCGCGCGGCGCAGAGGGCCGCGTCGATGGCGGCAAGATCGGTGTCGCCGTCGGCGACCGTGAGCACGTGCCAGCCGGCGGCCTCGTACCGCCCCACGATCTCCGCGGGGTCGAGGGTCAGGGCCGCCGGCGCGTCGAGGGTCACTCCGTTCGCGTCGTACAGATAGACGAGCTTGCCGAGTCCCCAGAGGCCGGCGAGCGACGCCGCCTCGGCGGCCACGCCCTCCATCAGGTCGCCCTCCGAGACCAGCGCATAGGTGACGTGGTCGACGAGGACAGAGCCCGGCCGGTTGCAGCGGCAGGCCAGCCAGCGCTCGGCCGCGGCCAGCCCCACGGCGTTGGCCGCGCCCTGGCCCAGGGGCCCCGTGGTGGCCTCGACGCCGGCGGTGTGACGGTACTCCGGGTGCCCGGGCGTACGGCTGCCCCACTGGCGGAAGGCCTGGAGGTCGGCGAGGGTCAGATCGTAGCCGAACAGGTGCAGGAGGCCGTACAGCAGAGCGCTGCCGTGGCCCGCCGACAGCACGAAGCGATCGCGATCGGGCCAGCCGGGCGCCGCCGGATCGAAGCGCAGGTGCCGCGACCACAGCACCCAGGCCATGGGCGCCGCGCCGAGCGGGAGGCCGGGGTGGCCCGAGCGGCTCCTCTCGATCATGTCGATGGCGAGCCCGCGCAGGGTGTTGACGGCCAGGGTGTCGGTGGCGTCGAAGGGACGGCTCACGGGGGTACCTCCATCGAACGGGTTGCGGTGGCGAGCAGCGCGGGGGGCAGGCGACGGGCCGCGGGCTCGTCGAGGATCCAGGTGCGATCGCGGACCAGGGCGGCGGGCAGGTCGAGCGCGTCGGGTGCTCCGGTGAGCACGCGGGCGACCACGTCGGCTTTGCGCTCCCCCGAGACCAGGACGAAGATGTCGTGGCAGAGACCGAGGGCCGGGGGCGTGAGGGTCATGCGACGACGCGGCTCGGCCGGGGCCTCGGCCCAGGCCACGAGCCCGATCTCGTCGAAGCTCGCGGCGAGCAGCGGGCTCCCCGGGAACAGCGACAGGATGTGACCGTCTTCTCCCATGCCGACGAGGAGCAAATCGAGCCTCTCGGGGAGATAGTTGCGGGGCGGGCGCTCGTTCGCCTGCACGGGCAGGGGATGCACGTGCAGGGAGGTCACCTCCGGCAGCCGGCAGAACAGGGCCTCGCGCGCCATTCGAAGATTGCTGTCGGGGTGATCGTACGGTACGGCCCGTTCGTCGCCGAAATAGAAGCTGACCCCTTCCCACGCGGCGTCGGCCCGCTGCGCCGTCCGCGCAGCCAGTTGCTCGTAGATCGGGCGGGGCGTGTTGCCGCCCGCCAGGCCGATGGTCGCCGCCCCACGGGAGCGCTTCAGTCCGTCGAGGACGGTCTCGATCTTCCGGGCCGCAAGATCCGCGAAGGCCGCACCGGCAGCTGCCAGGTAGACGTCGCTCATGCCATCCGCCCCCACGAGCGCCCGTCGGCGCGCAGGAGCGCGTCGGCTTCGGCGGGCCCGGCGCTGCCCCGGACGTAGCGCCCCAGCGGGAAGCGCGGGTCGTCCGGCGCCCGGAGCAGCGGCTCGACGTAGCGCCAGGCCGCCTCGACCGCGTCGCGGCGCAGGAAGAGCGAGGAGTCGCCGCGCATGGCGTCGAGCAGCAGCCGCTCGTAGGCCTCGCGCGAGCGATGCCCGAAGGCCTCTGCGTAGTTGAAGTCCATGTCGACCGAGGCCACGTTGAGGTTGTCGCCCGGCACCTTCGACACGAACCGCAGCCGGATGCCCTCGTCGGGCTGGATGCGCAGGGTGAGCACGTTCGGCTCGAGCCGCTGGCACACGTTCTCTTCGCCGAACAGGCAGAACGGCACGCCCTGGAAGTGGATGGCCACCTCGGTGGCCCGCGCCGCCAGGGCCTTGCCCGCGCGCAGGTAGAACGGCACGCCCTGCCAGCGCCAGTTGTCGATCTGGAGGCGCAGCGCAGCGAACGTGGGCGTGCGCGAGCCGGGCGCCACGTCGGGCTCGGCGTGGTACCCGTCGACCTGCGCCAGCACCGCGTCGTCGGACAACGTCGAGCCCTCGAGGGGGCGCAGCGCGCGCAGCACCTGCACGCTCTCGTCGCGCAGATCGTCGGCCTCGAACGAGACCGGGGGCTCCATGGCGCACAGGGCGAGCACCTGGAGCAGGTGGTTCTGCACCACGTCGCGCACCACGCCCGCGCGATCATAGAAGGCGCCCCGGCCGCCGACGCCGAGCGTCTCGGCCGCCGTGATCTGCACGTGGTCGATGTACTTGCGGTTCCAGATGGGCTCGAAGATGGCGTTTCCGAAGCGGAAGACCAGGAGGTTCTGGACGGTCTCCTTGCCGAGGTAGTGGTCGATCCGGTAGACCTGCCGCTCGCGGAGCAGTTCGGCGATCTGCTCGTTCAGCGTGCGCGACGAGCCGAGGTCGTGGCCGAAGGGCTTCTCGAACACCACGCGCGGCCAGGGCCGCCGCCGGTCGGGCTCGGCCTTCGGGAGCAGGCCCAGCGCGTGGAGGTTGGAGAGGATGACGGGCGTAGCCTCGGGGGGCGTGGCCAGGTAGAAGAGGTGCTGACCCTCGCTGCCGCCCGAGGCCCGCAGGCGCGCCAATTCGTCGCGAAGGCGCGCGTAGGTCGCCGGCTCGTCGAAGCCCCCCGCCACGTAGCTGAGCCGCGCAGACAGCCGATCCCACGCCGAGGCGTCGAAGTCGGCGCCGAGGAAGTCGCGGGTCGCCTCGAGGAGACGGGCGCGAAAGGCGTCGGAGTCTCGCCCGGAGCGGCTGACCCCGACGATGCTGAAGCCCTCGGGCAGCACGCCATCGCGCAGCAGCCGGTACAGCGCCGGCACCAGCTTGCGGCGCGAGAGGTCGCCGGTGGCCCCCAGGATGACGAGGGCGCAAGCCTCGGGAGCGCGGTCCTCGAGGACGGGACCGACCTCCGAGGCGGGCGTGAAGTGCACCGGGGTACCGGACATCGGGGGCTCCCGTCAGCTGGCGGACAGCACGCCGGAATATACTCGATGCCGGCGCTGCGTGGTAGGGCTTGGCGACCCCCGAGCGATCGGATACCCTGCCCTGCGGAGGAAGGCGATGCCCCTCACGCCCCAGGACCTGTCCGCCGAGCTCAAGAAGGGCCGCGTGGCGCCCGTCTACGTCATCGTGGGCGAGGCCCCCTGGCGGACGGCCGAGGCCGCGCGCTTTCTGGTCGAGCAGATCGAGAAGCTGCGCGGCGGGGCCGATCGCCACATGTTCTCGCTCGGCACCAAGGACAAGGAGGCCGTGCTCGAGATCCTGACCGCGTGCAACACGTTCTCGATGTTCGGCACCACCCAGGTGGTGCTGGTCGAGGACGTGCCCCTGCCGACGCTCCCCAAGGAGCTCGCGGCGTATTGCAAGGCACCCTGCAGCTCGACCGTGCTCATCCTGCGCGGCGCACCCCCCAAGCCGGGCGGCAAGCCGCTTCGCAAGAAGGAGGTCGAGGGGCTCGAGGCCCACGGCGCCGTGCTGTGGCTCGAGGACGAGAAGGCCCCCGACGTGGCGCGCGGCCTCGTGAGCAAGGCGCGCAAGCTGGGCCTGGTGCTCGAGCCCGACGCAGCCGAGCTGCTGGTCGAGCGCCTCGGCGGCGACGTGGGCCTGATCCAGGGCGAGCTGGAGCGCATCGCCCTCACGCTCCACCCCGAGACCCGGGCCACGCGCGAGCTGGTCAGTGAGCTCGTGTCCGACGCGCGCGAGTTCGACCCCTTCGAGCTGCTCGAGCCGGTCACGCAGCGCGATCGGCAGGCCGCCGTGCGCATGGTCGACAGCCTGCTCGCGACGGGCGAGGACCCCATCAAGCTGGTGGCGGTCCTGGCCGGAGGACTGCGCGACCTGTGGACCGCGGCCTGCTGCCGTGACCTGGCCGAGCTGAAGAAGTACGTCGGCTTTCGCCCCGACTTCGTGCTGCGGCGCATGGCCGAGCAGTCGTCCCGCTTCTCGGAGGCCGAGTTCGAGCGCCTCTGGGGCCTGCTCCTCGAGACCGATCGCCTGCTGAAGTCGGCGCGCCTGCCCACGGCCGACAAGGGCGAGCTGGTCGTGCAGCTCATCCTCGACGCCACGCTCCCCCCGCTCTGAGCGAGCCTCCGACCCGGCTCATTTCTTGACACCTCGCCGGGGGGGTCTGACAATCCCCTCGGAAGAGATGTCACTTCTTCGGTGGGGTGTCCGTGGGGAAGGAGAACGCGCTGGCCCTCGACATCGGGTCCCACTCGATCAAGCTGGTACAGCTCGAGGAGACCAAGAAGGGATTCGTCCTCAAACACTTCGACGTCACGATGCTGCCCGAGGAGACCATCGTCGACGGCAACATCATGAACTTCGCCTTCGTGGCCGAGAAGCTCCGCGAGATGCTCCGCGCCAACAAGGTGAAGAACCGGCGCGTGAGCCTGTCCATCGGCGGCCACTCGGTGATCGTCAAGAAGATCACCTTGCCCGAGATGACGATCGAGGAGCTCGAAGAGTCCATCCACTGGGAGGCCGAACAGTACATCCCCTTCGACATCAAGGAGGTGTACGTCGACGTCCAGATCCTCGGCACCAAGCCGGGGCAGGGCCAGATGGACGTGCTCCTGGTCGCCGCCAAGAAGGACATCATCAACGACTACGTGTCGGTCTGCAACGAGGTCGGACTGCAGCCGGTGATCATGGACATCGACACGTTCTGCGTGCAGAACATGTTCGAGATGAACTACGGCTACCCGCCGAACGAGATCATCGCGCTCATCAACATCGGCGCGGCCATCACCAACATCAACGTGGTCTCGAACGGCACGCCGCTGTTCACGCGCGACATCTCGACGGGCGGCATGACGCTCACCAAGGCGCTGCAGAACCAGCTGAACATCAGCTACGAAGAGGCCGAGCACTACAAGACGGGCTCCAGCGAGAGCGTCTCCAGTTCGTCCATCTTCCGCGAGGTGCAGCGCCTGTCCGAGCGCGTGTCCGAGGTCATCGCGACCGAGATCCAGCGCTCGCTCGACTTCTTCACGGCCACGGCCATCAGCAGCGACATCTCGAAGGTCTACGTGTGCGGCGGCGCCTCGCAGGACCCGGCGTTCGTCCACACCCTCGAACGCAAGCTCGAGATTCCGGTCGAGCTCATCAACCCGTTCCGCAACGTCATCATCAACCCCAAGCGGTTCGACATCAGCCTGCTGCAGAAGATGGCGCCCATGGCGGGCACTTCGGTCGGCCTCGCGCTCAGGAGGGCGAACGACAAATGATTCGCATAAACCTACTTCCCGTAAAAGAAGTAAAAAAGAAGAAAGTCCGTAAGGAATTTCTTCTGCTGGTCGCCATCCTGGTCGCTCTCGACGTGATGGTCCTGATGTCCTGGGGCAGCGCCGCCGAGGAAAGCCTGATCGTCGTCAAGTCGCGCAACAAGGCGCTGCAGGAGCAGGTCGACAGCCTCAAGGAGGCCAAGGCCCAGATGGAGGAGCGCGAGCAGAACAAGGCCCTGCTCGAAGCCCAGAACTTCATCTTCGACAAGCTGAAGTTCGACAAGATCGGCCCGTCGAACCTGCTGCTCTTCCTCTCGTACGTGCTGACGAAGCCCGAAGACTCCGCGCAGAACCGCGAAGAGATCAAGAAGCGCGAGGTCATCGGCTGGAACGTGGACTGGGACGCCGACGCCGTCTGGCTGACCCACATCGTCGAGAAGGACGGCATGGTCCGGATGAAGGGCGAGGCGCGCAACCACGAGGACGTGGCCGAGTTCCTGAAGCGCCTCGAGGCCGGTGTCTTCTTCTACAAGCCCGAGCTCATCCGACAGGAGAAGAAGTTCCACCTGCAGCTCGAGACCCATTACGTCGACTTCGAGATCGTGGCCGACCTCAACTACAACCTCGACGGTTTCCCGACGGCCCTGACCACCGTCGGCAAGAAGAAGTAGGAAGGAGGAATCGATGGAGAAGTTCCTCCGCTTGCCCCTCTACCAGCGCCTGGCCATCGTGGCCGCGCTGCTCGCGGTGATCGCCGGGGGCTACTACTTCCTCATCATCGCGGAGTTCGTCGACCAGGCAGCGGCCGAAGAGGGAAAGACCCAGCGAATCCAACAGGAGTTGACCGGCCTCGCCGCCTACCAGGACAAGGAGAAGCGCGAGAAGCTTCAGACCGAGTTCGAGGAGGAGCAGAAGAAGATCGAAGAGAACAAGAAGATGCTGCCGTCCGACGAGGAGATCCCGTCGTTCCTGATCAGCATCAAGGCCGACGCCGATCTCGCGGGCCTCGAGATCCTGAAGTTCGAGACCAAGGAGGCGGCGCTCGAAGACTACTACAAGCGCATCCCGGTCGAGATGGAGGTGCGCGGCAACTTCCACCAGCAGGTCAAGTTCTTCAAGACGCTGGCCGCGCCCCGGAAGCGCATCGTCAACATCACCGACCTCGACATCGAGCGCCCACCGCTGAACCTGAAGGAGTTGAAGCGCATCGTGGGCATCAGCAACCTGAAGGCGCAGGAAGACTTCCAGATCGAGGCCCGCAAGACGAAGGCGAAGGGCGAGCGCGAGACGGTGGCCCAAGTGCGCGCCAAGTGGTTCGCCGAATGGGAGGAGGCCCGCAAGATGGAGGTGTTCAAGGCCCGCTTCACGGCCAACACCTTCAGCTACACGGGCACCCCCGTCCCCGAGGCCGACCGCGCGAAGCGCGCCAAGACGGGCCGCCAGCGCCAACGGAGATAGCCCATGAGAATGCTGACGCGAGTCCTGCTGATCGGGGCCCTGGCGCTACCGGCGCTGCGGTGCGGCGGCTCGTCGGCTCCGACCTCGCCCCCCAAGACCGAGCCCAACAAGGTGGCCGCCGCCAAGAAGGCCGCCGCCGAAGCCAAGGCCGAAGCTCAGCCCGACCTGCTGCCGAACCCCAAGTGGGACGTGCTGAAGGAGTTCTTCTTCACCTACGCCGACACGCCCCTGCCCTCGGTCAAGAACGCCTTCTGGTCCAACATGGACAAGTACATGCCGCGCATCGACGACGAGCCCGTTCAGACGAAGCCGGAGGAGGACACGGAGGAGGCGGCCGAGATCACGCCGCTCGAGAAGTACCCCCCCGAGGACTACCAGCTCGTCATGATCATCGCCGGCACGGCCGTTCCGAAGGCCATCATGATCGATCCCGACAACCGGCGGCACGTGGTCCGCAAGGACAACCGCCTGGGCAACCGCAACGGCGTGGTCGACGAGATCACCGAGTTCGAGGTGGTCGTGAAGGAGCCCTACGCCGACAAGCCGGTCATCCTCTCGATCAAGCCCGCGTACATCGACTGGTCCAAGCGGTTCGACTACACGGGCGAGTGAGTGCCCGGCGGAGCGCCCGATGAAGCTGCTGCCCTCTCGCTACAACAAGGACTTCCGCGTCTTCCGCGTGCTGGTGTATGCCGCCTTCTTCGGGCTCTGCGCCTTCCTGGTCATCGCCACGACGTGGGCCGTGTACCGCGGCGCGACCGGAGGTTAGGGCTCCCCGACCTCGTCCCGGATCAGCTTGTCGACGATGGCCTGCTTCAGTTCGAAGTAGCGGGTGGTGGCGCCGGGCTTCTCGCGCCGGACGAGCCGCAGGATGTTCAGGCAGAACGAGACCGGGCAGAAGGGCTGGTTCAGGCGGTCGGCGTTCAGGATGCGCGGCGGGATCTTGAAGCCGAGCTCGAGCAGCTTGCGGCGCCCGAGGGTGTTGTCGTCGACCAGCACCATCTTGCGCAGGAGCAGAGGTGCGGTGGGTTCGTCGTAGTCGTCGTACACGGGGCAGGAGTGCTCGACCCCGTGGCGGGTGTACATCTGCTCGACGAGGGCGACGGCCTCGGGCGTCTGCTCGGCGGCGTGCACGTCGTTGCCCTTGCTGCCGTCGGCCACCTGCGCGATGCCGTGCCGACGCGCATAGATGATCATACGAGCGTGCATGGACATCTTGCAGCCCAGGCACCAGGAATAGGCGTGGCCCACCGCGCGGTTGTCGATCTCGCACTGCAGCAGCCCGCCACGCACCTGCCGCACCGTCTCGTCCATCGCCACGTACTCGTGCGTGATCTCGCTCTTGCGGCAGATCGTCGCCAACTGCTCGGCGCCGACGCCGGGCACCCGACGCCGGATCGAGTACGGCACGTCGAGGGTGACGAGGCGGATGCGATCGTAGAGGCCGTCGAGCCGCGTCACGAGGTACGACGAGTCGATCCCCCCCGAGTACATGACGACGATTTCCTTCACGGGGCGCCCCTCGCAAGTCGGAAAGGGGATTGTATCCGTTGCGGCGTCCTCTACAATCGCCAAATCCAAGGCCGGAGCAGCGGATGGAAAGCGTGGCCAGTTGCGTCGAGGAGGCCCCCGGGATCGCTCGATGCTCGCGTTGCACGTTGCCGGTCGAGCCGGCCATCGTGCACGGGCACCTCGGCGCCGACGAACAGGGCGTCTGCGACTTCTGCCGCACGTGGGACGCTCGCTGGGCCGACAAGAGCTCGGCCGAGGAGGCTCGCGCCCAGCTCGACGGACACCTCGCGTGGGCGGCGTCACGGGGCGGAGACTACGACGCGCTGGTCCCCATCAGCGGCGGCAAGGACAGCCTGTCGGTCCTCGACATCCTGCGCTCCGAGTACCCCCACCTCCGGCTGCTCGCGGCGACGCTCGACAACGGCTTCCTGGCCGACCACGCGCTGGCCGCCTGCCGAACCGTGTGCAAGGCCCTCGACGTCGAGCACGTGCTGTGGAGCCCGCCGCAGATGCGGGCACTCGCCAGGCTGTTCCTCTCGAAGACCGGTCACTTCTGCGGCCCCTGCCAGGTCGCCATGATGAACATGTACCACGTGCTGTCCCGGCGCCACCGCATCCCGCTCATCGTGCTCGGGACCTCGCGGCGCTTCGACGGTGCCCACCCCGAGGCCGCGAACCCCTGGACCCCCCCGTTCTTCGAGGCCGTGCTCCGCGGAGAACCCGAGGCCGAAGCGCTCCGCGCCGATGTGTGCGGGCGCGGCCTGCTGGTCCGTTTCGGCCTGGCCACGCTCACGGGTCGCGTGCGCACGGTCCTGTTGCCCGACCACGTTGCGTGGAGCGTGCCCGAGAACCAGGCGCGCGTCGAGGCGAGGTACCAGATCACGCTGCGCAGCGAGCACGCCGACTGCCTCGGC
>CAZBRS010000037.1:0-63900 GCA_964494475.1 uncultured Myxococcales bacterium | reverse complement strand
CGTCGTCCCTCCTCACGGCCTGCGGGGCACCGTGGCTTCCTGGAGCAAGGAGGTGGGTGTGATCGGCGCGGCCATCTCCCGGGACCTGGGGCACAACGGCCAGGCCGTCACGAACCGGCACTACGTGAAGGCTGACGCTGGTGGCGCTGCCCGTACCCGTCAGATCGCTTCGACCCTGGCTCCGGTCAAGAAGGAGAAGCGACGCACGAAGATGGCCTGAACCCTTGGGGCAAAGGCCGTCACAGCCTGGCCGTCCTGACCTCCTGAGCTTCAAGGCCGGGAGTCAGGCCACGCAGGCTCAGAGAATGCAACGTAGGGCATCCTGGCGGGGCACGTGGTCGGGCGTTGGTTCACGGCCCAGCACGTACACACCGCACCCCCTTGGCGCTGCCGACGCCGTTGTAGTAGACACCGCCATCGCTGAAGTCGACGTCGAACGCGTCGGAAGACGAGCCGGGCAACGCTGTCGCCGACCAGTAGAAGTCGCAGCGGTTCTCGAACCTGCCGTCCATGTAACAGCCATCGGGACCGGGGCCGCCGCCGTCATCGCAGCCACGACATAGGAAATCTGGGCACGCGGCCTCGCAGTCGGCATGTATGGCACAGGATCCACCGAGTTCAGTCTCGGGGCACCCCACGATCAGGCTCCGAAGTTCGTCGATGTCAGGCAGGTGCCAACCCGCCCCGGGCAATCTGGCTTTGTTCGATGAGCAATAGTCTTTACCGGCAGCCCACGACATGCCTCCGCCGGAAGCCGTCTGCCACACCAACCCCGTGGCAGGGTCGGACCAGAACGGCTCCACCACGTCCTGCGTATCGAAATCTGCGACGTCGGTCGTGTCGTCAGGCCAGCACTGTAGGTCGATGCAGTTCAATCCGGGTACGCAGTCGGACGTCTTAGTGCAACTTCCCCCCTCGCCGCTCTTCGCACTAGCTCCACCGCAGGCAACGACCGCCCCCAGAGCCAACAGGAACGCAGCAATGAGCCTAAGAAGATGCATCACGTGCCTTCCTGCTTCGATTGTCGGTCCATGATCTCGACGGTACCCTGAACGCCGCCATGGATCAACCGGCACCCAACAGCAGAGAGTGCGGCAGGGGGCGTCCCAGGTGGTCACGTTTCGTTGTTACGATCCCTTGTTACGGACCAGTCCGTCTACACGGCAGGGCACCCCGGCACGACGCTGCATCTCGATCTGCTGACCCAGGAGGAGGGGTGCAAGGGGGAACGGGTAGCCCGATGTGGCCGTGGGACGGCCCCGGGATCCATTGTTACATCCCTTGTTACAAACAAAAACGCCCCGGAGGCATCTCCGAGGCGCTTTGTGAAACATCTACCGTTTCAATGGCTTACAAGTGCGAAAGGGGGGACTTGAACCCCCACAGGCTTACGCCCACTAGAACCTGAATCTAGCGTGTCTGCCAATTCCACCACTTTCGCACGTCAAAGAGCGCGTAGCGCCCAAGGGCGACGGCGAGTGTACCGATCCGGTCCGGGGTGTCAAGAGGATGCTCTCGAATTTTGGTGGAGACGGGCCGGGGAATGGGTACAATGCCGCCATGTCTACGAACGCCAGTAACCGAGGATCGGGGTTCGGCGAGGTGGTGGGGGCGGCCTCCGCTCCTCCCGCGTTGCTGCTCGGAGGGCCGCCCGGCATCCCCACGCCCTGGGCTCCCCTCGTCGCCGCGTTGTCGTCGCGCCTGCGCTTCTATCGGTGGAGCTACGAGTTCGCGGCCGGGCAAGCGGCTCCCGGGCCCGCGGAGCACGCCGCCCAGGTGGCGACGGCGCTCGATGGGGCGGGGCTCGACCCCGTGGTCGTGCTCGCGTGGGACGTGGGCGCCCAGGTGGCGCTCGAGCTCAACCGAATCCAGCCCGGTCGCGTGCGCGCTCTCGTGCTGTTGAACGGCGTGTTCGGCGCCACGTACCGGCCCGCGGCCCGGCTCTACGCCCTGGGTACGGCGGCGCTGCGGGGGCTCGGCCACGTGCGGCGCCTGGTCGGCGAGGAGCGCCTGGCCCCGCTGTGGGCCGACGAGGCGGCCGTGCCGCGCGCCTTGAAGCTGCTCCGCGTGGTGGCACGCCCCACCGACGACGCCGAGGTGACCCGCCTGGTGCGGGGCGTGCTCGACGCCGACGCCGAGGTGCTCGCCGCCTTCACGCGCCCCTTCGCGACGCACCGCGTGACGGAGCTCCTGCCCCTGGTGACGGCGCCCACGCTGCTCATCACCGGCGAGCGCGACCGCCTGAGCCCCCCGCACGTGTCCATGCTCGTGGCGCGCGAGCTGGCGGCGGCCGAGGTGTTCGTGGTGCGCGACGGCACGCACGTGGTGACGACGGAGTACCCCGAGGCCGTGTCGCTCCGGGTCGAGAAGTTCCTTCGAGAGCGAGGCGTGTCGTGACCGAAGAAGCCGTCCACGATGTCCCGATCGAGACCCTGCTGGCCGACCTCGAGGCGCTGGCGACCGAACTGGAGGGGGGCGAGCTGCAGCTCGAGCAGGCCCTGACGCGCTTCGAGCACGGCATGGGCATGGTGCGCCAGGCCCGCCGCATCCTCGACGCCGCCGAGCGGCGGCTCGAGGAGTTGCTGGCCGAGACCGACGACGGCCCCATCACGCGCGAGCTGTCGACCCACCTCGATGCCGACGATCCGAACCCGACTCGATGACCTGCTGGTGACGCGCGGGCTGGCCGCCGACCGACGCGAGGCCGGCGCGCTCATCCTGGCGGGACACGTGCGCGTGGCCGGGGCGCGCGTACGCACCGCGGGCCGGCCCGTCGGCCCGGACGACGACGTGGCGGTCCTGCGCGAGCCCTACGTGTCGCGCGGCGGGCACAAGCTGGCGGCGGCGCTCGACGGCCTCGGGGTCGACGTGCGGGGGGCGGTGGCCCTCGACGCCGGGGCCTCGACCGGGGGCTTCACCGATTGCCTGCTGCAGCGCGGTGCCGCGCGCGTGCACGCCGTCGACGTGGGGCGCGGGCTGCTGGCGTGGAAGGTGCGCAGCGACGCGCGCGTGGTCGTGCACGAGCGCACCCACGTCGATCGGCTGAGCGTGGCTTCGCTGGGCGAGGCGGTCGATCTGGTCACCGCCGATTTGTCGTTCATCTCGCTGACACGCGTGCTGCCCGCCCTGGCGTCGGTCGTGCGGCCCGAGGGGCGGCTGCTCCTGATGGTAAAGCCGCAGTTCGAGGCCCGCCCCGACGAGGTGCCGCCCGGGGGCGTGGTGCGCGACGAGGCGGTGCGCCGCCGGGTGGTCGACGAGGTGGCGGCCACGGGGCGCGAGCTCGGCCTGGCCGAGCGGGGGCGGATGGCGTCGCCCGTGGCGGGCGCCGATGGCAACATCGAGGTCTTCCTGCTGCTGGAGGTGGCACCGTGCGCGTCGTCGTCGTGACCGGCTGGCTGTCGCTGCAGCGCGCGGAGAACACCACGATCTGGCTGTTCGTCGAGGCGCTGCGGCGCGGCCACGAGGCCTGGCTGGTCGACTTCCTGTCGCTGGGCCTGGCCTCGAACGGGCGGGTCACCGGCCGGGGCGTGCGACCCCGCCTGGAGGGTGCCCCTGCCACGAGGGCGTCCACGGCGGCGTGCCTGCGATCCGGCGAGCTCGACCAGGCCTCGCTCGACCTCTCCAGTTTCGACGTCGCGCTGCTGCGGCACAACCCCCACGACCGCTACTCCGACTGGGGCGCGAAGCTCGGCAACCCCGTGGGCCCCTTCGCGCACGCGCTGGAGCGCGACGGCGTGCGGGTCATCAACCGCCCCGCGCGCGCCGACGCCTGGGCCAGCGGGGTCGCGCTGGCCGACCTGCCCGAGCGCCTGCGGCCGCGCACGCTCGTGAGCCGCGACGAAGCAACCCTCCGGGCCTTCGTGGCCGAGCTCGGCGGCCCCGCGGTGCTGAAGCCGCTGCACGGCGCCGGCGGGCTGGGGGTCTTTCGCGTCGAGGGCGCGCGCGACGCCAACCTGGCCTCGATGGTCGACACGCTCGCGGGGCTCGGCTACGTGGTGGCCCAGGAGCTCGTGCCCGCGGCGGCCGAGGGCGACCTGCGCGTGGTGCTGTGGGAGGGCCGGCCCTTCGATCTGGGGGGCGGGCGGCTGTCGGTCTACCGCCGCGTCCACCGCGCCGACGACTTCCGCAACAACGTGCACGCGGGCGGGTCGCGCGCGGCGGCCGCCCTCGGCCCCGCCGACCACGAGATCGTCGAGGCGCTCGGGCCGGCCCTGCGCGCCGACGGCATCGCCCTCGCCGGCCTCGACCTGGCCGGCGGGCGCGTGCTCGAGGTGAACGTGTACGCCCCGGGGGGGCTCGGCAACCTGCACGGGCTCTATGGCGTCGACGTGGCGGCGCGAATCTTCGACGCCCTCGAGGCCGCTCGAGGCGTTGGTGGGAATATGAAGCCCCTGTCGCGGCGTTGAATCCCGCGAGGCCCGACACTATGATCATGGCATGAGCGAGCTCCCGGACAAGGACGACGATCCGCGCGAATGGCGCTTCGAGGACGATCTCTTCGCCATCCTCCTCACCATCGTGCTGCACATCGCGCTGTTCCTCTGGATGGACATCGACCGCGGCCGTCCCGCGCACGGCGACCACCTGCGTCGCCTGCGCGAGGGCGTGGCCCGGGCCGACCCGCCGAGCGAGGCCCGGCGGGCCGAGCAGAAGGGCATCGTGGTCGAGTTCCTCCCTCCCCCGGAGCAGCGCAAGCCGCCGAAGACCGCGCGCTTCCTGGGCCGCGAGGACGCCGCGACCGACCAGGAGGTGCGCGCCCGCGAGCGCCCCGCCACCGCAGAGGCCTCGCCCACGCCGCCCTCCACGGCGGTCGCGCCCGCCGCCACGCGGCCGGGGACCCCCAAGAAGGCCAAGGAACCGCAGAAGCAGGCCCGAATGGCCAAGCGCGCGCCCGCCGCCACGGTGAACCGCCTGGCCGTGCCCTCCGAGGGGGCCGAGCGCTCGGTGCTGTTCCAGAAGCCGGGCAGCGGTCCCGTGCGGCCGTCGGGCTCCATCGAAGACCTGGCCGAGGCCAGCGCCGAGCTGGTGGGCGACGGCCTGTACGTGGCCGACGTGGCCTCCGACGACGCGCTCCTCGACGTGACGAACGAGGGCGAGCGCACCAGCCTGAACACGCGCAGCTTCCGGTACTGGGACTTCTTCCACCGCGTACGCGAGCAGGTGAAGCAGCACTGGAGCCCCAACGAGCAGTACCAGCGCCGCGACCCCACGTGGTCCATCTACCAGCGCCAGAACCGGCTCACCGTCGTGCGGGTGGTGCTCGACGCCAACGGCAACGTGGTGTCGGTGGCGCGCGTCCGGAAGTCGGGCCTCACCTTCCTCGACGACGAGGCCGTGCGCGCCTTCCAGGCCTCCGGGCCCTTCCTGAACCCGCCGACCGGGCTGGCCGACGAGAGCGGCCGCATCGTCTTCAACTTCGGCTTCTACCTCGAGATGAACGGCAGCGGATTCGGAGGCGCCTGGTGAGCGGCTTCGCCACGCTCCTGCTGGTCGCGGCGCTGGCGCTTCAGCCGGTCCGCGAGGTGCGCCAGGGGCGCTTCACCTGGCACTTCGCGCCCGACCGCGAGGCGGCGGTGGCGCCCCTGATCGACGAGGGCGAGGCCACGCTCCTGCGCCTGGCTGCCGAGCTGAACGTGCCCGCCCCCGACGCCGTCACGGTCGACGTGGCCGACACCCTGGACGAGTTCCGCGACCTGCAGGACGTCCCCGAAGGGCGCGTGGCCATCGACTGGGCCGTGGGCCTGGCCGACGCGGAGGCCGGCCGCATCCTCTTGCGGGTCGACCGCACCCACCTCTTCACCCTCGACGAGACCTTCCGCCACGAGCTCTCGCACCTGGTGCTGCTCGGCGGCCTTTCTCGCCGCGAGTTCCCGCGTTGGTTCTCCGAAGGCGTGGCCATCCTGCAGTCGGGCGAGGCGCTGGTCAACCGCCTCGACCCGGCCCTCAACGCCGCCGCGTCGGGCCGGCTGCTCCCCATCTCGGCGCTCACCCGGAGCTTTCCGCCCGAGGGGCCCGCGTTGCACCTGGCCTACGCCCAGAGCGCCTTCCTGGTGCGCTGGATGCTCCGCCAGCACGGTTATGAGCGCCTGCGCGAGCTGGTCCGCGACACGCGCCGCTTCGGCGACTTCGAGCGGCACCTGGTCCGTCTCTACGGCGGCTCCTCCGAGGGCCTGTTCAACGCGTGGCGGCTCGAACTGGAGCGCGACGCGTCGTGGTGGCGCGTGCTGTCGACCGACTGGATGATCTGGTCCGGCGTGACGCTGCTCTTCCTGGTGGCCGTCACGGTGAAGTGGGTGCGGACACGGCGTCGGCTTCGTCAGTGGGACGAGGAGGAGGAGCGTCCGTGGGTGGGTCGCGCGTGACGGGGGCCTCGACGGGCGCGAGCGCGGCCGCCACGTTCGACACCAGCCTGTCCATCCACTCCCGGCATGGCCCGGCCTGGCCGGCCAGTTCGCCCTGCAGCAGCACGACCACGGGCACGTAGCTGCCGTCGCCGGGCTCCAGCACGCCCGCCAGCGTCACGCTCTGGTCGAGCGTGCCGGTCTTGCCCCGGAACGGCAGGCCCGCCAGGCGCGCGTGCAGCGTGCCCTCGCCTCCAGCCCGCGCCAGCGCCGCGCGGTATTCGGACGCCCACGAACCCTGCAGCGCGTGGACCAGCAGTCGACCAACGGCGCGCGCCGACAGGCGGTTCGCGTCGTAGAGCCCCGAGCCGTTCGCGATCCGCACCTCGCCCTCGGGCAGCCCCGTCACGCGCAACACCTCAGCCTGCAAGCGCAAGGCACCGGCGCCGAAGCGCTTGCCCTGCGCGGCCTCGTCCAGGTGCCGCAGCAGCAGCTCGGCCGTCAGGTTGGTCGAAAACCGCAGCATGTCGCCCACGATCTCGGCCAGGCGTGGCGAGGCGTGCTTCAACAGCCGCTTCGCCCCCGCCGGGGTCGACTCGAAGCGCACGACGCCCGTGAGCATGACGCCCTGCGACGCCAGCGCCTGTCGCACCAGGCCGGCGCCGAAGCTGCCGGGCTGGTAGATCTTCTTCGCCAGCACCACGCCGCGCGGCCTGGACAGCGGCACGCGCCCGCTGACCACGACCACGGTGCGACCCTTCGAAGGCCGGGCCTCGGCCACCACCGAGCCCTTCTTGCCCGCGCCCGTGGTCGCGTGGTTCTGCACCTCGACGTCGGGGCTGGGCGGGTAGAGCGTGACCAGCGCAGGGTCTCCCTTCGCGGCGCCCGGCCGCACGCGCACCAGCACGCGGTTCCCGTCGACGGCCAGGGGCCCGGCCTCGGCGCGAAAGGCCTCGTCGGTGCGCTTGTCGTCGAAGTGGGGCGGCGTCGTTCCCGGCGAAAAGAGCCCGCCGTCGACGACCAGGTCGCGAAAGCTGGCGCGCCCCCGATGTCGAAGGCGCGCCGCCATCTCGAGCAGGTCGCGGTACGACAGCGCCGGGTCGCCGCCCGCCTGCAGCACCAGATCGTCGCCCGCGGCCAGCAGCCGCGTGACGAAGCGGTGCTCGGGACCCAGCACCTCGAGCGCAAGCCAGGCCGTGGCCAGCTTGCTCACCGAAGCGGGGTTCAGGACCAGGTCGGCGCCGTGCTCCAACAGGGGCTCGCCAACCCCATCGGGGGCACCCACGTACACGCCGGCCCAGGCCACCCCTTCGGGCAACGCGCCCGGATCGAGGGCCTGCCACGTCAGGGACGGGCCCGCGAAAGCCGATGACGGCGGCCCCAGCACCAGGACCGCGATCGCTGCGACGATGCCCACGGTTCTCATGGAGCCTCCTCGCGGAGCCGGATCCGCTCGAGCCCGGTATACCGCCCCACGGGCGACAACGACAGCCCCTCGACCCGCGTCGAGACCACGGCCAGGTTGTCCTCACGCCAGAGGGGGATGACGGGCAGGTCCTCGGCCAGGGCCCGTTGGGCCTCTTTCACCAGGGCGGCCCGCCGCTCGCGGTCAGGGGCCCGCGACGCCAGATCGAGCAGGCAGTCGACGCCCGGGTTCGCGTACCAGGTGCGGTTGCCACGTACGTAGCCTGCGACCCGCGCGGGCGCGTTGGACCCGGGCGCCAACCGCTCGAGCACGAGGTCGCGCGCCCAGGCCCGGCAGTCGGCCCGCGACGACGCGAGCATGAGCCAGGCGTGGGCGGGCAACCCCTCGCGCGGCGCGCGATCGAAGAACGTGGCGCCCTTCGGATCGCCGGCCGCGGGCACGTTCAGCGAGGAGAACATCCAGCGTAGGACGTCGGGCTCGAGGGTGTCGGGCAGCTGCAGCACCGCCAGGTCGAAGCTGCCCGCGCGCACGTCGGCCAGGAAGGTGGCCAGATCGAACGGACGCGGCTCGACCGCCACACCCGCGCGGGCCCAGTCCTCGGCCAGGCGACGGCCCACGAGCCGCCGCAGCCGCGCGTTCGAGAGCTTGAGCGTCAGCGCCAACCGCACGCCCGTGTCGGGGTCGGGCGCGAAGCCGGCGAGCTCGAGCAGGTGCGCGGCCTCGACGGGGTCGTAGACGAGCGCGGGCGTGGACACCGCGGCCCAGTGAGCGGGGGGCAGGATGCCCTCGGCCGTACGGCCGTAGTTCGCGAACAGATCGCCCAGGATGCCGGGCCGATCGAGGGCCAGCCCCAGGGCGCGCCGGACGCGCCGATCGGCCAGCGCGGGCTGGCGCAGGTTCACGAGCAGGTACGTGACGATGGCCGACTCGCCGCCCAGGACGCGCACGCCGGGCTCGTCCTCGAGCGCCCGCGCCACGGCCGGACCCACGCCGTTGATCACCACGTCGGCCGCCCCCCCGACCAGGGCCAGCACCCGCGAGGCCTCCTCGGGCAACACGTCGATGCGCAGCCAGCGCCAGGCCGGGGGCTCGCCGTGCCAGCCGTCGAAGCGCTCGAGCAGCGCCCGGCGCCCACCGTGGTCGGTCACCAACTGGAAGGGGCCGGTCCCGATGGGCGGGGCGTCGACGGCCGCGCCGGCCGGCACGATGCCCGTGGCCAGATCGGCCAGGAAGCCGGCCTCGTCGGCGGCCAGCTCGAGGTCGACCTGGTGCAGCTCGGGTCCGCAACGGACGGCCCTCCACTTGCGCGCCAGGCCGCCCTGGTAGGGCGAGCCGAGGGCCGGATCGAGCATCGACCGGTAGGTGAACGCCACGTCGCGGCAGTCGAAGGGCCGCCCGTCGTGGAAGCGCACGCCCCGCCGGAGCTCGAACCGCCAGATCGGGGCCGGGCCCTCCAGGCGCCGGACGCCCGTGGCCAGCACGAAGGTGGGCTCGCCATCGAGGCGCTCGAAGCGGACCAGGGGCTCGACGATGAGGCCGAGCACCTTGGCCGTCATGGCGTCGGTCACGAAGCGCGGGTCGAGGGTGGTCCAGGGCGCCGGGTGGACGAGCACCAGCGTCTGGGCGCGCGGTCGATCGACGGCGGCCTCGCGGTAACACGCAACGGCCCCGAGCAGCACGACGAGCCCGACGATCGTGGCGCGGCCGGACGTCATACCCCGCCCGCGCGGGTCACGAACAGGTGGTAGAAGGCCGCCACCACCAGCGAATGGTCGATGGCTCCCGACACGATGAGGCCGCGCACGTGCTCGAGCGGTACGACCTCGACCTCGATGCGTTCGTCGGGGTCGAAGTCGGTGCTGGCGGTGGGCAGGCAACCCTTCGCGAGGTAGGTGAAGCAGCGGTTGTCGAGGAAGGCCGGGTTCGGCCGCACCATGCCCAGCAGCTCGAGCGAGCCGGCCACGAAGCCCGTCTCCTCGGTGAGCTCGCGCGCGGCCGCGGACCCGGGCTGCTCGCCCGCCTCGATCATGCCGCCGGGGATCTCGAGGGCCACCTCCTCGGTGCCGGCCCGGAACTGCCGGATGAGCACCACACCCCCCTCCGGCGTCAGGGGGATCACGTTCACCCAGTCGTTGGACCGGACCACCGTGAACGGCACGCTGGCGCCGTTGTCGGGGTGCTCCAGGCGCACCTCGTTCACCGAGAAGATCGGGGTCGCGAGCAGCGCCTTCTCTCCGAGCTTCGGCCAGGCGTCGACGGCCATGATTCCTCCCGGGGCTGGGGCCGAGGCCTCAGTTCTCGTAGACCTTGAAGCGCCCGGCCTGGCGCGGCCGCGGTCGGCGGCGAAACAACGCGCCGAGGCGACTGGGGCGCCAGGTGCCGGTCACGAGCAGCCAGCCCATCAGGTAGCCGCCCGCGTGCACCGCGATCGCAAGGTTGGCTCCCGTCAGGTAGAAGATCAGGTCGATCGCGGCCAGCGCCCACACGAGTTGCCGGGCGGGCACCGACGCGACGAACCACACCTGCACGCGCTGCTCGGGGAAGATCAGGCCGAAGGCCATGATCAGGGCCGCCAGCGACCCCGAGATGCCCACGATGCTGCCCCCGAACAGCGACGGGACCACCAGCCCGGCCAGCGCCCCGACGAAGCCCGCGCCCGCGCCCGCCAGCAGCACGAAGCGCAGGAACTCGCGCGAGCCCCAGCGCCGCTCGAAGAGGCCGCCGAACGAGTAGAGCACGAACAGGTTCACGAGCAGGTGCAGCGGATCGCGCGGATCGTGCAGGAAGAGGTAGGTGACGAACTGCCACACCTCGAGGCGCAGGAAGGCCTGCAGCGGATCGAGGGCCGCGTGCTCCAGCACCAGGCGGAGCGGCGTGCCGGACAGGCGCGTGTGCCACGCCAGCACCTGCAGCCCGTACACGGCCACGCACGCGATCACGAGCCCGGTCAGGGCGCGCGTCCAGCCGGAGCCGAAGCGGGTCGACCTCACCGCGCCCCCTTGCGCCGCACGGCGATCATCTCGGCCATCACGCTCACGGCGATCTCGGCCGGGGTCTCGGCGCCGATGTCGACGCCCACGGGGATGTGCACCGTGGCGGCGGCCGCTTCGGAGTGCCCGGCCTGCCGCAAGCTCTCGGCGAGCGCCGCGGCCTTGCGCCGGCTGCCGATGACGCCCAGGTACCGCGGTCCGGCTTTCAGGGCGCGCGACGCCATCTCGAAGTCGCTGGCGTGCCCCCGCGTCACCACGACCACGTAGTCGGCCGCGCAGAGCGGGACGCCGTCGGTCGAACCATCGAGCGGGGCCACCACCACGGCCTCGGCGGTCGGGAAGTTCTGCCGGTTGGCCCACTCGTCCCGATCGTCGACCACGGCGACGCGGAACCCCGCGGGCACGGCCGCCGCCGCGATGCAGATGGCCACGTGGCCCGCCCCGTAGAGGACGAGCCTGGGCTTGGCCCCGAACGGCTCGATCAGGATCTGCATGGCGCCCCCGCAGGCCATGCCCAGGTCGCGCGTCAGATCGAACGCCACCAGCCTGGGCTCCTCGAGGGCCAGCCACTCGGCCAGGCGCGAGCGGACGGCATGCTCGACCGCGCCCCCGCCCACGGTGCCGCAGAACGCCCCCTCGGCGTCCAGCAACAGCTTGGCGCCCGCTTTTCGTGGCGCCGATCCGCTGGCTCCCACGACCGTGGCCAGCACGAACGGCAGCCCCTCCCGCAGCAACTCGGCGGCCCTCGCCAACGGCTCCATGGTCTGACTCCTCGCGAACGACCGCCCCACCCTACCACGGCTCGAAGCCCGCGCAAACGGTCGCTTGCCACGCGCCCGCGCTCCGTTACAATCCGCGCTCCTGAACGCGGGAGGAGACGCCCGACGTGAACAAGAACAAGCACGACGCCCTCTATGGCTCCGACATCGCCTGGCGGGTCTCGCGCAAGGTGGGCAGGGCCATCGGCCAGTTCAAGCTGCTCGAGAACGGCGACCACGTTCTCTGCGCCATCTCGGGCGGCAAAGACAGCCTGACCATGCTCGACCAGCTCGCGCGCTGGCAGGAGAAGCTGCCCTTCAGCATTCGCCTGTCGGCGGTGCACGTGAAGACCGACTTCCACTGTGGCGGGTGCGTGCACAACCGCGTGCTGGGGCAGTTCTTCGACGAGCGGCGCGTGCCCGGCCACTTGCTGTACACCGAGGTCGTGAAGACGGCTCCGAACGGCAAGATGAGCTGCTTCCACTGTGCGCGCCGCCGCCGCATCGCGCTCTTCCGCCTGGCGAACGACCTCGGCGCCAACAAGATCGCCCTCGGCCACCACCTCGACGACATCGTCGAGACCACGCTCATGAACATGTGCTTCAACGGCACCTTCTCGACCATGCTCCCGCGCATGGACCTGTTCGAAGGCCGCACCGCGATCATCCGGCCCCTGGCCCTCTGCCTCGAGAGCGAGGTCCTGGCCTACGCTGACGACCGCGGCTTCCAGCGCCAGCTCTGCCGCTGCCCCTTCGGTCACGACTCGATGCGCGCGCGCATGAAGACGCTCGTGAAGCAGCTCGAGGCGCTGTACCCGGACGTGCGCCAGAACATCTTCGCCTCCCAGTTCAATCTTGGCGCTTCGCCCGAAATCTAGCGGCAGCGGCAGTCGTTGACAGTCGCCCGCGCGTTCAGCACAATCTGGGCTGCTCATCCAGGGGGGGGTTCGCCGTGGAGTACGAAGAGGTCGTGCAACTCAAGCGCAACGTCCCGTTCCTCAGCGACCTCAGCGTCGAGGAGATCCAGGACCTGCTGCGCGTGGCGCGCGTACGCATCTACAAGGAGAGCCAGGTCTTCTTCAAGGAGGGCGAAGCGGCCGACGGCATGTACGTGCTGCTGAAAGGCGACGCCAAGGTCGAGAAGCGCCTCCAGCAGGGCGACCAGCTCGTGCTGTCCAAGCTGAAGGCGGGCGACGTGGTGGGCGAGATGGGGCTGCTCGAGCACGAGCCCCGCAGCGCCACCGTGCGGGCCGTCTCGACCTGCACCACGCTGTACCTCGAGTCGACGGCGTTCGACGAGATGCGCCGGCGGTACCACCCCGCGGCCATGAAGGTGTTGAAGCGCCTGTGTGGCGTGCTCTCCGTGCGCGCCAAGCGGCTCGAGGAGATCATCACCGACTTCTACGACAAGCCCGAGCGCAGCCTCGACTTCATGGAGAAGCGCTACCTGAAGTTCGTCGGCCATCCCGGCCTCGAATCCTGAAGGAGGCCCCGATGATTGACGCCGCCCGCTACATCGAGACGCTGGCGACCTTTCGCGACCTGTCGGCCAAGGAGCGCGAGACGTTGGCGATCGTGCTCACGCCCCGCGAGGTGCCCCAGGCCACCGACCTGTTCAAGCAGGGCGAGAAGGCCACGTCGTTCTTCATCGTCGCCGAGGGCCGCCTGGTGAAGCTGAAGGAGTTCCGGGCCCACCTGGTCGAGACCCTCGGCACGCTCGAACCCGGCGATCTGGCCGGACTGCTGTCGATGTTCAACCGCACCGAACACTTCCACACGGTCAAGGCCCTCGAAGACGTCGTGGTGCTCGAGTGCACGCGCGACACGTTCGAGCGTCTCTTCGAGAGCCAGAGCCTCTTCTCGTACAAGATCCTCGACAAGTTCGCCACGGGCCTGTCGCGGAACGTGCGCGACGCGAACGGGCTCATCACCGACATCTTCTCGGACCCGAAGCGCACCCTCCTGAAGCTGAACCAGGCGTTGCTCAGCGCCGGCAAGCGCCTGACCACGATCTGACCGCCCCGAGAAACACGATAAAAAAAAGAGCGGAGTCCCCGGGCCTTGCAGCTCGGGAGCTCCGCTCTTTCTCTTTTTGGCCACGAAGGCCCGGGCCGGGGCCCGGACCCAAGACGGAACTAGACCTTGCCCTTGAACGAGGGGGCGGCCTTGAACGTCACGGTCTTGCTGGCCGGGATCTTGATGACGGCCTTGGTCCGCGGGTTGCGGCCGGGGCGCGCCTTGCGCGTCTTGACGTGGAAGGTGCCGAAGCCCGGGTAGCTGAAGCGGCCACCGCCGACGATCGCGTCGGCGAGGATGTTGAAGAACGCGTCCAGCAGAATGCCGGCCTGCTTCTTCGTCAGCTCGGGTCCGCCCTCGATGCCCTTGATCTTGTCGATGAACTCCGCCTTCGTCATCACGACCTCCCGGTGTGGGTTGTTGGGGTACCGGTTATGGGTTTACCTCAGACGGACAGACTGTCAAGCGTTTTTTCGAGCGGTTCCCGAAGGTTTTTCCGGCTCCGATTTGCAATCGCTTGATCTTATTGATGATTCGCGCAAGTCCGCCCCCCGTGCGGGAATGCGGATCATTTGGGCTCGTACTCGGCGTCGATTACGTCGTCGCCACCGGATTGCGGACCGCTCGCGGGTCCGGCCCCCGGTTCGGCCCCTGGAGCGCCCGCGGCACCGCTCGCCTGGTACAGGCGCGTCGACAGCTTGTAGGCGACCTGCTTCAACGCCTCGACGCTGGCCTCGATCTCGGCGAGCGTGCCCTCCTTCAGGGCCTTGCGCGACGCCTCGAGGGCCTGATCGAGGTCTGTCCTCTCGGCGTCGGTCAGCTTGTCGCGGTTCTCCTTGAACGTGCGCTCGGTCTGGTACACGAAGCCGTCGGCCTCGTTGCGCTTGTCGATCTCGGCGCGCTTCTTCTTGTCGTCCTCTTCGGCGCGCTTGGCGTCCTCGACGAGGCCCTCGACCTCCTTCTGCGACAGGCCGCTCGCGGGCTGGATCGTGATGTGCTGCTCCTTGCCCGAGCTCTTGTCCTTGGCGAGCACCTTCAGCATGCCGTTGGCGTCGATGTCGAACGACACCTCGATCTGGGGCACCTGGCGCGGCGCGGGCATCAGGCCGTCGAGGTTGAAGCGGCCGAGCGACTTGTTGTCGCGGGCGAACTCGCGCTCGCCCTGGAGCACGTGGATGGTCACGCTCGGCTGGTTGTCCTCGGCCGTCGTGAAGGTCTCCTTCTTGGAGATGGGGATGCGGCTGTTGCGCGCGATCAGCTTGGTCATGACGCCGCCCAGGGTCTCGACGCCCAACGACAACGGGGTCACGTCGACCAGCAGGATGTCGTCGACCTCGCCCGAGAGCACGCCCCCCTGGATGGCCGCGCCGACGCCCACGACCTCGTCGGGGTTCACGCCGCGGTGGGGCTCCTTGCCGAACAGCGCGCGCACCTTCTCGACCACCATGGGGATGCGCGTCGAGCCGCCCACCATCACCACCTCGTGGATGTCGGCGGGGCTCTTCTTGGCGTCGGCCAAGGCGCGCTTCACGGGCTCGAGCGTGCGGTCGACGATGTCTTCGACGAGCTTCTCGAACTTGGCGCGCGACAGGCGCAGCTGCAGGTGCTTGGGACCCGAGGCGTCGGCCGTCAGGAACGGCAGGTTGACCTCGGTCTCGGCCGTGCTGGACAGCTCGATCTTGGCCTTCTCGGCGGCGTCCTTCAGACGCTGCAGGGCCATGCGATCGGCCGAGATGTCGAGGCCGGTGTCCTTCTTGAACTCGTCGATGAGGTAGCCCATGAGGCGCTCGTCGATGTTGTCGCCGCCCAGGTGGGTGTCGCCGTTCGTCGAGATGACCTCGACCACGCCGTCGCCGACCTCGAGCACCGAGATGTCGAAGGTGCCGCCGCCGAAGTCGTAGACGGCGATGACTTCTTCCTTCTTCTTGTCGAGGCCGTAGGCCAGGGCCGCCGCCGTGGGCTCGTTGATGATGCGGCGGACGTTCAGGCCCGCGATGCGACCGGCGTCGCGCGTGGCTTGGCGCTGCGAGTCGTTGAAGTAGGCCGGCACGGTGATGACCGCGTCGGTCACCTTCTCGCCCAGGTAGGCTTCGGCGTCACGCTTCAACTTCATGAGCACGTGCGCCGAGATCTCGGGCGGGCTCTTGCGCTCGCCGCGCACCTCGATGGCGACGTCGCCGTTGTCGGCGGCCACCATCCCGTAGGCCACGTGCGCGATCTCGTCCTTGACCTCGGCGAACTTCTTGCCGATGAAGCGCTTGGCCGAGTAGATGGTGTTGGCCGGGTTCACGATGGCCTGCCGCCGCGCCACCTGCCCGACCAGCACGTTGCCCTTGTCGTCGAAGCCGACGACCGACGGCGTGGTCGGCGCCCCCTCGGCGTTCGGGATGACCTTCGCGGTCTGTCCTTCCATGACGGCCACCACGGAGTTGGTGGTGCCCAGGTCGATACCAACGATCTTGCCCATGATCCGCCTCCCCAATCCATTCGGCGCGGCCTGGGGCCTCTTACCCCGGCCGGACGCGGCAAACATAGGATCGGAGCCCGCGGAATCAAGAGCCCTACATGCGACGGAACACACCCACCACCACGCCGAGCAGGTGCGTGTCGTCGAAGAGCGCGCTGGGCACCAGGATGGGCGCCATGGCCGGGTTGGAGGGCTGCAGGCGGATGTGGTCGCCCTCGCGGTAGAAGCGCTTGACCGTGGCCTCGCGTTCGACGAGCACCACGACGATGGAGCCCTCGGGCACGTCGAGCTGCTTCTTCACGAACAGGAAATCGCCGTCGTAGATGCCGTCGCCGATCATGGACTCGCCTCGCACGCGCAGCGCGAACACCTCGTGGTCGGGCGAGACGAAGAAGCTGTCCATGTAGACGTGGTCGTCGGACTCTTCGATGGCCTCGGCCAGGCGCCCGGCCGGCACCGAGCCGAGCAGGGGCACCGAGACCATGCGGCCCGACAGCGCCACGGGGTCGGCGCTGTCCTGCGTGGCGAGCGCGCGTGACTTGAACTCGCCCCGGCGGATCTTGCCCTTGCGCTCGAGCGCCTTCAGGTGGTCGTTGACGCCGTTGGTCGAGCGGATGGCGAACGCCCGCCCGATCTCGCGGATGGACGGCGGGTAGCCGTGCTGCTCGGAGTGGCGCCGGATGAACTCGTAGATGGCCTGCTGCCGCGCGGTGAGGCCGTCGGTCATGCGTGCACCTCGAAGGGGCTACGACGCCAGGATACTGAACGGATGTACAGATGTCAAGCGCGCACGCCCGCCAGGACGAAGGCTCGGGCCAGATCGGGCGGCAAGGGCGCCTCGAACGTGCGCTGCTTTCCCGAGTACGGATCGACGAACGACAGCCGCCAGGCGTGCAGGGCCTGGCGCCCCAGGGCGAAGAGCACGCGATACTCGTCCTGCGCGGCGGGATCGGCGGGGCGCTGCAGGGGCTGGCCGTAGAGCAGGTCGGCGACCACCGGGAAGCCGCTCTCGGCCAGGTGCACGCGGATCTGGTGCGTGCGGCCCGTGAGGATGCGCACCTCCATCGCCGTGGCCAGGCGGCTGCGGCCGATGGCCTTCCACAGGGTGATGGCGGTCTTGCCCCGCTGCACCTTGCCCGTGAACTTCAGGCGGTTGAAGGGGTGCCGGCCGTAGAGCGTCTCGAGGCGGCCCTGGTCGGCCTTGGGGTGGCCCTTCACGAGCGCCAGGTAGGTCTTGTCGGCCTTCCGGTCGGCGAACAGCCGCGCGTAGCGCTCCATGGCGGCCAGGTTCTTCGTGACCAGCATCACGCCCGAGGTGTCCTTGTCGAGGCGGTGCACCAGCCCCACGCGCTCGGTGTACTCGTCGGGGAAGTCGAGGGGCGTGTGCGCCATCAGCGCGTTCACGAGCGTGCCCGAGCGGTTGCCCACGCCGGGGTGGACCACCAGCCCCGCCGGCTTGTTCACGACCACGAGGTGCTCGTCTTCGTACAGCACGTCGAGCGGGATGGCCTCGGCGGCCACGGCGGAGGGTTCGGGGGGCTCGACGACGACGCGGAGCACCGCGCCGGCCGCCACGCGCCGGCTGGCGTGCGTGACCTGGTCGTCGCCGACGGTGACGCGACCCTTCTCGATCAGGCGCTTGAGGCGGGCGCGAGAGACGTCGGCGAGGGCGGTCGACAGCACGACGTCGAGGCGTGCGCCGTCGGCCTCGGGGGGCACGCAGACGGTTCGGACGTCGTCCACCTTACGCGAAGAGCTCGTCGAGCTTCTTCTGGAGGCCGGCCTCGACCTTGCCCTTGAAGGGCGCGGCCATGAACGACAGGTCGATGTCGCAGACGATCTGGCTGGGCGTGACCTTGAAGGTGCCCTTGAACATCGAGCCCTTGGCCGTTCCGACGCAGCCGTCGGGGCTCCAGCTCACGTCGTCGATGATGCTGGCGTTCTTGGCCTGGAACTGCTCGAGCAGCGAGCGCGTGCGCGCCTTGGCGTCTTCGAGCGGCACCTGGTGGCTCTTCGTGACGTTGATCTTGGGCATGGGACCCTCCCCTGTTCAGTTCGCGGCGGGCGCGGCCTCGGCGTTGGCGGCCGGCGGCATGAGCTTGATTCCGCCGCCCGCGGCCTCGAGGCTCTTCTTGATGGCCTCTTCGAAGCGCTTCTTCTCGGCGCCGAGCAGGCGCTGGAAGTCGTCGGTGAACTCGAGATCGCCGGCAGCGACCGCCTTCAGCTTCAGGGTGCGATACCAAGCCAGCCAGGCGTTGCGCCTGGCCAGGCGATCGAGCAGCGCCTTCAACTCGGTCTCGGCCTTGGTCGCCTCTTCGCCCTCGACGACGGTGCGCTCCTTGAGGCGGAACGCCACGAAGCGGCCGGTGCTCTCGACCTTGACGACCTTGGCCGCGAGCGGCTTCTCGGAGGTCAGGGCGAACGCGAGCTCCATGACCTCGGGCGCCACGCCGATCTTGGGCACGCCGGCCGCAGCCTCGGCGTCCTGGCCGAGGGCGTAGAACGACATGCGCGCGAAGGCGCCGGTCTCGTCGGCGACGAAGGCGCCCCGGCCCTGGCCATTCAGGAAGGCGATCAGGTCGGCCATGGCGGCCCCGGCGTTCTGCCCGATCCAGGCCTCGACCTTCTCGGCGAAGGCGCGGGCCACTTCGGGGGCCTTGTCCTGCTTGGCGAGGGCCTCGGCCACGCGCCGCTTGACCTCGTCGAAGGGCGCGGTCGGGGCGGACTGCTCGCCGACGCGCTTCACGATCCAGAGCGCTCCCTCGACCGCGACGGGCTCGGAGAGGGCGCCATCGGCCAGCCCGGCCAGGGCGGCCAGCAGCGGCGCGCCGAAGGGGGCCGCCGCGAGCACGTCGTCGGCCACG
The DNA here is from genome assembly GCA_964494475.1 of uncultured Myxococcales bacterium. Taxonomy (GTDB): domain Bacteria; phylum Myxococcota_A; class UBA9042; order CAZBRS01; family CAZBRS01; genus CAZBRS01. The sequence continues at coordinate 45,038 of CAZBRS010000037.1, read as the reverse complement.
TAGTCGGCCATGAGCCCACCGTTGGCCTTGCTGGGCTCGTGGGAGGACTGGGCCGAGGCCAGGGCGGCCAGGCGCGCGTCCTGCGCGGCGCCGTCGGTGAGCGCGGCCAGCTCGGTTCGCAGCGCCGCGGCCATGCTGGCCACGGAGGGCGCCGTCGTCTCGTCGAACGCAAGGCGCAGGCCGCGGAAGAGGTACGCGTGCTTCCGGAAGTCGGCCGCGTGGGCCTCGTAGTGGCTCTTGGCCTCGTCGCCGCGGTTGGCGAGCACGGCGTCGATCTCCTCGTCGGAGACCGTGGCGTCGGCGGCGAAGCGCGCGGGGTCGATCTCGACGAACTCGAGGTTGACCTTGGTGTTCTGCAGGTCGAGGTAGTACGCCACCTCGTCGGGGTCGGCCGCGGCGCTCGCCGTGACCAGATCGATCATTCGCTCGCGAAGCATTTCGCGCTCGAGGAAGGCCTCGTACTGGCTGATGCTCGTCTGCAGGGCGTAGTGGACGAAGCCCTCGAACTCGTCCTTGCGGAACTTGCCGGCCTCGTCGTACCACTCCTTGGCGTACACGCGGGCGCGCAGATCGTCGTCGGAGACGTGCAGGCCCAGGCTCCGGGCCGCGGCGCTCACGAGCCAACTCTCGACCAGGTCGTTGGCCACGCGCTCGACCTTGATCGGGCTGATCTCGCTGGGGTCGGGCAGGTACAGGGAGTACGCCTGATCCCCACCGGCCTGCGGGAAGCGCGTGTGGTTGTACAGGTAGGCCCGACGGAGCGCGTTCTCGTCGGACGCGAACGGGTTGGGCTCTTCAGCGGTGAGCGCCAGGCCCATGTTGAGCACGGTCGAGTCGATGGTCGCGCCGTTCAGCGAGACCATCGGGATCGCGCCGGAGGACCCGCAGTCCTTGCCGCCGCCGCCCGTGTTGAACGTGAAGACGAAGACGATGATGATGATCCCGAACAGCACGTAGATAATGGTCGATCGGGAGTGTTCGCGAATCTTGTCGAGCATCTTTTTGGAACTCCTCGGGGGCACACGCTCAGGCGGGAGAGTGTAGGCAGGCCCCCCTTGCCCGTCAACGAAATTGGTGCTAAGGTGCGCGTCTGACTGCTGGGTGCCCTGGAGGCCGTCCGCGATGCTCCGTCTGGCCCGCCCCGCCTTCGTCTTCGCCCTGATCTTCGCAGCGTCGGCGCTCGCCGGGCCGACCCCCGATCCGACCGCCGCGTTGCTGGCCTGCTGGGAGAAGGGCGACAGGCCCGACGCCTGCGCGCCCCTGGCGCGCCAACTCACCGCGAGGCCTCGCGAAGAGCGCGTTCGGCTCGTCTCGGAGCTGGTGCGCTCCGAGCAGGCTCCCGCCCGCGCGCTGGGCGCCTGGCTGGCGATCCAGACCCGCACGGCCTTCGAGCCCCCCTCGCTGGTCGAGCCCCTGCTCGAGGCCGAAGACGTCCGAGTCCTCTCCTACGCCCTCGAGTACCTCGAGGTGTTCCGCGGTCCGGTGCACGCAGAGCGGGTCCTGGCCCTGGCCGAGTCCAGCGCGGTGCCCGGCGTGCGGGCCGCGGCGCTGAGGCTGGCCCCCGAGCTCGACCCCGTCGGCGCCCTGCGGGTGGCGCGCTCCGGACTCCAGGCCACCAGCGCCGTCGTGCAGGCTGCAGCCGCCGGGGTCGCGGGACGCCTGAAGGACCTCGACTCGGTCGATGCCCTGGTGCGGTTGCTGTCGGACGCGCGCCGGCCCCTGGCGGTCCGACTCGAAGCTGTCGAGGCCCTGCGCCGTATCGGCGATCCCGCCGTAGCGCCGCTCCTCTACCTGCACCTGAGCTGGCCCGAGCCCATGCTCGGCCGCCGGCTGGTCGTGGCGTTCGGCGAGACCGCCGACCCTTCGCTCGCCCCGTACCTCACCGACGAGCTCCGCGGCGACTACAGCCGCGAGGCCATCGTATCGCTCGCGCGCATGAAGAACCACGAGACCACGCAGGCGCTCCTGGGGCTGTTCGAGACGCCCGAGACCCGCGAGCCGACGCTGCACCTGCTCTACTGGGCCCTTGGCGAAATCAAGGACTCCGCCGCCGTGCCGTCGCTGCTCGTCCAGTTGCGCTCCGAAGACCCCGATCGCGCGACACGGGCCGCCGAGGCCCTGGGCAACATCGGGTCCCGAAGCGCCCTCCGTCCGCTGATCGAACAGCTCGCCCACGTCGACGCGCGCGTCTCGGACATGGCCGCGTGGGCCCTCCTCAAGACCACCGGCGAGAACTTCGAAAAGGATCGAACACAGTGGGAAGCCTGGCTGGAACAAAATCCCTATTGAGCCTCGTCGCGGCGATGGCCCTCGGACTCCTGGCCTGCGACAAGACACGGCCCACCCCCAACGCCGCCCCGTCGATCGCCGGCATCGACGCCATCGCCTGCGTCGATCGGGTCTGCGACGTGGTCTTTCGCGTGGTCGACGCCGATGGCGAGCCGGTCGACCTGACCATCTCGTGCGAGCGCACCGCAGGCGAATGCTCCCTCACCGACGAGCCGGGCACCGACGGACGCTCGGGCCTCGAGCCCGACCGCTCGGCCCCGGGTCGCACGCACCTGCTGCGTCTCGGGTTCGAGGGGCCCGAGCCCACCGAGAAGCTCAAGCTCCGCCTGGTCCCGACCGACACGCGCGAAGCAGCGGGCGAGGCCTTCACGTCGCCCGGGTTCACCCTCGCTGCGGGTTTGTGAGCTCCCTCCGAACCCCCCGCTCCCACCTCCACAGCAATCCGGTCCCGAGCAAGGCCAGAGGCAGGAACGCGAGCACGAACGCGAGGCCGCTCGTGGGCGCCGGGATCCACGCCGCGAGCATCCGCAGCCCGGCGAAGGTGGCGTCGAGCAGCCAGCCGAGGGGCACGGCCGCCCACCCGGCGAGGGTCGGCAGCCAGGGGGCGGTGAACACCACCAGGAAGGCCAACGGCATCACGGCCAGGGAGAAGAGAGGCACCAACAGCACATTGGCCAGGGGCGTGGCCAGCGGGAGCCGATCGAAGTAGGCGAACCCGATGGGCGTGGTCAGCACGAACGCCCACCACGAGGCCACGAAGGCGCGCGCCAGCATGCCCCGGGCCGCCGAGCGACCGGCGACGAACAGCGACGCCACGCCGACGGCGCTGAGTTGGAGCGAGGGGTCGAAGAGCGCCGCGGGGTTCCAGAGCAGGAGCAGGGTCAACGACGCGGCCAGGAAGGTCACGGCGTCGGGCTCGCGATCGAGGAGGATGCCGAGGAAGTAGAGGGAGATCATCCAGAAGGAGCGCATGGTCGAGACGTTGGAGCCCGTGAGGAGCGCGAAGCCGAGCGCCGCCACGATGGCGAAGACCGCGCCGACCTTGCGATCGAGCAGGCGGAGCCGCGCCCACCGCGACCGACCGAGCAGCCCGCGCACGCCCAGGAAGAGCAGCCCGCCGAAGATGGCCAGGTGCCCGCCGGAGATGGCGAACAGGTGGATGACGCCCGTGTCGACCAGCACGGCCAGGTCCTCCCGCGGTACGTCGCCGCGCACGCCGAGGACCAGAGAGGCGACCACCGGCGCCGACGCACCCGCCACCCGGCCCGTGGCGGAGACCAGATCGTCGCGCGCCGTCTGCAGCCCGCGCTCGACCCACGCGCCGACCCCGCGCGCCGTGCCGAAGACGAGGGGTGGCCGCGCGACGGCCGTCCGGTAGCGCAGCCCACGCGCCAGGAAGAGCTCGCCCGAGATCGGGCGCCAGCGCCCGTCGACCTGCACCTGATCGCCTACGCGGTACGGGCCGGCCCACCCGGGCACGTCGACCCGCACGCGCTGCCCCGCCAGGGCCGCCAGGGGCCCCGCGTCGACGACCCGGCCCTCGAGCGAACTACGCCCCTCCCGGGGCGGCTCCGGGAAGCGATCGAGTCGAAGGATCACGGGCCCGCGCCCCGGCTCCGGGACCGGCGCAGGTGGCAGCAGAAGGCAGGCTCCCCAGGCGAGGGTCCCTCCCACTGCCGCGGCCACGGCGGGCCAGGCGAGCACGCGCCGGGTCAACAGCACCGCCACCGCGAGCAACGCCGAGAGCGGCACGAGCCAGGGCGCGCCGAACCTGTGGCTCACGATCGTGAGGACGATCGCCAAGACGATTATCGAAAAGGGTCGGAACACGGACGCAGGCCGCCCAACACGAGAACCGGGGCAATCCCTAGCCCACGCGGCACCGGGTGTCAATTGTTCTCATTGGAAAAACCCGTTGACATCGCTAAGCGTCGCCCTAGCATCGGAGTGGGTGTGCGCAAACCATTCAACTTCCTGTTGGGGGAACCATGACCAGGGGACGCAAAGAAAAGCCGCGAGACGGAAAGAAGTTGGTGCACAAGGACATCTTCACCACCTTCGACGTCTCGCGCATCTGCCAGGCCAACATCGCCTCGATCAAGAACTGGATCATGAAGGGGTACCTGCGGGCGTTCCGAACGCCGGGCGGCCACTACCGCATCCAGAAGAAGGACCTCATCAACTTCCTGCGCAAGTACCACATGCCAAACCCGTTCTCGGCCGATGTGCTGCGCCTGTACTTCTTCTCGTGCGACGCCGCGGCCGGCGAGAAGTACGTGCAGAAGCTGGTCGGCGAGCACGAGTGCTTCGCCTTCGCGAACGAGGCCGACCTGTTCCTGGCCATCGGCGAGGAGATCCCCGACGCCGTCATCGTCGACGTCGAGAGCTTCACGGCCGAGGACCTGAAGCACTTCGTCGGGTACTTCGCGACCAACGCCCGCTTCGAGGGCATCCGGCGCCTCGCGCTGGCCTCCGACGAGACGCCCATCGAGCCCTTCCAGCGCGTCATCAAGAAGAGCGCGCCGGCCAAGCGCGTCATCGAGATCATCCAGGAAATCTTCTAGACGAGTCGCGTCAGGCGCTCCTCCACCGGCTCCAGGCCCTGCTTGTCACGGGCCGACAGGCCCACGATTCGGCCGGGATGACCGATCGCCCGGTACATCGAGAAGAGGTCGGCCAGGCGCAGCTTGATCTGCGGCTTGGGCAGCTGATCGATCTTGTTGGCGAGCACCAGGAACTCGGCGCCCTGCTCGCGAGCGCGGTCCAGGATCCACTGCTCCTCGGGGCCGGGGTCGCGGCGGCAGTCCTGGATGAGCAGCACCAGGCGCAGCCGCGGCAGCGTGGTCAGGTAGCGCGCCATGCGCACGTCCCAGTCCTTGCGCAGCTTCTTCGACACCGCCGCGTAGCCGTAGCCCGGCAGGTCGGCCAGCATCAACGCCTCGTCGAGCAGGAAGAAGTGGATCTCCTGCGTTCGGCCCGGCATGGCGCTCGTGCGCGCGGCGTGGCGCTGCTCGACGAGCGCGTTCAACAGCGTCGACTTGCCCGAGTTGGAGCGGCCGACGATGGCGACCTGAGGCAACGCCGACATGGGGCTGCCCACCGGGATCTGGTACTCGTTGTAGTGCTCGACCGTCTTGAAGCGCATGGTCAATCAGATCCGATCGATGTAGACCTCGCGCGGTCGGCTGCCGTCGGAGGCCCCCACGATGCCCTCGCGCTCCATGCGCTCCACCAGCCGCGCGGCGCGATTGTAGCCGATCTTCAGGCGCCGCTGGATGTACGAGATGCTCGCCTGGCGCGTCTCGGCCACGATGGTCAACGCCTGCTCGTACAATTCGTCGTGCAGATCGTCCTCGAGGACCTCTTCCTTCGGGGCCTCCTCGAGGATCTTCAGGTCGTAGCGCGGCTTGCGCTGGGCCTTGACGTGCTCGACCACGCGCCGCACCTCTTCGGTCGACACCCACGCGCCGTGCACGCGCGCCAGCTTGGAGGTGCCCGGCGGCATGTAGAGCATGTCACCGGCGCCCAGCAGGTTCTCGGCCCCGTTCGTGTCGAGGATGGTGCGCGAGTCGACCTTCGAGGCCACCTGGAACGCGATGCGCGTGGGCAGGTTGGCCTTGATGATGCCGGTGATGACGTCGACGCTGGGGCGCTGGGTGGCCAGCACCAGGTGGATGCCGGCGGCGCGCGCCAACTGCGCGATGCGGATGACCGAGGTCTCGACGTCCTTCTGGGCCACGGTCATGAGGTCGGCGAACTCGTCGATGACCAGCACGACGTAGGGCATGCGCGGGAAGTGCTCGTCGTCGTCCTCGCCGACGCCCACCTCGCCGCGAGCGGCCGCGTCGGCGCGACGCACCTCGGTCTCGGCCACGGCCTTGTTGTACTGCTCGATGTTGCGGACACCCAGCTTCGACATCAGGCGGTAGCGGTTCTCCATCTCGGCCACGGCCCACTTCAGGACGATCGAGGCCTGCTTCATGTCGGTGACGACCGGCGTGAGCAGGTGGGGGATGCCCTGGTAGATGGAGAGCTCGAGCATCTTGGGGTCGATCAGGATCATCTTCACGTCGTCGGGCGACGCCTTGTACAGGATGCTGACCAGGAAGGCGTTGATGCCGACCGACTTGCCCGAGCCCGTGGCGCCGGCCACCAGCAGGTGCGGCATCTTCTGCAGATCGGCCGTGGCCGGGTTGCCGAAGATGTCCTTGCCGAGGCACACGCCCAGCTTGGAGCCGAGGGCGCGGAACTCGTCCGAGAGCACGATCTCCTTCAGGTACACGATCTCGCGCTGCTCGTTCGGGATCTCGATGCCCACCACGCCCTTGCCGGGGATGGGGGCCACGATGCGCACCTTCAGGGCCTTCAGGGCCAGCGACAGGTCGTCGGCCAGGCCGGCGATGCGGCTGATCTTCACCCCGCGGTCGGGCAGCACCTCGAACATGGTGATGACCGGGCCCGGGTTGATCTGCGTGACCTTGCCCTGGATGCCGAAGTCCTTGAGCGTCTGCTCGAGCAGGACCGCCTTCTCCCTCAGGAGCTCCTTGAGGATGCCCCCCACCTGGCGCGGGGCCTCGTAGTCGAGCAGGCTGGTGGGCGGGAACACGTACTCGCCCGCGGCCTCCTCCTCGGGCACGATCGACGCGCCGTCGGGCTCGTCGAGGCGCCTCTTCATGGCTTCGGACTCGACGATCTCGGGCTCGTGGGCGCGCTTCTTCGCGCCTCGCCTCCCTGCCCCGAGCCCCGTCGAGGGGTCGGCGCGAGGATCGACGGGCTCGAGCTGGAGGTTCTCGCGACCGGGCACCGGCGCCTCGTCGTCCGGGAGGGGCGGCTCCCGTCGCACCGGTCGCTCGCGGATGAAGGGCTCGCCCGCGGGCTCCGGCGCGGGGGGACTCTCGTCGTCCGGCACGAACTCGGCGTCGTCGATGACGGGCACCGGCCGCTGGCGGGGTCCGAACAGGCCCCCCACGCGCTGGGCCGCGGCGGCGCTGCGCCGACCCCAGATGGCCATGGGCACGGCGGTCAGGAACATGAGCGCGGCGAAGACGAGCACCGAGACCAGCACCGTGGCGCCCACGTCGCCGAGCAGGGGCCGGAAGACGAACTCGCCCACGTACTCGCCCACCGCGCCCGAGGCCTTCACGCCCTGCAGGCGGGCCAGCGGGAACAGGAGGCGCACGAACACCGGCAACAGCACGACGAGCGCGGCCGCGCCCGCCAACCGCCACCACTCGGGGCGGCGCTTCTTCGCGAGCAGCGTGACGCCGAGCCACACGGACAGCGGCACGAACAGCCAGGCGGTCACGCCGAAGGTGCCGAGCAGCGCCCACGCCCCCCAGTGGCCGAGCAGCCCCACCCAGTTGGCCGAGGGCTCGGCGCGCCGGACGAAGCTGGCCAGGGCCAGGAGCAGGAGCAGCGCGCCGGCGCCGAGCAGGATGCCGTACGTGTCCTTCTTCAGGCGATCGGTGACCGAGGGCGCGGCGTTCGCGCGAGCCGGGCCCTCCCCCGAGTCGGAGGCCGGTTCGCCAGGCGCGACCGAGGAGGTCGCCGCGCCCGAGGCCACGAACAGCTTGGCGCGCCGCCGCGGCCTGGCCTCGGCCTTCCCCTCGCTCGGAGCCTCGGGCTCGCTGCCCTCGGGCTCGTGGGGCTCGTTCTCGCTGTCGACCAGCCGGTGCTTGACGGCCATGCACACCTCCGCGAGTCGAGCGTACGGCCGTTGGAGGGGCGGGTCAAAAAAAGGGGCGGGGCGGCGTCAGGGACAGAAGGGCCGCACGGGCCGGCCTACCAGGACTCCTCGGACTCGCCGGGCGCCGGGGGCTTCTCGAGCGTGGCCTCGACGGCCGAGGGCTTGTCGGGCGCGACGACCACGGCGCGGGTCCAGGTGTCGTGGCCCGCCAGCTCGAGGCGCACGACGTGCTCGCGGTTGGCCTGCACCTTCAGCGGCTCGGCCAGGGGCGACACCCCGATGAGCTTGTCGTCGACGTAGACGCTGACCCCGGCCTCGGGCTTGGTGGTGATCACGAGGGTGCCGTAGTAGACGATCTCCTCGAGCTTCAGGGTGACCGTCTCGACGACCTCGGCCTTGACCCGGGCCTCGATCGTGCCGGGATGGAAGTCCTTCAACGTCGCGCCGACCCGGTAGGTGCCCGCCGGCAGTTCGACCTCGCGGAGGGGCGAGGTGCCCAGGTAGACGTCGTCGACCGTGATGACCGCGCCCACCTGGTCGAGCTGCACCGAGAGCTTGCCGAGCCCCTTCAGTTGCTTGCGGGCGGCGTTCTGCTTGGCCAGGATCTCGCGCCCTTCCTCGGAGCCCTCGCCCGCCACCGCCAGGTAGCCCGCGGCGTACAGGTAGACCTTGTCGAAGAGCTTCATGGCCTCACCGATGGCCACCAGGTTGTAGTACACGTCGGTGGCCTCGGGGTTGTACTGCAGCGCCTTCTCGTACGCGTCGAAGGCGCGCTTGTAGTTGCCCGAACGCCCGTAACGCGAGGCCTCGTGAAGAGCCTCGGTGAACTTGTAGGCCTGCTCGTCCGAGAGCCCGGCGGCCAGCGCGGGCAGGGCCACGAGCGCGATCCATAGGGTGACGACGCTCCATCGGTTCATGGTCCTTCCCCCTTCGTGGCGGCAACGTCGTCGTTGCCATCGAAATAGACGTAGAACGACTCGACTCTCTTCACCTGGCTGCCGACGCGGGCGGTCAGACGGATGCGGTTGGGGCCGGGCTCGAGGTCGACGAAGAAGGCGAAGTTCGCGGTCGAGGCCGGGCTGCCGTCGAACGCGACGCGCTGGAAGAACACCTTGTCGTCGGCGCGGTAGGCCATGAGATCGCCGCCCGCGGCGAGGAAGGTGCTGCGGTAGATGGCCTGGCCCGTCACCTCGAGCCGGGGCTCGGTCACGCGCAAGGGCAGGGGCTGATCGAGGCTCACCTGCGGCGGGCTGAAGGCGAACTCGGCGGCGAGCTCGTAGCCCGTGGGCGCGCCCTCCTTGAAAGGCTCGACGCTCGCGGCGGGCAACCAGCCCGTGAACCCGTCGTCGTCGAGGCGCACGCCCACCAGCGCGCCGGCCCGACCCACCTGGCGCAGCACGGCCCCCGCCGAGAGCACGCCCGCGCTGGCGGCAGCCTGGTCGGGCAGCACGCGCACGGGCACGTTGGCCGTGACGCGCACCGTGCCCTCGACGGCCTCGACGGGCTGCACGGGGTCGGGGGGCGCCACCGTGAACGGCACGCTGGCGTACTGGCCCGAGACCGAATCGTACGCGGACACCACGAACTCGAGCGGTCGCTCGAACGTGGCCTCGTTCAGGTGCACCTCGAACTCGGCGCGCACGACGGCTCCGGGGGCCACGTTCTCTTCGGAGTGCCGCCCGTGGCGCAGCAGCACGCGATCGCCGCTCTTGTTCTTCAGGCTGAGGGTCAGGCTCTCGGCCGGCCCGTCGCCGGTGTTGCGGGCGCGCACGCGGAACACGAGATCGCGATCGTCCCAGAGGAGGGGCGCGCTCTTGCCGCCGGGCAGCACCAGCAGCTCGAAGTCGGGCGCCGGCCCCGCGCGGAAGACCAGGTCGGCCTGCGGGGCGGGCTCGGCGATGGGCTCGTACTCCTGGTAGAGGCGGGCGGTGACGCGCTCGAGGCGGGTCTCGAGGGTGCGCGGCACCTTGATCGTGACGATCGCCTCGCGGGCCTCGCCCGGCGGCACGGCGCCCACGGCGATCTCGCGGTGGTCGAGCAGGTTCCACTTGGCGTCGAGCAGAGCGTGCAGGCGCGCTACGGCTTCGGTTCCGCGGTTGGTCACGCGCAGGCGCAGCGTGAGATCGCTGCCGGGCAGCACGTCGCCGACGGGCTCGGACGTGAGGACGGCGTCGAGCCGGGGCCCGGCCACCAGCGGCGCCGACTGCCACGGGACCCCCTGCCCCGCGAGCAGCGTCGTCAGCCGGGCGTCCTGGTCGGCCCGGGCGCGCGCCAGGAAGCGCTGGGCGCGTTCGAGGAAGCGACCGGCGTCGACGTGCCCGGCGTCGGCCAGGAAGTCGGTCGAGAACCGGATGGGGTAGTCGATGGCGATGGCGTCGTAGTCGTCGGGCTCCTCGTCTTCCTTCTCGTCGCGCACGTACTTGAGCGTGACCAGGGGCTTCGAGGCCTCTTTCTGTTCGTTCTCGAGCGCCCCGTCGAGGTCCTTCTCGCCGAAGCGCTCGAGCTCGTTCTCGTAGAGGGCGGTCTTGCCCTCTCCAAGGTACACCGGCAACAGCGCCACGTCGGGCGCGATGCCCACGTTCTGGATCAGGATGTCGCCGGGCGTGAGGTACTGCGCCACGGTGAGCTTGAGGGCGCCCTCGGCGATCTCGTACAACTCCTGGACCGTGGCCTTGCCGAACGTGCGCTCGCCCACGATGACGCCCCGGCCGCTGTACTTGAGGGCGCCGGCCACGATCTCGGAGGCCGACGCCGACGCGTTGTCGACCAGCACCACCACGGGCAGCGCGTCGTAGGTGTTGGCGGGCACGGCCTTCTTCTCTTCGCGCGTCTTGCCCGCCTGGCCCACCGTGGTGACGATCACGCCCTCCTTCATGAAGAGGTCGGACACCTTGATGGCCTGCGACAAGAGGCCGCCCGGATCGCCCCGCAGATCGATCACCACGCCGCGCAGGGGCGTGGGGGCCGACATCTGGTCGATCGCGGTGCGCACGCCGGCGGAGGTGTTCGAGTTGAAGTTCTTGATGCGAACGTACCCGACGTCGCGCTCGAGGCGCTTCGAGATCACGCTCTGAACGTGGATGGTGGCCCGCGTGAGGGTGAACGGCTTCGGCGCCTTCCAGGCCCCCTCGCGCACGATCCAGACCGTGACCCGAGTGCCGGCTTCGCCCCGCATGCGGTTGACGGCCTCGTCGACGCCCATGTTGATGGTGGACTCGTCGTTGATCTGGACGATGTGATCGCCCTTCTTGAGCCCGGCCTCGGCCGCGGGCGTCTTGCCCATGACCGACAGGATCTTGAGGCGGGCCTTGCGGACGGAGATGACGATGCCCAGGCCGCCGAACTTGCCGTAGGTGCCGACCTTCATCTCCTGGTACTGGTCGGGCGTCATCATGGTCGAGTGGGGGTCGAGGGCGCGCACCATGCCCGCCGCGGCCGTGTACTCGGCGTGGCCGCCGAGCGAGCCCTCGGGCAGGTTCTCGCGCAGGTACTGGAAGAGGTCGACCAGGATCCAGTTCAGCTTGAAGAGGTCGGTCAGGCCCTTCAGGTCGAAGCGGCGGGACTCGGTGCCGGCCGTGATGACGACCGCGTCGGGGTGCTTCTCGTCGCCCTCGGTGCGCACCATCACCTCGGTCACTTCCCGCTGCAGCCGCGTGACGCTGCCCACGAACATCTTGACCGGGTCGACGCGCTTCGGGTCGACGTAGCGATTGCGCACGAAGCCGATGGCGCGCGACACGATGTCGAGCCCCGTGAGCTCGCCGGTGGCCTCGACGACGTCGGACCCCTCGGGCGGGGGCTCGCGCGTGTCGGCCGTGACCGCCACGCCCGGATCGCCGTCGATGTGGAAGCTGCCGTGGCCGAGGTCGAGCCTCGCCAGCAGGGTCGAGACGCCGACGAAGACCGCCAGCAACACGAGAAAACGGCCCGGACCCCGCATGCGAGCTCGCGTTGAACCAATCAGAGCTTGCATACTAGCATGCGAGCGGCAGCGCGGCAACGAGCCGCGCGGCGAAGCGCGCCCTCCAACGAGGGCCACGGCTCATTCGGGGTCGGGCGCCTCGGCGAGGAAGGCGGACACGACCGGATCGTCCGCCGGCGCGACGACGAGGGCGGGAGGCCAGCAACGCTCGGAGCAGGCGCCCCCGAGCGTGGTCGACACGGTCACGCGCTGCAGGCCGGGTGCCCGCTCCACGACGCGATCGGTGCCACCGCCGTCGAAGGTCCAGCGGCAGCCCGCTGAGGTCGGGTCGGGGAGCAGCGCGCGCACGGGGCCCGCCGAGGCGTCGACCGTAAAGCGCCAGGCGCGCGCCCCCGACGTGCGGGCACGGCACTCCTCGCGGGGCAGCGCCGCAGGGTACTGCCGGTCGAACCAGCGGGCCTCCGGGCCCTCGCGCCACGCGAGCTCGACCGCGACGCAGGCCGGCGCGCCGGGCTCGGCGTGACAGGCCTCGAGCCCACGCGCGAGCAGCCCCGGGGGAGCCTCGCGGAGCAGCGCCACGAACCGATCGCTCAGGTCGACGACACGCCAGGTCGGGGGCAGGGGGTCCGGCACGGCGGAGCGCCCGAGGCGCAGCACCAGCAACGCGCCGTCGGGACCTGCCTCGGCGGGGCCGGGCAGGGCGTGAGGGTCGAGCGCCCCGAGCATCGCCACCAGGTCGGCGCTGCCGGGCCCCTGCAGGCGACGGTGGAGCTCGGCGTACCCGAGCCCCCGCGAGAACAGGTCGCGGCCCAGCCGCTCGACCTCGGGGAGCCGCCAGACGCCCGTGGGCCCCCCGTGGTCGTTGCGCCGTCCCGCGGCGACCGCGGCCATGAGCAGCAGCCCCACCACGGCGCAGGGCGCCGCTCGACGCCAGCGCTCCGGCAGGCGCCCGATCCCACGATCGAGGCCAAGCGCGAGCGCCGACGCGGCCAGAGGCGGCAGCAGGAAGTGGTAGCGCTCCGAAACGGTCTGGCCCAGAACGACCGGCAGCCAGAGGCCCACCGCGAGCACGACCCCCGACAGCGCGACCAGGGCCGGCAACGCCCGCCGTTCCGCGGGGATCGCGCGCCACCTCCGACGCAGGGTGAGCGCGGCGACGCCCGCGAGCAGGATGGCCCCCGCGAAGGGCGCGACCAGCCCCCGCTCGACGAAGACCGCGGCGTTGATCGACAAGGCCTCCCACGAGTCGAGGCCCACGGGCAGGGCGAGCGCCATCGACGCCCCCAGCAGGGCGAGGCCGGGGCGCCGCGGCGCGAGCAACGCACCAAACACGAGCAGGGGCACGAAGCTGATCGCGAACACGTGGCCGAGCACGGCCAGCGCCAACCCCAGCCCCGCCAGCGCCCCGAAGAGCGCGCCGCGACCCACCAGCACGAGCGCGAGGCCCGCGCCGAAGAGGGCCGCGCCGGGGTGGGCCAGCAGGGGGTTCCACAACGTATCGCCCACCTCGAGGGCCCGCAGCAGCACCACGTACCCGAGCGAGAAGAGCGCCGCCCGCCACCCGGCGCCGGAGGCGCGCGCGCCGACAAGGCGCGGGGAGGGGGGAGCGGTAGCGGTGCGGGGGGAGGCCTCCTCCCCACGCCAACAAGACGCAGCGCGGGCAGGTTCGGGTGCGGGCCACGCCCGCGCTGCAAGCGCCCGGACGGCCGCCGCCACGACCACCGCGCCGAGCGCCTGCAGCGCCAGCAGCACGCGCTGCAGATCCTGCGCGTCGAGCCCCAGCCCCAGGCCGGTCGCCAGAAAGCGGATCCACAGCGCGCCCTGCTTCAACCCGAGTACGCTGGCCCCGGCGCCGACCGACGGGCAGTCGCCCGCCAGGCAGTCGCGCGCCATCAACCAATCGCGCGCGGTGTCGAGGTGCGCGCGCGGCGCGTCGCACGTCGCCGCCAGGACCGCATAGGCCACCACCCCGAGCGCGCCGTAGAGCGCCACGGATCGGGCACGGGAAGGAAGGCAGAGAGAGGAGGGGCTCGCCATGGGGCCCGATCCTACCGGCGCGCGCGGGAAGAGGCAACCGGCCACGGGACCGGAGCCACGGGGGCCTACAGCCCCGCGTTCTTGACGGCCTCGGCCTGGAAGTGGAGCTGCACCGCGTCGAGCATCGCGTCGAGGTCGCCCTGGATGACCAGCTCGAGCTTGTGGAGCGTGAGGCCCACGCGGTGGTCGGTCAGGCGGTGACGGCGTACTCGACGGAGCGCGGGTTCTCCATGCGCTTCGAGGCGTTCACGATCTCGAGGCCGACCACGTTCCCGGCGGCGTCGAAGTCGAGGATGGCCCCCGGCTTCTCCCCGTCGCTCTCCTGGATGGCCGCGTTGCTGAAGAGGATTCGCAGGACATCGACCTCGGGGTCGTAGGTTCACGCGATGGCGCGAACCTCGAGGTGGACCTGATAGCCCAATTGCGCAAGGAACAGGCGGCAGTCGTCCCACGTGAGGCCGAACTCGCGCACGTCGGCTACGCCCAGACGCCCCAGCACCTGCGAAAGCAACGCGGCATCCCTGGTGGACAACTCGCCCGCTAGCAGCGCGTTCTCGGCCCAGTCGACCATTTCGTCCAGTGGTACGCGGCCGTTGAGGTAGCCTTCGATGCGCTGCGCGACGGTTCGACGCGTGATCATGGTTCACCTCACCTTCCGGTGCCCGAGATCCACGGGGAACTTCTCGTGCACTTCGACGAGCGTACCGGTCCCGTCGTAGATCTCTTGAGCGAATCGCAGGGTACGCTCGTCGCTGTCGACCACCTTGACGTACTTGGCCGTCCAGCCTCGCCGCCCAGGGATCGTGAGAACATAGGTTCTCCCTCCATCTGCCGAATCGCTCTAAGCCCCGAACTTGCGCTCGTTCTGGCGCCGCGCCTGTACGTCCATGGCTCCAATGTAGCGACTTGGGGCACGTTCGTAAACGAAGAGGCTACAACCCCGCGTTCTTGACGGCCTCGGCCTGGAAGTGGAGCTGCACCGCGTCGAGCATCTCGTCGAGGTCGCCCTGGATGACGAGCTCGAGCTTGTAGAGCGTGAGGCCCACGCGGTGGTCGGTCAGGCGGTTCTGGGGGAAGTTGTAGGTGCGGATGCGCTCGCTGCGATCGCCCGTGCCCACCTGGCTCTTGCGCTCGGCGGCGTGCTTCTGGATCTGCTCGGTCTGGTACAGGTCGTACAGCCGCGCGCGCAGGATCTTCATGGCCTTGGCCTTGTTCTGAAGCTGGCTGCGCTCGTCCTGGCAGGCCACCACCAGCCCCGTGGGCCCGTGGGTGAGGCGCACCGCCGAGTCGGTCTTGTTGATGTGCTGGCCGCCGGCCCCGCTGGAGCGGTAGGTGTCGATGCGCAGGTCCTTCTCGTTGATCTCGACCTCGACGTCTTCGACCTCGGGGAGCACCGCCACCGTGCAGGCCGAGGTGTGGATGCGGCCCTGGGCCTCGGTGGAGGGCACGCGCTGCACGCGGTGCACGCCGCTCTCCCACTTGAGGCGGCTGTAGACGCGCTGCCCCGACACCAGGG
Organism: uncultured Myxococcales bacterium; assembly: GCA_964494475.1. Classification (GTDB taxonomy): domain Bacteria; phylum Myxococcota_A; class UBA9042; order CAZBRS01; family CAZBRS01; genus CAZBRS01. The sequence goes on along the minus strand of CAZBRS010000037.1, from coordinate 29,588 downwards.
CCACGATCTCCTTGAGGCCCCCGCCCTCGGTCTCGCTCTGCGACAGGATCTCGAGCTTCCAGCGCCGCGTCTCGGCGTAGCGCGCGTACATGCGGAAGATGTCGGCCGCGAACAGGGCCGCCTCCTCGCCGCCGGTGCCCGCGCGCACCTCGAGCACGATGTTCTTCTCGTCGAGGGGATCCTTGGGGACCAGCAGCAGCTTCAGCTGCTCGGAGCTGACCGCCAGCTCGGCGTCGAGGCGCTCGAGCTCTTCCTTGGCCAGCGCGGCCAGGTCGCGATCGTCACCCTCGAGCATCTCGCGGTTGTCCTGGCGCTCCTGCTCGAGGCTCCGGTGCTTGCGGTACTGGACGACGACGTCCTCGAGGTCGGAGCGCTCCTTCGACAACGCCTTGAAGCGCTCGCGATCGTTCAACACCTCGGGCGTGGAGAGCCAGGCGTCGAGCTCTTCGTAGCGCTTCTCGAATCCGTTCAGCTTGGAGTACATCTCAGGCCTCTTGGCCCGGACGCTGGCGCGCCAGCAGCTCGGGGGGCAGCGACAACTCGGAGAGCGACCGCAGCGAGAACGTGCGCTGGTTGCCCTCGATGGGCTCGCCCCCCACCTCGCGCGCCAGGGCCGTGAGCATGGCCGCCAGGGCCACCTCGACCTGACCGTCGTCGGGCGGCTGGGTCGTGATGCGCTGCAGCCAGAGGCCGGGAGCGGCGATGGCCTTGACCAGGGGGTGGTCGGGGCGCTTGCCGGACAGGCGGATGAGCTCGTACGCGAGACCCGCGATGGGGAACATCATCGGCAACTCGACCAGCACCAGCAGCGCCTGGTTCAGCACCGTGTTGGTCGCCAGCTTTCCAACGAGCGGCAGCGTGAGCGAGAAGACCAGGATGCTCACGGCGATGACCAGGATGAGGAACGACGTGCCGCAGCGCGGGTGGAACGTGGTGAACGACTGCGCGCCGCGCACGTCGAGGGCGGCGCGGGCCTCGTAGGCGAAGACCGCCTTGTGCTCGGCGCCGTGGAACTGGAACACGCGCCGGATGTCCTTCATGCGCGAGATGGCCCACAGGTAGCCGAGGAAGATGGAGAGCTTGACGACGCCGTTGACGGCGTTGAACGCGAACTCGGTGCCCGACTCGAGGTCGGCCGAGCCGACGGCCAGGCCGAGCCCCCACGTGAGGAAGCGCGGCAGCGCGGCGAACAGGCCGAAGCCGAGCAACAGGGCGAAGGTGATCGTGCCCACGAGCGCGGCCTTCGAGAGCGGCGGTTGGGGCTTCTTCGCCTTCGCGGGGTCGGCGGGCTCGTCATCGTGCTCGTCGATCTCGGCCTGCTCGGCCGAGAACGAGAGCGCCTGCAGCCCGTTCCAGAGCGACTCGACGAGCATGACGGCCCCGCGCAGGAAGGGCCAGCGCAGGAAGCCGAGCCCCGTCCAGACGGGCTCCCAGGGGGTCTCGCGGATGAGGATGGACCCGTCTCGCTTTCGGACGGCCACGGCCATCGAACGCGGGGCGCGCATCATGACGCCCTCGAGGACGGCCTGGCCCCCGATGGTCTCGGGGAAGGGACGTGCGGGCATGCGTTACTGCTGCTGCGCGCGACCGTATTTGCGATTGAAGCGCTCGACGCGGCCGGCGGTGTCGAGGATCTTCTCCTTGCCCGTGAAGAACGGGTGGCAATTGGAGCAGATTTCGACGGCCAGGCTGTCGAGCACGGAGCGCGTCTTGATCACGGCGCCGCACGCGCACGTAATCCCAATCTCTTTGAAGTTCGGATGGATGGCCTTCTTCATCTCACGCCCTCGTTCGCGGTTCGCCCACGTTCGGGCGCTGGGGCCCTTCGACATGGGAGCACGCGTTTGTACTTGAAGAGCGCTCGCGCTTCAAGGAAAAAGTTCCCGAGAGCAACGAACGAGGACCTCCCGCCATGCCTCTGCCCACCCTGCCCCCCGCCCTGAAGCATGCCCTGCTCGCCGCGGGGTACAAGCTCGACGACGAGTTCAGCGAGTCGCTCGGCATCCTCGCGGTCGACGCCGCCGTGGCCGTCGCGCGCGCAGCTGGCAACCTCGGAGGCAAGGAGCCCGCCGCCTCCAGGGTCGGGCGCAACGACCCGTGCCCCTGCGGCAGCGGCAAGAAGCACAAGAAGTGCTGCCTGGGCAAGGAGCCCGCCGCGCCGGCCGCGCCCGAGGCCGCAGGACCCACGCCGCTCGAGACCCCGGAGTTGATCCCGTGCCTCGACGGCCCCGACGGCTGGATCGAGGGCTCCGAACGGCTCGAGGCGCTGCTCCTCGACGACCCCGAGCTCCAGGCCATCCGGTTCGACGAGCTCGCGGTGCACGAGTTCCTGTTCGAGCACGGCGACGAGATCGAGGCGGCGCACGCGAGCGACGACCCGGACGCCGTCCAGGTGCTGATGGAGGGACTCGCGACGCGCTACGCGCGCACGGTCGACAGGATGGTCTCGTTGAAGCGCGTGGCCCGCGCGCTCAAGGAGGCCGCGCCGCGCTACCGCACCGACGTGGCGGCGCTGCGGGGCCTGGCCACGGGGCTCGCCTTCGCGGAGCTCCCGGCCGACGACGAGGACCTGCCCCTGGCCTCGGCCCTGTTCCGGCTCGCCAGCTTCCAGCCCGCGCTCGACATGGAGACCGTGCAGAAGGTCGTCGCGCCCGAGAACGACGACGCCGCCGACCTGCTCGGAACCGCGGGGAGCCACCTGCTGGCCCTGTCGCGGGAGGCCGTGCAGCCCAACGCCGAGGCCTCGGCCGCGCTCGAGCGGCTCATCGCGCGCGCCGAGCGGTTCGAGGCGGCGCTGGAGGCGATGATCGCCGACGAGCGCTTCCCCGTGGCCGTGCCGAACTGCGTCTGGGTGCTGATGCGCCGGCAGGCCTCGAAGAAGTTGGCCGAAGGCGACGCGGGCGAACCCGGCCCGGAGCAAGCCGAAGCGGAAGAAGACTGGCTCTGGACCGCGGCCGAGGCCTACGGACAGATCCTGGGCGCCTGGCTCGAGGGGAACCCGGGTGGCTCCCTGGCCGTGCGCGGCCTGGTGCGCTGGCTCGCGAGCCAACTGGTGGACCACGGGTTCTCGCGCGTGTCGCTGAAACTGCTGGAGCGCGCCATCGCCCGGGGGTGGACCTCGTTCCTGCCCGGAGAGGCCGAGCTCGTGGCCGCCCGAGGAGGCATCGATCCCCTCCTGGAGCCCTCGGGCGAAGCGCTCTCGGCCTACGTGACGTTCCTCGCCGAAGCCGGCTTCGGCGATCTCGCGAAGCTCATCCAGGCCCCGGAGAACGCGGCCTCTCCCTCTTGACCGCGCTCGGAAGCCGTGCATATGCTCCGTCTTTGGCGGCCAGAGGGCGTCGGCTGGACATCCACCGCCTGAAACGAGAGGACCTCATGGAACCGAAGGGCGACAAGTACGGGCTTCACCGCGTCATCGAGCCGAAGGGCGTGCTCACGCAAGCCGCGTGGCGCGTCGACAACGATCTGTCGGTGGTCTACGACAACGAGATCCTGTGCGACGTCGACGTGTTGAACGTCGACTCGGCGTCGTTCACGCAGATCGAGCAGGCCGCGGGCGGCGATCCCGCCAAGATCGCGGCCACCATCCTCGAGACCGTGGCCACGCGCGGCAAGCAGCACAACCCGGTCACGGGGTCCGGCGGCATGTTCATCGGCCGCGTGGCCCGGGTCGGCGAGGCGCTGGCGGGGAAGATCGACCTGAAGCCCGGCGATCGCATCGCGTCGCTGGTGTCGCTGTCGCTGACGCCCCTCAAGCTCGCCCGCATCAAGAAGGTGCACGTCGACCGCGACCAGGTCGAGGTCGAGGGCCAGGCCATCCTGTTCGAGAGCGCCATCTGGGCCAAGCTGCCCGACGACCTGTCGGACAAGGTCGCCCTGGCGGCCCTCGACGTGGCGGGCGCGGCGGCCCAGACCGCCAAGCTGGTGAAGCCGGGCGACACGGTGTTCATCCTCGGCGCCGGGGGCAAGAGCGGCATGCTGGTGGCCTACGAGGCCAAAAAGCGCGCCGGCATCACGGGCCGCGTCATCGGCACCGGGCACTCCGACGGCTCGACGAAGCGCATCCGCGAGCTCGGGTTCTGCGACGCGGTCATCAAGGTGAACGCCACGAGCCCCGTCGAGACCCGCGCGGCCTTCGAGGAGGTCTCGGGCGGCCAACTGGCCGACGTGACCATCAACTGCGTCAACATCGAGAACACCGAGATGACCTCGATCCTGTGCACCAAGGACACGGGCGTCGTCTACTTCTTCTCGATGGCCACCTCGTTCACCAAGGCCGCCCTCGGCGCCGAGGGCATCGGCAGCGACGTGACCATGCTGATCGGCAACGGCTACACCCGGGGGCACGCGGCCATCACGCTTCAGCTCCTCCGCGAGAGCCCGACCCTGAAGCGCGTCTTCGAGGAGCTGTTCGGTTGATCTCGCAGGAGCGAGGAACATGAGCGACAGGCACCCGTTCTACCGTGACGTGGCCGACACCGACTGGAACGACTGGCGCTGGCAGCTTCGCCACCGCGTGACCGACCCCGAGGTGCTCGCAGGCATCCTGGGCCAGCAGGCCGCGGAGAGCGACGGCGTCAAGGCGGTGCTGGGGCGGTTCCGCATGGCGATCACGCCCTACTACCTCTCGCTGATCGACCCCTCGGATCCGACCGACCCCGTGCGCGCCCAGGCGGTGCCGAGCCCCCTCGAGCTGCGCGTGCAACCCGCCGACATGGCCGACCCCCTGCACGAGGACGCCGACTCTCCCGTGCCCCTGATCACGCACCGCTACCCCGACCGCGTGCTCTTCCTGGTCACCGACCAGTGCACCATGTACTGCCGGCACTGCACGCGCCGGCGCCTGGCGGGCCAGACCGACCGCGTGGCCAGCCGCGAGAAGATCGCCCGCGCCATCGAGTACATCCGCGCCAACCCGATCATCCGCGACGTGCTGGTCTCCGGGGGCGATCCCCTCACGCTCGGCAGCCACGTGCTCGAGGGCATCCTGACCGAGATCCGCGCCATCCCGCACGTCGAGATCATCCGGCTGGGCACGCGCGTGCCGGTGGTCTGCCCCATGCGCATCACCGACGACCTGGTCGAGGTCCTGAAGAAGTTCCACCCGCTCTACGTGAACACGCACTTCAACCACCCGAGCGAGATCACGCCCGAGTCCCGCGAGGCCTGCCGCAAGCTGGCCGACGCGGGCATCCCCCTGGGCAACCAGTCGGTGCTGCTGCGGGGCGTGAACGACGACGCCGGGCTCATGACGGCGTTGATCCACGAGCTCCTGAAGATGCGCGTGCGGCCCTACTACATCTACCAGTGCGACCTGTCAGAAGGCATCGAGCACTTCCGCACGTCGGTGGGCAAGGGCATCGAGATCATCGAGATGCTGCGCGGCCACACGTCGGGGCTGGCCGTCCCCACCTTCGTGGTCGACGCGCCGGGCGGCGGCGGCAAGATCCCCGTGATGCCGCAGTACCTCATCTCCCGCACCCACAACAAGGTCATCCTGCGGAACTTCGAGGGCGTGATCACCACCTACACCGAACCCGAGAACGCCGCCGCCGACTCGCACCTCGACGTGAGCCGCTGGGTGCCCGCGCACAAGCGCAGCCGCACGGGGCTGGCCCGCCTCTTCTCGGGCGACGAGCTTTCGTTGATCCCCGAGCAGCACCGCCGGCCGAAGGACACCAAGCCGAACCCGAAGCCGTAGCCAGCGGAGGCAGATTGTTCCCGACCACCGAACTCGGCCTCGATCGTCTCGCGAGCCTGGTGGTCGTCGGCATCGTCAAGAACGCGGGCAAGACCGTCGCGATCGGGCGCCTGCTGCAGGAGACCGCCGCGCTCGGCCGCCCGGTGGGCGTGCTCTCGACCGGCATGGACGGCGAGCGGCGCGACGCCGTGTTCGGCCACGCCAAGCCGCCCGTGGTGGTGCGCGAGGGGATGTGGGTGGCCTGCGCCGCGGCCGGCCTGGCGTCGGGCAGCGCCGAGTTCGAGGTGGTGGCCGGCACCGGGGTGACCACGCCCTTCGGCGAGGTGCAGATCGCGCGCGCAACGCGGGGCGGCGGCGTCACGCTGATCGGCCCACGGACGGTGACCCAGCTCGGCCGCGTGGTGCGCGCCCTGCGCGCCGCAGGCGCCGACTTCGTGCTGGTCGACGGCTCCATCGACCGGCGCTCGGTGGCCGGCGGCGCGACGACCGAGGCGACCATCCTGGTGGTGGGGGCGGCCTGGAGTCGCGACCTCAGCGCCGTGGTGGCCGAGGCGCGCCGGGTGCTCACCCTGCTCTGCCTGCCCCGCGCGGGGCGCATGTCGGCGCCCTGGCCCGAGCGGCCCGACGTGCTCACGCACGACGGTCGCCGGATCGACGCGGGGCTCGAGACGGCGCTCGGCCACGAACGCGCGCTGGCGGCGGTCGCGCGACGCGAAGAGGCCACGGTCGTGCGCTGCCCCGGGGCCGCGGCGGGCGCGCTGCTCTCGGCGCTGGTCGAGAAGCGAACGGTCGAGGGCCTGCGGCTGGTGGTCGAGAACGGCGCACGCGTCTTCGCGACCGAGAAGGAGATCGAACGCTTCGTGGGAGCAGGGGGCCGCCTGGAGGCCCGCACGCCCATCCACGTAGCGGGGGTGGCGTTGAACCCCTACTCTCCCGAAGGGTTCTGGTTGCCGGCCCACGAACTGCGCGAGCGCCTCGAGGCGCTGGTGCCCGATTTGCCCGTATTCGACGCGATCCGGGATTGAGCCGAGGAGACGACATGGACTCCAAACTTGGACTCGACTTCGAAAAGGTGGCGCGGGCCCGCGCGACGGCGGGTCGCATCGTGGGGGCCATGCACGGGCTGATCGACCGGCACACGACCACGACCGTGGAGCGCGCGGTGCTGCGGCTGTACGGGGTCGACGGGGTCGACGCCGACGAGGTGCCCCTCCCGAACCGCGTGGTCGAGGTGATCCAGCACGCCGGGCTGCTCGGGCTTGGCGCGGCGCGCCTGGTGGGGGCGGCCTGCGAGCAGGGGGCCTGCAGCGCCCAGGAGGCCGCCGAGGCCATCGTGGCGGGCCGGTTGAAGCCGTCCGACCTGGCGAAGGTCGACGCCGATCGGGCGCTCGCGCGGGCCGGCGCGCTGACCGAGCCGGGCCTTGACCTCATCCGCGCCCAGCGCAGCCGTCGCGTCGGCTTCGCCAGGCGGCTGGGGATGGCCCACGGGCTGCAGCTGTACCTGATCGTCGCCACCGGCAACATCCACGAGGACGTGGGGCAGGCCCAGGCCGCCGCCCGTCAGGGCGCCGACATCATCGCGGTCATCCGCACCACGGGCCAGTCGCTGCTCGACTACGTGCCCTACGGCGCCACCACCGAGGGCTACGGCGGCACCTACGCCACCCAGGAGAACTTCCGCATCATGCGCGCCGCCCTCGACGAGGTGTCGGAGCAGGTGGGTCGCTACGTGCAGCTGGTCAACTACGCCAGCGGCCTGTGCATGCCCGAGATCTCGGCCATGGGCGCGTTCGAGCGGCTCGACATGCTCCTGAACGACTCGATGTACGGCATCCTCTTTCGCGACATCAACCCCGTGCGAACCTTCGTCGACCAGGCGTTCTCGCGCAGCATCAACGCCTTCGCCGGCGCTGTCATCAACACGGGCGAGGACAACTACCTCACCACGTCCGACGCGGTCGAGGCCGCGCACACGGTGCTCGCGTCGCAGTTCCTGAACGAGCAGTTCGGCCAGAGCGCCGGGCTCCGCGAGGAGCAGCTGGGCCTCGGCCACGCCTTCGAGATCGATCCGTCGTTCGAGGACGGCTTCCTGTTCGAGATCGCGCAGGCCCAGATGGCGCGCGAGATCTTCCCGAAGAGCCCCCTGAAGTACATGCCGCCCACCAAGTACATGACGGGCAACATCTTCCGTGGCCACGTGCAGGACGCCCTCTTCAACCTGGTGTCGGTGCTCACGAACCAGCGCATCCACCTGCTCGGGATGCTCACCGAGGCCATCCACACCCCCTTCCTGGCCGACCGCTACCTGGCCATCGAGGCCGCGCGCTACGTGACCACGACGGCGCGCCACCTCGGCGACGAGGTCGAATTCAAGCAGGGCGGTCTGGTCCGACGTCGCGCCGCCGAGGTGCTCGATCAGGCCGTGGTCTTCCTCGACGAGATCGAGGGCATGGGGCTCCTGGCGTGCATCGAGCGCGGCATGTTCGCGAACATCGGGCGCCGGCGCGAGGGGGGCAAGGGCTACGACGGCGTGGTGTCGAAGGAGCCCGGCTATGCGAACCCGTTCGCCGATCAGATGAAGGCCGAGCTCCCCCTTCCGATCGAGGAGGTGGCCCATGCCGTACACGCCTGACTTCGGAAGCCCGAACCCCGGGGACTGGACGCGGCCCCTGGCCCCCGACCCCACGCGGGTGCGCCCCTACGGCGACACCCTCGACGACGGCTTCGTGCAGCTCTCGTTCACGCTGCCCGTGCCCCCCGGCCCCGAGGCCGAGGAGGCCGCCCTGCGCCTGCTGCGGCTCATGAACCTGCACGAGCCGGCCATCGTGCACACGCGCGACATGCAGAACGGCTGCACCTTCTTCGTGGCCTATGGCGCCTGCCGCGAGACCGTCGACTACGCCGGCATCAAGGTGCCGAAGGCCCAGTCGGTGGTGCTCGACAAGAAGGAGGTCGAGGCCCACATCGCGCTGGATCTCGGCGGCCGCCCCCTGCGCGTGATCGGCGCCTGCACCGGCACCGACGCGCACACCGTGGGCATCGACGCCATCCTCAACATGAAGGGCATCGCGGGCCACAAGGGCCTCGAGAGCTACAAGGGGTTCGAGATCCGAAACCTCGGCGCCCAGGTGCCGAACGAAGAGCTCATCGCGGCGGCGCGCGAGTTCCAGGCCGACGCGGTGCTCGTCTCGCAGATCGTCACGCAAAAGAACGTGCACGTCCAGAACCTGACCCGCTTCATCGAGCTGGTCGAGGCCGAGGGGCTGCGCGACCGCTGGATCCTGGTGGTGGGCGGCCCGCGCATCACCCACGAGCTGGCCATGGAGCTCGGCTTCGACGCCGGCTTCGGCCGCCAGAGCTTCGCCAGTCACGTGGCGAGCTTCCTGGTGCAGGAGATGCACAAGCGCAGGCAGTTCGAGGGGTGACCCGCCAGGGTCAATCGCACGCTCCCTGCTCGATGCACAGATCGACGCAGAAGCCGTCCCAGGCCCCTGAGCAGCAGTAGCTGTCCTCCGCGCACACGGCAGCCTCGCAGCTGCACCCCGCGCAGCCGGATCCGCCCTCCGTGTGGCAGCCATCGGGGGGGCAGCTCCCGGCGTCGGCGCACTTCTGGACGCACAGCTTGTCCCACTCGGTCGAGCAGCAGTAGTCGTCGGCGGCGCAGACGACCGCTTCGCACGAGCAGCCCCCGCAGCCGGCCGACGTGCTCAACCGGCAGCCGGAGCCCTGGCACGCCCCGCAGTCGACCGGACAACCGGAGCAGGTCTCGTCGGCGGCGCAGGTGCCGTCACCGCACGCCGGGACGACCGTGCATCCCCCGCACGTCGATTCGCAGATGTCGACGCAGAGCGTGTCCCACTTCGTGGCGCAGCAGTAGGGATCGTCGGCGCACGTGCAGGCCTGGCAGGCGCAGCCGGCGCACCCGGCGGCCTCGCTGGGCAGGCACCCGTCGCTGGGGGCACAGTCGGTGCAGTCGGCGGGGCAGCTGGCGCACCCCTCCCCATAGCCGCACGTGCCGTCGCCGCAGGGCGAGCAGGCTCCACAATCGGCCGGGCAGCCCTGGCAGTCCTCGTCGGGCGCGCAGTCGTCGTCGCCGCAGGTGGAACAGAGCCCGCAGTCGTCGGGGCAGTTGGTGCAGGTCTCGCCACCCGCGCAGGCGCCATCGCCGCACGCTCGCGGACAGGGACCGCAATCGAGCACGCACGTGGCGCAGGTCTCGTCGCCGTTGCAGGCCTCGTCGCCGCAGTCGGGTCCGCACGCCCCGCAGTCGTCGGGGCACGAGAGGCACGTCTCGCCGCCCGCGCAGGCACCGTCGGGGCACGTGGCGCAGAAACCGCAGTCGTCGGGGCAGCTGGCACAGGTCTCGCCCCCCGCGCACGCCCCGTTGCCGCAGGTCGCGGCGCAGACGCCGCAGTCGAGCGGGCACGTGCCGCAGGTCTCGGTCCCGTCGCACGCGTCGTCGCCGCACTCGGGCTTCGGCCGGCAGCGGTGGTCCACGCAGTCGTCGCCAGGCGCGCAGGTGCCGCAGGTGGCCCCGCAACCGTCGCCTCCACATTCGCGACCCGCGCAACTGGACACGCAGGCGTCCGGTTCGCTCCGGTCGGGCTCGGCCCCGACCTCGCGCGGCGCGGACGCGTCAGGAGCCCCACTCCCGGGATCGGACGCCACGTCGGCGCTCCACTGGATGCTGGCGTCGCCCGGCAGGACGCCCGCGTCGCGGGCCGGGTCGTCTTCGCCCGCACCGCACGCCACGAGGAGGCCCGCCAACGCCAACCAGCAGAGCCGCTTCACCGCGAAGAGGAGCATCCAGCGCCCTTTCGAGACCTTGGGACGAGTATGACGACCGCCGGAGGGCCGGTCAAGCACCGGCCACCGGCCCACCGAACGGTCCGGATCCCGACCCTTGACGGCCCACTGCGACGGTAGTACGAACCTGCTCGCCCACGGGAACCCGTTCGCCGTGACCGGACCCTGAACCCGAAACGAGAGGCCCATCCTGGACAAGCTGATCATCACCGCCGCCATCTGCGGGGCCGAGGTCACTCGCGCCCAGACACCCTACCTTCCCCTCACGCCCGAGGAGCTCGCGCAGGCCTCGAAGGAGTGCCGCGACGCGGGCGCCGCCATGGTGCACCTGCACGTGCGCGACGAGGCGGGCAACCCCACCCAGAGCGGCGACGTGTTCACCGACGCGGTCACGCGCATCCGCGCGCGCACCGACATCATCGTGCAGGCCTCGACGGGCGGCGCCGTGTGGATGACGCCCGACCAGCGCCTCGACAGCCTGCGCTCGGACCCCGAGATGGCCACGCTCACCTGCGGCACCGTGAACTTCGGCGAGGAGGTCTTCCAGAACGACTGGCCCACCATCCGCGCGTTCGCGAAGCGGCAGATGGAGTTGGGCGTGCGGCCCGAGTTCGAGATCTTCGACGTGGGGCACCTGGCCACGGCCGAGCGGCTCGTCCGGGAGGGCCTGGTCACGGGCCACCTGCACTACGACTTCGTGCTGGGCGTGCCCGGCGCGCTGCCCGCCTCCATCGACAACCTCGTGTTCCTCGCGCGCCAACTGCCGAAGGGCGCCACCTGGACCGTGGCCGGCATGGGCCGGCACCAACTGCCGCTGGCCGCCGCGGCCCTCGTGATGGGCGGAAACGTGCGCGTGGGCTTCGAGGACAACATCTACTACACGAAGGGCGTGCTCGCGACCTCGAACGCCCAACTGGTCGAGCGCGTGGTGCGCCTGGCGACCGAGCTGGGTCGCGAGGTGGCCACCCCCGACGAGGCCCGTGAGTTGCTCGGCCTGTGGCCCGAGTAGGCCGGGCTCTTCAGCGCTCGGCCGGGCGCAGCCCCTCCAGGAGCCCACCGAGCGACACGCCCGCGCACTCGCTCGAGCTTCCCTCGGCGGCGCGCTCCAGCGCGTCGTCCTGCCGGCAGTGGACCGGACGCGCGGGCACTCCGCGCGCCTCTGATCGTCCGGTCCGCGTCATCGGCTCTCCCCGGCGTCGGCGAGGCCCCGCCTCGCGCCGCTCCCACCAGGCCTCCCTGTCCCACAGGCACGCCTCGAACGACATGGTCTCCTCCCGAGCGGTGATGTCGCCGCAGAGGGTTGCACGCGGCTTGCCAAGCCCGACGACGAGGCGGGAGGCCAAGATGCACGTCTTCAGGGGGCTCGGCCGGACCACGCGCGCGGTCCGGCCGTGGTCCGGCGCGCGAACCCGGACCGCGCGACGCGCGGGACGTGACACGGGGCACGAGCCGCGCTATCGTGGGCACGCTGCAAGGAGGTCCCCATGAAGCGCTGGTGCTGGCTCCCGATCGCGGTCGCGCTGCTCGCGTGCTCCTCCGGCGGGGGCACCTCGGACGTCGTGTCCGACACGCCGACGGACGTCACGGACGCGACCGAGGTCGCCTCCGACGCCGGCCCCGATGGCTCCGACGACGCCGCGGTGGAGACCGACGTCCCCCCCACTCCGGCCGACCTGCTCTGCGCCGAGGACGAGCTCGACCCGGCCGTCTGGGCCGAGGGTACGAAGTTCAGCCTGGCCGTCTACCACTTCAACCTGCAGTACGTGGCCGGCGGCATCCACGGCTTCCTGGCCCAGCCCGACACGTCCGAGGAGGCGCTCGAAGACCTGATCGTGACCGAGAGCTTCGCCCCGCTGGTCGAGCTGTTCGAGCGCCACCCCACGTGGGGCGGCTCGTTCGAGATGCAGGGGCTCTTCCTCGAGGTGCTCGAGCAGCGCTTCCCCGACTTGCTCGTGCGCTTCGGGCGCCTGGTGCAGCGCGGGCAGGTCGACCTGATGAGCTTCCACTGGTCCGACCAGCTCTTCCTGGCCTACCCGTACCGTGACCAGAAGTGGTCGTGGGACCAGAACCAGCGCCTGCTCCAGCGCTTCTGCCTGCCCCAGGCGCCGGCGTTCTTCACGCAGGAGGGCCAGTACGGCGAAGGCATGGCCCGCCTGGCCCACGACGAGATCGACGCCATGGGCATCCTGCCGCGGAACCAGCTCAGCTTCAACCTGGGCGCCGACAAGCCGCGCGGCCTCTGGCTCGAGCGCGACGGCCTGCGCCTTCTCACGACCGACGGCTACGCCGACGCCGCGACCGGCTGGGTGCTCGACTGGAACTTCGTCGACGACGCCGAGTTGCTGGCCACGGGCGGCATCAACCCGTACTTCCCCGAGCTCTTCAAGGTCAGCGAGGAGGCGGTGCAGGAGTACGAAGCCAAGCTGCAGGCGCTCGAGGACGACGGCTTCCGCATCGCGACCATCCGCGAGTACCGCCGGCAGCTCGAGGCCGCCGGCATCGCGCCAACGCCGGTGCCCTTCGTGCACGACGGCCAGTGGCAGTCCGACGCCGGTGACAACCTGTTCCAGTGGATGGGCTTCGGCGCGGGCTGGGCGGGCGACGAGCGCGACAACGCCATCCTCACGGGCAACGTGAAGCTCTCGCGCCGCGTCCGCGCGGCCGAGATCCTGCTGGACCAGGCCGACGCCGCGGGCAAGGCCACCGCCGCCCTGCGCGCACGCCTCGACGGCGCCATCCGCGATCTGCTGAAGGCCGAGGTCAGCGACTCGACCGGCTGGCGCCCCTACATCGTCGAGATCCGCTACTCGCTGGACCACGCCGCCGCCGCCGAGGCCGCCGTGCAGGGCGTCCTGGTCGAGGCCCTCGACGTGCTGGGCCTCCCGGGCGACGCCTGGGTCGACCTGCGCGCGCAGGAGGTCTCGACCGAGGTGCCCGCGAGCGCGCCGCCCCCGCTGCTCGACGAGCCGCCCTTCCCCTTCGAGCTCGACGACGGCGGGCGCGGCGCCACGGTCACGACCCAGGACTGGGGCAGCCACGTCGAGGTGTGGATCGACCTGCCCTGGAGGGAGCCCGCCACGGCCGGCTCCGACCGACCGGAGCCCCTCCGCGTGAGCGTGCCCGAGCCCCTGACGCACCTGGTCTACTCGCCCGCGCTGCTGGAAGACCGCGTCGTCTCGGTGCCCCTGGCCGACTACGACCTGCTGGTCGAGCAGGACGTGACGCCGAAGAATCGCCTGTGCGTAGGCACGCCCAACGGCCTGGTCGGCCTGGGCGACGACCGCTGGCTCGTGGTCGACACGGCCACCCTGCACGTGGCCACCTGCCTCTGGGCCGGCGGCGTGTGGTGGGAGGACCAGACCCAGCCCAACCAGGACGCCACCCTGTGGCACCTCTACTACCTCGAGGGCCCGAAAGAAGAGGCCCTCGAGCTGGCCTGGCGCGTGAACGTCGAGCCCGTGGTCACCATCCGGCGGTAATCGGAGGTCGACCCCGAACGGCGTTCAGGAGCCACCCGCCGACAGGTGAACCGTCTGCGTCGGGAAGGCCAGCGAGAGCCCGCGCGCGGCCAGGGCCTGGTAGAGCGCCAGGTTCACCTGGTGCTGCACGTCCATGTAGCGCTCGAACTCGGGGTCGGTCACGAAGTAGGCCACTTCGACCAGCAGGGCCGAGTCGCCGAAGCCCACGAAGTGGCAGCGCTCGAAGCGCGCGTCGGGCACCGCGGCTACGACCTCGGCCACCCAGGCGGGCAGGGCCGCCAGGGCGTCGGGCGGGGTGCCGTACACGAGCCCCAGGCGGAAGAGCACGCGGCGCTCCTCGAGGCGCTTGAAGTTGCGAATGCGCGACGCCAGCAGGTCGCCGTTCGAGATGATGAGCTCCTCGCCGCTCACCGAGCGCAGGCGCGTGGTCCGCAGGCCGACCTGCAACACCTTGCCCTGCAGGTCGCCCACCGCGATCGAGTCGCCCACCACGAACGGCTTGTCGAACAGGATGGAGAACGACGCCAGCAGATCGCCGAGCAGCTTCTGGACCGCCAGGGCCATCGCGATGCCGCCGACGCCCAGCCCCGCCACGAGCGCCGTGATGTCGACGCCCAGGTTCGCGAGCACGAGCAGCACCACCAGGCTCCAGAGGACCACGCGGCCGAGGAAGCCCACGAACCCCAGCGTGGTCGCGAGCTCGGGCTCGGTGGCGGCGCGCGCGGCCACTGCGTGCGCCAGGTAGGAGCGGAGGAGCGCGTGGCCCCACAGGCCCCCCTGGACGATGACGGAGAGGGCCAGGACCCCGTTCGCCGAGGCCCGCGCGGACCCCGGGAGCCCCAGCGTGCAGCCCGCCGCGAACAGCGCGAGCAGGGCCAGGAACCAGCGCCGCGTGCCGGCCAGCGCGGCGACCACGGCGTCGTCGAGCACCGTGCTCGTGCGGCTCGCCAGGTGCTGCAGGCGCTGGAGCAGCAGGCGCTTGACCAGCAGCAGGAGCCCGAAGAGGACCACCGCCACCCCAAGGGCCGCCAGCCAGCGCCAGGCGGGGATTCCGACGAGCGAGTACGCGAACATCTCATCAACCGTCATGGCAAAGAACGATACGCTCAGTTGCTTGAAACCGACAGCGCTTTCCGGCTACGATGGGGTGTTGCAGCGAAAGAGAGCGAGACCAGCGGCATGCGGTTCCTGGTGCGCGTGAAGTTCGTGGTCCTCGTCGGGCTCGTGCTGGTTGGTTGCGGCACCGACTCGGCCTCCGACGTGGTCGAGACCCAGCCCCAGGACGTGCGGCCCGACGGGCCCGACGTGGTCGACGTGCTCGAGGCCGAGGCCCCCGACCTCGACGTGCTCGAGGTCGAGGTCGACGATCCGGTCGCGCCGGACGCGACCGATGCCACGCCGCCCCCGGTCGGCCCCTACGTGGTGGCCTGCGAGGCCGACGCCGACTGCCGCGTGGCCTGCGGCCAGGGCTCGTGCGACCCCGCTGCCCGGCGCTGCGTGTTCGTGCCCAAGCCCGGGCGCTGCGTGCTGCCGGTTCCGGGCGAGGTCGAGCTGGTCGACTGCTTCGACGGCGGCACCACCAACCCTGACCAGGGCTGCCTGTTCTGCCAACCAGCCGTCGCGCAAGACCGCTGGAGCGCAGCGGCGTGGTTCGACGATCTCGAGCAGGCGGGCCCCCTCACGGTGGTCGACGCCACCTCCAGCGGCGTGACGTGGCACCGCTCGTCGCGGCGCTCGTCCAGCGGCGCGTGGTCGCTGTACCTGGGCACCGACGCAGGCGACTACCACGCTGCGGCGCCCGTCGACGCCACCGCCTCCCTCGCGTTGCATGTCCCCGAAGCCGCGCAGGCGTGGTTCCGTTTCGACCTCTGGATGGAGACCGAGGGCACGCCCGGCTACGATCTGCTGACCGTGAGCCTCGACGACCCCGACGGCTCGCACGTGCTCTACACGTCCGAGGCGCTGCACGGCAACACGGGCGGGCAGTTCTCCCGCGTCGAGCTCGACGTCACGGCCTGGGCCGGGGCCGACGTCAGCGTGCGGCTGCGCTTCGAGACCTTCGACACCAAGATCAACCAGTTCGAGGGGTTGTACGTCGACCGGCTGGGCCTGTGGACGGGCTGCTGCGGCTCGAACGCCGAGTGCGACGACCTCGACCCGTGCACCAAGGAGCACTGCCGCGCCGACTCCTCGGGGTGCGACCGCTCCTCCCTCACGGGGTGCTGCGCCTCGGGCTTCGATTGCGACGACGACGACCCCTGCACGCTCGACAGCTGCCCAGTCCCCGGCGAAGGCTGCCGCCACGAGCCCGTGGCCGACTGCTGCGCCTCGGCCGCCGACTGCGACGACGGCGAACCCTGCACCGACGACGCCTGCCCCGTGCCCGGAGACGCCTGCGTGCACGTGCGCACGTGCTGCGCCAAGAGCGGAGAGTGCGTCGACGACGATCCGTGTACCGAGGGCCTCTGCCAGGCCGGGGCCTGCCGCTACGTCGACGTGTGCTGCCACGCCGACGCCGACTGCGACGACGGCGAGCTCTGCACACGCGATCGGTGCCTGGCCGACGGCAGCTGCACCCACGAGCCGGCGCACCTGCCCGGGTGCTGCATCCCCGAGATCTTCAGCGAGGACTTCGACCTCGACCAGGGTGGCTTCGCGTTCTCCGGCGGCACCGGGAGCATCGGCTGGCAGCGCGTCACCGACCTGCGCGCCAAGAGCGCGCCGGGGGCGCTGTACTACGGCGATCCCGCCACCGGCACCTACGGCGACGACTCGGGGTGGGACGACTGGTACGACGACTGGTACGAGGATTACAGCTACGGCAACGCGGGCGACGCGACGGGGCCGGCGATCCTGCTGCCCCCGGGGGTCGAGGTCACGCTGCGCTTCGCGTTGTGGTTCGAGGCCGAGGGCTGCTGCGACCACCTGACCGTCTTCGTCGACGACGGCACCGAGGAGTTCGCGGTGTGGACGTCGAGCGGCAGCACGATCCAGGCGAGCTGGACCTCCCTCGCGATCGATCTCTCGGCGCTCGCGGGTCGCCAGATCCGCGTGCGATTGCACTTCTCGGCCGACAGCAGCGTGTCGTACGAGGGCGCCTATGTCGACGATCTGCGCGTCGACACGTCGTGCGGGCCGCGCCTGTGCGACGCCGACAACGACTGCCCGGCGTGGGGCGAGTGCTACGAGGGCGCCTGCAACAACGGCGTGTGCGTCTTCGGAAACTCGTGCTGCACGGTGGCCGCCGACTGCGACGACGGCGACGTGTGCACGGCCGACGGTTGCCTCGACGGTCAATGCGGTCACGTTCGCGAGCCGGGCTGCTGCACGACGGCCGGCGACTGCAACGACGGCAACCCCTGCACGGCCGACGGCTGCCCGGGTGAGGGCGAGCAGTGCACCCACGAGGCCGTCACCGACTGTTGCCTGTCCGACGGAGAGTGCGCCGACGGCGACGGGTGCACCTTCGACTGGTGCCGCCAGAACGCCTGCCGACACGCCCCGTCGTGCTGCTCCGGTCCGGCCGACTGCGACGACGGCGACGACGCGTGCACCCTCGACACCTGCGTCGACGGGACGTGCTCGTACGCCCCCTCGTGGGTGCCCGAATGCTGCTACGCCGAGCCCTACGTCGAGCCCTTCGACGGTGGCGGCGGCTACGCCCTCGAGGGCGGCAACGGTCCCATCGGCTGGCACGTGGTCTCGGGGCTCCCGCCCGCCCCCGACGACACGGTGCTCTACTTCGGCGATCCCGACGCGTTCAGCTACGAATCGTACGGGTACAACGACGGCAGCGCCCTCTCCCCGCCCTTCCTGCTGCCGCCCGGCTCCGACCTGCGGTTGTCGTTCGACCTGTGGCAGCACACCGAGGGCTCGTACATCTGGGACTTCACCGAGGTATACGTGCGCTTCGCGGGCCACGACGTGCGCGTCTGGGCCAAGGCCTCCGACACGCCCCAGCAGGCGTGGACCCACGTCGAGGTCGACGTCTCGGCCTTCGGAGGGCTCGAGGTCCGCTTGCGCTTCTACTTCGAGGCCGACAGCGTCATCAGCTATGAAGGCGTGATGATCGACGACGTGCGCGTCACGTCGTCGTGCAGCCCCAAGGGCTGCTCCACGGCCGCCGACTGTCCCGCCCCGGCGGGCTGCTTCACGAGCGCCTGCGAGGGCGGCGCGTGCGTGTTCGCGAAGCTCTGCTGCGCCACGGCGTCGGACTGCGACGACGCCGACCCGTGCACGGCCGACGCGTGCTCTGCCGGCGGCTGCGTGCACGCCCCCGACGACACGTGCTGCTCGACGGCGGCCGACTGCGACGACGCCGAGGTCTGCACCGACGACACCTGCCCCGTCCCCGGCGGCGTCTGCGCCCACGCGTGGTCGAGCACGTGCTGCCACGTCGACGGACACTGCGACGACGGCGACGCGTGCACGGCCGACCGCTGCGTCGACGACGCGTGCCTCCACACCGACGCGTGCTGCGATCCCGACCTTGTCCTCCGGAGCCTGGGCGAAGGGGGATGCGACGACGCCGACCCGTGCACGTCCGAGGCCTGCATCAACGGGCGGTGCGTGGTCGGCGCCAGCGGCCTGGAGGGCTGCTGCCAACCCGACCTGCTGGCCGATACCTTCGCCGAGGTCGCCCTGCCGGCGTGGTCGTTCGTCGAGCGCGTGGGCTCGCTCGGCTGGTCCGTCGTCCACGACGGGCCGCTGGTCGACGACGGAGGCGCCCTGTACTTCGGCGATCCGGCCACCTGGAGCTACGACACGGGCGCGCACGAGGGCGAGAGCGCGGTGCTCAGCGACGTCGAGCTCTACCCGGGCATGCCGTGGCGACTCTCGCTCCGCGTCAACGCCGACGTGGGCGACCCCGGCGACGCGTTCGACCGCCTGCGGATCGAGGTGGTCGACGGCGACAAGCGCGTCCTGGTGTGGACCAAGGACGACCTCTCCGGGCTCGAAGCCTGGCAGGCGGCGTCCGCCGACCTCTCGGCCTTCGCCGGGCGCACGGTGGATCTCGCCTTCCGGTTCGACAGCGTCGACGATCTCAACAACGTGGGCGCCGGCGTGGCGCTCGACGACGTGTCGATCACGAGCCCCTGCCTGCCGCGCCCGTGCAGCGGACCTGCCCTTTGCAAAGACGGGTTGCAGGCGTCGAAGGACCTGTGCGTGACCGGATGGTGCGCCTACGAGCTGCCCTGACGAACACACCGGACAGCCGATGACCGCGCTCCGACTGGTCGACGTAGTCGTCAACCTGCCGCTCGGCGCGTTCACCTACGCCGTGCCCGCCGACTGGCCCGAGGCGCCACCGCCGGGTACGCGGGTCTTCGTGCCCTTCGGCCCGCGCCGCCTGACGGGACTGGTGATCGCGGCGCGCGACACACTCCCGCCCGGCGCCCAGGCGGCGCACGTGAAGCCCCTGCTGGCGCGCCAGGACGAGACGCCCGCGCTCGACGAGGGCCTGCTGGCGTTGGTGCGACGCGTGGCCGACTACTATGCGGCGCCGCTCGGGATGGCCGCCTTCACGGCGCTGCCGCCAGGCTCCTCGCGCCAGGACGAAGCCCGGCTGTGGCTGCCGGCCGACGCCGTGCTCCCCGCCGACGCGCCCGCGTGGCTCGAGGGGCTGCGGGGAGAACCCGCCGCCAGCCTGCGGGCGCTCGAGCGCCGCACAGCAGCGCCCCGCACAGAGCTCGAGGCCTGGGCGCGCCGCGGTGTGCTGCAGCGGCGCCGCGAAGAGCGCGCCGCCAGCGCTCGCGAGCGCGTGATCCGCGTCGTGACGTGGCTCGGCGGCGAGGTGCCCGAGCGAGCCCGCGCGCGGCGCGCCGTGGCCGAGGTCGTGCGCGAGGCGGGATCGCTGACCCTCCCCGCGCTGCGCGAGCGCCTGGGAGACGGGGCGACCGCCCACGTGAAGGCGTTGGCCGACGCCGGCATCGTGCGCGTCGACGAGCAGCGCACCTTCCGCGACCCCTTCGGCGACCAGGGGGCCGACCCGGCGTCGCCGCCCCCGATCCTGACGGGCGAACAGGCCGAGGCGGTCGAGGCCGTCGGCAACGCGCTCGAGGCCGGCTTCGCCACCTTCCTGCTGCACGGCATCACCGGCAGCGGCAAGACCGAGGTCTACCTGCACGTCATCCGCCGCGTGCTCGACCAGGGCCGGGGCGCGCTGGTCCTGGTGCCCGAGATCGCGCTCACGCCCCAGCTCTCGGCGCGCTTCCGGGCGCGCTTCGGCGAGCGCGTGGCGGTGTTGCACAGCGCGCTCACGCCCGGCGAGCGGCTCGACCAGTGGGATCGCCTGCGCTCGGGCGACGCCGACGTGGCCGTGGGAGCCAGGTCGGCGGTGTTCGCGCCGCTGGCGAGCCTGGGGCTGATCGTGGTCGACGAGGAGCACGACGGCAGTTACAAGCAGGGCGACGGCCTGCGCTACCACGCCCGCGACGTGGCGCTCCTGCGGGGCCAACTGGCCGGCTGCCCGGTGGTGCTCGGCTCGGCCACCCCTAGCCTCGAGAGCCTGGCCAACGCCTGGCGAGGCCGCAGCCGGCTCCTGACCCTGGCCGAACGCCCCACCGGCGCGCCCCTGCCCACGATCGAGATGATCGACCTCAAGAGCGCCGAGCTGGTCGAGGGTGCCGACTTCCTGTCCCGCCCGCTGCTCGACGCGGTGCTGGAGACCACGAAGGCCGGTCGGCAGGTCATCCTGTTCCACAACCGCCGCGGCCACTCGCCCTTCCAGCTGTGCCTGGCCTGCGGCCACGTGCCCCAGTGCCGCGAGTGCGGCGTGGCCCTCACGTGGCACCAATCCACCGCGCGCATGATCTGCCACGCGTGCGGCGCGTCGTTCCGGCGGTTCGCGCGCTGCCCCGAGTGCGCGTCCGATCGCCTCGAACTGCGGGGCGTGGGCACCGAGCGCATCGAGGAGGCCCTGGCCCTGGTGGCGCCGCACCTCTCCGTGTTGCGCTACGACGCCGACGCCGTGCGGGGGCGCTCGCACGCCCGGCTGCTGGCCGACTTCCGGGCGGGTCGGTACGCGGTGATGGTGGGGACCCAGATGGTCACCAAGGGCCACGACTTCCCGAACGTGCACCTGGTCGGCGTCGTGCTGGCCGAGCACGGCCTGAAGTTTCCCGACTTCCGCGCCGCTGAAACGGCGCTGCAGCGCCTGGTGCAGGTGGCCGGCCGGGCCGGCCGAACGGGAGAGCGCGGGCGCGTGCTCGTCCAGACGTACGCCCCCGAGCACTACGCGCTCGGCTTCTTGCTGACGCACGACTGGCTGGGCTTCGCGCGCTACGAGCTCGAGCTGCGCCGCGAGCGTGGGTGGCCGCCGCTCGGTCACCTGGTGTTGCTCGAACTGCGCGGAGGCAACGCGGTGCTGGTCGAACGCGACCTCACGCGAGTGAAGCGCGCCATCGAGGGCTGGGCCGCGGCCCGCGGCGCCGACGTACGCCCCCGCGGACCGGTGCCGGCGCCCCTGCGCAAGGTGCAGGGCGCCGCGCGCTACCACCTGCTGCTGGCGGCCCCCACGCGCGAGCCCCTGCGCGCCCTGCTGCGGGCCCTGCCCGCCCTGGCGCCAGGACTCGAGCTGCTGGTCGACGTGGATCCCCACGACCTGATGTGACCGCGACGCCGCCGGTCTGCGCCTACCCGCCCGCGCTCTTCAGCATTCGCGCTCCCGCCGCACGCAGCACGGCCTCGAGCCTTCGGACGAGCGCCTCGACCGCCTGGAGCGCGTCGCCCGCGGGCAGTTCGGCGCCCCCCGGGACCGTGAGCGCGAAGGGCCCGACGCGCAACCAGCACCGCGTGTCGGCCCGGGCCTCCTCGACCTCGAGCGCGAGCCGCTCGGCCCCGCGCGCCAGCACCAGCCGCATGCGCCCGTGCGAGATGACCCGCAGGCTGGCGGCCTCGAAGCCGGCGAGCTCGGCCGCGCCTCGCGACGGCAACGCCTGCAGCAGCAGGAACCGCAGCTTCAGGAGGCGCGGCGTGGCCTTGGCCACGTCGGGCTCGGCGGCCGCGTCGGTGCGCGGGCCTCCCCCCCCCGGCGCCAGCAGCGTGCGCTCCCGGATCGCGAGCAGGTGCGTCCACGCCTCGACCTGGAGCGCCCGCTCGTGCCACCACACGAAGCCCCGCAGGGACAGGTCGGCGTGCAAGCGGCCGCCGCGCAGCACGAGCAGCCGCAGGGGCTCGACCACCAGTTCGTCCCCATCGGCCACGAGCGCCAGGTCCGCCGACGCGGAGTCGGTGCTCCGCGCGGCCCGATAGCGGAAGCGCTCCCCGGGCGGTCCCTCGGGGACGAGCTCGATGGCCGCGCCCTGCCCCTCGAGCACGGCCAACCAGGGATTCCGGGCCCGCGCCTCGATCTCGGCGAGGGCGGCCGGCCCCTCCAGATCGGCCAGGGCGGCTGCCGTGGCCGAGGCCAGGTCGAGAGACTCGGCGCACGCCAGCGAGCACGGCACGTGGGGGCAGAGCAAGGAGCTCGCCCAGGGGTTGAGTTGCCACGGCACCGCGCCGGGCACCTCGAACCGGCGTCGCAGGTGCAACCAGACGTAGCTCCAACGCCCGGAGGAGCGCGCCGCCGAGAAGGCCTCGGAGCAGCACGCCGGGTAGCCGAGGAGTCGGCCGGCGTCGGCCACCGCCCGCCGCTCGGCCTCGTCGGAGGGCGGCTGTTCGAGCCGCTCGGTGGCCGCCACGGCCGCCGCCACGCGCTGGGGATCGGCCCCGAAGAAGACCTCGTGGACCGCCGCGTCGGCGGCGCCCGTCCGGCGCCGGCGTTGCAGCGCGTTGGGGAGCTCCCCGCCGGCCACCAGGGCCTCGGCCCGGGGCCCCGACAACGGCTCGAGCTTCGACACCGGCTTGAGGCCGCGCTCGCTGAGGAAGACCGCCAGGCGCTGGGACACCGCCGTATCGGAGCCGGCGGACCCCGCCTCGGCCCAGCGCTCCCCCCGCCGCGTGGCGTCGCGCTCGCCCCCGCGCTCGGTCAACCAGTCCTCGACGCGCGCCAGCAGCGCCTGCGGCGGCTCGTCACCCGTCGCCAGTTCGACGATCCGGATCGCCACGTCGATGGGGCCCACGCCGATGCGCCGGGCCCGGTCGAGCATCCTCTGGACGGACGCCCCCAGCGGATCGGCGGAGGGCGTCGTCCCCGGCAAGCGCAGCAACAGACGACAGGCCGACTCGAGCTCCCTCGCCCGGAAGCGCCAGGGCAGCTCGGGGTCGTAGAGGTTGCGAGCCGCTGTGTCGAGGAGGGGATCGTCGTACGCCTCGACCAGCAGGCCGTCGACCCGGGCGCGCTCGGTGAGCGGGAGCCCCGGCACCAGGCGCAACCGCGACGTGAAGACCTTGCCGCACAGGGGCTCGAGGCCCGTGAGCTGGATGAGCCGCAGGTTCGCGGCCAGATCGGGCGGGCTGGTCCAGGGCGTGAAAAGGATCAGGCTGAGCCCGCCGTGCTCGCGGAAGGCGAAGGAGCCTGCGCAGCGCTGCTCGAGCTCGAGCAGCGTGGCGACGGCGGCCAGGTTGGTCAGCGGGTCGACGCCCTTGTTCAGGCGCTCCAGCTCGGCGGCCGAGAAGCTCTCGATGCCGATGAGCGCCATGTGCAGGCGGTTCCCGGTCCCGGCCAGGCGGGTCGCGGCCGCCGCCAACTCGTCGGCCCGCTCGACCAACGCGTCGGCGCGCGCGTCGAGCAGCCAGTCGACGTCGCGAAACCCCTCGGCCAGCAGCGCCCCCACGACGGCCGCCAGGTGCCGCAGGGCAGGCTCGCCGAGCAGCCTTACGGCCCCGCGCGCGGCCGAGGGCGGCAGCGTCGCGCGGAGCGCGGCCAGGTGGGCGCGGAGCTCGTCCGGAGCCAGATCCCAGGCCCCCGCCTCTTCGGGCGGTCGCACGCAGAACGAGCAGCCCCCGCGGCGGGCACAGCCGGAGAGATCGAGCCCGTCGAGGAACGGGTTCCGCGTGAACGGCAACGAGAAGGTGCACTCGCGGCCGAGCACCAGAAAGGGCAGCGCGGGCGCGGCCCGGGCAGCGTCGTTGGCGGCCTCGAAGCCGAAGTCGGGGCAGGCCACGCGGTGCAGGGGCAGGTCGTCGAGAGGCACCGCCAGGCCGAGGAACGCCGACAGCGCGGCGGGCTTCTCGTCGACGACCTCGAGGCCACGCGACCGCGGCGCGCCGGACTGGGACTCGAAGAGGGCCAGCCGCGGCGCCGCGGCAGTCCCGGCGTGGAAGCGCGACAGCAGGCTCTCGGCAGGGCGTGACCCGAACAGCACGTGGCTCGCCGCGACCTCCGCCACCACCCCCGAGAGCGTGCCCCACTCGGCCTCGGAGAGACCCAGCCCCTCCTCGCCCCGCTCGAACCGTCGCGCCGCGCCCACGCCGAAGCGCAGCCAGCGCACGGGCACGCCCAGGTGCTTCAACCAGCCGTGGACGTACGGGAACGAGGCTCTGCGATGGAAGCGATCGGTGGCCGCGAATTCGACGAGGACGACGGCAGACATGGGCAGAGAGTGTACGCCACGCCACGTTCGGAGCAAGTTGACAAGCGCGGCGCGTTGTCGGACGGTAGACAGCGCGCTGCGTCACGACTCCCCCGGAGGTTCCGCCATGCGTCGTTCCCGGTTGCTGCCCGCCCTGGTCGCGCTCCTGCTCGGCTGCGAGGGACCCGACGCCATCGGCCTCCGAGCCACGCCGCTGGGTTCGGGCCCGACGGTCCGCTGGGATCTGGACCACAAGCCGCTCCCCGAAGTTCCACTGCCCAACAACACCGCCACCCGTCGCGATCCGACGTCACCCACGGGCCGGCGGTTG
The DNA here is from genome assembly GCA_964494475.1 of uncultured Myxococcales bacterium. GTDB lineage: Bacteria > Myxococcota_A > UBA9042 > CAZBRS01 > CAZBRS01 > CAZBRS01. The sequence goes on along the minus strand of CAZBRS010000037.1, from coordinate 4,817 downwards.
AACGTGAGCCTGCAGGCCACGACCCTCGCCGAGCGCAAGCTCCGCGCGAAGGTGAACGGTATGGACGGCTTCGGCCTCTACTCCCCCATCAGCGTGGCCTTCGACGCGCCCCTCGACGCGGCGAAGCTGCGCGACCTGCACGCCGACCACGATCTCACCAACGACGCGGTGGTCGTCCTCAACATCACGCCGGGCTCTCCCGACTTCGGCGAGCCCGTGCCCCTCGACGTGGGCAACGGCAACTACCCGCTCGGCCTCGAGTGGCCCTGGCAGTACTGGGACCACGACCCCCACGCCGACTCGCCGAACCTGCTGTTCGAGACCCACGCCGAAGACGTGAACTCCAACGGCGTGCTCGACCCGTACGAAGACCGCGACTTCGACGGCGTGCTCGACGCGCCCAACACCTTCAGCGGCCAGCCCCTCGAGGCCATCACGCCCGAGAACCTGCCGCAGCTCCTCGCGAGCAACACGCGGCCCATCGACGATCTGATCAGCTTCTACGAGAAGGAGACGAACTCGCTGGTGCTCTGGCCCACCCTGCCCATGCGCCAGGGTGAGACCTACGCGGTCGTGCTCACGACGCGCCTGGTGGGCGAAGACGGCAGCCCCGTGCGCTCGCCCTTCCCCTTCGTGAACCCCCTCGATCAGACGCGCGACCTCGAACCGCTCGAAGGGCTCCTGGCCGACGCCAGGTTCGGTCTGGCGCTCTCCGACGTGGCCTTCGCCTGGACGTTCACGACCCAGACCATCACGCGCGAAATGGAGACCATCCGCGCCGGCCTCTACGGTCACGGGTCGCTGGCCTGGGTGGCCGACCAGTTCCCCCCCGACCTGACGCCCAAGGTGCTGCGCGACACGCGCCCCGACGGCACCGAGGAGGCCCTGCCCTACATCCTGACCACCAAGGTGGTGGGCAAGGTCTTCGGCCAGTTGGGCCCGCTGCTCGGCTACCCCGCCGAGGTCGTGGCCGGTCTCGAGACCGACACGCAGCACGTGGACTACTGGGTCATGGGCACGTTCACGACCCCGTCGTTCCTGGCCGACAAGGACGGCCTGGCTACCCCCATGTACCCGGCCGACGACAACGAGAGCTTCGAACTCGACCTGGCAGCGGGCACCGCCAGCGTGGGCCCTTCCAAGGCCAGCTTCCTCTGCTCGGTGCCCGTCACCACCGACGAGTTCAAGCCGCCCTTCCCCGTCGTGCTCTACGGCCACGGCTACTCGGGCGCGCCCTTCGAGATCTTCGGCTTCGCCGGCCGCTTCGCGCAGATGGGCTACGCCCTGTGCGGGCTCGACGCCGCCGGGCACGGCCTCGCGCTGCCCGCCGACGACCCCGCGGTCAAGTGGAACGAGCTCGTGCCCAAGATCGCCAAGGCGCTGAAGCTCGAGCGCTTCCTGAACGCCTTCCTGGGCGGTCGCATCCGCGATCTCGACAACGACGGGCAGATCTCCAGCTTCGACAACGGCGGCGACTTCTGGAGCTGGGACGTCTTCCACATGCGCGACATGGTGCGCCAGACCGTCGTCGACCACCTGCAGTTCATCCGAATCCTGCGCCAACTGGGCACGCGCACCTGGGGCGTCGACACCAACGCCGCCACGGCCGACGGCCAGTTGATGGGCGACTTCAACGGCGACGGCGTCATCGACCTGGGCGGGCCCTGGGATCCCGAGACGGGGAAGGGAAACCGCTACTACCCCGCGTGGGGCCAGTCGATGGGCGCCTTCGTAGCGCAGGTGATGGCCGCGACCGAGGCCACGACCGCCACGGCCACCCCCGTCTCGGGCGGCGCCGGTCTCATCCACGTGGGCCTGCGCTCGACCAATCCGGGCGTGCCCGAGGCCGTGCACCTGCCGCTCATGGGACCGTTCGTCGTGTTCCACCCGCTGCCCGACGATCCCGCGACCGTCGAGATCGCGTTCATGATCAACAACCTGCACCGCGAATACTGCCTGCCGCCCTCCTACGCCGGCGTCACCGACCCGGCCGAGGTCTACGCCATCTCGGCGAACCGCGCCAACGACTACTGCCCCCACGATCCGAACCGCCCGCACTACTACCGGCTGCTCGACACCACGACCATCCTGCCCGGCGACACGGTCGTCGTGCGCAACAAGTCGAACGGCGAGCAGGTGCGCGCGTTCCGCGGCAAGGACGGCCACGGCTTCCGCGTCAGCCTGGCCTGTGACGCCCCCTCGGCCCTCGAGAAGCGCCCTCTGCTCGGGCTGTCCGATGGCGACACCCAGCCCGTGCCCGTGTCGTGCGCGCCCGGCAGCTGGACCGTGCCCAAGGACGACGCCGGCGCCCCGACGGGCCCCGCCACGTGCCCCGCGCCCGAGTTGGCCCGCGCCACCCTGTTCGGCGACCAACTCGAGATCGCGGTCTACGCCGGGTGGTGGGACGGCAAGGCCGCTCCCAAGGCCGTGCTCGACAAGTTCGAGAAAGAGGTCTCCTACCAGGGCGCCATCTTCCCGGTGGGCGCGCCCCTCACGGCCCTGGCCACCGGCCTCGGCCGGGCGCGCAACACGCCGGAGTTCCGGCGGCTGATGGCCATCGCCGCCATGGTGGTCGAGAAGGCCGACCCGGCCGTCTACGCCCGTCACTACCGGCACGAAGAGCGCCTCGACTTCTCGTACGACCCGGCCGCGGCGCCCCAATCGAACATGATCGTCTACCACTCCGTGGGCGACCCCAACGTGCCCATCGCCACCAGCATGTCGCTCGGCCGCGCCATCGGCGCCATCGACCAGGCGGCCAACGACCGCCTGGTGGCCATGCACCTGCCCGACGTGGTCGAGAGCTACTGGCGCCACCAGAGCGACACGACGGCCGCGCCCAACACGGGCCTGACCATCACGCAGTGGGGCGAGGTCGCGAAGCGCTTCTACGAGAACGAGCCCCTGCCGTACGACCGCCTGCTGCTCGACCCGCGCTGGCCCGACCAGTTCTACCCCTACCTGACCGCCTTCGGCGACGAGGGCATCGCCCTGCACCCCGATCCCGACGACCTCGACCACGGCACCAACGAGTTCGGCGAACCCACGCCCGGCGACCCGGTGCGCGCCACCCTGAAGACCGAGTGGGGCACGTACGGCGTGCGCTTCCCCTACATGATCCCCATCGGCTCCCACGGCGTCGAGCCGTCGAACCCCACGCGGGCCTTCAACATCAACAACTTCGTCGAGAACCAGATCATCCTGTACATGAGCACCGACGGGTTCGAGCTCAGCGACGACCCCTGCCTCGAGTCGAACACGTGCGACTGGATGCCCGAGAGCCTGAAGAAGCAAGCTCCGTAGGGCCCGACCGAACGGCGGGGCGAGAACCCACGTTGGCTCTTGCGCCCGTCCGACGACCCGCCTAGATTGTGTCAGAGACTGCCACTTTGCAGGGCGCGCGAGCCCCCGCGACGCGGCAACGAACGGCCGGGACCGCACACAGGAGATGCCCATGCGCCACCTGCTCACGATCGTCGTCACGGGGCTGCTCGCGGCCTGCGGCGGGGGGGGCTCCAGCGCCGAGGCGCCGGAGACGCTGCCCTTCCGGGTGGGCTACGCCGAGGTCGACGTCTCGCCGCCCGAGGGCACCGTGATGGGCGGCTATGGCATGCCCGGCGGCTTCCGCACCACCACGGGCGTGCACGACCCCCTGCGCGCCCAGGCGCTCCTGATCCAGAACGACGAGGACCAGGCGTTCCTGCTCGTCACGGTCGACAACTCGGGCTACTTCTGGGAGTTCGCGGGCGCCGGCCCCGGCGTCCGCGAAGTTCGCCAGCGCATCTCGGAGGGGCTGAAGGGCCGGCTCGACCTCGCCCCCGACCAGATCCTGGTCACGGTGAGCCACTCCCACGCCTCGCCCGATCTCATGGGCTTCTGGCAACCCCTCCATTCGCCCATTCCGCGCGAGTTCCTCGACTGGCACGCCGACCGCGTGGTCGAGGCCGGAGTCAAGGCCGCCGACTCGCTCGTCCGGGCGTCGCTCTACCAGGGCGCCACGACCCTGCACGGCTACTCGGGCCGCGACAACGGTTGCTCCACCGTGCTCGACGAGTCCGTGGGCATCCTGCAGGCACGAGGCGCCGACGGCCAAGCCCTGGCCACGGTCGTGAACTACGCCAAGCACCCGACCATCCTGCCCGAAGCCAACCGGCTGGCGTCGGCCGACTTCATCTGGGGCTACCGCACCGAGGTCGAGGCGGCCACGGGAGCGCCGGCCATGTTCGTGCTGGGCTTCGAGGCCGCCGTCCACGACGGTCCGGCCATGGCCGAGATCGAGGCCACCGACGACTTCGACCGCGCCTACGCCGTGGGCAAGGCGCTGGCCGACGTGACCCTCCAGGCCCTGCCCGGACTGGTCGAGGGGAACGACGAGGAGATCGTCCACCGCGAAGTCATCGTGTCCTGCGCCATCGAAGGCACCATGGTGGTGCAGGTCTTCGAGATGCTCGGCATCCCCTTCCGCTCGCTCACCGCCGACGGTGACGCCTACGTGGCCGAGGAGATGCCCTTCGGCTGGCACAAGGTGGGCCCGGTCGAGTTCGCTTCGTTCCCCGGCGAGGGCACGCCCGAGCTCGGCCTGCGCCTGCGCGAGCGAGTGGTGAGCCCGCTGGCCTTCATCGTGGCCCAGGGCAACGACGCCATCGGCTACCTGGTCGATCCCGAGTCCATCGCCGCCGACCCCGTGGGGCAGCTCGAGCACTACGAGCTGCGCATGGGCCCCGGTCCCCAGGGCGGCGTCTGCGCCTGGAACGCCCACGAGCAGCTGGGCTGGTTCGACGGCGGGTGGCGGGCAGAGTAATCGGCGGGGCTCGAGG
>CAZBRS010000036.1:38214-65859 GCA_964494475.1 uncultured Myxococcales bacterium | reverse complement strand
ACCACCGACTGCGGCCAGTGCCACGCCGCCAGCGCCACGGGCGGCGCCATCACCACGCCCGCCAACCACGTGAACGGCGTGCTCGACGTCGACCTGGGTCAGACGTGCAATACGTGCCACGGCTCGGTGACCAACGACGCACCCCCGCTCGACACGACCGGCGGCTCGGCCACGACGCTCACCACGATCGGCGCGCACCAGGAGCACCTGCTGGCGTCGTCGGGCCTGTCGGCGCCCTTGGCGTGCAGCGACTGCCACGTGGTCCCGCTCACGTCGGCCGACAGCGGCCACGTCGACGCGGCCCCGGCCGAGGTCGCCTTCGGCCTGGTCGCCCGCGCCGATGGGGCAGCCCCGACGTGGAATCGGATCACGGGCACGTGCTCGTCCACGTACTGCCACGGCGGCACGCTGAACGACGGCGGCACGGCCACGACGCCCGTCTGGACCAAGGTCGACCACACCCAGGACACCTGCGCGTCGTGTCACGGCAACCCGCCAACGGCCCCCCACGTGCAGCACGCCAACTGCGGCCTGTGCCACTCGGCGTCGGCCACGGGCGCCGCCATCACGCAGCCCCTTCGCCACGTCGACGGCGTGGTCGACGTCGACGCCAACCAGGCCTGCAACGCCTGTCACGGCGACGCCACCAGCGACGCCCCTCCGATCGACACCAACGGAGGCTCGGCGACCACGCTCACGACCGTGGGGGCCCACCAGGCCCACCTGAAGGCCTCGTCAGGCCTGGCGTCACCGGTCCCCTGCACCGAATGCCACGTGCACCCGACGGCGACGAACGACGCGGGGCACATCGGCAATCCCCCGGCAGAGCTCACCTTCGGCGCGCTGGCCACGACCGGCGGCGCGGTCCCGGCCTGGACGCGCTCGAACGGCACGTGCTCGTCCACCTACTGCCATGGTGCCACGCTGAACGCCGGCGGCACGCGCACGTCGCCGGTGTGGACCAAGGTCGACGGCAGCCAGGACGCCTGCGGCGCCTGCCACGGCAACCCGCCGCCCTCGCCCCACGTACAGAACGCCAACTGCGGCCTGTGCCACTCGGCCACCGCAACGGCCGGCGCGATCACCCACGCCGCCAACCACATCAACGGAACGGTCGACGTCGACGCCGCCCAGGCCTGCAACGCCTGCCACGGCAGCGCCGCCAACGACGCTCCTCCCGTCGACACCACCGGCGGGTCCGCGACCACGCTGGTCACCGTGGGCGCGCACCAGGCCCACGTGACCGCCGCCTCCGACCTGGCAAATCCCCTCGACTGTTCGGCGTGCCACCTGTCGCCGTCGGCCGTCACCGACGCCGGCCACCTCGACACGGCGCCCGCCGAGGTCAGCTTCGGCACGCTGGCCGAAGCCGACGGCGCCGCGCCCGTGTGGACGCGCGGCACCGCCACGTGCTCCTCGACGTACTGCCATGGCGCCACGTTGAACGCCGGCGGAACCGCCACGGCGCCCTCCTGGACCAAGGTCGACGGCACCCAGGACGCCTGCACCTCGTGCCACGGCAACCCGCCGCCCTCGCCCCACGTGGCCATGGCCGACTGCGGCCTGTGCCACGGCGCCACCGCCACCGGCGCGGCCGTCACGCACCCCGCCACGCACATCGACGGCGAGCTCCAGGTCACGCTGCCGTCGGCGTGCAACGCCTGCCACGGCGACGCCACCAACGCCGCGCCGCCCGTCGACCTCGCCGGCGGCTCCGCCACGACGGCCAAGACCGTGGGCGCCCACCAGGCGCACCTGCTGGCGTCCTCCGGCCTCTCGACGGCCGTCGCCTGCACCGAGTGCCACAAGGTCCCCGCCACCGTCGACGGAGCGGGACACATCGACGCTTCGCCGGCCGAAGTCGCGTTCGGCGCGCTCTCGAAGACCGGCGGCCTCGCCCCCGCGTGGAACGCGGTCGCCGCCACGTGCTCCAGCACGTACTGCCACGGCGCCTCGCTGAACGCCGGCGGCTCGGTCACCACGCCCCTGTGGACCAGGGTCGACAACACGCAGGACACCTGCACCTCGTGCCACGGCAATCCGCCGCCGGCTCCTCACTCGACCTCGACGGCGTGCGCGAGCTGCCACCCCGACACCATGAACGCCAACGGCACCATCAAGGCACCCGCCAAGCACATCAACGGCACCGTCGAGGTCGCCTCGCTGGCGTGCAACTCGTGCCACGGATCGGCCTCCAACAACGCACCGCCCGTCGACACCGCGGGCAGCTCGACCACGACCCTGAAGACCGTGGGCGCGCATCAGGCCCACCTGCTGGCGTCGTCGGGGCTCGCGAGCCCGGTGGCCTGCGCCGAATGCCACGTGGTCCCCGCCACCATGGACGCCGCCGGCCACCTCGGCGCGTCGCCGGCCGAGGTCGTGTTCGGAACGTTCACGAAGACCGGCGGCCTCACCCCCGTGTGGAGCAACGCCGCCGCCACGTGCTCCAGCACCTATTGCCACGGCGCCTCGCTGAACGCCGGCGGCGTAACCACCACGCCCCTGTGGACCAAGGTCGACAACACGCAGGACTCCTGCACCTCGTGCCACGGAAACCCGCCGCCGGCTCCGCACTCGACCTCGACGGCGTGCGCGACCTGCCACCCCGACACCATGAACACGAACGGCACCATTAAAACACCGGCCAAGCACATCAACGGCACGGTCGAGGTCGTCTCGTTCGCGTGCAACTCGTGCCACGGCTCCACCGCCAACAACGCCCCGCCCGTCGACACCACGGGGGGCGCGGCCACGACCCTGAAGACCGTGGGCGCCCACCAGGCGCACCTGCTCGGATCGTCGAGCATCTCGTCAGCGATCGCCTGCGCCGAATGCCACGTGGTCCCGGCCACCCTGGAAGCCGCCGGCCACCTCGACACGTCGCCGGCCGAGGTCGTGTTCGGAGCGTTGACGAAGACCGGCGGACTCACGCCGGTGTGGAGCAACGCGGCGGCCACGTGCTCCAGCACCTACTGCCACGGCGCGTCGCTCACCCTCGCGGGCGGCTCCAACAAGGCGCCGGTGTGGACCACCGTGAACAACACGCAAGACGCCTGTGGCACCTGCCACGCCAGCGCCACCTCGGGCATGACGAGGCCCCACCCCGTGGGCGCCGCAGGCTCCACGTGCGCCACGTGCCACGGCACGACCATGACCGACAACTCCGCGTTCAAGAACAAGGCCCTGCACGTGAACGGCGCGGTCGAGATCGCGCCGCCGTCGGGCACGCTGTCGTGCAATGGCGTGTGCCACGGTGTCACGACGGGCGCGGCGCCGGCCAACCAGGCCCCGCCGGCCGACACGCAGGGGCTGACGGCGGTCACCCTGAAGTCGGTCGGTGACCACCAGAACCACCTGCTGGCGCCAGCGTTGATCTCGTCGGCCATGGCGTGCAACGAGTGCCACCCCGTGCCAACGGCCATCCCCGACGCCGCGACGCCCGCGCACCTGAACAAGGCGGTCGACGTCAGCTTCACCATCGGGACGCTCTCGAAGAAGGTCGCGGCCACGACGTACAGCGCAACGACCGCGAGTTGCACACGTTCGTACTGTCACGGCGGCTGGACCAATTCGGGGGCGGCCAACACCAGCGAGACGTGGACCACGGGCACGGCACTCTCGGGCTGCACGAACCGCTGCCACGGCCTGCCGCCCTCCACGGGCCGGCACAGGCGATCCGACCACCTCATCGCGTGCGGACGCTGCCACGCCGACGTTGCCAAGACCAGCACACCGAACGGCATCCTCACCACGACCGCCGCGCGCGCCCTGCACATCAACGGCAACCCCGACGTGCGCATGTCGGGCGGAGGGTCCTGGAACGCCACCACCCGCTCGTGCAGCCCGTCGGGCTGTCACGGCTCAGAGAGTTGGGGCGCACGCGTCCTGCCGCTGTAGACGGCGCAACGCTCAACGTCATTTTCCACTCCCAAACAAGCGAGGTTTTCGCTATCGTCGAAGACCATGACCGGCCCGTCGGGGCCAGGCTCACGATCGTCACCAGAAGCCTGGGAGCGAGCCATGGCGATGAACGCAAAGAACCTCGCGGCACTGGCCGCGTCAATCCTCGTGAGTTGGCTGGCGGCGTGCACCGAGGTGCGCCGCGGGGCCATCGTCGACGCCCCGGACGTCGACGACGTCCAGGTCACCGAGGCCGTCGACCCGACCTGCGTCGGGTGCCACGGACGCGACGGCAGCGCGGCGCCGCCCGTCGACCTGAAAGGCAGTTCGCTGGAGACCGCTCGCGGCGTGGGCGCCCACGCCGTGCACCTGGCGAACAACGCGCTCGGGCACGACGTCGCGTGCGACGACTGCCACAAGGTGCCCGCCACGGTCGACGCGGCAGGGCACGCCGACACGGCCTGGCCGGCCGAGGTCGTCTTCGCCGGGTTGGCCCTCCACGACGGCGCCGAGCCCGCGCTCGAGGCCGGACCAGGCCCCGCCGCCACCGTCACGTGCAGTTCGGTCTACTGCCACGGCGCCACGCTGGCGGGCGGCAAGCTGACCGCCCCCGCCTGGAACCCGCCGAACCCCGCGGCCTCGAAATGCGACGCTTGCCACGGCTTCCCCCCCCCCTCGCCCCATCCGGCCTACGGCCAGTGCGACCGCTGCCACGCCCCCGTGGTCTCGGCCGACGGCACCATCGCCGACCGCGCGCGGCACATCGACGGCGTCGTCGACGTGCTGTTGGTCACCGAGTGCACCAGTTGCCACGGCTCCGACGAGGTCCCGGCCCCCCCGGTCGACCTGAAGGGCCAGACCGACCCGGCCTCGCCCGGCGTGGGCGCGCACCGCTCGCACCTGAACGCCGCCCACTCCCTGTCGTCGCCGATCGCCTGCAAGCAGTGCCACCTGGTGCCGGCCAGCGTCGACGCGACCGGTCACCTCGACGACGGCACGGCCGGCGCCGACCTGACCTTCGGCGCCCTGGCCACCGACGACGGCGACGTCACGCCGGCCTACGACCGCGCCACGAACACCTGCTCGAGCACCTACTGCCACGGCGCCACGCTGTCCGGGGGCGCCATCACGGCGCCCGTGTGGAACCAGGTCGACGACTCGCAGGCCGCCTGCGGCGCGTGCCACGGCGTGCCTCCGGCCGCGCCCCACCCGCAGAGCCACGAGTGCGGCCAGTGCCACCCCGCCACGGCCGTGGGGCTGGAGATCGCGCACCCCGAGAAGCATATCGACGGCGTGCTCGACGTGGCCGGCGTCACGGCCTGCAACGCTTGCCACGGCAGCGACGACAACAACGCCCCGCCCTTCGACACCGCCGGCCAGTCCGACCCCGCGCGGGTCACGGTGGGCGCCCACCAGGCCCACCTGACGGCCCCATCGGGCCTGGCGAAGGCCGTGACGTGCGACCAGTGTCACCGGGTGCCCGGCAGCCTCGACGCCGAGGGCCACCTGGGCGCGGCGCCGGCCGAGCTCACCTTCGGCACGCTGGCCACCGCCGCGAGCGCGAACCCCACGTGGGATCACGCCGCGGCCACCTGCTCCAGCACCTACTGCCACGGCGCCACCCTGAAGGGGGGCACGAACCCGTCGCCCGTCTGGACGGTGGTCGACGGCACCGAGGACGCGTGCGGCTCGTGCCATGGCGTACCGCCCCCCGCTCCCCACGTGCAGCTCACGACCTGCGGCCTCTGCCACACCGAGACCGCCGTGGGCACGACCATCGCCAACCCCGATAAGCACATCAACGGCGTGCTCGAGGTGGGCACGTCGCTGGCCTGCAGCAACTGCCACGGCAGCGCCGACAACGCCGCACCGCCCGTCGACACCACGGGAGGCGCCGAGACCTCGCTGGTCACGGTCGGCGCCCACCAGTCGCACCTCACGGCGACGGGGGGCCTGTCGTCGCCGCTGCACTGCACCGACTGCCACGCGCAGCCGGCCGCGGTCGGCGACCCCGGCCACCTCGACGCCGCGCCCGCCGAGGTCCAGTTCGGGGCCCTGGCCCAGGCCGCCGGCGCCACGCCCGCGTGGGATCGCACCGACGGCACCTGCTCCAGCACCTACTGCCACGGCGCCACGCTGGCCGGGGGCGCGATCACCACGCCCATCTGGACGATCGTCGACGGCTCCGAGGAGGCCTGCGGCGCCTGCCACGGCGTACCGCCGCCCGCGCCTCACGTGCCGTTGACGAGCTGCGGGGTCTGCCACGCGGCCACGGCCGTGGGCTCCGCCGTCGCGCACCCCGAGGCGCACATCAACGGCCAACTCGACGTCGACCTCGACCTGTCGTGCAACGCCTGTCACGGCAGCGCCGACAACGCCGCGCCCCCCGTCGACACGCTGGGCCGCGCCGAGGTCACCCTGGTGACCGTGGGCGCCCACCAGCCGCACCTGTTGGCCTCGTCGGCCCTCGCGGCGCCGCTCGCTTGCACGGACTGCCACGCGCAGCCGGCCACGGTCGCGGCCGACGGCCACCTGGGCCCCGCCCCCGCCGAGGTGCAGTTCGGCGCGCGGGCCACGGCCCAGGGCGCCGAGCCCGCGTGGGACCGCGACGACGCCACGTGCTCCAGCACCTACTGCCACGGCGCCACCCTGAACGCCGGCGGCACCAGAATCTCGCCCGTGTGGACCAAGGTCGACGGCACCGAAGACGCGTGCGGCGCGTGCCACGGCGTGCCTCCCCCCTCGCCCCACGTGCAGCTCTCGAACTGCGGCACCTGCCACACCGCCACGGCCGTCGGGGCCACCATCGCGCACCCCGAGAAGCACGTCGACGGCACGCTGCAGGTCAACACCTCGCTGGCCTGCAACACCTGCCACGGCAGCGCCGACAACGCCGCGCCGCCGGTCGACACGACCGGGGGCTCGGCCGCGACCCTGGTGACGGTCGGCGCCCACCAGGCGCACGTCACGGCGGCCACGGGCCTCTCGTCGCCCCTCGACTGCGACGCGTGCCACGTGAAGCCGGCCAGCATGGGCGCGGTCGGACACCTGGGAGCGGCGCCCGCCGAGGTCGTCTTCGGCGCGCTCGCCGGCACGGGCGTCGCCAACCCCGTCTGGGACCGCGCCGGCGCCACGTGCTCCAGCACCTACTGCCACGGCGCCACGTTGGGCGCCGGGGGCACGGCGACGGCTCCCGTCTGGACCCAGGTCGATGGCTCGCAGTCGGCGTGCGGAGCGTGCCACGGCAACCCGCCGCCCGCCCCCCACGTGCAGCTGGCCGCCTGCGGCCTCTGCCACGGCGCCACGGCCACGGGCGGCGCCATCGCCCACCCCGAGAAGCACGTGAACGGCATGCTCGACGTCGACACCGACCAGGGCTGCAGCGTGTGCCATGGCAGCGCCGCCAACCCCGCCCCGCCGACCGACACCAACGGCGGCTCCGCCACCACCCTGCTGACCGTCGGCGCCCACCAGGCGCACCTGACGGCTTCGTCGGGGCTGGCGAGCCCGGTCGCTTGCGAGCAGTGCCACGCGGTCCCCGCCGAGGTCGACGCCGCCGGCCACGTCGACCCAAGTCCCGCCGAGCTGGCCTTCGGAGCGCTGGCCACGGCCCACGGCGCGGCCGCCACCTGGAGCCCCGCCTCTGCCACGTGCTCCAGCACCTACTGCCACGGCGCCACCCTGAACGCCGGCGGCACCAAGACCACGCCCGTGTGGACCACGGTCGACAACACCCAGGACACCTGCGGCGCCTGTCACGGCAACCCGCCGCCGGCTCCCCACGTGCAGCTCGTCAACTGCGGGATCTGCCACGCCGCCACGGCCGAGGGGGGCGCCCTCGCCCACCCCGAGAACCACATCGACGGCACGCTCGATGTCGACCTCAACCAGGCCTGCGACGCCTGCCACGGCAGCGCCGCGTCCCCCGCCCCGCCCGTCGACACCTACGGCGGCAGCGACCCCTCCCTGACCACCGTCGGCGCGCACCAGGCCCATCTGAAGGCCCTCTCGGGCCTCTCGGCGCCCGTCACGTGCGTCACCTGCCACGTGGTCCCGTCCACCGGTGACGCCCCCGGCCACGTCGATCCCGCGCCGGCCGAGGTGGCCCTGGTCGGCCTGGCGGCGGCCAACGGCGCCGCCCCCGCGTGGAACGCCGGCACCGCCACGTGCTCCAGCACCTACTGCCACGGCGCCACCCTGAACGCCGGCGGAACCGCCACCACACCCCGTTGGACCAAGGTCGACGGGTCGCAGGACGCGTGCGGCGCCTGCCACGGCAACCCGCCGCCCGCGCCCCACGTGAGCCAGGCCAACTGCGGCCTCTGCCACGCCGCCACGGCCACGGGCGGCGCCGTCACGCACCCCGAGAAGCACATCGACGGCACGCTCGACGTCGAGACCGACCTGGCCTGCAACGCCTGCCACGGCAGCGCCACCAACGCCGCCCCGCCGACCGACACGAACGGCGGAAGCGCCACGACCTCGAAGACCGTGGGCGCCCACCAGGCCCACCTGCAGGCCACGTCGGCCCTCTCGTCACCCGTCGCCTGCACCACGTGCCACGTCGTCCCCGCCACGACCGACGCCGCGGGCCACCTCGGCACCTCTCCGGCCGAGGTCGCGCTCACCGGCCTGGCCGCGTCGGGCGGCGCCTCGCCTGCCTGGAACGCCGGCGCGGCCACGTGCTCGAGCACGTACTGCCACGGCGCCACCCTGAACGCCGGCGGCTCGAAGACCACGCCCCTCTGGACCCAGGTCGACGGCACCCAGGACACGTGCGGCGCCTGTCACGGCAACCCGCCGCCCGCGCCCCACGTGAGCCAGGCCAACTGCGGCCTCTGCCACGCCGCCACGGCCACGGGCGGCGCCGTCACGCACCCCGAGAAGCACATCGACGGCACCCTCGACGTCGCCCTGCCGGGCGCGTGCAACGCCTGCCACGGCGGCGCCGCCAACAGCGCCCCGCCCGTCGATACCAACGGCAACTCGTCCACGGCGCTGAAGACCGTGGGGGCCCACCAGGCGCACCTCCTGGCCAGCTCGGCCCTCTCGTCGCCCGTCGCCTGCGGCGAGTGCCACACGGTACCCGCGACCACGGGTGCGAGCGGCCACCTCGGCGCCTCGCCCGCCGAGCTCGCGTTCGGCACGCTCTCCAACACCGGCGCCGCCAACGGCGTCTGGAATGCAACCGCCGGTACCTGCAGCACCACGTACTGCCACGGCGCCACGCTGAACGGCGGCTCGAACAAGACGCCGCTGTGGACCAAGGTCGACAACACGCAAGACGCCTGCGGTGCCTGCCACGGCTCTCCGCCGAACTCGGGCAGGCACCAACTGGGCGACCATAGCGGGATCAACTGCCGCGAGTGCCACAACACGGTCACCTCGGGCACGTCCATGGCCATCACGGGCCCCGCGCTGCACATCAACGGCGTGAAGGACGTCGCGCTGCGGTCGGGCGGTACGTGGAACAGCGCGACGAAGTCGTGCAACCCCGCGTGCCACGGCGACGAAGACTGGTAACGAGGAGACGGCTCATGAAGAAGACAGGAGAGCGCTCCTGGGTCATCGCTGCGGCGCTCGTAGCGCAGTTCACCTTCTTCGGCGCGTGCGCTGGTTCGGGCGAAGAGGCGACGCGCGACGTGCGCGACGACGCCAGCGCGGCCGACCTCGCGCCGGCCGAACTCGCACCGGGCGATCAAGCCGCGCCCGACCCGGGCACCGCGGACCCCGGGAGCCCGGAGCAGGCGACGCCCGACACGCCGAGCCCCGATCCCGGAGCCCCCGACGACGCGCTCGGCGACCCCGGCAGCCCCGATCCGGGCGCGCCCGACAGCGTCCCCGACGCAAGCGACGCGGCCGAGGCCACGCCTGACACGGGGACCGATGCCGGACCCGTCGACGTCGGCCCACCCGACGTCGGGCCCCTCACGTGCCACTCGTGCCACGGCTCCGAGGCCAGCGACGCGCCTCCGGTCAACACCGCGGGGAACAGCTCGACCACGATCCCCAGCGTCGGCGCGCACCAGGCCCACCTGACGGCGGCGTCGGGCCTGTCCGCCCCCCTCGCGTGCACCGACTGCCACGTCGTGCCCGCGACGATCGACGCGGCCGGACACATGGACGAGAGCCCTGCCGAGTTGACGTTCGGAGGGTTGGCGACGACCGGCGGCGCCAACGCCACCTGGACGCACGCCAACGCCTCTTGCTCGACCACCTACTGCCACGGCGCCACGCTGAAGGGTGGCACCGTGCCCACGCCCACCTGGACCAAGGTCGACGGCACGCAAGACGCCTGCGGCGCCTGCCACGGGCTCTCGCCCAAGACGGGCCGGCATCCGACGAACTACGGCAAGCACGCGTTCATCGGAAAGGACTGCACGAAGTGCCACGAGGGCCAGACCAACACGAGCGGCAGCGCCATCACGAACGCCGCCCTGCACATGAACGGCGCCAAGGACGTCAAGCTGCAGAGCGGCGGCACCTGGAATGCCTCGAACAAGTCGTGCAACCCCTCGTGTCACGGCAACGAGAACTGGTGACATCCCGCCATTGAATCCTGGGCCGACTCGCGCTACCGTTCGACACCGAACGCTCGCTGGAGATCTGCCATGCACCGCCTCCTGGTCACCTCCGCCCTGCTCCTGGCGCTCGTCGTGCCCGCGTGCGGAGGAAACGGCACCTCCGGCGGCGACGCCCTCGACGGATCGGGCGACGTCGACGCCCGCCTCGACGTGGGGCAGGACGGTGAGGCCCCCGACGCGTTGAATCCCGACGCCCCGCAAAACGACGCCGGCCCCGAGGCCGAAGCCGCCATCGACTGCAGCGCCGCCCCCTGCTTCGTGGCCGGTACGGTCAAGTGCCAGGACCCCGGCACCGTGGTGACCTGCGCCGACGCCGATGGCGACGGCTGCCTCGAGTGGGCCTCCCCGGCGCCCTGCGAGAACGGCACGGTCTGCTCCAACGGCGAGTGCGCCGCCACGTGCACCAGCGAGTGCACCGACGACGGCGCCACGCTCTGCGAAGGCAACGGCGTGCTCACGTGCGCCGATCGCAACGACGACGGCTGCCTCGAGTGGGGCGCCGCCGTGCCCTGCGGAGCAGCGCAGACCTGCAGCGGGGGCGCGTGCGTCGACGAGGTGGGGCCCCTCGCGGCCGGCGACGTGCTGTTCACCGAGCTCATGCCCAACACCCTGGGCGGCTCCGATGACACGGGCGAGTGGTTCGAGCTGTACAACGCCAGCGCGTTCGCGCGCGATCTGGCGGGCTGCGTGCTGGCCGACGCCTCCCCCCCCGGGGTGACCCTCGAGGCGTCGCTCGTGATCCCGCCGGGGGGCTACCGGCTGCTGGCCGTCTCGGGCGACGCCGCCGCCAACTTCGGGCTGGTCGATCCCTACGTCTACGCGGGCTTCAGCCTGTCGAACTCCGGCGAGCCCCTGTCCCTGACCTGCGGCGACGTGCTCGTCGACGCCATCGCGTGGACGGCCAACATGGTGCAGCAGGGAGTGGCCATCCAGCTGTCGACGACCCGGCTCGACGCCACGGCCAACGACGACCCGGCCGCCTGGTGCGACGCCACCGCCACCTACGGCACGGGAGGCCAGAAGGGCACGCCCGGCGCCGCGAACGGCGAGTGCCCGATCGTGCTCCCGGCCACGACGCCGGACACCGCGGGGCAGTTGGTCATCACCGAGCTCATGGCCAAGTCGGGGGCCGGCTCGGGCGACAAGGGCGAGTGGTTCGAGCTCCACAACGCCTCCGCCGAGGACCTCGACCTCTACGGCTGCTGGCTGGCCGACAAGAACCCCGAGCAATACCAGTTCGTCGAGCACGTCGTGGTGCCGGCGAGCGGCTACCTGGTGCTGGCCCTCTCGAACGACCCCGCGGTGAACTTCGGGCTGGTCGACCCCCACGTGTACCAGGGCTTCAGCCTGTCGAACGAGGGCGAGGCGCTCTCCCTCTCGTGCGGCGCGACCGTGATCGACGCGATCTCCTTCACGGCGGCCTGGGTGACCGACGGCGTCGCGCACCAGCTGTCGTCGGCCAGCCTGAGCGCCGTCGCCAACGACGACGACGCCGCGTGGTGCCCCGCGATGGCCGACTTCGGCACCGCGTCGAAGAAGGGCTCGCCTGGCGCGCCCAACGCGGTCTGCGACTGACAGGCTCGCCGAAAATGGCGTTTCGGGCGAGCCTGTCTCGCGGAAAGCCCTGTGCTTTCCGCGCAAACAACAACCTCACAGGCCCGGGAATCCTATTCTCGGCGGGCCTGTGAGAGCTTGTGAAAGCTCCACAAGCTCTCAGGTTGTTGTTGTCGGCGTGGGCGCCCGGAGCCCACGCCGGGCGGGCGTCCGATAGCCGCCCGCATCAGGCGCGGGGACGAAGGGCTCGTCAGAAGGCGACGGGCAGCGTGGGGATGAGGAAGAGACCGGTGTCGCTGTCTTGCGGGTCGTTGCTGTCGACGACCTTGGCCCCGAAGAAGAAGCCGTTCAGCTTGATCTGGGTGAAGGGGATCGAGAGCTCCATCACCTCGTTGACGTCGGTGACCGACCCCGAGATCTTGCCGTTGTCGGCCAGGGTGAGCCCGGCCGGGATGCCGGCCTTGGGCAGCAGCCAGTCGATGCCGGGCACGTCGTACTCGCTCCAGGTGTAGGGCTTCAGCCCGCCCTTGGCCTGCAGCTGCTGGTTGTAGGGCAGCGGGATGCCGGGCACGACGGTGAGCAGGGGCAGAATGACGATCTTGGCGATCCACACGTCGTAGACCTGGTCGGCCACGATCTCGAGCGGCGCCACCTTGACCGTGAGCTTGAACTCCTTGGCCGCGAAGCCCACGGGCGTGGCCGCGTCGACCACGCGCACGGTGAAGTCGAACACGCCGATCTCGGTGGGCGTGCCCGAAATCTCGCCCGTCGAGACGACGTTCAGCCCGGCCGGCAGGGCGCCGCCGATCACGAACCAGCCGTAGGGCGCCGAGCCCCCCGTGGCCTTCAGCGTGGTCGAGTAGAACTCGCCCTCGGTGGCCGTGGGGAGCGGCGAGCCCGTGGTGATGGTCAACGTGCTGCCGGTCGTCTCGATCACGCTGAGGGTGAGCTCGCGCGTGGCCTCCTGGCCCCCGCCGTCGGTCACCTGCACGTCGACGGGGAAGTCGCCGGCCTCGCTGGGCGTTCCCGACAGCACCCCCGCCTCGGAGAGGTCGACGCCCGCGGGCAGATCGCCCGACGCCACCGTCCAGCTGTAGTCGCCGTCGCCGCCCGCAGCCTCGAGCGCGGCCTGGTAGGCCGCCCCCTTGGTGCCGTGGGGCAGCAGGCTCGTGAGCACCACGAGCTCGGGGGCTTCGCAGATGCCCTTGTCGCAGACCAACCCCTCGTCGCAGTGCTCGTCGTACACGCACTCGAGGCAGGCGCCGTCGAAGCACACCGAGCCCTCGGCGCAGGGCTCCTCGAGCCACGACGCACCGTCGTCGGCGCACGTGAGCACCGTGGCGCCCGCGCAGGCCTTCTCGCCCGGCGAGCACAGGCCCTTGACGCACGCGCCCTCGATGCACACCTCGTCGGCCCCGCAGGTCTTGAACTCGCCCCACGCCGAGGCGTCGGGGGCGCAGATCTCGATGGTCTGCGCGTCCTTGCAGCGCAGCGCGTTGGGCACGCACACTCCCGGAGCGCAGTCGCCCTCGAAGCACAGCTCGCCCTCGGCGCAGTCGAACTCGCTCCAGGTGCCGCCGGCCTTGCAGATGCGCACGGTGCGGTCGTCGACGCACTCGGCCGTGCCCAGGCTGCAGGGCCCCGCGACGTCCTGGCCCGGGCCGGTGTCGTCGACCGGGCCGGTGTCGTCGGTCGGGCCGAGATCCTTGCCCGCGCCGTCGTTCTGGGTGCCGTCGGTGTTGATCGAGATGTCGGGGCTCTCACCCTGATCGGTGAGGGTGTCGCTGCCTCCCAGGTCGGACAGGATCGTCGTGGCGTCGGTGGCGCACGCCGCGACCAGCAGCGAGAGCAACCCGGTGAGCAGCACGAGACGCTTCAAGGCGGCCTCCCAAGGCGAGAACATCGCCGGGGAGCCTAACGGGAAGCGCCGGCAAGTCAAGCCGACGCGACGCGCGATTCGACCGATCGGCCGACGCCGAGGGCGTCGCGGAGGCGCTCGAGCAGCAGCCGCGTCTGGGCGGGCGTGCCGACGGTGATGCGGACCACGCCCTTCATGCCGGGCAGGCCGTCGCGGTTGCGCACGTAGGTGTTGTGCCCGGCCAGCGCCTTGCAGAGGCCGGCGGGATCGGGCACGCGCACGTTGATGTAGTTGGCGGGGGTCGTGTGGCACTCGAAGCCGAGCGCGCTCAACTCGTGGCACAACATGGCCTTCGCCTCGGTCACGTCGGCCACGAAGCGGGCCAGGTGCTCCTGGTCGGCCAGCGCCGTCTTGGCCGCGATCTGGGCGATGACGTTCACGCCCTTGGGATTGTGAATTTTCTTGAAGTGCCGGATGATCTCGGCCGACGCCATCGCGTAGCCGATGCGCAGTCCCGCCAGCCCGTAGGCCTTCGAGAACGTGCGCGTGACCACCACGTTGGGCACCCGCCCCACCAGCCCGGCCGCCGTGACCCCGCAGAACTCGTGGTAGGCCTCGTCGACGATGACGATGGCCTGCGGCGCGTGCCTGGCCAGGCGCTCGATCTCGTCGGCCTCGAACAGTTGCCCCGTGGGGTTGTTGGGGCTCACCACGTACACGATCTTGGTCTTCGGCGTGACCGCCGCCAGCAGCCCGCCGAGGTTCTTGGCGAAGGGGTCGGCGCTCTCGACCGAGACCACCTTGCCCCCCTGCGCCTGCGCAAAGACCAGGAAGTGCGTGTAGGTGGGTCGCGGCACGATCACCTCGTCGCCCGGATCGAGGAAGGTCTTGCAGATCAGGTCGAGGGCGTCGTCGGAGCCGTTCGTGACCAGGATCTGGTCCTCGGCGCGGCCCGTGCGGGCGGCCAGATCGGGCAGCAGGCGGTGGCTGAACAGGTCGGGGTACCAGTTGAGGTGGTGCCGGTTGGCCATGAACTTCTGGATGCGCTCGACCACCTTGGGCGACGGCGCGATGGTGGACTCGTTCCAGTCGAGCTTCAGGGGCTCGTCGTCGCCGGAGTAGGCCCGGATGTCGTCGAGCGACGAGACCGGGTCGTAGGGGGCCAACTCGGCGAGCTGCGCCTTGATGCGCGGGGTCTCGGAGTGCTTTTCGTTCACGTGGAGCTCCTCCCGCCGGGCGGGGTGTGGGTCGACCCCTCACTAGCAAGAAGTGTTCCGTTCACCTCTTCCCCTCCCACGTCTGCTGTTTCGCTCACGTATTCAAAGAGTTCTCGCTGTCTCTCGCAGGCGCGCGCGCACGAGGCGATGGGAGCCGCGGCCCCGGTGGAGTAGGCCTCCGCCGCGCTGTGGAGTACGCGTACTCCAGTGCCCTGGCTCACTCGTTGTCGTGTCGCTCGGAGGCGCGGCAGAAGAGCAGGTAATCGAGCAGCGCCGGCACGCCCTCGCCCGTGACGCCCGAGATGGGAAAGACGCGCGAGCCGGCGCCGAATTGCTCGGCGACCTCAGCGACCTCGGGGGCCTCGGCCCCTCCGACCAGATCGATCTTGGTGAGCGCGACGGCGGCCTCGCGGAAGGGCAGATCGGGATCGAACGCCCGCAGCTCGGCCACGATGGCGTCGTGGCGCGTGACCGCCTGGTCGCCCTCCTCGAGGCTGACCAGGTGCACCAGCAACCCCGCGCGCTGCACGTGCCGGAGGAAGCGGATGCCGAGCCCGCGCCCCTCGGACGCACCCTCGATGAGGCCGGGGATGTCGGCCACCACGAGCTCCTGGTCACGGTGCCGGACCACGCCCAGGTTCGGGCTGAGCGTCGTGAACGGGTACGGCCCCACCTCGGCCTTCGAGGCCGAGATGCGACGGATGAGCGTGGACTTGCCGGCGTTGGGCAGCCCGATCAGCCCCAGGTCGGCGATGAGCTTCAACTCAACCTTCAGCACGCGGTGCTGGCCCGGCTCGCCCGGCTGGGAGCGCTCGGGGGTACGCCGCGTCGAGGTCTTGAAGTGCTCGTTGCCCTTGCCTCCGCGCCCGCCCTGGCAAATGACCACACGCTGGCCGGGCTCGATCAGGTCGGCCACCACCTCGCCGGTTTCGGCGTCGGTGAGCTGGGTGCCCAGGGGAAAGGCGAGCTCGAGGTCGACCCCGCTGTGCCCCGTGCAGTGGCTGGAGCCCCCCTGGTGGCCTCGCTCGGCGGCGAAGCGGCGCTTGTAGCGGTAGTCGTAGAGCGTGCGCCGGTTGGCCTCGGCCACGGCGATCACCGAGCCACCCCGGCCTCCGTCGCCGCCGTCGGGACCACCCTTGGCCACGCGGGGCTCGGAGTGGAAGTGCACGAGGCCGGCGCCACCGTCACCTGCCTGGACCTCGATGTCGGCTTCGTCGACGAACTGCATGGGGAGGAACCGGAGAAGGGGTCGCTATTCGGCCAGCACGCTCACGAAACGGCGCTCGCCGATCGCCGAGAAGGCCACCTTGCCGGCGACCGTGGCGAACAGCGTGTAGTCGCGGCCGAGCCCGACGTTCTTGCCGGGGTGGAACGCGGTGCCGTGCTGCCGGACGATGATCTCGCCCGAGTTGACCACCTGACCGTCGAAGCGCTTGACGCCCAGGCGCTTGCCGGCCGTGTCGCGCCCGTTCTTGCCGGAACCGGGCTTCTTGTGAGCCATGGGAAACCTCCGTGCGCGCCGAGCAGGCTCAGGCGCTGATGCCTTCGATACGGATGATGGAGATGTACTGGCGGTGGCCCGCCTTCTTCTCGTACATCTTCCGGCGCCGCTTCTTGAAGATGATCACCTTGCGGTCGCGATCTTGCGCGACCAGGGTGGCCTTCACGGCGCTGCCCGCCAGATAGGGCTTGCCGAGCTTGATCTTGTCGCCGTCGGCGATCATCAGCACGCGGTCGAACGTGACCTCGGCCCCGACCTCGCCTTCGAGCTTCTCGACCTTGACCTTCATTCCGGTCTCGACCCGGTACTGCTTGCCGCCTGTCTCGATCACCGCGAACATGGACTGCCCTCCGCGACCACTGTAGCACGCGGATTTTATGGAGTGGTCCCCCGGTGTCAAGCTCCAATCGCCTAGAAAACGCGCGGGGGGCCGCTTCACGGGGTGCGCGTCGTGAACGTCCACGCCTTGTCGAACGGCGCCCCGTCGAACGTGCCCGTGAAGTACGCGGTGAAGGCCGCCCCGGCGGGCAGGGGATCGAAGGGGATGAGGGCGTGCGTGAAGAGCAGGTGCACGTCGTCGGTCCACCCGTGGAAGGGCGCAGGGCTCTCGGGAGGAACGGGCCCCAGCCACTGCGTCGGCACGACCACGCCGTCGGCGTCGGTGAGCTCGAAGGACGAGGCCGTGAAATCGTGCACGAAGGGGAACTCGATGGTGAGGACCGGCCCCGAGGGGTAACCGTCCTTTTCGTAGCCCTCGGTCCCCGGCTCACCCTGGGGCGGCAGGTAGGGTTGGGGGTCTTCCGCGCCACTCCACGAGGGCTTGACGTCGAGGCGCCCGTCGGGGGGCCAGACGGTGGGCTGCTCGGCGCCGTTCTCGTACCCTGCCGCGAAGTCCATCACGTCGACCCGCGCGCTGCCGACCCGGGCGGCGCCGTAGCCGAGCTGCAGCGAGTTGGGGTGCACGATGGGCACGCGGTGGTACAGGGTCTCGAGCCAGGCGATCACCGCGAGGCGCGGGTCGTCGTAGAAGGCGATGATCTCCCAGCCGTTCGAGAAGGGGTAGCCGAAGTGCTTCAGGCGGTCCGAGAACTTCACCCCCGTGAAGCCGCTCCAGTCGGGGTCCTCGTCGTGCACGGACATCTCCGTGGGGTCGAAGAGCTCCATGTGCCTGGCCACGAACTCGGCGTGGGACTGGGCGGCCTGCACGATGCGATCGTCGACCGTAACGGGGGGGGCGCCGGCCGCCTCGCGGGCCGCGTTCACGTGGCCTAGGGCGATCTGCACCGGGTCGGGGCCGACGTCGGAGTCGGCGGCGGCGTCACCCTCGGCGATCGGCACGTCGTCGGGCTCGGGCGCGGAATCGTCGTCGACGACGTCGGGCAACTCCTGGCAGCCCGCGGTGCTGGACTGGTGGCGCACGAGCACCTGGCCCGTGACGGCGCAGCACTCGGCGTCGAGGAAGGTGTAGGTGCCCACGAACCGATCGGGCCCGTCGAAGGCGCCCGTGATCTCGAGGCGGTCGGTCGAAATGAGGACCTCGCCGCCCTCGACCGACCACGCCCCCGGCAGCGCGCCCGCCGCGTTCCGCGTGCAGGGAGCGCCGCCCTTCACGGCGGCGCACGACACGTCCTGCACCTGCACGGCGCGCACCTCGCCGTCGCACAGCGCGAAGTCGAGGTGATCGCCGAGCCAGAGCCCCCCGAGCGGCGCGCCGGCCCCTTCGTCTCCGCCGCAGCCGACGAGCCAGGTCACGGTCACGAGCAGCGCGAGGAAACGGAGAGCACGCGGCATGAGGCGATCTCCCGGCGTCGAACCCTGCCTATAGATTGCGGGGTCGGCGCGCTTCGTCAAGGTCGTGGGTGGTGCTCCTGCACGACGCGCTTCAGGGTGTCGCGCGTCACGTGCGTGTAGATCTCGGTGGTCGTGATGTTCTCGTGGCCGAGCAGCAACTGCACCGTGCGCAGGTCGGCGCCGTGCTGGAGCAGGTGCGTGGCGAAGGAGTGCCGCAGCTTGTGGGGGCTGACCTCCTTGGTCACGCCGGCCAGCACCTGGGCCCGCTTCAGGATCTTCCACACCCCCACGCGCGAGATGCGCGCGCCGCGGGCGTTCACGAACACGCGGTCGGTGTGCTGCCGCGCCTTGACCACGATGGGCGGCCGCCCCCCCTCGAGCCACTCGCCGAGCACGTCGCGCGTGGCCACCCCGTACGGCACCAGGCGCTCCTTGCTGCCCTTGCCCGTCACGCGGATGAGCAGGCGGTGCAGGTCGAGGTCCTGCAGCGTCATGCCGCAGAGCTCGCTGACGCGAACGCCCGTGCCGTAGAGCACCTCGACGATGGCGCGGTCGCGGAGGCCCAGCGGCGTGGCGGGGTCGCCGGCGTCGATGAGGCGTTCGACCTCCTCGAGCGACAGCACGTGGGGCAGGCGCTTGGGCAGCCGCGGGTTCTCGAGGCCGTCGGCGGGCGAGGCCTCGAGCACGCCCTGCTCGACCAGGTGGTCGAAGAAGGTGCGCAGGGCCGACAGGCGCCGCGCCTGCGTGCGGGGGTCGTAGCCGGCCTCGGCCTGGCCTTGCAGGAAGGCCGACACGCTGGCGGCCGAGAGGTCGTAGAGCGACGCCGGCTCGGCGTGGGCCAGGAACAGGGCCAGGTCGCGCCCGTAGTTGTCGACGGTGTGCGGCGAGAGGTTGCGCTCGAGCGCCAGGTGCTGCAGGAAGCGCGCGACGGCCTTCTTCGGCTCCACTAGTGGCTGGCCAACCATTTCTTGACGAACTCGACCTGGCGCTTGACCTCTTCTTCGGTCTTGGCGAGGCCCACCTTCTCGACCGTGCCGCCCACGCCGAACATCTTCACCTCGAGCTCGGTGTGGAAGACCATGCGGGTCTGCTCGCCCTGGGGGAGGAACTCCATCTTGCCCGACAGGAAGAACTTGTCGGCGAAGACCGTGGGGGTGACCTTCCAGGTGAGCGTGCGCGCCGTGCGATCGAGCACGCTGTCGTCGACGTAGGTGTCGACGTCGCTCTTCTTCAGCATGGGGATCGACGGGATGCGCGACTTCTCGGAGGCGCGCGCCTTCATGCGCACCTTGCCGCCCGGCAGCTCCTCGCGCTCGAGCACCTCGACGCTCAAGGCCCCGGAGTTCTTCAACTTGTCGCAGTAGAACGTGGGGTCGGCGTAGGCGTCCAGCACCTTGTCGACGGGCGCGGCGATGACGTGCTCGTGCTTGACCTTCATGGGGGCCCTCCAGGGGTCGTGTGGCGCCATGGTCGCCGAAGGCGGGGCGATTGTAAAGGGAGAGGCGGCCGACCACGCCCGCTCCGTTTTCGTTTGCACGATCCGCCCCGTTCGTCTAAGCAATCGGGCAACGTCGATGGAGGATCCGCATGAGCGCCGCGGCCGCGACCCTCTCGCCCCAGTTCAAGGCCCGCCGGGTGCAGAACTGGATGGTGATCGGGTTCCTGTACTCGTTCTTCTACATGTCCCGCTACAACCTGGCGGCCATCTCGCCCGAGCTCATGAAGTTCTTCGGGTGGACCAAGGTCGACTTCGGGCTGTTCGAGACGGTGCTTCCGCTGGTGTACGGCCTGTCGGTGGTCATCAACGGGCCCGTCGCCGACCGCATCGGGGGTCGCAAGGCCTTCCTGATCGGCGCCGTGGGCGTGACCATCGCCAGCGCCCTGATGGGCCTCACGCACCTCCTGGTGCAGATCCCCGCCGTCGTCACGGGCGAGGGACACGCGGTCACGATCGGCACGCCCGCCGTGCTGGCGTTCGGGCTGTCGAAGCAGGCGCTCCTGTGGGGCATGGCCATCCTGTGGGGGGTGAACGGCTACTTCCAGTCGTTCGGCGCGCTCTCCATCGTCAAGATCAACGCCCAATGGTTCCACACCTCCGAGCGCGGGCGCTTCGCGGCCGTGTTCGGCGTGCTCATCCGCTTCGGGCTGGTGCTGGCGTTCTCGGGCGCCCCCATCATCGCCACGTACCTGCCATGGCACTGGGCCTTCTGGATCCCGGGCGCCGTGGTCGGCGCGTTGTTCGTGGCCACCCTCTTCTGGGTCAAGGACACGCCCGCCGAGGCCGGCCTCGGCGAGTACGACACCGGCGAGGGGCCCATGGACCCGAACCAGAAGGTGGCGCTCGGCGAGATCCTCAAGAAGGTGTTCTCGAGCCGCGTCATGTGGATGATCGCGCTCGCGTCGATGATGATCGGCGTGGTGCGGCGCAGCGGCATCGACGGCTGGTTCCGCGTGTACTTCGACAACGTGCACAACGTGAACGGCCAGGCCCTGGCCTTCCAGTTGGCGGCCTGGGGCATCGCGCTGGGCGGCATCACCGGCGGCTTCGTGATGGGCTGGATGTCCGACACCACCTACGGCGGACGCCGCGCACCCGTGGTGGTCCTCGGCTTCGTGGGCATGACCTGCGCCATGCTGCTCTTCTGGCTGTCGGACTTCCTGAACCTCGGCCCCTACTCGGCGGCGCTCATCCTCACGCTGACGTCGTTCTTCGTGAACGGCGCCCACGGTATGATCGGCGGCGCGGCCAGCATGGACTTCGGCGGGCGCAAGGCGGCGGCCACGGCGGCCGGGCTCTTCGACGGCATGCAGTACCTGGCGGCGTCGTTCGTGGGCGTGACGGTGGGCTGGATCACCACCAACCACGGCTGGCAGTGGTGGAAGGTGTGGCCCCTGCCCTTCGCCATCGTCGGCGCCTTGGTCATGTCGCGCCTCTGGAACACCGTCCCGAAGAAAGGTGGCGGGCACTGATCTGGGCACGCCGATGAGCGGCTGGCGGGCGCTCGGCCCGCGCGTGGGCGCCTTCGCGGCGTTCGGCCTGCTCGACGGGCTGATCGCGGCCTGGCGCACCGATCTCCCGCTGGGCCCGGCGCTGCTCGCCGTCCTGGCCGCCGTGGGCCTGTGGGCGCTGGTGGGCGGCCTGCTGGCTCCCCTGCAGAGCCTGGCGTGGTGGCTGCTGGCCGGCCCGGGCGGCGACCTGCGGGTGGGCCTCGCGGTTCGGGGCGCCCTCGGCCGGTGGTGGCGCGAGCGCGGCACGGCCGCGGACCTCGACCGCCTGGCGACCACGGCCGGCGCGTTGGTCGGCGCGGTCGTTCTGCTCGTCGGCTCGTTCGCCTTCCTGAAGAACCTCATCGAAAACCGCCACGGAGCCGCGCTGATCGCGCTGACCTTCCTCGGCGGCCAGGTGGCGCTGCTGGGCGTGGCGCTGGCCGCCGCGGCGATCAAGCGCCGCGCCGTGCGTTCGGCGCTGGGGGCCCTGCGGGCACGCTGGCCGTGGACCGCCGGCCTCTCGCTGCCGGCCGTGGCGGGCGGGCTCGGCGTGCTCGGTGCCGCGGCGCTCAGCGTGGTGCTGGTTCGCCAGTGGGAGGTGGTGATCGCGACCGACGCCGTGGCGCTGGCCCTGCCCGTCCTGGCGCTGGCCGTTCAACCCGCGCTGGCGCGCTGGCGCGACCGACCCCTCGGCAGCCCCTGGGTGGGCGTGGGGGCCCCGCTCGCGGCGCTGGTGGTGATCGCGGCCGTGTGCACGGCCCCGGGCGCCCGCCGGGTGCTGCGCGAAGAGACCACGCTCGCCAAGTACGTCTACCGATCCCTGCAACAGCTCTCCGACGTCGACGGCGACGGCGCCCCGGCCTACCCCTCCCTGCGCGACTGCGCGCCCTTCGATCGCACGCGCCACCCGCTGGCCGACGAGGTGCCCGGCAACGGCGTCGACGAGGACTGCGACGGCGTCGACGGCCTCCCCCCCGGCTACGAGCCCCGGCGCCTGCCCTTCGTGGCCCCCGCCGGCTTCGAGCCGAACCTCGTGCTGCTCACGGTCGACGCCCTGCGGGCCGACCACGTGGGCTTCCTCGGCCAGCAGCGGCCGCTGACGCCGAACCTCGACGCGCTGGCCGCGCGGGCGGTCGTGTTCGAGCAGGCCTGGTCGCAAGACTCGGGCACGGGCCCGAGCTTCTGGGCGCTCATGGCAGGCAAGACACCCTTCCAGGCGCACCTGACGAACACCAACCGCTTCCCCGCCGACCTGGCCCCCGACGAGTCGGTGCTGGCCGAGGGCCTCAGCGACGCGGGCTACGAGACCTCGGCGGTGCTCTGCGGCGACATGTTCACGGCCCACCGCTGGAACATCCGGCGCGGCTTCGGGCACTTCGAGGAGGTGTGCGGCACGAAGAAGAAGACCCAGGTGGCCGAGGGCACGGCCAAGAAGGCGCTGGCCGAGTTGAACCGCCTGAAGGCGACCGGCGAGCCCTTCTTCCTGTGGGTGCACTTCCTCGACCCGCACCACCCGCACTTCGACCACAAGGACCGCGACCTCGGCCGCCGGCCCATCGACTTCTACGCCGAGGAGGTCGCCTACACCGACCACGCGATGAAGCCGCTGCTCGCGGCGCTCGACAAGCTGCGCGACACCACGGTCGTGGTGGTCACGGCCGACCACGGCGAGAACTTCGACGAGCACGGCCCCGACCCCCACGCGCGCACGCTGTACCGCGAGGTCACCCACGTGCCGCTGCTCTTCGTGGGGCCGGGCCTGACCCCGCGCCGCGTGCGCGAGACGGTGGCCCAGGGCGACGTGCACCCCACCCTGCTCGATCTGGCCGGCGCCCCCTTCACCTATGGCAAGGACACCACGATGGTGAGCCAGGCGCCCGTGCTCTACGGAGCGCCCGCCGACCCCGACCGGCTGGTCTTCCAGGAGAACTCGTGGTCGCGCCCCAAGCGCCACGCCAAGGCGGCCGTGGGGCGCGGCGTGCACCTGATCCTCGACGTCACGAACGACACGCTCGAGCTGTACGACACGGCCGCCGACCCCGCCGAGAAGCACGATCTGTCGGGCCACGGCCTGCCCATCGAGGCCGAGGTGCTGCGCGAACTGAAGAGCTTCGTGCGCACCACGCGCGTGCCGGCGGGGTACCGGTAGGGCGGGTCCAGGTTCAGCGATTCGACTGCACCGTAGCCTCGGGGCACTCGGCGGGCAGGTCGTTCTCGAGGTAGTCGAGGAAGGCGGGCTGGTTCCCCAGGGTGCCGAGCACGAAGGCCACCAGCGCGCGCTCGAGGATGGCCACCTGGCGCAGCGCGCCCAGCGCGGGCGGCAGCTCGCCCTCGCCCGGGCAGGGCCTGCCGCAGCGCTCGAGGATCTCGGCCACCGTTCCGCCCCCCGCCTGCTCGGCCAGCGCGGCCAGCTTCTCGCCCGTGGCGTTCTCGTTGTTCGAGAGGGAGTGGCAGCTCACGAGGTCGGCGTTCTCGAAGTGGTCGGCCAGCGAGGCCGCCGTGCCGGCGATGCCCGCGTGGGTGCCGTCCTTCGCGAGCACCAGCCACTTGGGCGTGGGCGCGGCCTCGAAGAGCGGCAGCGCGTGCACCTGGTAGGGCAGCACGGCGTCGAGGGTGCCGTGAAACACGAACACGGGCATGGAATGGAAGTCGAAGAAGCCCTCGGGCAGGTAGCACCCGGGGGGCGCGACCACCGCCGCGATCTTGAGGCGGGGGTCGCGGTACTCGTCGCGGAAGGCCGTGAGCAAGGCCGCCAGCGAGCCGAGCGAGACGCCCACGATGCCCAGGCGGTCCTCGTCGATGCGCCAGCCGTCGGCGGCCTCGGCGACGCCCTGGGCGATCACCTGGTCGGCCACGAAGCGCGCGTCGCCGGGGATGTTCAGCACGTCGGCCGGGTTGGCGCCATCGGGGGCGGTCAGATTGGTCAGCGGCCCGTCGACGGCGGCCACCACGAAGCCCCGGCTGGCCAGGAGCGCCGCCGCGTGGGCGTTCTCGTTGCGGCTCGACATGAAGCCGTGCAGGTAGACGAGCAGCGGCTGCGGCTCGGACGCCGGCTCGAAGGCGGCGTCGCGCGCCGGCTTCTCGGGGGTGCCAGTCCCCGCCGGGGCCGGGTACCAGACTTCGGTCGTGAGCGTTCGCGTGGCGGCGCCCGGGTACTCGCCGCTGGAGGGCGTGGGCCGGGTGGCGTCGACCAGGGCGAGGGTACGGACGCCCGCGCCGAAGGGCCCGGGCCTCTGCACCTCGGGCACCACCGGCGGCGCGTCGACGCTCGGAACGTCGGCGGGCAGCGCGTCGGCGTCGCCCGCGACCGGCACGTCGGCCGGCAGATCGAGCGCGCTCGTGTCGCGCGCGTCGGCGACCGACTCGTCGCCCCCCGACGACGAGCAGCCCCCACACAACAGCCCCAGCAACGCGAACGCAGCGAGTGCTCTCCGCATTCCCCACCCCCCCATCGGAATCTGACGTCTCGGGACGAGGGCACGATAGCACCGGCGGGCCGTGAAGAAAAGCCCCGCGCCGATCAGCGTTGGGGCGCGAGCGCGGGGCCGGGGAAGAGGAACAGCAGCGCGGGATCGAAGCGCTGGCGCCAGGCGGCCTCGTTGTGCGCGTGCCCGTGGCCGACCAGTGAGAGCACGTCGCGCCCCACCCCCAGGTAGTCGGTCCAGCCGACGAACGGGGCCGGGGGCGAGGCGGCGAAGGCCAGGTGCGGCACCGCCGTTGGCGCGGTGCCCGGGGGCAGGTCGACGGGGGGCGTGGCCGGGTCCTGGTCCACGTCCCACTCGGGGCGATCGCCCCAGCCGGCGCGCACCAGCGCGTTGCGGGTCCAGTCGGTGCCGACCCAGGCGTCGGCGGTGTAGCTGGCGGTCCCCTCGAAGTCGGTGTCGCCCGCGTCGAGGTAGAAGCGCACCTCGGAGGGGGCCGGCCCCGTGCCCTCCGCGACCAGGTCGCGCAGCGGGGTGCACGGGCTGTCGTCGCCGAGGTCGGGCTCGCCGATCCAGGTCGAGGGCGAGAAGACCCCGGCGCGCGAGAAGGCCTCGGGGTGGTGCCAGGCGATCCAGAACGACGACACGCCCCCGAGGGACGAGCCCGCGATGCCGCGGTGCTCGCGCGCGGCCAGCGTACGGAAGCGCCCGTCGATCAGCGGGACCACCTCGCCGACCAGGAAGGCGGCGTAGTCGGCGAGCCGCGGCGTGGTCCAGAACTCGTTGCCGTCGCCGAAGTCGACGTGCACCGGGCACCACGTGTACTCGTCGAAGCGCGCGGAGGTGTCGATGCCCACCAGCAAGAGCGGCTCGGCCAGCCCCTGCCCCATGCGCAGGTCGGCCGTGGCCTCGACCTCCCACGAGCCGTAGGTGGCCTGGGGGTTCGTGAACACGTTGAAGCCGTCTTGCAGGTAGAGCACGCCGAAGCGCCGCGCGGGCAGGGTGAAGTAGGCCGCGGGCAGGTACACGAAGAGGTCGCGCGCGTTGCCGAGGGCCGTCGACCCCACGTCGGAGAGCCGCGTGAGCCGCCCGAACCCGGGCGCGCTGATGGCCGAGTTGGGGCCGAACTCGCCAAAGCGGAAGTAGAGGTTCGACGGGTCGACCAGCCAGCGCTCGGCGCCCGTGCCGGCGTCGGCGACCAGCTTGTACTCGCTCACGTGCGTCACGCTCATGACGACCTCGACCGCCCACGGACGCCTCCCGAGGGCATCGGAGAACTCCAACTGCGTCATGGCCGGCCCGGCGCCCCAGCCGGTGAACTGGCCACGCACCTCGAGGGCCTCTGCGTCGGGCACCAGCGAGACGAACAGGCACCTGCCGGCGTCGCAGAGCGGCATGTCGTACGCATCGAGGAAGTCGGCGAGGCCGACGGCGTCGGCGTCGGCCACGATCTGCTGGAAGAGCTCACGGCTGGGCGCGGGCGGCGCGGTCACCTCGGCCGCGTCGACGACCTCGACCGCCGGGTGGTCGGGGCCAAGGTCGTCCGTCGAGGGAGCGTCGGGCAGGTCGGGCCGCGCGGCATCGCCCGCGTCGGAAAGAGCCGCCTCGATCGCGTCGGGGGCGAAGCCTTCGACGGTATCGGCGAGCGCGGCCTCGATCGTATCGGGAGGGACGGCCTCCGCGGTGTCGTTGTGGGCGGCGGCGCGTTGCCCCTCCGCCCCGGCGCAGGCCGCCAGGAAGGCGACCAGCAGCGTCAATCGTGCGCGTGGTGGGATTCGCACGTGCCCTCGCACTTCAGGCAGGCCTCGACGGGCTTCGCCTCGGGGGGCGCCGGGTTGCGGTCCTTGCCGATGCTGAGCACGAACTGGCGCGGCCCCACCTGGAAGGCGGCCGCTCCGAACGCGAGGGCCAGCACGGCCAGCGCGCCCCAGGCCAGCCAGCCGTGGCCGTGCTCGTGGGCGGCGGCCTCGCTCGGCGTGGGCAGCACGGCGGTCGCGGGCAGCACCAGGTTCACGAGCAGCCCCGCCGCGATCGACGCGACCGCCATGGCCACGGCGAAGCGCACGGCGTGCCGACGACCGTGCAGTTGGGAGAGCACGCCGAAGGTGGTGGCGTTGGTGGCGGGGCCGGTGAGCAGCAACGCGATGGCCGCGCCCGGCGACAGGCCCTTGAGGATCAGCACGGCGGCCAGGGGCGTGGAGCCCGACGCGCAGATGTAGAGCGGCATGCCGACCAGCGCGAAGAGCACGACGTCGGCGCCCCACGGCAGGCCCCGGAACAGGGTGTCGAGGGGGATGGGGCTGAGCGCGGCCGCGATGAGCAGCCCCACCAGGATCCAGGGGCCGGTCTCGCGCACCGAGTGGCCGAGGCCGACCTCGACCATCCCCAGCAGGCGTCGGCCGAGGGGCGCTCCCTCCCAGGGGGTGGGCGCGTCGCGGCTGGCGTCGGTGACCGGAGCGGTCGGCAGGCCACGCCCCACGGCCCAGCCCACGACGAACGCCACGAGGGCGGCCGCGACCACGCGCGCCAGGGCGAGCGGCCAGCCGAGCAGCGGCACCGAGAGCATCAGCGAGTCGATCCCCAGCTCGGGCGTGGCCACCAGGAACGCGAGCCCGGCCGCCGCGGGAACGCCCCCGGTGACCAGGCCGCGGTACACCGGAACCACGCCGCACGAGCAGATGGGCAGGGGCAGCCCGAAGGCCATGCCGCGCAGGGCCTGCTGCGCGTGACCGCCCCGCCCCATCCACGCGAACGAGGCCTTGGGCACGAAGGTGGCGAGCGCCCCGGCCATGAGGTAGCCGAGCAGCAGCGCCGGCGCGCTCATGAGGGC
>CAZBRS010000036.1:0-38114 GCA_964494475.1 uncultured Myxococcales bacterium | reverse complement strand
GCACGCGCCGCGCCGTTCAGGGTGCCGAGCAGCGCGTCGGAGAACCCGTAGCCGAGCGCGGTCGCCGCCGCCGTGAACCCGAGCGCGGCGCCCGCCCAGGCGGCGCCGTACGCCGGCCGCACCAGCCACCAGATGACCACGCCCACGGGCAGGTTGTGCAGCAACACCGCGAGCCCCAGCGAGCTGTGCAGGCCGCTCGGCGACGCGTAGCCCGCGCCCGACAGCGCGACCCCGTCGATGAGCGAGTGGACCGCGAGGCCCACCATGCCGACGGCGATGACGACCGAGTGCGTGCTGCGCAGGGCGCGCCACCCCGAGCGCTCGGCCACGAAGGGCAGGAGCAGCCCCACGCCGGCGGCCAGGCCGGCGCCCCAGCCCCCCTCGACCAGCGCGTGGGGCAGCACGTCGAAGAGCAGGATGCCGCCGAGCGACAGGAAGACGAAGCCGTCGAGGAACCACAGGATGCCGCGCCGTCGGCGGCCGAGCGCGAAGAGGAGCGGCGCGCCGGCCAGGGCCGCCAGGCTGAGGGCGAGCAACAGCAACGAGGGGATGGGGGGCATCAGGCCTCCGACCCGCGACACGTCTTCCGAGCGGGCAACGGAGTGTAAGGTCCGGCGCTGCGCTCGGCAAGGGGAGCGTTGCTGCGGCCCTGGTGGCCCCACCGGAAGCGCTTGACGAGACGCCGGCGATCCGGTTTCATCGGCCCATCCGATCTGGCCCTCCGGGGGGAGAATACCGTGCAAAGACGCTCGTTCCCGCGCTTCGTCGGGGTCTGGCTCGTGGTCGCGTTCATGGTGGCGTGTGGCGGGGGCGGAGGGACCGACGACGTGGGGGAGACCGGGCTCGTCGACGACGTCGCGCCGGGGGACCTGGCCCGGCCCGACACGGCCGACACCGCCGGCGACCTGGCCCCCGACCTCCTCCACCCCGACGTTCCGCAGCCCGACGGCGACGGCGGCGACGGCGTCGAGACCCCCGAGCCCGTCGACGACGCGGTCGAGCCCGACGGCGCCGAGATCGTCGAGATCCTCGAGGTCGAACAGACGTGCTCGCTGACCGAGTGCGCTCCCTCCGATTGGCCCGCGTTGACCCCCGGGACGTGCGAAGAGCTGGTCCCCGATCTCGACGCGTGCGCCTGCGTCGTGGCGCCGAGGCCCGACGGAACGCCCTGCGACGACGGCAACGCCTGCACGATCGGCGACGCGTGCGTCGACGCGGCCTGCGTGCCGGGAGCCTACGAGCCCCTCTGCGGCCCGTGCACGACCGAGCCCGACACCTGCGAGGCCACCTGGGGCGACGCCGACGCCTGCAACGGGACGCTGGCCTGCCTGGGCGGCCAGTGCGCCCTCGACGCGACCACGCTGCCCGCCTGCGACGACGACGACGCGTGCACCTCCGACACGTGCGAGCCCTCGACCGGCGTCTGCGTCCACGCGCTGGTGCCGAACGACGAGGTCGAGACCTGCAACGGCGTCGACGACGACTGCGACGGCGCGACCGACGACGGCGCCGACGCCGACTGCGCCGACGCCGACGCGTGCACGGTCGACACCTGCGACGACGGGGCCGAGTGCTCCCACACCCCGCGCACCTGCGACGACGGCGACCCGTGCACCACCGACGGCTGCGACGCGGCGACCGGCTGCACCGTCACCCCGATCTCGTGCGCCGACGCCGACCCCTGCACCGTCGACACGTGCGACCCCGCCGGGCTCTGTCAGCACGCCCCCCTGAGCTGCGACGACACCGACGCGTGCACCCTCGATTCCTGCGACGCGGGCGCCTGCGTTCACGCGCCGCGAGCCTGCACGGACGACGACTGCCTGACCGTCGACACGTGCGAGCCCCTGCTCGGGTGCGTGTTCCAGGCCTACGTCTGCGACGACGACGGGCCCTGCACCTACGACGAGGTCGTGTGCGTCGAGGCTCGACCCGCGTGCGCGCGCACCCCGAAGCCCTGCGACGACACCAACCGTTGCACCACCGACACCTGCGAGCCCTCGACGGGCGACTGCCTCTACGCTCCCGTGGTCTGCGACGACGGCGATCCGGCCACGATCGACGGCTGCGACGGCAGCACGGGCCTGTGCACGGCCACCCCCCGCGACTGCGCCGACGCCGACCCCTGCACCGACGACGGCTTCGATCCCGTGGTCGACGCGTGCGTCCACGCGAGCGTGGTCTGCGAGCCCTCCGAGCCCTGCAAGGTGGCCTCGTGCGACCCCGCCACCGGCGCGTGCGTCGAGGCCGCCCGGGTCTGCAACGACGGCGAGCCCTGCACCACCGACTCGTGCGCGCCCGGCGAGGGCTGCCTCCACGCGCCCATCGCCGACTGCACGGGCTGCGCCGCCGACGACGACTGCGACGACTCCGACGCCTGCACGACCGACGCCTGCGCGCTCGAAACCCAGACGTGCTCGCACGACCCGCTCACGTGCGACGACGGGACCATCGGCACGGCCGACTCGTGCCATCCGGAGTTCGGCTGCGTTCACGAACCCATCGACTGCTCCGACGGCGACCCCTGCACCGACGACCACGTGACCTACGAAGGCCTCTGCGCCCACGCCGCCCGCGCCTGCGACGACGCGAACCCCTGCACCACCGATGGCTGCCAGC
Organism: uncultured Myxococcales bacterium; assembly: GCA_964494475.1. Taxonomy (GTDB): domain Bacteria; phylum Myxococcota_A; class UBA9042; order CAZBRS01; family CAZBRS01; genus CAZBRS01. Next base: position 35,495 of record CAZBRS010000036.1, on the reverse strand, counting down.
CGGCCAGCGGCGCGTGCCTCTCGAGCCCGGTCCCCATCGACGACGGCAACGCGTGCACGGTCGACGCTTGCGCCCCCGCCACGGGGCTCGTGACGCACACGCCCGCTTCGTGCGACGACGCCGACGGCTGCACGGCCGACACCTGTCACCCCGTGCAGGGCTGCCGGCACGCGGCCGTGATCGTCGACGACGGCGACGCGTGCTCGGTCGACGCGTGCGAGCCCGCCACCGGCTTCGTGACGCACGCGCCCGTCTCGTGCGACGACCACGACGCCTGCACCCTCGACACCTGCGAGCCCGCGACAGGCTGCCACCACGCGGACGTCGGCTGCGACGACGCCGACGCCTGCACCTTCGACGCCTGCGTGCCCGCGACCGGCGCGTGCGCGCACGACCCCAAGCGCTGCGACGACGACAACCCGTGCACGACCGACACCTGCGAGACCGTGGGGGGCCAGTGCGTCTTCTCCCCCGTCTCGTGCGACGACGGCGATCCCTGCACGTTCGACGCCTGCGACCCGTCGGCCGGCACCTGCGACCACCAGGGCCGGGACTGCGACGACGGCGATCCGTGCACGACCGACGCGTGCGACCCCTCCACCGGGCTCTGCGGGTACGTCGACGTGACGTGCGAGCCCCCCGACATCTGCCAGACGGGCGCCTGCGTCTCGGCGGCCGGGGGGTGCGTGTTCGTGCCCCGCACCTGCAACGACGGCGATCCCTGCACCGTCGACTCGTGCGACGCCGTGGCGGGCTGCCAGACCGTCGCCATCGATGGGTGCACGGGCTGCGCGGTCCACTCCGAGTGCGACGACGGCGACCTCTGCACCACCGACACCTGCCTCGAGACGCACGCCTGCACCCACCTCCCGGTCGACTGCGCCGACACCGACCCCTGCACGCGCGACGTCTGCGCCTCGACCAGCGGCTGCGAGCACCGCCCCAAGGCGTGCGGCGACGGCGATCCGTGCACGGCCGACGCCTGCAACCCGGCCACGGGCACGTGCACCAACGAACCGGTCGTCTGCGACGACGAACTGCGCTGCACCACCGACGCCTGCGACCCGGTCACGGGCCAGTGCGTCTTCACGGCGGTCGCCTGCTCCGACGGCGACTCCTGCACGACCGACGGTTGCGATCCGGCCACGGGCGACTGCGCGAGCGTGGCGTTCGACTGCGACGACCACGTCGACTGCACGCTCGACTTCTGCGACCGCGATCCCGGCGTGTGCGTCAACGTGGCGCGCGCATCGGCCTGCGACGACGACGACGCCTGCACCGCCGACGAGTGCGAGCCCGCGACCGGGTGCACCCACGTGGGCACCGACTGCGCCGACCAGAACGCGTGCACGATCGACGCCTGTGACCCCACGACCGGCGCCTGCGTCTACGCCGCGGTCGACTGCGGCGACGGCGACGCCTGCACCGCCGACGACTGCGACGAGATCGCGGGCTGCCTCCACCCGCCGGCCGTCTGCGACGACCTCGACCGCTGCACCGACGACACCTGCACCAGCCCCACGGGCTGCGTCTTCACGCCCCGCGCGTGCGCCGACGCCGTGCCGTGCACGGCCGACTTCTGCGACCCCGCGAGCGGCGCCTGCGTGTTCGCGCCAAGGCACGACCTCTGCGACGACGACCTGCGCTGCACCACCGATACGTGCGACGCCCTCGCGGGCTGCGACCACGCGGCCGTCGACTGCACCGACCCGAACGCCTGCACCACCGACGCCTGCGATCCCGCCACGGGCACGTGCGTCCACGGCCCCGTGGGCTGCGACGACGACGACGCCTGCACGACCGACGGCTGCGAGCCCACCACCGGGTGCACGCACGCCCCGCGAACCTGCGACGACGCCGACCCCTGCACCCTCGACGGGTGCGAATCGACCACGGGGTGCACGACGGCCGCCAAGGTCTGTGACGACGGCCTCGACTGCACCGAAGACCTGTGCGACGGCGCCAACGGCGACTGCCTCGCCCTGCCCGACCACGCCGACTGCGACGACGCCGACCCCTGCTCGCTCGACACGTGCGACGTCATCTTCGGGTGCTCGTACGAACCCACCTGCGACGACCACGACGCCTGCACCGCCGACACCTGCGCCGCCGACACGGGAGCGTGCGGCCACGCGCTGGTCGACTGCGCCGACCTCGACGCCTGCACCGTCGACGCCTGCGATCCCGACCAGGGCTGCACGCACGCGGCGCTCGACTGCGACGATCTCGACCCGTGCACCGCCGACTCGTGCGACCCGGCGAGCGGGTGCGTCCACGTGAGCCGCGACTGCGCCGACGGCGACCCGTGCACGACCGATGGCTGCGAGCCGTCGACCGGCGCCTGCACGACCCGCCCGGTCACCTGCAGCGACGACGTCCCGTGCACCGTCGACGCCTGCAACTCCACGCTGGGCGGCTGCGTGTTCACCCCCGACAACGCGGGCTGCGACGACACCGACGCCTGCACCATCGACGCGTGCGACCGCCTGCTCGGGTGCACCCACGAGGCCGTGGCGTGCGACGATCACGATCCGTGCACCACGAACGGCTGCGACCCGGCCGACGGGTGCGCCTATGCCGCGATCGGCTGCGCCGACGACGACGCGTGCACCTTCGACAGCTGCGACCCCTCGTCGGGCGAGTGCGTCCACGTGACGAAGACGTGCGACGACGGCAACGCCTGCACCACCGACGGCTGCGAGTCCGCCACGGGGTCGTGCACGCAGCAGCCGGTGGAGTGTGCCGCCCCCGACGCGTGCTCGGTGGGCGCGTGCGAGTCCGACACGGGCTGCGTGGTGCGACCGCGCACCTGCAACGACGGCGACCCCTGCACCACCGACTCGTGCGAGCCGAGCACCGGGTGCGCGACCACGGCCATCCCGGGGTGCACGGGGTGCACGGGCCACCCCGACTGCGACGACGACGACGCCTGCACGACCGACACCTGCGACCTCATCGCGGCCACCTGCCAGCACGCACCCGTCACGTGCACCGACGGCGATCTCTGCACGGTCGACTCGTGCGACGTGCTCGACGGTTGCCACTTCACCCCCAAGCCCTGCGTCGACGGCGACCTCTGCACCACCGACACGTGCCACGCCTCGTCGGGCGAGTGCGCCTTCGTCCCCGTCACGTGCGCGGACGACGGCGTCGCCTGCACGCTCGAGGCGTGCGAGCCCACCACGGGCGAGTGCCGCAGCGACCCGGACCACACCGCCTGCGGCGACGGCCTGTCGTGCACCGTCGACTTCTGCAGCGTGCTCGACGGGGGCTGCGTGCACGGCCCCGACGCCGCAACCTGCGACGACGACAACCCCTGCACCACCGACCGCTGCGACCCGCTGGCGGGCTGCACCTGGACGACCCTCCCCTGCGACGACGGCAACGCCTGCACCTCCGACGCGTGCGACCCCGAGACGGGCGCCTGCACGCACGCCGCCGCGCGCTGCGACGACCACGACGCGTGCACCGACGACGACTGCGCGCCCGACGAGGGGTGCATCTTCGAGCCCATCTCCTGCGACGACACGAACCCGTGCACGCTCGACACCTGCGCGCCCGACGAGGGCTGCCGCCACGCGGCGATCGCGTGCGACGACGGGCTCCCGTGCACCGCCGACTTCTGCGACGCGGCCTCGGGCGAGTGCGTGAGCCTGCCCGTCGACGAGGCGTGCGACGACGGCGACCTCTGCACGAGCGACACCTGCGACGCCGTGGCGGGTTGCGCGAACGAGCCCGTGGTCTGCGACGATCAGAACCCCTGCACGGTCGAGGCGTGCGACGCCGACACCGGCGCGTGCCGGCCCGCGCCCGTCTCGTGCGACGACGATGACGCCTGCACCGTCGACGGCTGCGAGCCCGCGCGCGGCTGCACGCACGTCGAGAAGGTCTGCGACGACGACGATCCCTGCACGCGCGACCACTGCGACCCGACCGCGGGCTGCCTCGCCCCCGCGGTGGTCTGCGACGACGGCGTCGACTGCACCGACGATCTGTGCGTGAGCGCGCTGGGGGGCTGCGTGTCGCTGCCCGTGCCGAGCGCGTGCGACGACACCGATCCGTGCACCCTCGACCGCTGCGACCCCCTCGGCGGTTGCGACCACCGGGAGGCTTGCGACGACGGCAGCGCCTGTACGATCGATACGTGCCGACCCGACAGCGGAGCGTGCGAGACATCGCTGGTCGATTGCGACGATCTCGACGCCGCCACGATCGATTTCTGCGTGCCGTTCTCGGGGTGCGTGCACCTGGAACTGTGAGACCGCGCCACCCCCTCGGAGGCTCCATAATGCACGCTATCCCGACGGTTTTCGGTGGGAAACAGAACCCGAGTTCGATAGGCTCGTACGCATCGTCGCAGGAGGTCGAGATGAACGGTCTTCGTTGGACCCCGATCGTCGTGATCCTGGCCGCGCTCCTCGCGCTCTCCGCGTGCAGCGAGGGCTCCCCCGTCAGCGGCGAGCAGCCGGGCCCGACGCTCGGCCTCGGCTCGGGCGGCGGCGGCACCACCTGCGACGACGCCGCCGAATGCCCCGACGACGGCAACGCGTGCACCCTGCCGCCCATCTGCCACCAGGGGCTTTGCTACGCCCTGCCCGTCCCCACCGGAGCGCCCTGCGACGACGGCAACGCCTGCACGGCAGGCGACTCGTGCCAGTTCGGCGTGTGCTGGTACACGGCGCCCGTCTCGTGCGACGACGGGAATCCGACCACCCTCGACGGCTGCGACCCGTTCGAAGGTTGTCGGCACGCCCCGGCGTCCTGCACCGTCGATGCCGACTGCGACGACGGCGACGCCGCGACCGACGGCCGCTGCGTGGCCGCCGCCTGTGTGTACGAGCCCATCGACTGCGACGACCACGACGGATGCACGACCGACACACCCCTGCCCGACGGCACCTGCGCGCACGAAGCGTGCGACGACGGCAACCCGTGCACCGACGCCGTGTGCGTCGGCGCGGGCGCCGGGGCCCAGTGCGCGTACAAGCCCACGTCGTGCGACGACGGCGATCCGTGTACGATCGACACCTGCAGCGTCGTCGCGGGCGGGTGCCTCCACGCCGCGGCCTCCGAGGGGGCCGCGTGCTCCGACGGCAACCCCTGCACGGCAGACGACACCTGCACGGCCGGCCTCTGCGCCGGCCGTGCTCGCGAGTGCGACGACGACGATCCCTGCACCGCCGAGGCCTGCGAGCCCGCCACCGGCCTGTGCCGATTCACGGCCCTGCCCTGCGCCACCGACCTCGACGGCGACGGAGCCCCCAACGCCCTCGACTGCGCGCCCGCAGCGGCGTCGATCCACCCGGGAGCGCGCGAGGTCTGCAACGACGTCGACGACGACTGCGATGGCGTCATCGACGACGGCATCACCTGCTGTGCCGGCGACGCCGACTGCGACGACCGCAGCCCCTGCACGCTCGACGCCTGCCTCGACGGCACGTGCCGCTGGCAGAACGTGGCCGACGACACGCCCTGCACCGACGGCAACGCCTGCACGCTGGGCGACGCTTGCGTCTACGGCGTGTGCTGGCCCTCGGGCGTCCGAGCGTGCGACGACGCCGACCCCTGCACCGCCGACGCCTGCGACGTACGGCAGGGGTGCGTTCACGCGCCGTCGTGCTGCGCCAGCGACGCCGACTGCGACGACGCCGATCCGACCACGGCCGACGCCTGCGTGGCCGGCGCGTGCGCGTACCGCGCGGTGTCGTGCGACGACGGCGACGGCTGCACCACCGACGTGCTGTTGCCCGACGGCACCTGCCGGCACGAGGGGTGCTCCGACGGCAACGCCTGCACCGACGACCTGTGCGCGCCGGTAGGCACCGGCGTGTGCTGGTTCCCGGCCCGCACCTGCGACGACGGCAACGCGTGCACCGCCGATGCCTGCCAGCCCGGCACCGGAGCGTGCCTGCACCTGCCCCTGAACGACGGGGCGCCCTGCGACGACCGGAGCGCCTGCACCTTCGACGACGCCTGCCAGGCGGGCGCGTGCGCCGGCCAGGGCACGACGTGCGACGACGACGACCCCTGCACCTCGGACCACTGCGACCCCGCGACGGGCGGGTGCTTCCACGGAGCCTCGGCGTGCGCCGGCGACAGCGACGGCGACGGCCTGCCCGACGGAGTCGACTGCGCCCCGGCCGATGCCTCTGCGCACCAGGGAGCCGTCGAGGTGTGCGACGACCGCGACAACGACTGCGACGGCGCGGCCGACGAAGGCCTGACGTGCTGCGTCGTCGCCGCCGACTGTCCCCCGACGCCCTGCCAGGTGGCGACGTGCGCGGCCGGCACCTGCGCCTACGCCCGCAAGCCGAACGGCGCGGCGTGCGAAGACGGCAACCGCTGCACCTCCGGCGAAAGCTGCACGTGGGGGCTCTGCCTCGGAAGCCAGGCGGCGACCTGCCCCGACGACGGCGAGCCCTGCACGCACGAGTCGTGCGACCCCTCCGTCGGCTGCCGCTCCGAGTGGGTGTGCTGCCTCGACGCCCGAAACTGCGACGACGACAACCCGGGCACGATCGACACCTGCGACGGCGGCGTCTGCCACCACGCGCCGAAGTCGTGCGACGACGGCAACGGGTGCACCGCCGACGCGCTGAACGCCGACGGCAGCTGCCGGCACCTGCCCTGCGACGACGGCGACCCCTGCACGGTCGACCGATGCAACCCGTTCGTGCGCGGCAGCGGCATCTGCTACGCCGTCCCGCTCGACTGCCGCGACGACGATCCGTGCACGATCGACGCCTGCGACCCGGCGGCCGGCTGCGTGTTCGTCCCCATGCCAGGATGCGGCGGCTGCGACTGCCCCGCGGGCACCCACTGCGCCCCGGATGGCTCGGGCGTGTGCGTGACCGACGCCTGCGGCACCGACGCCGACTGCGGCGGACACGGCGATGTGTGCGTCAACGGCACCTGCGTGCCCGGCGACTGCAACCACGACGGCACCTGCCAACCGTGGGAGAACCCCACCGTCTGCCCCGACTGCGGCACCGGCGGCTGCGCGAGCGACGCCGACTGCGCCACGGGTGACGGCTGCACGCAGTCGCGCTGCATCGACGGCGACTGCCGCTACGAACCCGTGCGCTGCGACGATCTCGACCCCTGCACCGAGGGCTGGTGCGAGCCCGACGGCGGCTGCCACTTCGAGCGACAGCCCGGCTGCGGCGAGTGTGTGACCTCCGACGACTGCCCGCCCGTGGGGCCGTGCGGCTTCGCGGCGTGCGCGGGGGGCCTCTGCGCCTACGAGCCCCGCCCCGACGGCATGGCCTGCGACGACCAGGACGCCTGCTCCGTCGCCGACACCTGCCAGGACGGGCGCTGCCAGGGCAATGCCCGCAGCTGCGACGACGCCGACCCCTGCACCGCCGATACCTGCGATCCCAAGACCGGCGCCTGCGCCTCGACGCTCATCCCCGGCTGCGGGCCCTGCGGGCTCGACGCCGACTGCGACGACCACAGCCCCTGCACCGCCGACGTCTGCGCCGGCGGCTGGTGCCAGCACGAACCCCTCGACGGAGGCCCCGCCGGCGAGCCCCTCGCCTGCGACGACGGCGACGCCTGCACCACCGACGACCAGTGCCAGGGCGGCTCCTGCCAGTCCTGGGAGCCCACCGACTGCGACGACCTCGACCCCTGCTCCGCCGACTGGTGCGATCCTGCCGACGGCTGCCACCACGACGGCCAGTGCGACTGCGCCACGGCCGACGACTGCCCCGGGGCCGGGGCCTGCGTGGTCGTGACGTGCGAAGCCGGCGCCTGCGCCTACGCGCCGCTGACCAACGGCACCGCCTGCGACGACGGCAGCGGCTGCACCACCGACGACGCCTGCCAGGCCGGCGCCTGCCGCGGCGGCTGGGCCTGCGACGACGGTAACGCCTGCACCGCCGACGACTGCGCCTTCGATCCCATCACCGACGGCCAGGCGTGCGCCAACGTGCCCCTGGTCTGCGACGACCAGAACGCCTGCACCGCCGACACCTGCGACGCGGTCGGCCATCCCGAACTGGGCAGCGAAGGCGGCTGCGTCTTCACCCCCATCCCCGGCTGCGTCTGCGAGGCCCTGTGCCAGACGCCCGAGGGCCTGCCCAAGGCCTGCGGCCCCGACGGCTGCGGCGGCTCGTGCGGCGAGTGCCCCGGCGGCGAGGCGTGCAGCGCCGACGGCCAGTGCCAGGTCACGTGCGAGTGCCCCCCCGGCTGGACCTGCCAGCCCGACGGCTCGTGCCTGCCCTCCGACTGCAACCACGACTCCATCTGCCAGACCTGGGAGAACCCCGCCGTCTGCCCCGACTGCGGCACCGGCGCCGACTTCTGCAACGGCATGGACGACGACAACGACGGCGCCATCGACGAAGACGGCTGCACCGACGGCAGCGCCTGCGTCGCCGGCGAGTGCCAGGTCGACCGCCTCGACTGCCCGGGCCTCGTTGGCTGCTTGAACGCCTGCGCCGAGGGCGACCAGCCCTGCGTCGACTCCTGCGCCGGGCAATCCACGGCCGAGGCCATCGACGAGTACAACGCCCTGGTCACGTGCCTGCTCGGCCATTGCGCCGACCCCACCCCCGAGTGCCAGCAGCAGGCCCTCGAAGGGCCCTGTGCCGGACCCTACGCCGAGTGCTTCGACACGTCGCCGGGCTGCACGAGCGACACCGACTGTGCGACCGGTGACGCCTGTACGCTGGCGCGCTGCGTGGGCGGAGCCTGCGAGCAACGGCCCGTCGACTGCGACGATCTCGACCCCTGCACCGAAGGCTGGTGCGAGCCCAGCGACGGCTGTCACTTCGAGCGCCAGCCCGGCTGCGGCGAGTGCATGACCTCCGACGACTGCCCGCCCGTGGGAGCGTGCGCCACGGTCGCGTGCATGGGCGGCCTCTGCACCTACGAGCCCCGCCCCGAGGGCGCGACCTGCGACGACCAGAACGCCTGCACCGTCGCCGACGCCTGCAAGGCCGGAGCGTGCGGCGGCTCACCCAAGAGCTGCGACGACGCCGATCCCTGCACCGCCGACCTGTGCGACAAGGAGACCGGCGCCTGCGGCTGGTCGCCTATCCCCGGCTGCGGATCCTGCGGCGCCGACGCCGCCTGCGACGACCTGAACCCCTGCACCGCCGACGTGTGCGTTGGCGGCTGGTGCCAGCACGAGCCCCTCGACGGCGGTGCAGCCGGCGAGCCCGTCGCCTGCGACGACGGCGACGCCTGCACGACCAACGACCGCTGCGAGGGCGGCATGTGCCAGGGCTGGAAGCCCGTCGCCTGCGACGACGCCGACCCCTGCAGCAACGACTGGTGCGACCCCCAGGAGGGCTGCCGCCACGACGGCCAGTGCGCCTGCTCCGACGCCTCCGACTGCCCCGGCGCCGGGCCCTGCGTGGTGGTGACGTGCGAGGCCGAGGCCTGCGCCTATGCCCCGCTGACCGACGGCACCGCCTGCGACGACGGCAGCGGCTGCACCCTCGACGACATGTGCCAAGCCGGCGCCTGCCACGGCGGCTGGGCCTGCGGCGACGACGACGCCTGCACCTCCGACGAGTGCGCCTTCGATCCCGTCACGGGGGGCCAGGCCTGCGCCAACGTGCCCCTGGTCTGCGACGACCAGAACGCCTGCACCGCCGACACCTGCGACGCGGTCGGCCATCCCGAACTGGGCAGCGAAGGCGGCTGCGTCTTCACCCCCATCCCCGGCTGCGTCTGCGAGGCCCTGTGCCAGACGCCCGAGGGCCTGCCCAAGGCCTGCGGCCCCGACGGCTGCGGCGGCTCGTGCGGCGAGTGCCCCGGCGGCGAGGCGTGCAGCGCCGACGGCCAGTGCCAGGTCACGTGCGAGTGCCCCCCCGGCTGGACCTGCCAGCCCGACGGCTCGTGCCTGCCCTCCGACTGCAACCACGACTCCATCTGCCAGACCTGGGAGAACCCCGCCGTCTGCCCCGACTGCGGCACCGGCGGCGACTTCTGCAACGGCATGGACGACGACGGCGACGGCGCCGTCGACGAAGACGGCTGCACCGACGGCAGCGCGTGCGTGGCCGGCGCGTGCCGGGTCGACCGCCTCGACTGCCAGGGGCTCGCGGACTGCCTGAGTTCCTGCGCCGAGGGCGATCAGCCCTGCGTCGACACCTGCGGCGGGCAATCCACGGCCGAGGCCATCGAGAAGTACAACGCCCTGATCGCCTGCCTGCTCGGCCATTGCGCCGCCCCCACCCCCGAGTGCCAGCAGCAGGCCCTCGAAGGGCCCTGTGCCGGACCCTACGCCGAGTGCTTCGACACGTCGCCGGGCTGCACGAGCGACACCGACTGCACGACCGGCGATGCCTGTACGCTGTCGCGCTGCATGGGAGGCACCTGCCAGCCGCAGCCCGTCGCCTGCGACGACCAGAACGCCTGCACCGACGACACCTGCGACCCGGCCGGCGATCCCGAGCACGGCGTCGAGGCCGGATGCGTCTTCGCCCCCATCCCCGGCTGCGTCTGCGAGCCCGAGTGCGCGGGCAAGACCTGCGGGCCCGACGGCTGCGGTGGCTCGTGCGGCGAGTGCCCCGGCGGCCAGGCCTGCGGCACCGCCGGCTCGTGCCTGCCCTCCGACTGCAACCACGACGCCGTCTGCCAGACGTGGGAAGACCCCGCGGGGTGCCCCGACTGCACCGGCCCCGGCCGTGAACTCTGCAACGGGGTCGACGACGACGGCGACGGTGCCATCGACGAAGACGGCTGCGCCGACGGCAGCGCCTGCGTCGCGGGCACGTGCGTCGACGCCTGCGCCGACGAGTGCGCGGCCGGAGCGCGGCGATGCCTGGGGCAAGGCTGGCAGTGGTGCGAGGACCAGGACGGCGACGGCTGCGCCGAGTGGGCCCAGATCGTCGCGTGTCCCTTCGGCCAGGTGTGCGTCGCCGGTGTCTGCCAGACGGCCGACTCGGATCTCGATGGCATCCCCGACGCCTTCGACAACTGCCCTTACGTCGTCAACCCGGACCAGGCCGACGCCGACGCGGACGCCGTGGGCGACGCCTGCGACCCGGTCGCGGCCGAGGAGTGCAACGGGGTCGACGACGACGGCGACGGCGAGATCGACGAGGGCGTGGAGCCGAAGCCCATCCTCTGCGGCGAAGGCGCCTGCCAGAGCCCCGGGCAGGCGGTCTGCGTGGGGGGTGCCTGGGCGGCCGACTGCCAGCCGGGCACACCCTCCCTCGAGACCTGCAACGCCATCGACGACGACTGCGACGGCATGGTCGACGAGGGGGCGCCCTGCAACGCGGGTGAGACGTGCACGGCCGGTACGTGCGCGCCCGTCGTGGAGTCCTGCGACGCCGTCGACAACGACGGCGACGGCCAGGTCGACGAGGGGAGCCTCTGCCCCGCCGGCCAGGAGTGCCGCGCAGGCCAGTGCGGCGTGTGCTTCGAGGGCGCGCCGGCCTCGTGCGAGTATCGCTTCGAGGCGCCCGACACGTCGCCCGTTCCGCCCGAGTACGTGCACCTCACCGGCAACTGGCTCGCCTGGGCCTCGTCCGTCGAGACCGGCGCCCTCGAGCTCGCCTTCGACGGCACCGTCTGGGCCGTCGACGTGAGCGTGACGCACCACGACCAGATGGTCTACAAGTACCTCGTGAAGTGGCCCGACGCGGCCCTGCAGTGGTGCGTCGTAGCGGGGCTCGCGAGCTACAGCTGCAACGACGACCCGAACATGACCCTGACGGTCGAGTGCCCGCCCGACCCGTGCCTCTCGTTCTGCGTGCCCACCGGGCCCGAGAGTTGCAACGGCCTCGACGACGACTGTGACGGCACCCTCGACGAGGCCGTCGACGACCCCTGCGGCAACGGCGCCGAGTGCGTGGCCGGCACCTGCGCGGTCACGTGCACCGACGAGTGCGTGCCCGGCCTGGGCGAGTGCCTGGGCGCCTCCATGTTCCGCACGTGCGGGCAGATGGACGCCGATTCGTGCTTCGAACTGACCCCCCCCGTTCCCTGCCCGGGCGGCACGCAGTGCATGGGCCCCGGGCAGTGCACGCCGCTGCCGTGAGACGGCTGCTCGTCCTCTGCGGGGTCGTCCTGGTGCTCGCCGCCCCGGCGTGGGTCGCGGCCGAGCCCCCGGGCTACCCGTGGCTCGCCCCCGGCGCCCGGATCGAGCGCACCCTCGAGTCGGCCGTGCGCCTGCCCGAAGGCTTCCGGCGCGTACCCTGCGCCGCGGGCTCGTTCTGCGCGTGGCTACGAGGCCTGCCCCTGAAGCCCGCCGGGACCGGCGTCTTCTTCTTCGACGGCAAGCCCAAGAAGTCGCGCGTCGGCCACGCGGCCGTCGTCGACCTCGACGTGGGCAAGGCCGACCTGCAGCAGTGCGCCGACGCCATCCTGCGCCTGCGCGCCGAGTACCTGTGGGCCTCCGGCCGGTCGTCCGAGGTCGAGTTTCCGCTGACCAACGGCCTGCGCGTCCCCTGGAGCCGCTGGGCGGCAGGCGAACGACTGAAGGTGAAGGGGCGCGTCGCCGAGTGGACCAAAGGCGGCGAGCCCGACGCATCCTACTCCGCCTTCCGGGCCTACCTCGACGTCATCTTCACGTACGCGGGCTCCGAGAGCCTCGAGGCCGATGTCCCCGCGCGCGCCGCGGCCGACGTGCGCCCGGGTGACGTGCTCGTGCAGGGGGGCTCGCCGGGCCACGCCGTGCTCGTGCTCGACGTGGCGCGCGACGCCTCGGGCACGACGCTGCTCCTCCTCGGGCAGAGCTTCATGCCGGCCCAGGACTTCCACGTGCTGACCAACCTGAAGCACTCGACGCTGTCTCCGTGGTACCACGCCGACGCGCTCGACACCGAGGGCCTGCAGACCCCCGAGTGGCGCCCCTTCCGGGCCGGCGACCTGCACGGCTGGGGAGACTCCGCGCGATGAGCCGCGGCCACTTCATCGGGCTGAACCGGCACCGGCTCATGCTGGCCGACGGCGAGCGCATGCGGGCGTACGAGCGCGCCATCGCGGCCCGCGTGCGGCCCGGCATGCGCGTGCTCGACCTGGGTACGGGCACCGGCATCCTGGCCCTCTGGGCGGCCCGAGCGGGAGCCGACGTGCTGGCCGTCGAGCCCCACGACATCGTGCACGTGGCCGAGCGCGTGGCCCGCGCCAACGGACTCTCCGAGCGCATCCGGTTCGTGCAGTCCGATGCGCGCGAGTTGGCCGCCGACCTGCGCTTCGACCTGCTGCTCACCGAGTGCATGGGCAACTTCTTCGTCACCGACGAGATGCAGCCCGTGCTCCGCGACGCGAGGCGACTGCTGGCGCCAGGCGGCCGAACCCTGCCAGAGAGCATCTCGCTCCACCTGGCCGCCGCCACGCTGCCCACGTGGAACGAGCTCGGCTTCTGGAGCGAGCCGGTGGGCGGCTTCGACTTCGGCCCGGCCCGCTCGTTCGCCGAACAGGCGGCCTACGTCGTGCGCTGCGAGCCCGAACTGGTCGCGACGACGACGGCGCAGGTGGCCCGCTTCGACCTGCTCGACGCCCCCGACGCCTTCACCGTCCGGGCGCGCCTCGAGGCCACGCTTCCGTGTACGCTCCACGCGCTGATCGGCTGGTTCGAGGCCGACCTGGGCGCCGGCGTCACGCTGTCGACCGGACCTGGCGTGCCGACCCACTGGGGGCAGATGGCCTTTCCGCTGCCCGCGACGCGCGTGGTGCCCGGCGACGCCGTCGACACGACCCTCGAGCTCTCGATGGACGCCAACCTGAAGAGCCGCTTCCGCTGGGGGGGGCGCATCGAGCGGCCTGGACTTACCGCGGTCTCGTTCGCCCACGACACGGACCGGCGATTCGTGTAGAATGCCGACGTCCCGCCGACGCATCGAGGAGCCCGCATGAACGTCATCGGCCGCGTCATGCTGGAGAACTGGTACTTCGAGTTCATCCACGACGGCGGACCCGTCTCCCTCTGCTTCTCCCGCACGGGCCTGCTGGGCCGCCGAGCGGCAGCCTTCACGGTGCGCGGGCAGGCGTTGAACCACGTCGCCCACTTCGGAGGCCGCCAGCTCAGCGTCGTCCAGGATGGCAAGCGCGTGCAGTTCGGCGCGGGCTCGATCCTCGAAGAGGACGTGGGCTGCCGCGTCACGTACAAGCACGCGGAGCTCGACCTCGACCTGGCGTTTCGCTCCGAGCACGCACCCTACCTGCCGAACCGCAACGGCGTGCTCTTCGAGAAGAGCTCGCTGTTCGGCGACGAGATCTTCCGCTGGATCCTGCCGTTGCCGATCGCGACGGTCACCGGCACGATCAACGGCCAGCCGGTCGACACCATCGGCTATCACGACTTCCTCGAGACGAACCTCGCCCCCCAGCGTTTCCCGTTCCAGGCCATCCACAAGGGGCGGTTCTACGCCGACGAACAGAGCATCGTCACGTTCATCGACCTGCGCTACCGCGACGACCTGAAGCGCCCGCCCGAAACGTTCGCGGTCTACGCCCACCTGAACCGGGAGCCCATCGAGTCCGAGCGCACGCTGCTCGTGCGCGACGAGGTGCAGGGTCCCCTGGTCATGGTCGGCACGGCGGTGATGTCGTTCCACGGGCGTGAGCTCGAGTTCCTGTTCCGCAACACGCGTACCCTCTATCAACTCGCCGTCCCCGACTTCCTGCCCTTCGGCTCGCGCCTCACGCGCGACCTCTTCCGCAGCCTCGCGGCCAAGGTCCACGTGGCCCAGTTCGTATCGGGCACGCCGTCGGGCGATCGCGTCATCCACGGCATGCACGACATCGTCCATTCGGGGTCGGTCTTACGATCTTGACGATCCGCGGGGACGGTATTACGATCCACCCGCAACGTCACGGACGTCGGAGCCCGCCATGGCCCGCAGCCTTCGCCTCGACTACCCGGGTGGAATCTTTCATGTCATCTCGCGCACGCTGAACCGCGAGTTCCTGCTCGATGGCGATGCCGAGCGCGGCCATTACCTCGAGTTGCTGGCTGCCGCCTCCCAGCGCACCGACAATCGCGTGTTGGCCTATGCGCTCATGTCGAACCACGTCCACTTGGTGGTCCGAGCGGGCGACGACCCGCTGTGGCGCCTCGTCAAGCGCGTCCACGTCGGCTTCGCGAACTGGAAGAACCGCCGCGACGGCCGCTTGGGACCCGTGTTCGCCGACCGCTTCAAGGCCGTGTTGGTCGAAAAGGAGCCCTACCTGCTCGAGCTCGTGCGCTACGTCCACCTGAACCCGGTCCGCGCGGGCGTGGTCGCGCACCCGGATGCCTGCACGTGGACGAGCCACCGAGCGCTGGTGGGGCTCGATCCTGCCCCCGCGTGGCTCGACACCGGCTTCGTGCTCGACGCGCTCGGGGGCGACCGGAAGACCGGCAGAGAGGTCTACGGCAGGCTCGTGCTCGGGGCGTTGCACGAAGGTCGATCGCCCTTGTTGTCGGGTATGACGTGGCTGGAGGACGCGCGGGAGATCGCCCGCTCGATGCGCACCGAGATGCCCGTCAGCGGCCCCATTCTAGGCTCCGAAGCCTTTGTCGCCGACGTCCTCGGTCGCGAACGAACGCGGTCGGAGCCCCTGCATTTGAACCGTCGCGCCGACGTCCGAAAGTCCCGTCCTCCGCTCGAGGCGCTCGTCGATCTGGCCTGCTCGGTGGCCGGCGTCGAGAGAGTCGTCTTCGACCTGCGCCCCAAGCAGCGCGGCTCGGTGCTGGCCCGACAACTCCTCGTGAGGGCGTGGCTGCTCGAATACCGGGGGACCCAGGCCGAGGTGGCCGGCCATCTGCGAACCCCGGCTTCCGTGGTGAGTCGCTGGTACGCCAACGCGGTCGAACGGGCTCATGAACTCGAGTCGGTCTATCGAGACCTCGTGGATCAATTGCCGACCATCGAGCAGCGCGTCACCGTCGAGACGGGAGAGCGGAAGCCCCGCCAGCGTGACGTGGAGGCAGCGACCCTCGCTGTGCGCGTTCGCCGAGAACGAGGATCGTAAGACCGTCCCCGCAGATCGCAAAGATCGTAAGACCGACCCCTGATCGACCCCTGATCAGCGCGACACCGAGACCGCCGCCGTCCCGTCGGCGCCCAGGGTCGCGACGACCGGGTCGAGCAAGCGGTCGGTTCGCGCGTCCCACGCCTGCAGGGTGACGCGCTCGCCGGGCGCCCCCTCCAGCGCGATCGAGAGGGCGTCGGGCAGCACCTCGATCGAGGTGAAGCGCCGATCCGCCAGGGTCACGACCTTCGCCGCCTCGCCGAGGAGCGCCAGATCGTTCGAGAGCACGGGGGCCAGCACCACGTAGCGCGCCTCGTAGAGGTGCTCCGCGGGGGCGAGCTCGAGCGTGCCCTCGACTTCGGCGGCCGTACCCGCGCGCCAGTCCCAGGCCACGTAGCGCCCTCGGGCGCCGAGCTCGCGCGCCAGGTCGACGTGCCAGTCGGTGACCTCGGTCGGGAAGACGAACATCTTCGCCACGTCGCGCCCGGCGTACGAGATGGCCGCCCAGGTCTTGTCCATGGCCGTGCGCTCGGGGTGCGCGCTCGCGAACAGGAAGGCCGCCAGGTAGTGCCAGGTGCCCAGCCCGGGCCGGTGCGAGACGGTCGCGACCGTGTAGGGCCGCTGGTGCGGCAGGAACATGGCGTCGAGGGGAAAGGCCGGACGGTCGGGCTTCAGCAGCAGCCCGTCGTCGCGGCACGTGGCCCGCAGGATCGCGGGCACGCTCGCGCCCAGGGCGTCGCTCGGCCCCACCATCCCGGCCGAGAGGATCGAGACGAGGGCTTCCTCGAACCCGCGCACGTCGGCCGAGCGGAAGTTGTCCTTGAACGGCAGGAGCCCCACCGCGTAGGCGAGCAGGTTCACCGTGTGGAACTGCGGCCACCAGGTCTCCTTCGACACGTCGGACTTGTAGTCGGTCGACGTGCGGATCGTGGTCACGACCGGGCGGTCGATCGTGTCCATGAGGTGCGCACCCGAGGGCATGCACTCCTGCATGGTGAGCCCGCGCGCGGCGGCGGCGCCCGTCAGGTCGGCCATCCACTGCTCGGCGCGCTCCACGCGCTGGCGCAGCCACGGCAGGTAGCTGTACTGGTTCCAGAGCCAGTCCTGCTCGTACGTCTCGATGCCCCAATCGACGCAGCTCTGCATGAAGACGTCGAAGGGCCCACGGTCGAGGGGCAGCGAGCACTTGTCGCCCACCACGAACGGGTGCTCGGCCTGGTACGAGTTCTCGGTCGCGAACCACTTGTTGTGCGCGACGAGCGGCAGCCCGAGGCGCTGGCGGAACGCCGCCAGGCCGTCGGGGAAGAGCGCTGGCTGGGGCCGCCACGCGGTCACGCCGCCCGTGATGAGCCCCGAGATGGCGTCGACGTCTTCCTTCTCGTACCACCACGAATCGAGCTGCACGTAGCCGTACGGGATGCCGAGGGAGTCGGCCTCGGCCTTCACGGCCAGCAGGGTCTCCTCGGCCGTCAGCCCCGGCGCGGTCTTGTAGTAGTAGGCCGCGCCGTTGTCGGTCCAGTACCCCAGCCGCGACAGGCCGGTGTCGGCGTAGCGGTCGGTGCGCGCCCGGTCACGGTCGGCGAGGAGCACGTCGCCCCAGCGCAGGATCGTGGCCGCCATCCCCTTGCCCTCGACCTTCACCCAGCGCTGGGTGAAGCCGTCGGGCAACTCTTCGAGGTCGCCGGACAGGCCGTAGCGGATCGCGCCGTCCTCGAACGTGACCAGGCTCGCGAAGAAGTGCTCCATGGGAGAGAAGACCAGCACGTCGAGGTCGTCGCTGAAGAGCACGAGGGGGCCGAACGAGGGCAGCGGCTCGTCCCAGGGCGGGAGGAACGCCTCGGGGATGAAGTTGAGCACGTGCGTGTACTTCGCGTCGACGGGGAGGCTCGGGAACTCGTAGGAGAACGCGGCCCATTGGCCCTTCGCGAGGCCGGTGAGGGGTCCGTCGACGCTCTGCACGAGGATCGTCGGCTCGGGCAGGACCTCGGCGGCGTCGGCCGGGACGTCGGAGGCGACGACGTCGGAGGCGTCGGGCAGCGCGGGCGTGGCGTCGCCCGACGAGCCGCCGCCTCCGCAGGCCGCGACGAACCCGAGGACCGCGAGCAGGAGGGGCAACGGACCGCGCGCTGCCGACGTGGACGTGCTGCTCGACATGGCGAATCTCCTCTGACGACGCCGCCCTGGTGGTGGGCGGGCGCAGACAGTCTACTTCGGGCTCGGGAGCACGTCGAGGGGTGGAACACGGGGCGCTTCCACGGGTTGCCAGTACAGGGCGCGCTGCCCCGACAGCTCACCTTGCTCGATCAGAGCGCGCACCTTCGCCTCGTCGATCCGCCGGTAATCACGCCCGGAGGCCCGGTCGGTGCCCGCCGCGAGGCCGGCGGCCAGCACCAGCCCGAGCGCCACCACCCCGAGCGCCAGGGCTGCGATGCCGGCCCAGCGCGCTCTCGTCGAGGCCGCCACGGGGCGTTCGGCGCCGGATCCCGAGGGAGCGAGGCACCGATCGCACCGAAGGCAGTCGAGGTCCGCCGCCCGCTGCACGCCCAGATCGCAGCGCGCCACCGCCTTCGGCTTCGTCCAACGGGCCAGGGGTCGCCACGCCCCGACCAGGCCGAGCACGGCGCCCGTGGGGCAGAGCGCGCGACAGAAGAACCGCGGGAACACGAGCGCGAGCGCCACCGCCACGCCGGCCAGCGCGAGCGACGTGGGGGCCGCGTCGAGCCGCCACACGCCCACGAGCGGGTCGACGGCCAGCACGGCGCGTTCGCCCGTGACCAGGAACGTGGCGACCAGCGCGAAGGCCAGCACGTACTTTCCCGCGCGCGCGCCGCGCCAGTCGGCCGCCATGAGCCGGCGGCCGAACGGGTTCAGGGAGTGCAGCGTCTCCTGCAGCGCGCCGAAGGGGCAGGCGTGCCCGCAGTACACGTTGCCGACGAGCAGCACGAGCACCAGCGTGCCCGCCACCAGCACGAACGGGAAGCCGGACGAGGGCGAGGGCGCGTGGCCTCCGAGGAGCGCCGCCAGCGGCTCGATCGAGAGCTGCACGTTCCAGCCGAGGCCGAGGCCCAGGGCCGAGAGCGCCAGCACGACGCGGCGCACCCGAGGCGCCGGGCGGAGCGCGAGCCCCAGCGCCAGCGCCAGCGAGAGCAGCACCGCCCAGAGCTCGACCTGCAGCGGCCGCTCGGCGGCCGCCCCATCGGATTCGGGCTCCCGTCCCAGCTCGTCGACGAACAGCCGTCGGGCCGTGCCCTGCAGCGCCGCCGTGAGCGCGTCGGACGTCACGGTCGCGCCCGTGACGGCTTCGACCGTCGCCGCCCCGGAGGCGAGCGGGCTCCACCCGGCCCAGCGCTCCAGCCGGGCGACCACGGCGTCGCGGTACGCGGGGGTCTCGCGATCCGACACCCACAGCACGCGGCGCACCCTCCCGTCGAGGTCGAGGCGCGCCACGGCGTTGAAGCGCCCGCCGTAGCCGCTCACCCCCGGAGCCAGGGCCCGGGTCGACGCCAGGAAGCCGGTCTCCCGTCCCTGCGGGTCTCGCAGCGTGCACCAGCCCCGACCGCTCGGGCACTCGGGCCGATCGTCCCCCGCCAGCGTGAGCACGACGGCGGCCGGCAACGCCGGCGCGGCCGCCTCGTCGGCGGCGGCCTGCAACGCGCGCGCGACCCCCAGCAACAGCACCAGGTAGAGGGCCGCCCAGCCCACGGCCGGGATCCGGGCCCGGCCGCCATCCTTGCCGCGCGCCGGCAGCAGGTCGACCACCGACGCCAGCGCCACGATGGCCGCGAGCCCGATCATCAGCTCGAGCGAGCGCGCGAGGCCGAGCACCGGGATCCACCAGAACGCCAGCACCAGCCCGCCGAGCGCGGCCCCCAGGTGATCCCAGGCCTCGACCCGCGCCGCGCCGACGTCCGGAGAGATCTCACTGTCCGCCGCCAACCGCCCCGCCAGGGGGAAGACGAGCCCCGACGCGACGCCCGCCGCGGCCAGCAGCACAGTCAGCAGCCACGCGGGGGCTTCGGCGCCGAGCCAGCGGGCCGCGGCCACGGCGGCGATCAGCGCCAGCGGCCCCGCGAGCCGTCGCGCCACGCGATCGCTCGCGGCCAGGGCTCGCCCCAGCGCCCCGCCGAGCGCCAGGCCCCCCATGTAGGCCGCCGTGAGCAGCCCCACGTGGAGGTAGACCGTGCCGTACCGCACCTGGAACGCGTCGAGCAACGCCAGCGACGTGCCCAGGCCGGCGAAGCCCGCCAGGCCGGCCAGCGCGGCCGAGACCCAGCGCCGCCGCCGGGCGCTCGCGGGCGAGGCCGCCAGGGCGACCACCGCCACGAGGACGAACAGCCCCACGGCCGCGAGCGCCAGGAGCGTGCCTCCGGTCGCCAGCACCGCCACGGCGCCGCCGAGCGAGAGCCCCGAACGCCGCCCGAGCCGAACCAGGCTGGCCAGGTGGGCGACGGGCCGATCGTCGCGATTGGGGAGCGGCGAGACGGCGAGGCCCTCGGCCTCGTAGAGCCGGTGCGCCTGGCGAACCCGATCGGGCAGGAAGAGCGCCCCGACGGCGAGGGGCGGGTGCAAGCCGGACGCCCCGGGGCGCCGGGCGAGGCGCTCCGCGAGAACTCCGGGCGATTCCGTGAGCCCGTCGCCGTCGGACGCCAGGATCCAGGCGTCGTCGCCCGGCACCAGCACGAACCGCGCGAACGCCGCGCGGCAGGTGGCCAGCAGCGAGCGCCCGAGGCCCGCGCCCTCGTCGCTCACGAAGTTCTCGCCCCCTCCGAAGCGCAGCGCCACCACGCCCCCGGGCGCCAGGGCTGCCCGGACGACGCCGAGGAACTCGGCGGTGGTGAAGCGGTTCGCCACCAGGCTCGTGGGATCCCCCGCGAGCACGGCCGCCACGTCGAAGCTGGCGCCACCTCGCGCCAACTCGGCGCGCAGGTCGCCGCCGATCACGCGCAGCCGCCGGTCCTCCCCCGGTCCTCGGCCCGCCGCCCTCCAGCAGGCCGCGAGGTAGTCGGCGTCGGGCTCGGCCACGGCCACCTCGCGCAGGTCGGGCAGCGCGAGCAGGGCCAACGCGACCCCCGGCGCCTGTTCACCGACCAGCAGGAACCGCGTGGCCCGCGGGTGCTCGGCCACCAGCAGGGCGGCCACCCGGCCGTGGGCCTCGGCGTCGGGGAACGCGGCCGCCAGGCGGCCCTGGCGCACGACCAGGCGCTGATCGCCCCGGGAGCCCTCGAGCACCTCGCCCTCGCGCCCGAAGACCACGCGCTGCATTTTCGCTCCGGGCAGCAACCGGCTCCAGCGCGCCTCGACCTCGAGGCGACCGAGCGCGCCCCCCGCCCCCGTCGCCAGCGCGACCAGCCCCAGACCCAGGGGCAGCGCGGCGGCCCAGCGGCGGCTCGCCAGCCCTGCGAGCGCCAGGGGGACCGTCGTCACCAGCGACGCGCCCAGGAACACGCTGGCCGGCGCCACCCCGGCGACGAGCGCCAACGTCACTCCCGCGCCCCCGAGCATCCCGCCGGCGGCCTCGAGCGCGAACACGCGACGCAGGGCCCCGTCTCCCCAGGCGTCGCCCGCGACGCGGCACGCCACGGGGAACAGGAAGCCGGTGGCCAGGGACAACGGCGCGTTCGCCAGCAAGGTCACGAGCGAGAGCGCATCGACGGGCACCAGCGCGAAGGCGGGGACCCCCGCCAGGTCGCGCAACCGCGAGAGCAAGACGACCTGGAGCAGCGCCGGCAGCGGGACCAGCGCGATCGCGAGCGGGAAGCGCGCGGCGACCCGGGCCACCGCCGCCGGGGAGAGGCGGGCCAGCGCGGCGCCCACCCCCACCCACGCGAGCCAGCTGGCCAGGAACACCCCGAAGCCGAGCTCGTGACCCCCGAACGCGGTCAGGTGCACCCGGAACAGGAGGGCCTGGGCCGCCATGGAGAACAGCCCGAGGGCCAGGGGAGCGCCCGCGAGCACCGAGCCGCGCAACGACCGGGAGACCGGCTCACTCATGCTCGGCGAACACGATGGCCTGGAAGACCTCGAAGCGCGCGCCCTCCTTCCAGGCATCGGTGGGCAGGCCCGCTTTTTGCGCGAGGTGGTTGAGCATCTCGGGCAGGCTCCAGCCTTGCTCGGGGGCCACCTGCGGCAGGAAGACCGCGCGCCGCCCGCCCTTGTCGAGCACCACGCCGTCGGTGCCGATCCGGATGTCGGTGTAGGAGGCCACGGCCTGGGGGGGCGTCAGGATCGAGACCTCGATCTCGAGCTCGGGCAGCTCGGAGGCCTCGACCGGGCGGAAGCGGCTGTCGTGGACCGCCGCGTCGATGGCGTGATCGATGACCACGTCGACCAGCGGTCTCCGGGGTGGGATTTCGCCGATGCAGCCGCGCAGGATCCCGTTCTTCTCGAGGGTCACGAAGGCGCCGGCGCGTTCGCGCAGCACGTCGTCGACGACGATGCCGGCCAGCGTGGGATCGAGGCGCTTGCCCTCGGCCAGGAAGTGCTCGATCGTGCGCCGCGCGAGCACGAGCAGCGTCTTCTTCTGCTCGGGGGACAGGTAGGCGAGCGGCCAGCGCTGGGGGTCGAAGGCCGGGGCCGTCGCGCTCCAGCGCCCCACGATCGCGAAGGCCAGGTAGCTGACCGAGTTCGTGAAGTCGCCCAGCAGCGCGCCCGACGTGTCGTAGCGCAGCAGGCGCGGCGCGAGGCCCTCCGACAGCATCTGCAGCAGCACCAGGATGGGCGCGGCCCCGCAGATCGTGTCGCCGGTCTCGTCGAGGAAACGCGCGAAGCCCCCCGCGTCCTTGCGTTCGAGGAACGACGCGGCCCGCAGGTCGAGCTTGCCGAGGTTCGCCTCGACGTCGTCGGCGAACGGCTGGTAGCCGTACTGGGGGCCGTAGTGCGTGAAGTCCGACGAGACGACCACGAGGGTACGCTCCCCAACCAGCGCCCTCAACTGCGCGGCCGTCTCGCGCGCGGCATCGAGCGGCAGGTGGCCGAGCACCACGGGCAGGACCGGGGCCTCGGGCACGGCCAGGCGCAAGAACGGCATCTGGACCTCGATGGCGTGCTCGTCGCCCACCACCCCGTTGTCGAGCCGGAAGCGCGCGTTCTTCAGCAACAGGGCGGCGCCGTCGCGATCGAGCGACACCTCGCCGAGGGGCGTGGCGTAGCCCGCGGCGTCGGTGACCACGGCCTGGCCGCCGAGCGCCACCTTGTGGCTGGGCGCCAGCAGGATCACGCGATCGTACGAGGCGCCGAACACGGTCTTGTACGCGTGGGCGGCCGTGGCTCCCGAGAAGCGCCACCCCGCGTGAGGCACGATGAGCGCCGCCACGGCGTCCGGAGGAGCGCCCACGGCCGCCTCGAAGTAGCCGGTCAGCGCCTGGCGCGCCTGCACCTCGCCCTTGGGGTACCACGAGCCCGCCAGGCGCCCTCCGATCACGGCGCGCGCGGGCTCGACGGCCGGCGCGGTCGCGGTCGCGGTCGCGGTCACGGTCGGGGGCGGCGTCGGGGTCGGGGTCGGCGGGGCCGCGTCGCCGCTCCCGGGTCGACCGCAAGCCATCAACCACAGCACGAACGCGAACCCGAACCTCGGCATGCTCACCTCCTACCCCGCCCGGTCGTGAGGCCGGAACAACGCCTCGTCACTCCAGGGCACGACCCGACGGCAGCCACGCGCGACCGCCGGCCCCGCCGCGCCGGGCCACCGCCGGCCGAGCCAGCTCCCGGCCAGGGCCAGGACCCCGAACACGAGCCCCACCAGCGCCCCACGCCGCGTCATCCCGGGCCCGCTCGTCCGGCTCATCGCCACCCCCCCGCGATGGACGCGCCGCACGTCGGGCACGCGCCGTCGGGGCCGAGCACGTTGGACAGCACGCGAAACCCCTGCCGGTCGAGCAGCACGGTGTCACAGCCCGGGCAGCGCGTGGTGCCCCCGCCAGGCACGGTGACGTTGCCGACGTACACGTACCGCAGCCCTTCGGCCCGCGCGAGGTCGCGCGCCAGCTTCAACGTGGCCGCCGGCGTGGGCGGCAGGTTGGTCAGGCGGTGCTGGGGATGGAAGCCGAGGAAGTGCAGCGGCGTATCGACGCCCAGGCTGCGCGCCACGAAGCGGGACAGTTCGGTGAGCTCGCGCGGGTCGTCGTTGAGCGTGGGGATGATCAGGTGCGACACCTCGAGCCAGACGCCCATGGCCTTGCAGAGCACCAGCGCATCGAGCACGGGGCCGAGCGTGCCGCCACAGATGTCGCGGTAGAAGCGCTCGGTGATGGCCTTCAGATCGATGGTGGCGGCGTCCGAGACGCGGTAGAGCTCGCGGAGCGGCTCGGGGTTCGCGTACCCGGCCGTGACGAGCACGTTCCGCAGACCCGCCTCCCGCGCCGCCCGCGAGGTGTCGAGGGCGTATTCGTAGTAGGCCACGGGGTCGGTGTACGTGTAGGCGATCGACGGGCTTCCGGCGCGCCGGGCCGCGGCCACCACCTCGGTGGGGGGGGCCGAGAACGCGTCGGTCTCCTCGGGGTTCGCCTGCGAGATCTCCCAGTTCTGGCAATTCAAACAGTGCAACGTGCAGCCCACGGTGGCGATCGACAGGATCGACGTGCCGGGCAGGTAATGGTAGAGGGGCTTCTTCTCGATGGGATCGACGTGGGCCGAGACCGGAAGGCCGTACGTGACGGCCTTCAGCTCGCCGTCGAGGTTCACCCGCACGCGACAATCGCCGCTGGCTCCCGGCGGGATCACGCAACGGCGGGGGCAGAGCTCGCAGCGCACCTGCATCCGGTCACTCCACCGTGAGGACCATCCCGCGCGTCGAGCCGAACGACTCGGGGTTGTACATCTCGGACACGCGAGCCCCCGGAACACGATACTCGCCCCGGTGCACGGGCCGGGCCAGGTAGAAGTAGCGGTGCAGCCCCGGGCCGAGTCGATCGACGAAGAAGCGCACGGAGTCGTCGGCGACCTCCTGATGGTCGGCGAAGTCACCCCGCCGGGCGCCCACCGCCTCGTAGAACGCGCGCTTCAGGCTCGGCGACACGGTCTCGAAGTTCAGCTGCACGGCGTCGACGCCCGCAGGGAGCGCGTCGTCGATCACCACGTACTCCTGCTCGCCCTCGGCCACGACGTCGAGCTCGACCAGGTAGGGCTGGCCGAAGGGGACCTTGTCCGACAGCAGCCGCCCGTCGAGCGTGAGCAGGCGGCGCTCGATCAGGAAGCCCCGCGACCGGGGCGGCAGCGCCGTCACGTCGAGGTTCGGGGCGTAGCTGAGGCGCGCCGAGTAGTACATCCGGCCCGTGCCGCGCTTGGAGAACTCGAGGTTCAGCGCCCGGCCCTTGGGGATGGCCCGCATGCCGATACGGTCGGAGGCCACCTCGGCGCGCTTCCCCGCCAGGTGGTCCTTGACCACCACTTCGCCCTCGAGCCGCACCTCGAGCTCGAAGTCGGGCACCTCCTCCTCGACCTTCGTGTAGTACTCGGTGAGCGCCAGCAGCGCGTGCGCCGCGTCGTGCGTGGTCGTGATCGCCGTGCGCGACGAGCGCTTCACGAGCCAGCGCGCCAGGGGTGCCAGGAGGGGATGCCCCGGATCGAGCCTCGTGAGCGCCGACACCAGCAGCGCCGTGCTCTGCAGCCGCGAACCGAAGCCGCTCTGCCAGACCTCGGCGTCGGCGATCTCGACGTGCGCGTCCTCGGCCTCGACCAGCACGCGGTTCAGGACCGGCTCGAGCAGCTTCAGCACCATCTGCCCGGCGCCCTGGCGCTCGGCCAGGCACCACGCCATCTGCAGCCGCGCCTCGGGCAGCGGGTCGGCCTGCTGGACCAGCGTGTCCTCGTACCCCCGCGCCGTGCGCCCAGAGCGCAGCACGGCCCAGGTCACGAAGCTCTTCAGGGCGTTCACCGCGCGGCCGTCGGTGAGCCCGCCGGGGTTCTCGGCCGTCAGCAGCCCGAGCAGGTGCTCGTACGCCCGCACCAGCGCCGCGTCGGGCACCGGCACGCCGTCGTCCTCGGCCAGTGACAGGGCCAGGTAGGCCCACGCCGACGCGTAGGGATAGGACTGGCCTCCGTCCCAGAACGCGAAGCCCCCGTCCCAGTTCTGACGCGCCAGGATGCGCCCCGCCACCTCGCTCGCGGCGAGCCCGATGGCGGCGGCGTCGCGCCCGAGGGAGTCGGCCACGCCGGGCAACCGGGAGGCCCGCGCCATGGCGATCAGCCGCGACGACAGCTGCTCGGTGCAGCCGTACGGGTAGTCGAGCAGGCCTCGGAAGGCCCCCTCGAGCCCCACGAGCCCGCTGTTGGCCACCCCGCAACCCAACCCTCCGAAGTCGGGCACCACGTCGTCGGGCACCACCAGCGTGAACGACTCGGAGTCCTTGCTGGAGCCGAAGAAAGCGTTGTCCTCGACCGGCGTGCGCACGGCAGCCGCCACCGGCACCTTGAGCCGATCGACGGCCTCGCCCAGGCGTGCCTCGATCTGCAGGTCGCCGGTGCCGGGCGCCAGGGCCGTCAACACGAACGTCAGGGCGCAGCCGCCCCCGGCCGTCAGGGGGCACGTGGCCGAGGCGGTCCCGGCCGACAGGAACGGCGGAGCCAGCAGATGCGCCGCGGCCTCGCCCGCCTTGTCGGTGAGGTTCTTCACGTCGAGGGTCACGGTGAAGCGATCGCCGAGCCCCACGTTGCGGGGCCACGACGGCAGCGCCAGGAAGGGCTTCTCGACGCGCACGCTGGCGCGGCCGCTGCCGAACCGATCGGTCTCGCTCATGGCCGAGACCAGCACGGCGTACTCGGTCAGGTTGTCGGGAACGCGGAAGGTGATCGAGGCCGCGCCCTGGTCGTCGGTGACCACGCGCCCCGAGTAGAACGCCACGTCGCGGAAGTCGGAGCGCACGCCGCCGGCCCCGGCCAACCCTCCGCCGCCCACGTCGCCGGCCTTCTCGTCGTCGTCGCCCGAGCCCTGCCGCGGCGCGCGCTGGTCGAGCAGGCGCCGGTAGCTCGAGAACGTTCGCACCTCGAGCGGGCGCTGGCTCCAGAACGTGTCGTGCAGGTCGGGTGCTCGGTAACCGGTGAGATCGAGGACCGCGCGATCGACCACCTGCACCACCAGGTTCACGGGCTCGGGCGCCTTGAGCGCGACCGTGACCTCGTCGCCGGGAGCCACCACCGGCCGATCGGGAGTGACGCTGACCTCGAGGCGCTTGTCCGACGTATCGACGTCGAGCCGGCACACCCCGAGCCGCAGGCGCGGACGATAGAGGGTGTCGGCCTCGTCGGCCCGGGCGAACCCCAGGCGGCCCCGCGGCATGGCCAGCGACACGTACACGTCGGGGCGCATGGCCTCGGTCACCGGGATCTCGAGCACCTGCAACCCCCCGGTGATGGGGACCGCGCGCTCGTCGAGCACCCCCTCGCGCTCGAGCGTGAGGAGCGCGGTCACGCCCGTGAAGGGCGCCTTCACCAGCACGCGGGCCGTTTCTCCGGGCTTGTAGGAGGGCTTGTCGGGTTGCAGTTGGAACGCGTCGTCGTCGTCGTCGGCCCACCCGGCGGCGTGCCCCAGCACGTAGAAGCCGGTCTCGGACACCTGCCGCCGCCCGGCCTCGTCGGTCACCGTGCCCACGACCACGTAGGAGCCGGGCTCCCCCACCTTCCACTCGAGGTCGAGCGGACCGTCGCCGGAGACGAGCGACTGCTCCCCCGCTGCGATGCGCTGGAGCCTGTAGCGGGCGTCGAGCACCTCGCCCACCCCCTTCTTCACTTCGCGCACCCAGTCCTCGCGGAACAGGGCCAGCGACACCTTGCGACCGAACACGGCCTCGCCCTTGGGCGTGACCGCCACGAAGCTCGTCACCACCGCCTCGCCGGGCTGGTAGAAGGCCCGCTCGGTGCGAACTCCCAGGTAGCACGAGGCGGGGTGCAGCCACAGCGACGTCGACGCCGCGATGGGCTGCCCGGCCAGGTCGCGCACCTCGGCCTCGACCACCAGGCGCTTGGGCCGCGTGATCCGGTCGGGCAAGGTCAGGGAGTACGCGCTGGTCCCCTGAGCATCGGTGCGCGCCTGCTCGGTGCTCACCACGCCCTCGAACACCTCGGTGCGCGTCGGGTCGGCGGGCTCGTCGTCGGAGGGCGAAGCGCCGAAGGAGAACCCGGGCTGCCCGGGTGGCGTGAACGGTTGCTCGTCGCTGGTGGCCCGCCACACGGTGGGCGCGTCGGCCAGGGGCGCCCCGAAGTAGTAGCGAGCCGTGGCGCTGGCGCCGAGCTTCTGGCCCGGCAGGGCGTCGGTGGCCTCCACGGTCGTCTCGACGGCGAAGGAGGGCTTGCGATAGACCCCGACCTCGAAGTCGGCCCCGGCCGCGAGCCCTTCGCCGGTCACGTCGGCGTGGTAGCGACCCTGGCGCCACTCGGGGCGCACCTCGACGGGCAGGTCGAACGCGCCGAAGCGCAGGCTGTCGTCGGCGGTCATGAGCAGGTTCTGTTCGAACACGGCCTCGCCGGCCGGGTTGCTCACGCGAATGGCGAGCGACACGCCCCGCGGGACCTTGAGCGCTCCGCCCTTGAGCTCGCGCACCACGCCCGTGAGGTGCGCGGTCTCGCCCCGGCGGTAGATGCCCTTGTCGGTCCAGACCGCGGCGCGCAGGCGCTCGGGCTCGTAGGCCACGTTCACGTCGTGCCGCCACAGCGAGATCTCTTCGTCGCCCCCCAGGCGCAGCCACGTGACCTCGTCGGCGGTGCTCGCGAGCACGAAGCGCTCGGCGTCGGGACCCGAGGGCAGGCGCACGTCGGCGAACACGTAGCCGTCGGCCCGGCTGATGCCCGACCACAGCACCTCGTTCTTCGCGTCGCGCACCTCGAGCGCCACGCCCGCCAGGAACGCTCCCGACTTGAACGACGTGACCGCCACGCGCACGCCGGTTGCCTCGCGCTTGGCCAGCAGGCCGAGGTCGGTGACGTTCAGCAGGTGCCGCTCGTACCAGGGCGTCGCCGCTCCCCACGGGTGGAAGCCGGGAGCGAAGGCCTGCAGGAAGAAGGCCCCCCCGGACGCGCCGTCGTCCTGGATCAGGGCGACGTCGTGGCTTCGGGCCACATCGTGGCGCAGGGGCTCCGGATCGCGCCAGCGGAGCACGCCGGGCCGGCCCGTGAGCGCGTCGTCCTGGCCCTCCCAGAGCGACACCGACGCCAGGAAGGGCACGACGGTGTCGCGGCCCAGGCGATACCAGTCGACGCCGGCCTTCTCGACGTTGATCCACGTGAGCGGGAGCGACTTCACGCGCCCAGCGCGCTCGTAGGTGCCCGAGCGCTCGGCCCGCAGGCGCAATCCGGGGCGCAGGTGGCCGGTGCGAAACTCGGTCGTGGCCCCGCCGGTCAGCGCCTGCCCGAAGCGATCGCGCACCGACGACGCGAGCGTCAACGCGTAGGCCGTGTCGGGGGCGCAGCGCCCGCTCACGGTCACGGAGCGGCCGTGGGCCGACACCTTCTGATCGGCCACCCGCGGGCGGGTGGTCACGGCCCGGGGCTCGACCGTGCGCGCATCGAGCGGGTTCGACAGCGTGACCGTGACCGAGCACGACGGCAGGTACGCGATCTGCAACTCGTGCGACAGGGCCTTCAAGGGCCCGTACGTGTGGAAGCTCTCGCGGATGGCCTTCTCGGTCCCCAGGTTGCCGCCCTCGCCCTTCAAGCCTGCGCCCACGTCGAGGTCGACGTCGCTGTCGCCGGGCATGTCGTGCTCGGGCACCACGGCGATGCCCTGCCGCGACACGCGGTCGAGCACTCGGTTCAGCACCTCCTGGTCGGCGTCGGCGGCGTCCCAGATGGGCTGCCCCGTCTCGGCCTGGTACAGGTCCCAGTGCAATCCCGCGGCCTTGGCCTCGTCGAGGGTGGGGCGGCGGATCACGAACGGGAAGGGTCGGCCGGCCACGGTCAGGCTGACCAGCGACTCGACGTCGGCCTGACGCACGGCCTGATCGAAGAACGCGATCAGCGGTTGCCGCAGCGCGAGAGAACGGCGATCGTCGGAGGGGGCCACGTGGCGCAGCGTGGGCGCCGGGGTCTGGAACGACCAGGTGACGGGCTCGGCCAACGGGGCGCCCTCGAGGCCCCTGGCCGCCGTGGTGACCGTGACCGTCGTCAGCGTCGACAGCGGCAGGCGCAGGGCAGGGGCGAAGACGGCCAGGCGATCGCCCACCCAGCGCCAGCGCCCCGCGACGGGCGGGTCCAGCGTGACGAACTCGACGGGGGCCTCGGCGCCGGCCGTCGTCAGCGCCACCATGGGTCGATCGAACACCAGGCTGAGGGACTCTCCCCCCTCGACCAGGCCGACCGGCGCCTTGTAGACCAGGCGCAGCGGCGTGTCGGTCTCCACACCCTCTGGCGCGATGGAGGCCGAAGGATCGACCTTCGCCCCGACCGCGGTCGCGGACGACCCGGCTTGCTCTTCGGCGCACGCGACGAGCGCCAGCGCGGCCAGGAGGGGGAGCAGGCTCGAGGAGCGGGGAAGCGGGAGAAGAGGCATGGTCCTCCGCGGGGCGTCTCGACGCGCATCGGTAACTTCGTCATGGTAGCATCGGGCGCCCCGGACTTGTAGGGTCAATCGGGGGGTCCCGCGTTGACGCCCGGGCCCTGCTCGGGTATGGTTTCGGGGGCAACGACTCGGCTCTCACGATGATGTCACGCCTCGGTACCCGCCTCTTCCCGTTGTTCGCGGCCCTGCTGCTCCCGACGACGCTCTTCGCGTCCGACTGGAGCCAGGCCAAGGGCACCTGCGACGAACACTTCGACAAATACGAGGGGGCCGACCTCGCGACCCTCAAGCAGTGCCTCATGCTGTGGGAGGCCTACAAGCCGACCGCCGACATCGACAACGAAGACAAGCGACGCCTGGGGCCGGTCCTGAACCACCTGTACTGGTCCGGCGACGAAGAGGCGAAGTATTACGCGTCGCAGTCGATGTCGCGCATGCAGCTTCAACCCAGCACGGCCCCCGCGGGGGGCGGCGCGCCCGCCACGAAGCAGTACAACTCGCAGAAGGTCGAGGAGAAGCAGAAGGCCGAGCGGCCCAAGTACCGCCCGCGCGAAGCCTCGAAGGCCGAGCGCGCCGCCGCCGACAAGCAGGTCCAGATGGGGCTGAAGGAGCACAAGAAGGGCAAGTACCGCAAGGCGCTCGAGTACTTCGAGACGGCGCTCTCCAAGGACCCGGGCAGCGTGGCGGCGCTCTACAACTTCGCCTGCGCCTCGTCCCTCGACGGCAACAAGGACGACGCGGTCGAGCACCTGCAGCGCCTGGTCGATCTCGGCACCAAGGAGGCCACCGTCAAGGTCAAGAAGGCGCGCACCGACCGCGACTTCGACCCCATCCGCGACGACCCCGACTTCAAGCGCGTCACGGGCTTCTCGCGCGTCAAGGTGGTGAACGGCGTGGGCGAGTACGGCGAGGAGGAGGTCGAGCGCATCATCAAGACCCTGCAGACCCTCGGCTACGAGGTGGTGCAGGGCGGCGCCGACAAGCACGACCGCAGCTACCCCATCGTCTGGTACAAGAAGCACTCGAAGCACATCGCGCCGGTGGTCGAGAAGGCGCTGAACCACCCCAAGACGCGCTATCAGCTCATCGACTGGGACAGCCAGTTCGACCTGATCGTCTCGTGGGGCGACATCATCCGCAAGAACAAGTTCGGCGAGCCCATCGTCAAGTCGTACGGTCCCAAGGACCCCGACGACGCCGAGAAGAAGATGGAAGAGCTGGCGTGGGAAGAGGATCGCGCGCTGCAGGAGCCCGACAAGGTGTCGCGCAAGGTCGAGCACACCGCCGGCGCCCCGGGTCGCACGAAGATGCGCGTCGAGTCGGGTGCGCGACGCGTCGAGGACACGCTCAAGCGCGGCAAGGGCGCCGTCGACAAGGCCACCGGCCTGTTCAAGTAGACTGGAGGAACCATGGTCCCCGTGATCGCGAACTTCCTGGCCGGCATCGGCATGGGAGAACTGGTCATCATCCTGCTGATCGTGCTGGTCATCTTCGGCGCCGGCAAGCTGCCCCAGATCGGCGACGCCCTGGGCAAAGGCATACGCAACTTCAAGGGCGCCGTGTCCGCCAAGGACGAGCCCAAGCCCGAGGTGCCGGTCGCGCCGGCCCCGCCGGCCCCCGCAGAGAAGAAGGATGCGTAGCGCGGTCCTGGCCCTGCTCGCCCTGTGGGCCTCGTCGGCCACGGCGGCCGGAACGGCCACCCTGCAGAACGATAGCTTCGTCAGCGGGTCCCTGGGCTCGGCGCCCCTCACGCTCGTCACGGGCGAAGGGTGGGCGGCCACGTTCAGGGTCGAGCCCGACGTCCTGCCCGTCCGCCTGAAAAAGCTCCAGGGCCTGTTCGTCGACGATCCCACCTTCCCGGGCGACGAGTGCGGGCTCCTCGTGGTGCGCGTGTTCGAAGACACGGGCGTGAACTACCCGGCGCCGGACGGCCCGGCCATCTTCGACAGCGAGCTGGTCGATTACGGCCCCGGCGTCCCGGCCGCGCTCGCGCTGCAGGAGTTCGATCTGAGCACGTACGGCATCTGGATCGACACCCCCGGGTTCCGCGTCGAGCTGCACACGGTCGGTCAGGGCTGCCCCCTGGTCGCGGGCTCGCACTACCCCGTGCTGGCGGTCGACGCCGACGGCGTCTCGGCGCTGGGGGTGAACACGCTCTTCACCTACGACACCGAGCTCGACCAGTTCGTGTGGCTCGACACCGGCACGCTGGGCGTCTCGGGCGACTACATCCTGCGCGCCATCGTCGAGACCACCGGCTGCACGCCGAACTGCGCGGGCAAGGAGTGCGGCTTCGACGGCTGCCAGGGCACCTGCGGCGCCTGCCCGGGCGACGACGTGTGCGTCACCGGCCAGTGCTGCACGCCCGACTGCCAGGGCAAGGACTGCGGCACCAACGGCTGCGGCGGGTCGTGCGGCGCGTGCGGCGCCGACCACGTGTGCAACGCCAACGGCGTGTGCGACGCGCTGGAGCCCGACGTGAGCGAACCCGACGTGACCGAACCCGACGTGACCGAACCCGACGTGAGCGAGCCCGACGTGAGCGAGCCCGACGGCGTCGAGCCCGAGCCGCTGCCCGAGGTCCTCGAGGAGGCCGGCGACGACGTGGCGTTCGACGACGCGCCCTCCCCCGACGTGACCGTGGCGCTCGCCGTCACGAAGGTGGTGCCCGCCGAGGGCGCCAACGATCGCGAGACCGACGTGCTCGTCCTGGGCGCGGGCTTCGTCGCGGGCGCCACGGTGCGCCTCGACGCGGATTACCTCATCGTCAAGGCGGTCACAGCCAACTCCATCGAGGCCACCGTGCCCATCGGCCTCGCGCCCGGCCTGAAGACGCTCGTGGTGCAGTTGCCCGGTGGCGACCTCGCCACGTTGGCCGACGCCTTCACGGTCTCCGACGCCAGCGTCGTCGAGGCCTCGGGGGGCGGCAGCGGCTGCGCCTTCGGATCCCGGTCCCTGCCCACCCTGCCCGCCCTCGTGGCGCTGGCCCTCGGCCTGGTCGTGCTGTGGCGGCGCGCAAGCGCAAGCATCGAGGGCTGACGACCCTCCTCAAGGTCGTGGTCGTGGGCGCCCTGGCCCTGGGGCTCCTGGCCGCGGGCACCTTCGTCGCGGTCTCGGCGTGGCTGCGCGCCCAACTGCCCGACGTCTCCGAGCTCGACCGCTACGCCGCCTCGACCCCCAAGACGTTGCGCATCTACGCCCGCGGGGGTGAGCTGCTCGAGGAGCGCGGCGCCGAGAAGCGCACGCTGATCGACGCGAAGAAGCTGCCCCCCCACGTGGTGCACGCCGTCCTGGCGGCCGAGGACCGCGGCTTCTACGAGCACGACGGCGTCGACCTCGGCGGCATCGCGCGCGCCCTGCTGAAGGACCTCTCGCGCCGCAAGCTGGCCCACGGCGGCAGCACCATCACCCAGCAGCTGGCCAAGACGCTGTTCCTCTCGCGCGAGCGCACGCTGCTGCGCAAGTGGAAGGAGCTGCTGCTGACCCGCGAGATCGAGGCGCGCTACGCCAAGGACGCCATCCTCTCGATGTACCTGAACCAGATCTACCTGGGCGCGGGCGCCCACGGCATCGACGAGGCCGCCCGCCGCTACTTCGGGCGCTCGGCCGCCCAGCTGACGGCGGCCCAGGCAGCCACCATCGCGGGCCTCATCAAGTCGCCCAACCGCCTGTCGCCGACCCGCGACGCCGAGGCCTCGGCCGAACGCCGCGACCAGGTGCTGACGCAGATGCTGCGAGCCGGCTGGCTCGACCAGGCCGCCTTCGAGGCCGCGCGAACCGAGCCGCTCGCGCTCGTGCCCGAGGCCCCGGCCCACGTGGGCACGGCCCCCTGGCTCGGGCCCGAGGTGTGGCGTTTCCTGGAGCAGACCTTCCCCGACGTCGACCTGGCGCGCGCCGGCTTCTCGGTCTACACCACCCTCGACGTCGACGCCCAGGTGGCCGTCAACGAGGCGCTGCCCGAGGTGCTCGCCGGCCTCGACGCCTTCCTCGGCGTGCCGGCCTCCGAGCCCGAGGAGCCCAGGATCCGGCTGCAACACGAGGTCGCGGCGCGCGTCACGCACGTGCAGGCCCACCCCCCCGCGCTGCGCGTCGAGGTCGACGGGCGCCCGATCACGCTGGACCCGGGGGTGCTCACGCGCTACCGCGCGGCGCTCGGCGGAGCCCACGCCCTGAAGGTCGGCCAGTGGATCCGCGTGACGCGGCTGATCGAGGATCCGCTCGACCCCGACGCCGTGCGCTACGTGCCCGAGCTGGGGCCCCAGTTGGCCTTCGCGCTGCTCGACGCCGGCAGCGGCGCCCTGCGCGTGCTGGTGGGCGGCGACGACCCGGCGTTGCACCCCTACAACCGCGCCCTGGCCGCGCTGCGCACCGTGGGCTCGACCCTCAAGCCCTTCATCGCCGCCCTGGGCCTCGCCGCCGGCACGCTGAAGGTCACCGACACCTTCGAGAACCGCGAGCTCGTCTTCCGCGGCGCGGGCGGCAAGCCGTGGCGGCCGCGCAACTACGAGGGCGGCTACGACGGCAAGACCTACGACGTGGCCGAGGGCCTGGTGCACTCGGTCAACACCGTGGCCATCCAGATGCTGCAGCAGGTGGGCCTCGACGCCGTGTCGAAGGGCCTGACCCGCGTGGGCTTCACGGGGCCCGTGCCCCACGACCTTTCGCTGGCGCTCGGCTCCCTGGCCGAGAAGCCCGCCACGCTGGCCGGCCTCTACGCCGCCTTCCAGAACGGCGGCCACACCGTCACGCCCTACCTGGTCGAGCGCGTGGTCCACCCCGACGGCCGCCCCGCCTTCACCCACGAAGGGGGCCGCCGCCAAGCCTTCCCCACGGCGGTGGCGCGCACGCTCCTCGGCATCCTCACGCGGGTGGTCGACGACGGCACGGGCAAGGCCGCGCGCCTCGAGGGCAAGCGCGTGGCCGGCAAGACCGGCACCTCGAACCGCGCCCGCAACGTGTGGTTCGTCGGGCTCTGCGACGGCGCCACAGGCCCCCTGGCCGCCACGGTCTGGATCGGCTACGACGACAACCGCCCCATGCCCGGCGCCACCGGAGGCAAGCTGGCCGCGCCGGCCTGGAAGGCGCT
>CAZBRS010000035.1:0-65878 GCA_964494475.1 uncultured Myxococcales bacterium | reverse complement strand
AGCGCGAGACCTACACCCGGGCGCTCAAGCGCGCCAAGGCCCGGCAAGAGGTCGCTAAGCGGGTCAAGGGGTAGGGGCGACCCTTGCGGTCGCCCACGGATCAAGCCCTGGCGCGAGTCCGTCGACCGACCGGCGCAGTCTCTTCTTCTCGAGATTGAAGCCAGCGCTGCAACGACTTGGGGCTCTCCTGCGAACCCCGGCCGGCCAGCAGGCCCTCGACGCTGACGTCCTCGTCCAGGTGCTCCCAGTGGATGCCTTCCCCGCCGCCGATCAGGCGCCACGCGTTCCGCTCCCGCGGCGTGCCCGCCATCAGGCGCGGGAACCAGGCCAACGGCGCCGCGACGAGGCGCCCGTCCGAGAGCGTCACGGCCAGCGCATCTGCGGTCACGCGCACGTCGACCGCGCTCAGATCGTTGATCTCAAGCGTCAAAGTGTGCATGCCATGCCTCCTCGAAGGCTGCCTCGTGCTCGCGCACCAACGCGTGCAATTTGCTGAGCTCCGGCGCACGGAAACCGCGATTGTGGGCCAAGACGACGGGGCGGATCCAGAACTTGGCCTTCTGGGCGTCGCGCTCGACGTGAACGTGCATGGGCTCCCGTCGGTCGTTGCCGTAGAAGAAGAAGCGGTAAGGCCCGATGATCAGGATCGTCGGCATGGAAAAAGAGTACCCGAGCGCCTGGAGGTTCGCAATGCGGGGGTTCGGCGGGCTGTCGGATCGCGCCTTCGCTGTCGATCTTTGGCAGGGGCGCCGCCCCCCTCGTCGGCTCAACGAAGCCCATGACGAGCCTTCACGGCCCGTGGTCTCTCACGGCCTCCTCGAACGAAGCCTGCTGCTCGAGCCAGACCGATTCTGAAAGCTCACCCTCGGCGATGGCGATGCCGAAGAACATGGCGTCCAGCTTGTGCGTGTCACCGTCGCCGGAAACCCGCACGATCGTCCTCGTCGCCGGCAGGAGCCAGGCACGCCCCGCACCCCACGCGAGCTTCGGCTCCCCGAGCCAGGTGCCCGCGCGCGCCTCGGCCAGCGGCGCCGCGATCGTCAGGGAGCAGCGAACCAAGCGGCCGTTGTCGAACAGCAGATAGCCGTCGACGAGCGGACCGAGCGGGGTGTCGCCCGCCATCAATCGGATCGGGCTTTGGCGAAGCTCGTGTCCGCGGACCGTCTGCACGCGTTCCTCGCCCGCTCGAAACGGGAGCTTCCACGCGTCGAGCAGGGTCGTGGCCTCCGCCATTGTCATGCCCGGCTTCAACTCCGCCAGTTCGAGCCCTGCGTCGATTTTCACCATAGCCTCCGAAGGCCCGGATCGCGTGTCGGGCTTGTGCGCGGATCCGCAACCCAGGCCAACCAGCGCCAGGGCAAGGAGGAGACCGCTGGGATTCCTCACGGGCGCTCGCGGCTCTTGAAGGGCTGCTTCGTCTTCGGATCGGCCTTGCCGAGCTTATTCAACTCGCCCGCTGCGTCGTGTCCGTCCATCCCGAAGGGGTTGCCCCAATCCCACGAACTGTAGTAGTCGCCGAGCTCTCGTTCGTGCCAGGCGGAGCCATCGACCTGCATGCCCGAGTCGTCGACCAGTTGCAGGATCAAGTCACGGTAGAGGATGTTCTCTTCGGGCACGGGGTTGATGCGCGTGCTATCAATGGTCTCCCGAACGGCGCCCAGTTGCCGGTCGTCCCGGGCCCCGTCGAGGCTGGTCTCGAAGGTCTGGTAGCGGCCTTGGAGGTCGCGATCGGCCTCCTTCTGCCGATCGTCGAGATCGCGCGCCAGGGCGGCCTTGATCTTCGCACCGGGCTCCTTTGCGTAGGCGGTGACCAGGCTCTTGCCGAGAAACTGGACGACCTTGCCGGGCACACCGAACAGGAGCCCCGAGAAGCCCCCTACGACGTCGACCGTGGCTTTCAGTTTGCGTACGCCGGCCCCTGCGAAATCGGCGAAGCGATCGCCTGCGCGCCCCATCTGGGAGCGAAGATCCTGAATGGCGTTGCCAGCGTCGGTGTACCACTTCTGCAGGCGCCTCGTAGCGACGTCCCGACGCGACGGCCCCGTCGAGGATGCAGCCCCCGCCAGGTTCGACACCCGAAGCGGCGTCGTGTCGGGGTTGACCAAGGCGGACTGTTCGTCGAGCGACCTTCCCCGAAGGGCGCTGGTCACCGTCGCGCGCGACGCGGGCGCCGCTGGAGCAGATCCGTTGGCTCCAGGTGCAACGATCGGCGCTCGTTCTTGCCCGTTCCCCATGACTCCCTCCTCCATGACGGCCAAGGACCAAAGCTGCACCCCTGCTCGTCCGGGCGTAACGGTGCGTGGATTCTCTGAAACTCAACGCCAGGAGTCAACTACGTCGGCACGATCGAGGAAATGCGGGAGAAGGCGAAGACGCCAGGACGCTCCTGGTCGACGCGCTCGTCGCGAAGCACGTCACCGCCTGCGCAATCACGGGTTCTTCTTGCCTGGTCCCTTTCCAGCATGCAGAATCTGGGCCGCACCGTCATCGAGGGATATCATGAAGATCGCGGAAGGTCTTCTGCTTCGCTCCGATCTACAGAAACGGCTCGACTCGCTTCGTGAGAGAATCGGCCGGAGCGCGCTGGTGCAGGAGGGCGAGAAGCCCGCGGAAGATCCTCGCGCGCTGCTCGAGCAGGTGTTCGCGGTGTCCGACCAGCTCACGCGGTTGGTGTTCGCCATCAACGAGGCGAACTTCACGGGCACGACCACGCACGGGCGCACGCTGACCGAGGCGCTGGCCGAGCGAGACTCGTTGACCCGTCGGCACTCCATCCTGGAGTCGGCGGCGTCGCACGCGTCGAAACCGCCCGACAGGTACGGGCTGAAGGAGATCCGCTGGGTGGCCGTGCTCGACGTGGTCGAGTTGCGGCGCTCGCTGGACGACCTGGCGCGGCAGATACGAGAGATCAACGTCGAGATCCAGGCCGCCAACTGGGTCGTCGACCTGAAGAACGTGTGACTTCCATGGATCCGCGACGCGGAGTGAGGGCGAGCGTGCCCGGTCGACCTGGGTCAAGGTCGATACTGGACGGGCGGAGGGCAGCCCACCGGGTTCAAAGCCCATTCACACCTGTGCCCCGCACCGTACACACCTGACCCGTTACGCTGCAATCGGCACCACCACTCACGCTGACTCACCCGCGTCGCGGATCCACTTTCCCACAGCTCCGGGCTTCCCTTCCGGCAGAAGACGGACAGGCTCCGCCCATCGGACAGGACGACCGAGAGGCGGACGGGAGTGACCGCGGACACGGACACGGCACCATGGCTCACCTCGGGCTCAGCGGTCGTCGCGGGCCTGTGCCTCGACGAGGAACGCCTTCCGCGCTAGCGCCGCAGCCACGCGCTCCCGCGCCTCGGCAGACAGGCCGGGTTCGGCATGAAGCGCGTGCAGCAACTCGACGTCGGCCCGGGCGTCGTCCTGCACGCGCTGCACCACGGCGTCGACCCGGGCCTTCAGGAAGAGAAACTGGTCGCCGGGACGGAAGGCGTGCATCGGCCGCCAGCGCCCCGCAGCCAGCTCGTCCAGGTGCTTCGACACCGCGTACACCGGGCCGGCGATGCGGTGGGTCAGGTAGATGCCGGCGCCGAAGAGCAGCCCCACGAGCGCCACGAGGATGGTGAACATGGTCACCACGCGCGTGCTCCCCTCGCCCTGCAGGAACCTGGCGGCCTCGGCCAGGTAGGCGGCCTGGTCGGGGTCGTCGGCCGCCAGCAGCCGCTGCGTGCCCTGCAGGGTGGTGAGCATGCGGGTCTCGTTCTCGGTGGAGGCCAGGTACAGCCGCCCCAGCACGACGTACAAGAGGGCCACGAGCACGATCATGAACGACGTCACCCGCAGCTGCAGGCCGCGGGAGAGCAGGAGGCGCGTCCAACTGCGCTGGTTCGTCTTCACGGATTCCTCCCGTCGCCCCTCGGGCGACTCAACGCAGGCGCACCCAGAGCTCCTCGAACAGGTCGCGGGACAAAGGGAGCGCGCTGGCCTCGATGGCCTCCTCGTCGCTCACGTCGACCGGCAGCAGCTCTTCGCGCTGGGCCTCCTTGCGGTCGCTCACGGGCTCGTGCACGGGCTCGAGGAAGACCTGCATGTCGCCGCGGATTGAGACGCGCGCCCCGTCGGCGTCGCGCTGCACCTGGTACTCCAGCACCCCGCCGTCGACGAGCAGCTCCACGAGGCCGGCCAACTCCGCCGGGGCGGAGGGCTCGGCCGACGGCCCGGCCTCCTCCGGCTCGAAGTCGACGACGTCCCCCAGCACGACGCCCGGCTCGCGGGCCAGGCGCTCGGCCACCCCCTCCTGGAACCACACGGTCAGATCGTTGTCGTCGGCGCCGGTGCGATCCTTGAGGCCCCGCACTTCGACGTGGAAGGTGTAGCGCGCCCGGTTCTCCTTCGGGTCGCGGAACCTCTGCACCAGGCTCTTGATCGCCACCCGCACGGCCGCCTTCACCAGGGGCGCGTCATCCTCGAGCCGGCCGGCCAGGGCCCTGACCCAGCGCACGTCGCCACCCTGCCCCAAGGCCAGCGCAGCGCTCGATCGCACGGGCGGGTACGGATCCTCGATCAGCGCGCGGGCCACGGCCTGCAGGGCCACGTCGCCGCCCAGTTGTCCCAGCAGCAGCACGGCCTGCAGGCGGACCGGGTCGGGGCGCTCCGGCGAGAGCTTGGCCACCAGATCCGGCACGCTCCCCTCGGCGGAGGGCTCGTCGACCGGCTGCGCGAACGCGCCGCGGCAGACCAGCGCCGCGACCAGCAGCGAGAGCAGCGGGACGATGGCGCGGGGCGCGGCCATGGGTGGGGTCCGTGGGTATTTGATCGCATCTTACCACCCCGGTCACGGATCTGCGACGGTCTCCCTGACCTTTTCCTGACGTACCCGCCCCCCGAATTGACCCCGGCCTGATCCGCGGAGCGCTAGCCTTGAGTTGGAAAGAGCGCGGAGGAGGCTCGGCATGCGACACCCCTGGGTCCGGATGGTGACAATCGCGTTCGTGGGCCTCGTCGTCCTCGGCGGCGCGCGCTGCGGACCGGACGACGCGCTGGTCCGACTCCCGGTCGCCGAGCGGCGAGCCTTCTACGAGAGATCCCTGGCCAACCTGGAGGCCACCTGTCGCCCCCAGGACCGGCAGGCCGTCCTCGAGTACTGCACCGAGCAGGCCCGGTTGATCGTGCGCCTCGACGAGTGCGACGCCGCTTGCCGAGAGATGGCGCTCTCGGTCCTGTTGCCCGCCACGCGTTGAACCGAAAGGCGCCCGCCATGTCTCTCGACCTGATCCTCGCCTCGTTGCTTGCTCTGGGCCTGTTCGGCTACCTGGGGTTCGCCCTGCTCTTCCCGGAGAAGCTGCAATGACCCCCTCGAACCTCGTTCAAATCGGGGCGTACTTCGCCCTGCTGGTGCTGGCGGCGGCGCCCCTCGGCGCGTTCATGGCGCGCGTCTACGAAGGCCGCGCGACGTTCGCGCAGCGCGTGCTGGGTCCGGTCGAGCGTCTCTTCTACCGCCTGGCCGGCGTACAGCCCGACGAGGAGATGACGTGGAAGCGCTATGCGTGGGCGCTCGCGCTCTTCAACCTGGCGGGGCTGGCGGTCGTGTACGCGCTGCAACGCCTGCAGCACGTGCTGCCGCTGAACCCGGCGGGCCTCGGCCCCGTCGACCCCTACGTGGCCTTCAACACGGCCGTCAGCTTCGCCTCGAACACCAACTGGCAGGCCTACGGCGGCGAGACCACGCTCTCGCACCTGGTGCAGATGCTCGGCCTCACCGTGCAGAACTTCGTGTCGGCGGCCACGGGCCTGGCGGTGCTGGTCGCGCTGATCCGCGGGCTCGTGCGCCGGAGCGCCGGAACGCTCGGCAGCTTCTGGGTCGATCTCACGCGGAGCACGCTCTACATCCTGCTGCCGCTCTCGCTGATCTTCGCCGTGGCGCTGGTCTCCGAGGGAGTGGTGCAGACCTTCGACGGGAGCGTCACCGTGCCGCTGCTGGACCCGACCGTCACGGGCGACGGCCGCCCCGTCGCCGAGCAGACGCTCGCGCTGGGCCCGGCCGCGTCGCAGGTCGCCATCAAGCAGCTCGGCACCAACGGTGGCGGCTTCTTCAACGCGAACTCCGCGCACCCCTTCGAGACCCCCACGCCCCTCTCGAACCTCCTCGAGATGCTGGCCATCCTGCTGATCCCGGCCGGTTTGTGCTTCACCTTCGGGGCCATGGTGCGCGATCGGCGCCAGGGCTGGGCGCTGCTCGCGGCCATGCTGCTGCTGCTCGTGCCCCTGGTGGGGCTCGCGACCTCCGCCGAGCAGGCCGGGAACCCGCGCCTCGCCGCCCTGGGGGTCGACCAGGCAGCGAGCGCGCTCCAGCCCGGGGGCAACGAGGAGGGCAAGGAGGCCCGCTTCGGCATCGTGAGCAGCGCGATCTGGGCCGGGGCGACCACGGCGGCCTCCAACGGCTCGGTGAACGCCATGCACGACAGCTTCACGCCCCTCGGCGGCTTCGTGCCCATCCTGCTCATGCAGTTCGGCGAGATCGTGTTCGGCGGCGTGGGCTCCGGACTGTACGGCATGCTCGTCTACGCCCTGCTGGCCGTGTTCATCGCCGGATTGATGGTCGGGCGCACGCCCGAATACCTGGGCAAGAAGGTCGAGGCCCGCGAGATGAAGATGGTGGCGCTCGTCATCCTGATCCCGGCGGCCGTCATCCTGGTCGGCACGGCCCTGGCCTGCGTGCTGCCCGCAGGCACGGCGTCCCTCGGGAACCCCGGCGCGCACGGCTTCAGCGAGATCCTCTACGCCTTCACGTCGGGCGCTGCCAACAACGGCTCGGCCTTCGGCGGCCTGACCGCGAGCGGCCCGTTCTACGCCCTCGGCATCGCCGTGGCCATGCTGCTGGGGCGCTACGCGCTGATCGTGCCCGTGCTGGCCCTGGCCGGGTCGCTGGCGCGGAAGAGATTCGTGGCCCCCAGCGCGGGGACGCTGCCCACCCACACGCCGCTCTTCGTGGCGCTGCTCCTCGGCTCCATCCTGCTGGTGGGCGCGCTCACCTTCGTGCCGGCGCTGGCGCTCGGGCCCGTCGTCGAACACCTGATGCTCGCGCTGCGCTGAAAGGAAGGCGCTCCATGACCTCGCAAGCCGAACCCCGGCCGCTCTTCCACCAGCCCATCGTCCGCCGGGCCGCCGTCGACGCGATCCGCAAGCTCCACCCGCGGCTCATGCTCCGGAACCCCGTCATGTTCGTGGTCGAGGCGGGCTCGGTCTTCACGACCTGGCTAGGACTGCAGGCGCTCTTCGGAGGGCACGCCGACGCCTCCCCGGCCTTCACGCTGGCCATCTCGGCGTGGCTGTGGCTCACCGTGCTGTTCGCCAACTTCGCCGAGGCCATGGCCGAGGGGCGGGGCAAGGCGCAGGCCGATGCCTTGCGAAAGGCGCGCAAGGACGTGCTCTCCCGGAAGCTGGCCGAACCCCGGGTCGACGCCGCCTTCGAGGAGGTGCCCTCGGCGCGCCTGCGCCGGGGTGACCTGGTGCTGGTCGAGGCCGGGCAACTCCTCCCGGGCGACGGCGAGGTCGTGCAAGGCGTGGCCTCGGTGGACGAGAGCGCCATCACGGGCGAGAGCGCCCCGGTCATCCGCGAGAGCGGCGGTGACCGCAGTTCGGTGACGGGCGGCACGCGCGTGCTCTCCGACTGGCTGATCGTGCGCATCACGGCGAACCCGGGCGAGACCTTCCTCGATCGCATGATCGGCATGG
Source organism: uncultured Myxococcales bacterium (assembly GCA_964494475.1). GTDB lineage: Bacteria > Myxococcota_A > UBA9042 > CAZBRS01 > CAZBRS01 > CAZBRS01. The sequence goes on along the minus strand of CAZBRS010000035.1, from coordinate 58,144 downwards.
TCGAGGGCGCCCGGCGGCAGAAGACGCCCAACGAGATCGCGCTCGACATCCTGCTGGCCGGGCTCACGCTCATCTTCCTGCTGGCCACGGCCACGCTGCTCCCCTTCTCCACCTACGCGGTCGCCTCGTCGGGTCAGGGCAGCCCCATCAGCCTGACGGTGCTGGTGGCGCTGCTCGTGTGCCTGATCCCCACGACCATCGGCGGCCTGCTGTCGGCCATCGGCATCGCCGGCATGGACCGCCTGGTGCAGGCCAACGTAATCGCCACATCGGGGCGGGCCGTCGAAGCGGCGGGCGACGTCGACGTGCTGCTGCTCGACAAGACCGGCACGATCACGCTCGGGAACCGCCAGGCCACGACCTTCGTGCCCGCCCCCGGCGTGACCGAGCAGGCGCTGGCCGACGCCGCGCAGCTCGCCTCCCTGGCCGATGAAACCCCCGAGGGCCGCAGCATCGTCGTGCTCGCCAAGGAGCGCTTCGGCCTGCGCGGTCGCGACCTGGGGAGCCTGGGGGCCACCTTCGTGCCCTTCACCGCACAGACCCGCATGAGCGGCGTCGAGGTCGACGGCCGGCACGTCCGCAAGGGCGCCACCGACGCGATCGCGCGCTTCGTCGGGCAGCAGGGGGGCAGCCTGCCGGCCGAGATCCGGCGCGCCGTGGCCGACATCTCGGGCCAGGGGGCCACACCGTTGGTCGTGGCGGACGGCGCGCGCGTGCTGGGGGTCGTGCTCTTGAAGGACATCGTCAAGGGCGGCATCCGCGAGCGCTTCGCCGACCTGCGCCGCGCGGGAATTCGCACCGTCATGATCACCGGCGACAACCCCGCGACAGCGGCGGCCATCGCGGCCGAAGCCGGCGTCGACGACTTCCTGGCCGAGGCCACGCCCGAGGCCAAGCTGGCCATGATCCGCGACCTGCAGGCCAAGGGGCACCTGGTGGCCATGACCGGCGATGGCACCAACGACGCGCCCGCGCTGGCCCAGGCCGACGTGGCGGTGGCCATGAACTCCGGCACCCAGGCGGCCAAGGAAGCCGGCAACATGGTCGACCTCGACTCGAACCCCACGAAGCTCCTGTCGATCGTCGAGATCGGCAAGCAGATGCTCATGACCCGCGGAGCGCTGACCACGTTCAGCATCGCGAACGACGTCTCGAAGTACTTCGCCATCCTGCCGGCCGCCTTCGTCGGCACCTGCCCGGCGCTCGGGGCGCTGAACGTGATGGGGCTCCACTCACCCGCCACCGCGGTGTTGTCGGCCGTGATCTTCAACGCCCTGATCATCGTGGCGCTGGTGCCCCTCGCGCTCCGCGGCGTGCGCTACCGCCCCTCGCCGGCGACCGCGCTGCTGCGCCGGAACGTTCTGATCTACGGGCTCGGCGGGGTGGTGCTGCCCTTCCCGTTCATCAAGCTCATCGACCTGATGCTCACGCCGCTCGGCCTCGGCTGAGCGGTGACGTTGGAGGCCTTCATGCTCCGTCTCGTGCGTCCCGCGCTGGTCCTCCTCGGCCTGTTCACCGTGCTGACGGGCATGCTCTATCCCCTGGCCGTGACGGGCGTCGCCCAGGGCTTCCTGCCCGCCCGCGCGAACGGCAGCCTGATCACCATGGGCGACCGCGTCGCGGGCTCCGAGCTCATCGGGCAGCCCTTCGACGACCCCCGCTTCTTCTGGAGCCGACCTTCGGCGACCGCTCCGCACCCGTACAACGGCGCGGCGTCGACCGGTTCGAACCTGGGGCCCCTGAACCCGGCGCTCGCCGACGCGGTCAAGGCGCGCGTCGACGCGTTGCGAGCGGCGGAGCCCGGGAACGCCACGGCCATCCCCGTCGACCTGGTCACGGCGTCGGGCAGCGGGCTCGACCCGCACGTGTCACCGGCGACCGCGTTGTACCAGGTGGGGCGCGTCGCCAAGGCGCGCGGCCTGTCCGAAGCGCGCGTGAGGGCCCTGGTCGAGGCCGCCCGCGAGGAGCGGTGGCTCGGCATCTTCGGGGAGCCGCGCGTGAACGTGCTGCGGCTGAACCTCGCCCTGGCGGCCTCGCAGGAGTAGACTCGACGCCATGAACGACGACCGCCGCCCCGATCCGGACGCCCTGCTCCGGCGCGTGCAGGCCGAAGAAGCACGCCGCGCTCGCGCCACGTTGAAGATCTTCCTCGGCTACGCGCCCGGAGTCGGCAAGACGTTCACGATGCTCGAGTCCGCACAGCGGCTGGTCGCGACCGGCGTCGATCTGGCGGCGGCCTGCGTCGAGACGCACGGGCGCGCCGAGACCGAGGCGCTTCTCCAGGGGTTGGACGTGCTCCCCCGCCAGACGCTCGTCTACCGCGGCGCCCACCTGCTCGAGCTGGACCTCGATCGCGCGCTGGCGCGGCATCCCCGCGTGTTGCTGGTCGACGAACTGGCGCACACCAACGCGCCGGGGAGCCGTCACCCCAAGCGCTGGCAGGACGTGATCGAGCTGCTCGACGCCGGCATCGACGTCCACACCACCCTGAACATCCAGCACGTCGAGAGCCTGAACGACGTGGTGGCCCAGATCACGGGCGTGCGGGTGCGCGAGACGGTGCCCGACTCGATCCTGGCCCGCGCCGACGAGATCGAGATCATCGACCTGCCGCCCGAAGAGCTGCTCCTGCGGCTGCAGGCGGGCAAGGTGTACGTGCCCGACGCGGCCCGGGCCGCGGTCCAGAACTTCTTCCGGCGCGGGAACCTGCTGGCCCTTCGCGAGCTGGCGCTGCGACGAACCGCCGAGCGCGTCGACCTCGACGTGAGCGCCTGGCGCCGCGAGCACGACATCCAGGTGCCCTGGCCCGCTGGCGAGCGCCTGCTGGTCTGCGTAGGGCCCAGCCCCTCGTCGGCGCACCTGCTGCGGGGAGCCTGCCGCATGGCGGCCGGGCTGCGCGCGCCCTGGGTCGCCGCGTGGGTCGACGCCGGCGACGCCTACCCCATGACCCCCCTCGACCGCGAACGCCTGAAGGCCCACCTGCGCCTGGCCGAGTCCCTGGGGGCCCAGGTCGTGCGGCTCTCGGGCGCACGCGTCGCGGACGAGGTGCTGCGGTACGCCCGCGAGCAGAACGTCACGCGATTGGTGGTCGGCAAGCCCACGCACTCGCGCTGGCGCGATCTCCTGAAGGGCTCCCTCGTCACCGACCTCGTGAGGGGAAGCGGCGCCATCGAGGTCCACTTCATCCCCGGCGACGCCTCCCCCTCGTCCTCGGTGGCGCGCGCGCAGCAGGCCCGGCGAGCGCTCGATACCCGCGGCATGCTGTTCGGCGCGGCGTGGGTCGCCGCCGCCACCGGGCTCGGGGCCCTCACCCGCAGCGTCGGCGCCCAGGCCGACGTCGTGGCGTTGTACCTGCTCGCGATCATGCTGGTGGCCTACCGCCACGACCGCGCGTCGTCGCTCGTGGCCGCCGCGTTGTCCGTGGGCTCCTACGATTTCTTCTTCGTACCGCCGTTCTACACCTTCAGCGTCGAGAACCTGCGCCACGTGCTCACCTTCGCCACCATGTTCGGCGTGGGGTTGGTCATCAGCAGCTTGACCGGACGCCTGCGGCGCCAGGAGCAAGCAGCGCGGCACCGCGAGAAGCGCACGGCGTCGCTCTACGCCCTGACCCGCGAGGTGGCCGCCGCCACCGACGCCGGGCAGGCCGCCGCCGTCATCGCGCGCCACGCGGCGCCCGTGTTCGGGGGCCGGGCCGCGGTGCTGCTGCCGGACGCCAGCGGCGACCTGCAGGAGGCGGGGGCCTTCCCGATGGGCGGCGGTCTCGACGACGCCGAGGTGGCGGTGGCCCGCTGGGCCTTCGAGCACGGCCGGCCGGCCGGGCCCGGCACCGATACGCTGGCGGGCGCCCCGGTGCAGTGCATCCCGCTCCAGGGCGGGCCACGCGTCGAGGGCGTGCTGACCGTACGCGCCGCCTCCGGCGATTTGCTCGGCCCCGAGCACCGCGGCTTCCTCGAAGCCTTCGTGCGCCAGTCGACGTTGCCCCTCGAGCGCCTGCGGTTGGCCGAAGAAGCCCGCGCGGCGGCCGTGCGGGCGCACACCGAGGAGATCCGCAGCTCCCTGCTCAGCGCGGTCTCCCACGATCTGCGCACACCCCTGGCCACCATCACCGGCGCAGGCACCACGCTCCGCGACGACGCGGGCCGCCTCGACCCCGCGCAGCGCGCCGAGCTGCTGGCCACCATCTGCGACGAAGCCGAGCGGCTCGAGCGGCTGGTGGGCAACATCCTCGACGTGGTCCGCCTGGAGACCGGCGACGTGCGGCTGCGACGCGACTGGCTGCCCCTGGAGGAGGTGATCGGGTCGGCCCTGGCCCTGCTCACCGGACGACCCGGCGCGGCCGAGATCCGGGTCGACCTGCCCGAGGGGTTGCCGCTGGTCGCGCTCGATCCCGTGCTCTTCGAGCACGCTTTCGTGAACCTGCTGGAGAACGCGCTGGCCTACGCGGGAGCTGCCTCGGGCATCTCGGTGGCCGCGCGCGAGGTCGGGGGCGCGCTCGCGATAGAGGTCGCCGACGGCGGCCCCGGCGTGCCCCCGGGCGATGAGGCGCGCGTGTTCGAGAAGTTCTACCGCGGCCCCGGCGCGCGAGCCGGCGGCGCCGGGCTCGGGCTGGCCATCTGCCGCGGGGTGGTCGAGGCCCACGGCGGGACCATCACCGCGTCGAACCGCCCGGGCGGCGGCGCGTGCTTCCTGATCCGCCTGCCCCTGGACGAGGCGCGCCCGCGAGCGCATCCTCCCCGGGAGGGCGAGCCCACCGTCGACGAGGAGCTCCGACCGTGACCGAGCCCCTTCCCCTGGTGCTGGTGGTCGAAGACGAGCTCTCGCTGCGCCGCTTCCTGCGCACCGCCCTCACGGTCCAGGACCTGCGCGTCATCGAGGCCGAGACCGCCCGCGAGGCCCTGGTGGCCGCGACCACGCACAACCCCGAGGTGATCCTGCTGGATCTCGGCCTGCCCGACGGCGACGGGCTCGACGTGGTGCGCCGGCTGCGCGAGTGGAGCCGCGTGCCCGTCATCGTGATCTCGGCCAGGGGGCGCGAGGACGACAAGGTGGCCGCCCTCGACGCGGGCGCCGACGACTACCTGACCAAGCCCTTCGGGGTCGGCGAGCTGCTGGCGCGCATCCGCGTGGCCTTGCGCCACGCAGCGCTCGGCGCGGCCGAGGTCCCGGACATGGTGCTCGCGGTGGGGGCGCTGCGCATCGACCAGGCGCGTCGCGAGGTGACCATCGAGGGGCGCGACGTGCGCCTCACGCCCCTCGAGTTCCGCCTGCTGGTGATGCTGGCCCGAAACGCCGGCAAGGTCCTGACTCATCGCCAGATCCTCAAGGAGGTCTGGGGGCCCGGCTCGGTCGACGAGGTCCACTACCTGCGCGTCTTCATGGCGCAGCTGCGTCGCAAGATCGAGGCCGATCCCAACCGCCCGGCGCTGCTGCTCACCGAATCGGGCGTCGGCTACCGCATGAAGGGCTGACGGGGGCCGGAGTCACGCCTCAGGCCTCGAGTTCGGCCGCCCGCCGCTCGGTGACCAGCAGCACCACGGCGGCCGCGATCACCGCGTAGCCCGCCAACGACTGCAGCGTGAGCGGCTCTCCCCAGGCCATCCAGGCCACGGTGCCGGCGAGCGCCGGCTCGGCCAGCGTGGCCAGCGACACGCGGCCCGCGTCCAGGTACTTGAGGGCGTAGTTCAGGCCCGTGTGGCCGAGCACGGTCGGCACCAGCGCCATCAGGCCGAAGCACAGCCACGCCGCCGCGGAGTACGTCGCGAAGGGCAGGCCGATCGCGAGCAGCACGACGAAGGACGCTAGCGACGCGAGCCCGTAGAGGGCGGTCACGTACGCGCGGTTGTCGAGCACGGATCGCAGCGACTTGCCGGCCAGGAAGTACAGCGTGAAGAAGACCGAGCAGATCAGCGCGAGCCCGTCGCCGGTGAGCGCCTCGGGCCCCGCGTCCAGGTCGCCCCAGCCGAGCACGGCCACGCCGACGAGCCCCAGGCCCGCCGACAGCCAGAAGCGCCGGGTCAGGCGCTCGCCGAAGAGCCACGCGCCGCCCACCGCCGTGAGCACGGGGTTCACGGCGAAGAAGATCGCGGCGTTGGCCACGGTCGTGTGCTGCACGGCGGCCACCCAGGTGACGAGGTGGCCGGCCAGCGCCAGGCTGGCCAGCAGCAGCAGCCCCGCCTGGCGGGCCGACAGGCGCCCGAGCGAGGCCAACCGCGCGCCCGCCAGGGGCGACAGCAGCGCCGACGCGATGGCCAAGCGCCAGGCGACGATGGCCACCGGGTGCGTGGCCCCGCCCAGCCGCACCAGGTTGCCGGACTGGCTGGCGGCCAGGATGCCGAAGCCCAGCACCAGGAACACCCGGGTTCGTTGTGACACGCCTCGTCCCGAGACCGGTCCGTACCGGCGTACCCTACAGGATTCGCCGGGCGCGTGGCACCGAAACCGGACCGCCGGACTTGACTCGGCGCGCCGACGCCTCTAGCATGCGCCGCGCCGAAAGAGAGGGAATGCCAATGTCGAACCTTGGTTTTTCGAACACGCTGCGGGGGCTCCTGTTCGCCCTGGTCGCGCTCGGCGCGGGCTGCACCGACGGCTCGTCGGCCGAGGGCCTCGCGCCCGGCGACTACGTGAAGGGCGGCGGACTCGGCGGCAAGGAAGACGCCAGCGCCCTGGCCACGGTGCTCGACTTCGAGTTCGCCGGCGCGCTGCTGACCGACGCGGCCTGGGACACCCGCCGCGTGGTGCAGGATCAGCTCCTCTACACCATCGGCCACCTGAACGGCGACACATCGGTGGGCCGCCTCGATCGCCTGGTGCTGACCGACGTGGCGACCGCGGCCGAGCCCGGCGGCAAGACCCGCGTGACCTACCGCGCCCGCATGCCGGTGGCCTGGGGCAGCAAGACCGACCTGCCGACCCGCTACACGCTGACGTTGCCCCTCGACGTCAGCTACGCGGGCCAGCAGGCGTTCACCGCCAAGTACAAGGGCGCGTGCATCGAGGCCGGCGCCCACGACGTCGACGCGGGCAGCATGTGGTACTACTACCGCCCGACGCGCAGCGGCTGCGCGCTGGCCGACGCCGACGTGGTGAAGCTCGAGGTGACCGTGACGGTCAGCGCGGTCAACACCACCGGCAAGTACCCCGAGTACCACAAGGTGTGGGAGGACGAGGCGCTGCGCGTGGTGGCCGTGTTCGGAAAGTACGAAGACGGCGCGACCACCGCCGGCGACGCCGGCATCGCGGCCTACGACGAGTTCGTGAGCGCCGTCCGCCAGCGCCTCGCGTCGAACGGCCTGCAGACCACGCCCGAGGCGGTCCCCTCGTCGCCGGGGGTGGGCACCCCCGACATCGAGCTGCGCGCCACGCTGCCCGACGGCCGCCCGGTGCAGGTGAACGCGCTGCTCGTCGACAACGTGGCGGGCGCGACCTCCTCGTTCTACGACCGGTACGAAGACCTGTCGACGCGGGCCGACCTGATCGCCTACAACGGCCACGCGGGGCTCGGTCAGAACGTGCGGGCCCTGGCGAAGAAGGGCAAGTGGGTCGCGGCCCAGTACGTGATCGTGTTCATGAACGGCTGCGACACGTTCGCCTACGTCGACGGCTCGCTGGCCGAGACCCGCGCCGTGCTGAACCCCGACGACCCCGAGGGCACGCGCTACCTCGACTTCGTGGTGAACGCCATGCCGGCGTACTTCGCCTCCGACTCCGAGGCCACCATGGCGCTGATCAACGGCCTGCTGTCTACCCAGGCGCCGAAGACCTACGAGCTCATGTTCAAGAGCATCGACTCGCACCAGATCGTGCTCGTGACGGGCGAGCAGGACAACCTGTACCACCCCGGCTACGACGGGACCGACACCCCCGGCGGCGAGACGCCCGTGGCCTGGGCCGGCCTCAGCGAGGCCGGCGCGGTGGCCGCCGACGAGGAGAAGCGCTACGAGACGCCCCTGTTGCCCGTGGGGACGTACGCCTTCGAGCTCACCGGCGACGGCGACGCCGACCTGTACGTGCGCGTGGGCGAGGCGCCCTCCGAGACGCTGTACGACTGCCGACCTTACCGCTCGGGCTCCGACGAGGTGTGCGAGGTCGCGCTGACCACGCCCGCGATCGTGCACGCGATGGTGCGCGGCTACGCCGACGCCTCGACCTTCACGCTGGTCGGCGAGCCCCGGTAGCCCGTACGCCTGCCCAGCGCGCTTCGGCGCTCTTCCTCGCTACTCGACGTTCAGCGGCCCCGACAGGCTGTCGACGCCCAGGCTGACGGCCTTGCGCAGGGCGAACGGCAGGCGGCCCAGGCCCTTCTTCAGCGCGCGCACGGGCAGGGACGCCGGCCGAGCGGCCACCCGGAAGGTGCGGCGCGTGAAGGTGGGCTGCTGGCCGACCTCGAAGCGCATGGCGAGGTCGGTGTAGCGCATCAGCGCGGGCACCGCCCGGGCGATCAGCCGCTCCTTGGCGGTCATGGGGCCGGTCTCGTGCAGCAGCCGCGCCTGCAGGCGATCCATGTCGCGCGCGATGGGCGCCGACAGCCACGCCTTGCTGGCCGGGACGATGCTCATGGCGCGGTGGGACCCGACGCCGAACTGCACGGACTTGGCGCGGGCGCGGGGCGCGGCGTGCCCGCGCAGCGTGACGTGGCCGTTCAGCCAGGTCTCGGCGACGCGGAAGACCGACGGCCCCAGCCGGCGGTACTCCTCGCGGTAGAGGTCGCGCTGGATCTCGGACATCTCGTCGGCGCTGATGTGCGGGTGCGTGAAGCCGAGCGTGAAGCCGTCGGCCAGGTGGTAATCGTCGAAGACCTCGGGCAGCAGGCGCCCCTCGGCCAGCATGCGCGTGTGCAGCGGCGTGCCTGGCGAGGGCCCGTAGATGAGGAACTGGCACATGGTGGGCTTCAGGGCCAGCAGCTCCTCGAACTCCTGACGGATGATCGCGGGCGTCTGGTAGTCGAAGCCGATGATCATCGAGGCCTGCACGCTGATGCCGTGGGCGCTCAAGTCGGCGAACAGCTCGCGGTACGAGCGGCCCTGCTGCTTCTCGTAGCCGGCGCGCTTGCCCTCGAAGCCGATCCACACCCAGTCGACGCCCATCTCGACCAACTCGGCGGCCGTGTACTGCGACAGGGCCTTCACGCTCGAGAAGATGCTGAGCGAGAGCGGCGGCAGATCGGACGCGCGCACGGCCTCGAGGAAGCCGCGCCCGCGCTCCTGGTTCAGGAGGAAGTCCTCGTCGTTGATCCAGAACTCGACCATGTCGGGGTGGTGCACGCGCAGATCCTGGATGGCCTTCAGGATCGAGGGGCCGTCGGGCAGGAGCGGGATGTGCTTCTTCTTGAAGTAGTGCGACGTGGCGCAGAAGTCGCAGCCGTTCGGGCACCCGAGCCCGGCGAAGACGTAGCCGGTGCGCCCGCCCATGGGCACCGAGAACAGCGAGGCCGTCTGGGTGATGAGCGGCTGCTTGAGGGGCCGGTCGAGGGGCTCGCCCAGCAGCTCGCGCATGAAGGCCACGCCCTCGCCCTGGCAGATGTGATCGGCGCCGAGCGGGGCCAACTGGGCTCCCACGGCCGTGCCATAGCCGCCCAGCACGACCTTCGAGTTCGGTGCGTACTTGCGCACGGCCTCCACCATGGCGCCGACCTTGTGCAGCGTGGGCGCCACGAAGGCGATGCCCACGTAGTCGTAGCCCTTCTTCACCTCGGCGATGAACCGGGCCATGGTCGGGTAGTGCAGCGTGACGGTCGGCGCCAGCAGGTTCTCGGCGATGAAGTCGATGCCCCACTGGTTGGTGACGGCGCGCGGGCGGAAGATGCCCTGGGCCCAGAAGATCTGGTGCGTGCCCTCGTAGGACACGCCGAAGCCGTCCCCGAAGCGCTCGCCGAACGGCTGACAGACACTGGACATGAGCACCGTCTTTTGCGCGGACCGGGCCGCCTTGGTCGAAGCCCTTCTCACGAGGGGGGTACCTCCTGTGGGGGAGCACGGGGGACACGAAAACCTGGACGGAGGGTACGAGGATCGCGCCCGGATTGACAGCGGAAACTGGCGACGCGCCGACCGGCGCGGTCCCCTGGCGGCTCTTGACGCGCGCCGCGCGTTCTCGCATCCTGACGGCATGTCGACCCCCATCACCGATCGTCGGCGCGACCGACTCGAAGCTCGACCATGACCCTCGGCGAGGCCTTCGGCTATGCGGCGTCGGCCCTGGTGGCGGCGTCGTTCCTCATGAGCTCGGTGCTCCGGCTGCGCCTCGTGAACGCGGCGGGCGCGGCGCTGTTCGCGCTCTACGGGTGGACGCTCGGCGCTCCGCCGGTGATCGTGACGAACGGCCTGATCCTGATGATCCAGGCCGTACAGATCGTGCGCCTGCTCTCGCGCCGCGAGGCCTTCGACCTGCTCGACCTCGGGGTCGCGCGTACCGAGTTCCTTGCGCGCTTCCTCGACTTTCACCGCGGGGGCCTCGCGCGCGTAGCCCCCGGCTTCGACCTGGCGGCGCACCCGGACGCCGAGGTGGTCTTCGTGCTCCGCGACCTCTTGCCCGTGGGCTTGCTGGTCTGGAAGCGCCCGACCCCCGACGCCGTGTGCGTGCTGCTCGACTACGCCATCCCGGCCTATCGCGATCTGCGCACCGGACGCTACGCCTTCGGGGTGCTCGTCCCGCGCTGGCGCGCCGAAGGCGTCCGCCGCGTCCTGGCCCGAGGCGGTGATCGCACCCACGAGCGCTACCTCGGCCGCGTGGGATTCACCGTGGCCGCTCCCTCGACGCCCTGCGGCGCCACGTGCGCGGGGACTTGCCGGGAGCACCCGGTCGATCCGTCCGCCCGGACGGCCGAGTAGCTCGGATCAAGCTGCTTGCAAAGACGCCGCGGCTCGACAAAAATGAACTCGCTCGAACAATCCCAAGGAGCCCGACGATGACGACGGAACGCCCCGCGCCGCTGACCATCGAGCTCGAGGGCGCCAGCCCCGAGGAGTCGCGCGCCCTGACCCTCGAGCTCGCGCAGTTCCTGCAGCGCTCGGGGCAGGGCGCGTTCAAGGCCGAGCTGGCGCACTCCGGCGAGGGCGCCGAGGGCAAGAAGGGCGACTGGTTCACGCTGGCCGCGACCTTCCTGACGGCGGGGGGCGCCACGGCCATCGCCAACGTGCTCATGGCGTGGGTCCGCAGCAAGAACCGCAAGACCCCCCTGAAGGTCAACTTCTCGGACGGCACCGGCCGGGCCGTGTCCATCGACGCGGGCCACGCCAGCCAGGCCGACCGCGACTTCGCGCTCAAGCTGGCCGAGTTGGCGGGAATCGGCCGCGCGCCGGCGCCGGGCGTCGAGCCCAAGCCCTGACATGGCAAGAGAGGCAGGCCGGCACGCGCTGGCCATCGGCGTATCGGGCTACGGCCTGGATCCGGCGCTGCCCGCGCTGCGCACGCCCGTGGCCGACGCCGAGGCCGTCGCGCGGTCGCTCGAGCGGTTCTGCTCCTTCGGCGGCGTGCGCACCCTTTCCGATCCCGGCAAGGCCCAGATCGAAGAGGCCATCACCACGCTGCTCCTCGATCGGAGCGAAGGTGACCTCGCGCTGCTCTATTTTTCGGGGCACGGAACGCTCGGGCACCAGACGCGCCTGTACCTCTGCGCCGCCGACACGCGCACGACCAACCTCTTCGCCACGGGCCTCGACGTCAAGTGGCTGGGCGAGGTGATGGAGGCCTCGCCGGCCGGCCAGATCGTGCTGGTGCTCGACTGCTGCTACGCGGGCGGAGCCGTGAACGCGGTCAAGACCGCCGACCAGACCGTGGCCGCCGTCCTGAACGCCGGCCGCGGCAAATACGTGATCACCTCGTCCTCGGCCTTCGAGCTCAGCAACGAGCTGTCGGGCGACGCCCACAGCCTCTTCACCAAGTGGTGGCTCCACGGCCTGGCCGACGGCCGCGCCGACCAGGACGGCGACGGCATCGTGACCCTCGAGGAGCTCTACGCCCACGTGCACCAGGGCGTGACGACCGACGATCCCGGCCAGACGCCCCAGCTCATCCAGTACAAGGTGGGCACGGGCGCGGTCGAGCTGGTGCGGAGCGCCGCCACCGTCCCGGGCTCGGTGCGCGCCGCGCGCGTCCAGGTCGACGAATTGCCCATCCTGTCGAGGCGCTTCTCGGAGGGCCGCATCGTGCCCTTGCTCGGCCCGGGCCTCTTCGGTGACGGGCCCCTCTCGAACACGGCCATCGCCCGGGCCCTGCTGGCGCGCGGGGGGCTGGAGTCCCTCGGCGACTGCGACCTGCCGGCGGCGGCCGAGTACCTCGGGCGCGAAGACCGCCCCGAGCTGCTGCGCACGCTCCACGAGATCCTCGAGGCGGGCGCAGCGCGTACGGTCGCGCCGCCGCTCTGCGAGGCCCTCGTCGCCTACGCCCGGGGCGTGAAGGCCGGCACCGCGGGCGGCGCCGGCGAGGCCGGGCGACCGCCCCTGTTCGTGATCTCGACCAGCTACGACGACGTGGTCGAGCAGGCCCTGCTGCGGGGGGGCCTGGAGCTGGCCGTGGTCGCGCACGTGCTGCACTCCGAGGGCACGGCCTGGCAGGGGCAGGTCGTCACGTGGCAGCGGGGACCGGCGACTTGCGCGGCCACGATCTGCCCGCCCGACAAGCTGCTCCTGAATCCGGCCTGGCAGGTGGTCGTCTACAAGCCCCTGGGCTCGCCTCACCTCAACGCGTGGCTCGAGCAGGACCCCTCCTCGCCCTGCGCGTGGGACGGCGTCGACACGGTGGTCGCCACCGAGAGCGACCACGTCGACTTCGTCGGAGGAGCCCAGCGCCAGCGCGCGAGCATGCCCAACGTGCTGGCCGCCCGCCTGCGCAGCAAGCAGATCCTCTACCTCGGCTACCAGGCCGATCTGTGGCACTACCGGCTGGTGCAGACCTTCCTGAAGGTGCAGGGCGGCAAGGACTACACGGTGCGCCTGAACGCCTCGCCGTACGAGGAAGGTTGGTGGAACGCCCTGAAGGCGCAGACGATCCGGCTCGATCCCGACAACTTCGGGCGCCTGCTCGCCGAAGCGGTCGGCGGGGCGGTCCCATGAGCCCCGGGGTCACGAGCACGCCGGGCGACCGCAACCCCTACGTGGGCCTGCGCCCGTTCCAGCGCCACGAGCGCGATCTCTTCTTCGGCCGCGACGACGACGCCCAACTGCTGGCCGCCGCGATCCTGGCCAACCGCCTGACGGTGCTCTTCGCCCCGTCGGGCGTGGGCAAGACCTCGCTGCTCGAGGCGCGCGTGCTGCCCGACATCGAGGCCGAGGGGCTGGCCGTGCTGCGCTACGACCGCTGGAGCGAGGCCCGCCCCGTGCGGGCGCTGGTGGCGGCCGTCTGCGCCTGGCCCGCGCCCCCCGTCACGCCCGCCGAGGAGCCCCGCGCCGACGACGGGCGCCCCCGCCGCGCCACGAGGCTGAAGCGCGCGCTCGAGGCGGCGCAGGCGGTGCTCGAGAGGCCGCTGGTGCTGGTGCTCGACCAGTTCGAGGAGGCCCTCGACCGCCGCGACCACCAGACGCTGCGGCACCTGGCCGCCGAGATCGGCGCGGTCGTCCGCAGCGACCTCGACGTCTCGATCGTGCTCTCCCTGCGCGAAGAGTTCCTGGCCCACCTCGACGACCTCAAAGACCTGCTCCCGCTCGGCACGGCCGGCCGCTTCCGGTTGGCCCCCCTCTGCGGCAAGGCCGCCCGCGAGGCGCTCGAGCGGCCCGCCCAGTGCGCCGGTGGCGCGCTGGAGTCCGCGCTCGTGGTGCAGCTGCTCAGTGACCTCGCGAAGCGCGACGACGCCGAGGTTCCCCGCGCCGCCGATGGCTCCGTCGCCCCCGACGACCCCGCGCTCGCGCTCCGCTCTCCGGACGAGTTGCCCATCGACCTGCCGGTGCTGCAGATCACGTGTCGGGCCCTTTGGGAGACCGAGCGCCCCGATGGCGACCGCGTGGTCACACTGGCCGAGTACGAGCGCTTCCGCTCTCCGGGCCAGACCTCGGGCGTCGAGGGCATCCTCGACCGCTTCTTCGCCGACCTGCTGGCCGCGCTCGACGATGAGCAACGCCGGCACACGGCCCACGTGCTGCAGGTGCTGGCGCCGCCCACGGGCCGCAAGATCGCCCTGTCCACCGACCACGTGGCGCGCGTGGCCCGGCTCGCGCCCGACGCCACGGCACGCGTGATCGACCGCCTGGTGCACGCCGACGTGCTGCGCGCCCGAACCACGGGTCAGGGCCAGGTGGTCGAGCTGGTCCACGACGCCTTCACGCGCGTGCTCGCCCGCCGCGTGCAGCGGCTGCTCGACGAGTACGACGAGCGCGAACGGCAGCAGGTGGCCGCCGAAGAGCGTCGCCGGGAGCACGAAGAGCTCGTCAGGAAACAGGAACGCAGGCGCCTGATCGGCCTCGTCGTGCTCATCGGCCTCGCCGGGCTGGTGGGCCTCGGCCTGCTGTGGTTCGCCCAGCGCGCCCGGGAGCGCGCCGACGCCGACGCCGAATACAAGCGAACGCTGGGCAAGGTCCAGGCGATCCGCGACGCCAAGGACCCGCAGCGCGCGCTGGCGCTGATCGAGAACGTCGCCGGGTATCTTTGGCTGAAGATCGAAGAGGATCCCGGTCGCGACGACGCCCGCACGAAGGCGGTGGCCGACGCGAGGGCGACCCTGCGCAAGTTCCTGACGGAGGTCGAGGACGCCCTGCCCGAGGACGTCGACATCCCGCGATCGAACCAGGCGGCGTTGAAGCCGGTCCCCAACGATCAGCCGTGGCCGCTGCACGTCCGCGCCAGCACCGACCTGCGCGCGCGCATGCCCGAGTTCCTCGCCGGGTGGCACGAGGCCGCGCGCGCGACCACGTTCCGCACGGGGCTCCCGATCCCCGTCAACCTGAAGCTCACGATCGACAGGACCCTGAAGCCCGGTACCCTCCTGGTGCAGACCTGCCCCCCGGAGAAGCCGAGCCCGGGAAGCCGCGAGAGCGAGCAGGCCCCTCCCTGCCTCAGCGTCGAACGCCGCGTACCGCCGCCGCGAGGCTACGTGGCGGTCTCGGACGACTCTCCGCAGGGCCTGCAAGAGCTGGCCGACGAAGCCTTCGCGCGGGCTCGGAGCGAACCCGACACCTCGATCCTCCAGGGAACGACCCACCGCTGGCTCCTGATCGAGCGGCACCTCACCCCCGCCTGGTCGGCGGCCGACGTCCCCGTCGTCAGCTGGGAGCGCGCCTACGCGGAGAACCTGGTCCGCTGGCTCCTGGACGAACACCCCGAGGTGCTCGTGAGCCCCTACGCCGTCGAGTGGCTCGTCGACAGGGCGCGGAAGGTACGTCCCCTCGACGTCGCGTTCGAGCTGAACCGCCTGGGGGACGTCGCGGGCTTGCGCGAGGCCATCCTGGCCCGGTTGCGGGGCGGCAAGGGCCCGGCGCGGGCGAGCCTGGTTCCGTTCACGCTGGTCCTGCCCGGGTTCGAGCGGCCGTCCGCGACGGCGCGCGCGCGCTACGAAGCCGGGGCCGACGTGAACGAGCTCTTCAAGGGGCAGGACGACGTCCTGGCCCCCCCCGCCAGCGTCCGGCTGCGCCTGGCCCCCGATCTCTGGCGCCTCCTGCATCCGAAGGGAACCATCCACGACGCGCTGAAGGGCTCGTGCCGCCTCGTACGCCGCGAGGCCGAGCGTCGGACGGGCGTCGTCGTCCCCCTGATCGCAGTTCGCCTCGACCCCGCGCTGGAGCCCGGAGCCTACGTGGCCGACAGCGGAGAAGCCGGAAACGTGTGGAAAGACGGAGGCGACGTACTGCCGCCGCGAGCGCTCACCGACCCGACGAGCGCGACGGAGCAGGTCGTCGCCGCGATCGAAACGCTCTACGAGAGCGACTGTAGCCGATTCCTGGGGTTGGACGACGTGGCCACCGAGCTTCGCTGGCTGCCCCAGAGCTTGTTCGACGCCATCTCGACCGAGCCGGGCCTCCCGACCGTGCTCGACCTGGCGCGTCGCCTGATCGGGAAGCACGCCGCCCGACACGCCGCGAGCGGGCCTCCGGTCGGTCGGGCCCTCGACGTGGTGGCCCTGGCGGCCTGGCGAGCGTCGTGGCAGCAGGGCGCCCGCGGACCGGCCCTGCAGAACGACGCGATCGTCCGCTACGAAGAGATGATCGCGGCCCTGACGTCCTCGTCGGAAGGCGGGGCCCCGCGGGGCGGGGACGACCTCGGGGAAGGTCGACTCCTCGCCCTCCAGAAGGCGGTCCGCGCGACCGCGACCGCCTCGCCGGCGCGCCGCGACCCAGTTCCGGACACGTTCCACCAGCAGGTCGCACATCTGCTGCGGCGATTGGACGAACGGGCCTGTTGGGCCTTCGCGGATCGCGCCGGAACGAAGGAGGCCCCTGGGGGGTCCCGGGAAGACGCCGCCAGGATAGGAGCCGCCGCGGCACGCCGAGCCCTGGCGCGGCGCGACGAGACGGAGGGGGACTGGCTGGGGTCCCTCTGCCGGGCCCTGCCTCCGACGCTCCTCGACGATTGGGCCGCCTCGGACAACGACGACGGCCCCCGCCCTCGCGGAATCCGCCAGACCATCTCCCCCGCGTGGCCGGCCGACGTGATCCTGCGTATCACGGGAGCGCAGGTCGGCGCCGCCTTGGCGGCGGGCCGTCACGACGAGGCCGGGGTGACGCTCCGGAGGGGCCTCGAAGCGGGCTGCACGGCCCCCTCTGGGGATCGATGCCAACGCGAGGGCCTCGAGGGCCCGGCCTCCTCCGAAGACTGGGCCCGGTTGCTCTTCCATACCCTCTGCCGCGCACCCGACACGATCGAGGCCGGGCTGGACGTCGCGGAGCGGTTGCTCGAACTGTCGCCCGGCGCTGGCCCGCAGCTGCTCGAATGCGCGCAGGTCTCCAGTGGTCTCGCGACCTCGCGAGCGTTGGTCCTGAGGGCTTCCTCTCTCCTGCAGAAAGCGCGAGGTATCGCCGACGATCCCGAGGTCGTCCTGGAGAACGCGCTCAAGGACGCCGAGATCGCGATTCGCCTGGCCAGCCTGGGCGACAGCGGCCTCGTCCGCCCGGCGCTGGACGGCTTGCGCGAAGCCCGCGAGGGAGCTCGAAGGGCACGCGTCAGGCCCCCGGACTCGAAGACCGAGACCGCGTTCGACGTGGAGGACGACTGGTCCGTCGTCGACGCCGAGGTCGGCTTGCACCTCGCCTCCCCCGAGCGGGACAGGGGACAGGGCAACGCGCGAGCGGTGCTCGAGCACCGCGCCTCCCTGGTTCCCTCGGTCGAGCCCGAACGCGAGGCGCTCCGCGCGCTGCTGGCGTTCGGCGCGGGGAAGGACGACCTCGCGCGGGCGGCCCTGGAGTCGCGCGCCGCGGCCCCCGCGGGCGGCGGGCTCGCCGATCGGGAGGTCCTGCTCGGCCTGCTCGTGGAAGAGGCGCACGCCGTCAGACAAGCCGAGGCCCTTGCTGACCAGGAAGCCCACGCCGAAGAAGAAGCCCACGCCGAAGAAGAAGCCCGGACCGAGGAAGGGTGGATGGACGACTCCACGATCCTGCGCCGGCTGGGCTGGGCCTGGCGGCTGGCGGGGACCGCGGGGAAGGCCGAAGAGGCCAAGGCCGGCCTCGACGCGCTGGCGGCACGGGCTTCGAGGACAAAGGAAGCCCCGGACGGCCAGGCTGGCTGGCCGAGGGCGCTCGTCACCTTCGCCCTCGAGACCTCCTATCATGGCCTCGACGCGCTGGCCGACGAAGCGTCGTTCGTCGCGTCACCCTACGCGGCCCTGGGCGAGCCCCGCTCGGTCCTGCGTTGCCGCGCGCTGCTGGCCCGCGCCCTGGTGAAGCTCGCGCGACAACAGGACGGCGCAGCGCGGGAAGACCTGAAGGCCATCGAAGGCGAGACCTGTCGTCAAGAGCCGGCCCATTACCTGGCCCTCGGACTTCTGCACCGGGTATCGGCAGGGGCGGAGTAGGAGCCCCCGAGGGTCGGTCGGCCCGATCAGACCCCCAGGTCGCTGCGAACGGGCATCGGAGCCGGCGCGGGACGCGCGGCCGAGGCCGTGGGCTTCGTCATCTTGCAGGCGCCCTCGAAGTACACGCCCTTGTCGATCTGGATGGCCGGGGCCTCGATGTTGCCGCGGACCTCGCCGGGAGCCTTCAGCTCGATGGCCGACTGGGCCCGCACGTTACCCGTGAGCTTGCCCTGGATGATGGCGGTGCCCACGTCGATCTCGGCCTTGACGTCGGCGCCCTCGCCGAGCACGAGCACGTCGCCCGAGAAGATCTCGCCGACGAACGTGCCGTCGATCTTGACCTTGCCCTCGAAGGTGAGCTTGCCCTCGAAGTGGCTGCCCTTGCCAAGGAATGCGTTCAGGGATTCGTGGTCAGCCATGGCGCTTGCCTCCGATCGTGCGCGTTCTGCGGGATGATAGAGGATGGCCGTGCGCAGCGTCAACCGGTTTGGTATACTACGACCCATTCGAACGAGGTCCGCATGGTACCTACGAAGCCCACCGAGCGCACGCGCGTGGTGCCCGCGAAGATCGCCGCCGGTCGAGGCCGCAAGTCGGCCGAGTGCCTGGTCGAGATCTACGGGGCGCGCCTGGGCCGGCGCCTGGTGCTCGAGCACTCGCCCACGCTCATCGGCCGGGGCATCGACGCCGACGTGCCCATCGGCTCCGACGCGGTGTCGCGGCGGCACGCCATGATCGAGCACCGCGACTCGGGCTGGGTGGTGGTCGACCTCGACTCGACCAACGGCACGTGGGTGAACGACCAGCCCGTCACCGAGGCCCTGCTCGCGAGCGGCGACAACATCCAGGTGGGCGACACCATCTTCAAGTACCTGGCCGGAAACCAGCTCGAGGCGCTGTACTTCGAAGAGATCTACCGCATGATGGTGTTCGACGGCCTGACCGGCGTGCACAACCGCCGCGCGCTGCTCGAGTTCCTCGACCGCGAGGTCAGCCGCGCACGCCGCCACGGCCGCAACCTGTCCGTGATCTTCGTCGATCTCGACAACTTCAAGGAGATCAACGACACCTACGGGCACCTGGCCGGCGATCTGGTGCTGAAGCAGGTGGCCCGGGCCTTCCAGGACCGCATCCGCCGCGAAGAGCTGGTGGGGCGCTACGGCGGCGACGAGTTCGTGGTGGTCATCCCCGAATCCCGCGTCGAAGAGGTGGAGCGCTTCGCCGAGATCATCAAGGAGCGCATCGACTCCCAGACCATCGAGTTCGATCGCCAGCGCATCCACGCCACCGTCAGCGTGGGCGTGGCCGGGCTCACCGCCGACATCGAGCGCCCCGAAGACCTGCTGGCGCGCGCCGACAAGCGCCTGTTCGAAGCCAAGCGCGCAGGCAAGAATCGCGTGGTGGTCGACGGATGAGGACTTGGCTACCCTGGGGGGGCACGAAGGAACGAACGGGGGAGGAATTCATGCGAAGCACCACGACATCGCGGCGGCGCCTGACGCTCGCGGGGCTGGTCCTGCTGATCGCGGGGCTCACGGCGGGCTGCGAGGCCTCCGGAGAAGAGTCCGACGCGATCGGCCCCGACGCCACCGCGGATGCCCCCGCCGACGCGCCGCCCGTCGACGTACCCCCGGACGACGTCCCCGCCGACGCGCCGCCCGCCGACGTGCCGCCGGAGGACGTTCCCGCCGACGTGCCGCCCGCCGACGTGCCGCCGGAGGACGTTCCTCTCGAGGACGCGCCCCACGAACTGATCGACGAGACGTGCCCGGCGCCCACTCCCTACCCCGAACAGTGCGAGGCGGTCTCCGACTTCCAGTGCGGCTTCACGGCCGCGTGCGTCGACGGCGTCATCCAGGCCACCTGGCACATTCACCACTTCTGCAGCCCGAACGACGCGCTCGAGGACATCATCGAGTACGCGTGCGAGGCCTCCTGCGCCCTCGGCTGCATCGGGGGCGACTACTACGAGTGGCCGCAGAACGGCCAGCAGTTGGTCGCCGATCTGTGCGCCGAGTGCACGCCGGAGGGCGCCGGCGACTGCACGGGCCCGCACGACGACTGCGACGGCGCGTGGGCCTGCCTGGGCGGGCGCTGCGCCTGGCAGTGCACCGTGCCCTGCGTCCCCGAGGGCGGGAGCGCGGCCGTGATCCCGAACGCGCCCGAATGCTGCGCCGGGCTCGGCAAGGTGCCCTGCGACGCCCCCGACCTGAACGGCGCGTGCCAGTCGTGCGACGGCGCCAGCGTGTGCGTGGCGTGCGGCGACGGGCAGTGCGGCCTGGGCGAGAACCCGTGCAACTGCCCCGCCGATTGCACGAACGAGCCCCCCGATCTCTGCGCCCTGGCCGGCGGTGCCTGCGTCGAGACCTGCAACGAGGGCGGCATGGCCGAGTACGTCGTGGACAACGCCGGCTGCAAGGAGGGAGCGCTGTGCTGCGTACCCCAGTACGAGGCCTGCCTGGGCCTCGGCGGCGGCTTCCTCGACTTCGACACCGAGGGCAAGTGCTGCGAGGGCCTGGTCGCCTCGAACGACTGCGGCCTCATGGACGACGGCGCGTGCTCGTGCCCCAAGTGCCCCTGCTACCTGTGCCTGCCCTGCGGCGACGGCGAGTGCGGGCCGTTCGAGCACGCGTGCAACTGCCCGGCCGACTGCGGCGCCCAGGCCATGCTGCTACCCGCCACCCAGAGCGAGTGCCAGGGAGCGCCAGCCCCCGCCGCGAGCCAGCCGGTCGCCGACGACGGCGCCGGCATCGCCACGCTCACCGTCGAGGGCTCGGCCCTCTTCCTGAAGCACGAGGGCCTGAAGATGAACTGCTGCGCCGTGGTCGAGGTGTGGGGCACCATCGACGAGGCCCACCACGCCCTGCGCCTCGACGAGCTCCACCAGCAGCCCTACAACCCGTGCTTCTGCGAGTGCTTCTTCACGGTGACGGCCGAGCTGTCAGGCGTGCCGTCGGGCACCTGGACGGTGACGATCACGAACGAAGAGTACGACTACGATCTGCTCGTGCAGGAGCTCACGATCCCCTGATCCTTCACCGGAGCGGACCCCGCCATGACCCGAAAGCCAAAGAAGCGCGTCGCGATCCTCGGTGCCGGGGCGGCTGGCCTCTCGGCGGCCTGGTACCTCGAGCAGAAGGGGCACGACGTCGTCGTGTTCGAGTCGCAGTCGGTTGTAGGGGGCCTCTGCGCCGGCCTCGAGGTCGATGGCCGCCCCTACGACCTGGGGGCCGCCCTGCTCAGTTGGGCGTACACCCACGTCTTCGACTTCCTCGAACGGTACGACCTCGAGACCGAGCCCATCGCGCCCTTCTACCTGGTCGATCGCGCCAACGGCCGCGCGTTCGACCTCGACTGGCTGCTCCAGGGCAAGAGCAAGGTCAAGCTCGCCGCCGAAGTGCTCACCTATGTAGCCAGGCTGGCTTTGCACCACGGACACGTGGGAAACGCCGGCTTCCGGGGCCTCGAACACACCGACCTGTGCCAGCCGTTCGGCGCCTGGCTCGACGCCCACGGGCTCTCGGAACTGAAGGACCTGCTGATCCTGCCCGTCACGTGCTACGGCTACGGCGAGCTCTCGGCGATCCCCGCCGCCTACGCGCTCAAGTACCTGAACTTCGGCAACTTCTCGACCGCGATGTACCTGATCGGCGTCGAGTCCCTGGGGCAGCCCCCCAAGTGGCCACGCAAGATCGTCAAGGGCATGCACGGCCTCCTGGCGACCATCGCGGGCGACCTCGAGGACGTGCGCACCTCCTGCCGCGTGCTGCGCGTCGACCGCAACGTGGCAGCGCGCCGCCCCATCCGCATCCGCTCGCGCGTGGGAGAAGGCCGGGCGGTCAGCGAGGGCTTCGATGCGCTCATCGTGGCCTGTAAGCAGGATCTCGAGACCCTGACGAGCGTGCCCCTGGCCCTCACGAACGAAGAGCACGACCTCTTCGCGGGCGTGGTCGCCGAGAACTACTTCACGCAGGTCTTCGAGGCCGACGGGGTGCCGGGCGGTATCGACGCCGGCATCTACAGCGTCCTCGTCAACGACGGGGCCTTCGAGTTGCCTCCGAGCGGAGAACCCATCTTCCTGGGTCGCATCTGGCCGAGAACGCGCGTGCTCAACGTCTACACCGCCGCCGCGCCGGGCGTCGACGCGGCCACGGTCACAGCGCGCGCCAAGGCCGCCCTGGCCCGCATGAACGTGAAGGTCGGTCAACCTCTCGCCGTGCGCCAGTGGCGCTACTTCCCCCACGCCACGTGCGCCGCCCTGAAGGCGGGCTTCTACACGAAGTTCGAGGCGCTCCAGGGCCGGAACGACACGTACTACGCGGGCTCGCTGGCCTGCTTCGAGTGCGTCGAAGACGCCATGGCCTACGCCGACCAGTTGGTCCGGCGCTACTTCTGAGCTACGCGTCCGGAGGCACCGACCGTGCGTAGAAGTGCCAGTAGTTCCTGAGCTTTGCAAGCCAGTCGCGCGGCAGCCTGCCGTCGAAGCCGCGATCGATCACCCCGCGTGCCACCTGGGCCGAGCGCTCGGCCAGCTCGAACTTGCACATGCCGCCAACGTAGTAGGTGCGATTCTGGCCCTGCAGCGCATCGAGCGTCTTGTACGCGTCAGCGTCTTCGAAGTGCGAGAAGTACTCCCAGTCGCGGTATTCGATCACCTGTTGCAGCGTGATCTTCAGCTTCGCGAGATCGGACCTCAGGTACTTCACTACGTCGGCGCCACCGTTGGCGCGCAGGTTGAGACGATCCATGATGGGCACGTAGCACACCGTCAGCTTCGACGCGGCGCCGTGCAGCCCGCGCTCGAGCAGGGCCACGTGCCCGAAGTTCTGATGGCAGGCGTTGAAGCGCAGCAGGTGGTTGTCGTGGGGCATGTTCTCCAGGGCGCAAGCGGCGATGCCGTAGACGTTGGTCTTGAGCTGGCCGAGGAGCGCTTGCTCTTCGGCGCTCAGGTCCAGGCAGCCCTTCAGATCGTTCAACGGAACCGCGAGCACCACGTCGTCGAACGGCCCCTCCTGCCCGCTCGGGGTCGTAAGGAACACGCCTGTCCGCGTGCGCCGGATCTGCGAGATCGGCGTCGACAGGCGCACGTCGAGCCGCGGCTCCAGCGTCGCGATGCGCCGCACCAGGTCGCCGAAGCCCTCCTGGAACTGGTGGACGGGCGACTGGCCGAACAGGATGAGCAGCACGGCGAGGCCGAGGAAGTTGACCGGCGTCACGTAGTCGAGCACGTACCAGGTCTTGATGGTGTCGAGATCGCCGTAGCCGAACGACACCACGGGCAGCTCCATCCAGCGGGCGACATCGGGCATGCGATTCTCGGTGCAGAACTTCAGGAACGAGTCGCGGTACTCCTCAGGGACGCAGGGGTAGGTGGTGGGGTGGTCGTAGAAGAGAGAGAAGCGAGTCGCGTGGTAGAGGTAGCGCGCCACCTGCGCGAGCAGCCGCGGTGTGGCAGCGAGCGGCCAGTACTCCTCCCGAAACGACACGCGCCGGCCATCCTCGTGCATCACCCAGAACGGGTAGCGCCGCTTGAGGAGCGCCGCCGTGCGCCGCGCGAAGTGCAACACGGTGTCGAACTCGGGCGACACCGAGCAGGCCCCCATCTCGTAGACCTGGCCCTGGTAGGTGTGGCTGGCGCACTTCCCGCCGAGCTCGGCCTCCTTCTCGAAGACCACGGCCCGGTGCCCCTTCTCGACCAGCGTGCGGGCCGCGACGATCCCTGCGATGCCGGCGCCTACGACCGCGACGTTCCTGGGCGTCATGCCCCCTCCGTGATACCAATGGGGTTCGGCTCCTTGAAGACCTCGAAGATCTCGACCGCCTCGAGCTTGCCCTTCACCTTGACCGTACCTAGCGACCGGTGCGGGAACATCGTGCAATCAGAGACACGCGCGAGGGTCTGGCCGCTCGTGATGATGTGAACGCCGTACTCCTTGGTCAGGCCTTCGAGGCGCGAGGCCAGGTTGACCGCGTCGGCGATGACGGTGGCCTCCATGCGCCGGGCCTCACCGATGGTGCCGAGCATGAGCAGGCCGGTGTGGACCCCGATGCCGATCGAGATGGGCGCCACGGCCGCCTCCTCGGCGTTGAACGTGTCGAGCGCGCGCAGCATGGCCCGGGCGGCTCGCAGCGCGTCGTCGGGGCCCGCGGGGAAGAGCGCCATGACGGCGTCGCCGATGTACTTGTCGATGAAGCCGTTGTGCTGGCGCACGACCGGGCCGATGTGGTGCAGATAGGCGTTGATGAAGCGGAAGTTCTCGGAGGGGCTCATCTGCTCCGAGAGGCGCGTGAACGAGCGGATGTCGGCGAAGAGCACCGACATCTCGACCTCGGTGTGGTCGCCGAGGCCCACGTCGACGATGGACTCGGCGCCCAGGTAGCCCAGAATCTCGCGGGGCACGAAGCGGGCGTAGGCGTTGTTGATCTTCTCGATGTCCTTCAGCAGCATCGAGTTCGACAGCGCCACGTTCAGGCTGCCGCGCAGGTGCTCGAGGAACTCGATCTCGAGGCGGCCGTAATAGCCCTCGCGCCGGGGCCCCAGGTTGATGGCGCCGATCAGTCGGTCCTCGAACACCAGCGGAACCGAGATCTCGGCGTCGAAGACCTTGAGGTAGCGCTTTCCGGCCTCGCGAACGTCGGGGGCGTAGACGGGGTTCACCTCGAGCTGCTCGCGCTCGAGCACCTCGGCGTGCTCGACGATGTAGCGCGTGCGACCGCTCGACAGCGTCAGCGTGCCGTGCTCGGCCGGAGCGGCGGTGTCGGTCAGCACCAGGTACTCGCCGCGCGCGTTGCCCTGCAGCAGGTACGAGATGCTGCGGGGCTGCAAGGTCTGCCGCAGCAGGTCGGTGACCGTGGCCAGCAGGTTCTGCAGACCGGTCAGCTTCGACAGGCGCGACGTGAACTGCTGAACGAGCTGCCGGTAGTCGTGGGCCTTGCGCTGCAACAGGTGGTCGATGCGCGGCTGCACGACGCGGTGGTACAGGTAGACCAGCACCAGCCCCAGCATCATGAAGGCCGTACCCGAGGCCACGGTGAAGCGCTCGGAGTAGCCGAGCAGCACGTAGGTGAACAGGGCGAACGGCAGCACCGAGACGATCACGGACAGGCCCCAGAGCATCGACGCGCTCAACAACTGGTCGATGTCCATCGCCTTGAAAGTGCGAATATTATAAACCATGATCAAGGCGAAGATGGGCGTGCCGAGGGCCGGACCCAGCATGTAGTACTCGGGGTGACCGAGCAGCGGCAGCACGATGCACGTGAGCGTCGCGGCCAGTCCGCCGCCGCCGGTCGAGATGGCCGTGTAGCCCAGTTGCTTGCGCTCGACCCGCGTGGTCGCGCGCCGATACTGGACGACGTAGCCCGCGATGGCCCCGCCCATGTAGCCGACGACCAGCGGCGCGTAGAAGAGCGTGTACAAAGGGCCCACCTGGCGCTCCATGACCAGCCGCCCCGCCGCCTCGCGCACCACCATGCTGACGACGAACCACTCGCTCCAGGGCGCGAGCAGCAGCACCGCGACCGCGGGCGCCATGATCGCGGCGAACGTTCGTCCCCGACGCGCCAGGCGGACGGTGGGGAAGATCCACGCGAAGTAGCAGAGCAGGCTGGTGACCACCGCCGTGAAGGCCACCGACACCCGGTTGAAGAGCGTCGTGACCTCGGGTTGCTCGGGGTAGAGGTACGCCAGGTAGATGGGCGCCGTGAAGACGGTGATGGCTGTGCCGATGGCGAAGAAGACCACGTTCTGCAGGCGCCGCCGGTCTTGTAGCAGGGCGCGCAGGCAAAGGAGATTCGCCGCCAGAGAGAAGGCAACGGACATGTGGTAGATGGAAAACACCGCTGAGGTATAGCACGCGCGGGCACTCGACCTCAACCTGGATCCGGGCTTGCGCGATCTTGCGACCTGTCGGAAACTGCACGTCGAACCGAGGGGAGGGGCTCTTGCATCCAGCGGCGCCGACCGACGCGGTCTTCCTGTTGCCCGGCTTCCTCGGCTTCGACCGGTTGAACGACTTCCACTACTTCTCGGATCGGGCCGTGGCCGTGCTGCGGACCGCGCTCTCGACCGCGCTGGGCGCCGACGTGCCCGTCATCCCACTCTGCACCCGCCCCACCGACGCGCTGGTCGTGCGCCAGCGGGACCTGCGGGCGCGCATCACGGCCTGGGTGCGGTACCTCGACGCTCGGGGGGCGCACCTGGAGCGGCTCCATCTAGTGGGCCACAGCACGGGTGGCGTCGACGCCTGGCTGCTGCTCTGCGAGGAGCCCCTGGTGCACCGAGCGGGCGAGCACCGACGCCGGTTCGAGGGCACCTGGGGCGACTTCGCGGAGCTCCACCGCAAGCTGCTCCGCGGGGCCTCCGTGGCGCTCGCGGCTCCCTTCCAGGGGGCCTCGATCGCGACCTCCGATGCGCTGCAGCTGTTCGGCGACTTTCCCCACCAGATCGGGGAGCACCGGCGCGGTCTCGTCGTCTTGGGGCAGGCCTCGATCCTGCTCGGGAAGCGGGCCCTGGAGCGGGGCAACGGCTGGTCCGATCTGGCCATCAACCTGAGCGTCGATTCGAGGGCCTCGCGCGCGCTGATCTGCGACGTGCTCCGCTCGCGAGAGCTGGTGGACGACCTCGTGCCCGAGGCCATGGCCGACCTCATGGACTCGGGCCGCTTCGAGGGAGAACACGAGGTCGCGTGCTTCGCCACGGTCGCGCCCCGTCCCGCCGACCCCCTCGATTTCGTCTCCCAGGTGACCAACGAGAAGGGCGCCCGGACCTTCTATCGCCTCTGCCACGACGAGGTGGGACGTTCGGTCGACGCCGCCTTCGCCGATCGCCTGGCTCCCTTCCTCGCCACGATGAACTCGCGGCGCGCGCCCGAGTTCGGCGTGTCGGGTCACGTCCCGGAGAACCTGGAGCCCTTCGATTGCGACGGCATCGTCAACACGGGGGCCATGCTGCCGACGAAGGGTGGCGGGCTGAGCGGCCTGGTCGTGGCCGACCACGCCAACGTGATCGGCCACTTCACGCGGATGCGCGACGACTACGAGGGCCCCGGGGCGCCGATCCCGGGCGACGAGGGCCTCTTCGAGAGCGGCGCCGGCTTCGACGACGCGGCCTTCTTCGCGCTGTACCAGGCGGCGGCGACGGCTATCGCGAACCGGCGTCCGAGGCCGACCGGCGCCGGACGCGCCGCACCACGACCAACCCACCCGAAACCACGCTGAGCAGCAACCACACCCCGCGTGGCGACCGGGCTCGCGCCCCGACCGCGCAGCTCGACCGGCTGCCGTCGGCGTCGTCGTCGGGGCGCGGCTGGGTCCCCAGGTGGCCGTCGGCCGAGGTGTCGGCGCTCGCGTCGGCGGCCGGATGGACGGCGACGTCCTTGCCCGGCGCCGCGTGGTCGTCGCCGGCCGCCTCGGGGGCGCCCGCCCCGTCGGAGCCCGCGTCGACGCCCGGCAGGCCGGGATCCTCGGGACCGACGGCGTCGGCGGCGACCTCGTCCACCACCTCGACGCTCGCCTCGACGCTCGCCTCGGGCGAGGTCTCGGGGACGACCTCGACCACCGGCTCCGCCACCACCTCGACCACCGGCTCGGGCGGGACCTCGGGCTCCGGCTCGACCACCGAGCCGCCGTCGGGATCCTCGTCGCCCACGTCGCAGGGCGCGTCGACCAGCCGCACCTGAACGTCGAACGCGCGCTCCTTCGAGCCCGCGGCCTTCACCGTCAGCGTGTGCCAGCCGGCCGCGAGGGCCGTGGCGTCGAAGCGCCCCCGCCACGCGGCCGGCACGTCCTGCCGCTGGGTCAAATCGTGCCACGGACCGTCGTCGAGCCGGAAGGCAGCGCTGGCGATCGCCTGGGGGTCGAAGATCAGCACGCGCACGGGGGCCTGCTCGCAAGCGCGCGGCACCGGGGGCGCGTACGGCAGGTCGAGGTACTCGGGGTTGCCCCAGCTCGAGCCGGTCTGGAACCGGCCCCGCGCCGGCGCCGTCACGACGATCAGCGGCCAGGGATCGTTCGCCCCGACGCTCTCCCACGAGACGGTGTCGTGGTCGACCGCCAGCACCGTGAGCTGATGGTCCCCGCCCTGCCCCAGGCTGTCGGTGCGGAGCACGAGCGGCGAAAGCCCGTCGTACGACGCCTGGTAGTCGTGCTCGTGGCCGTGCACGTAGTGGCCGATGCCGTGGGCCTGGCAGAGGGCGCGGAAGCCGTCGCCCCCCCCGACCTCGCGCGCGTCGTGGTGCCCGAACGCGAGCGTCACGCGGCAGTCGGGGTTCCCCGCCAGGAACGTCTCGGTCTCGGCCAACTCGGCCGGGGACAGCAAGGTCGGATCGGCCGGCCAGCCCTTCCCCTCTTCTTGCGCCGTGGCCACCGCCACGAAGCAGGTGGAGCCCCAGGGCCGATCGAGGCGCCACTCGGCCTGGGTGCGCCCCGTGGCGCTGCCCTGCACCGAGTACTTGCGATAGAGCGCGAGGCCGTCGTCGCCGTAGGCGTCGTGGTTGCCCGGAAGGTCGAAGAAGTAGTCCGGATCGTTCAGGCCCGCCGGGTCGACGATCGAGCGGTAGAGCTGCCACTCGGCGTCGTTGGCGCCGCTGTACAGGAGGCCGTTGGTGCCGTCGGTCACGTCGCCGGTCAGCACCACGAAGTCGGGCTGGACGGTGGCCACACCGTCGGACACGGCCCACCGCAGCCGGTCTTCTTCGCCGCCGTTGAGGAACGTGTCGATGTGGCTGTCGGTCAACTGCAAGAGCCACAACAGCCGCGAGCCGTCGGCGCTGTACGTCGCGAGCGAGGGATCGGCGGCGCGGACCGGCAGGGCGAAGACGAGCAGCGTGAGGAGCACGATGGGGCGCACGGTCCCTCCGGCGAAGATGTCGTTCGGAATTGAAGCGCGGTCCGGGCTGCGGGTCAATCTCGACCCGTCGCTCCCGCCACACGCCGTGCAATTATTCCACACCTCGCGGCGCGGCCGGCATCGGGGAACGCTCGTCGAAGCGGCAGTCCCACGAAGCGGTTGGCGAACTTCACGCGCTTGGCACGCTCTTCGCATTACAGTGCCCCAGGCGAAAGAACTCGGAGGGATCCCATGACGCGACGAATCCAACGCGGAGGGCTGCTGCTCGGCCTGCTGGTGCTGGGAGCCTGCGCTGCCGAATCGAACAGCAACCCCAGCGGCCTTCCGCCCTGGAAGACCGTGGAGCCGGAGGGCCCGACCCAGACGATCAGCGCGGCCCTGACCCTGGCCGCGGACTGCGACGAGGCGCTGGCCGCCCTGAAGCTGAAGCTGATCGCCGAGATGGAGTCCGCCCTCGAAGCTCGGTATCAGGACGTGCTGGGCCAACTCGAGAACGGCTGCTGGCGCGAGTACGACGACGGCGCCATGGACGCCTCGGCGGCCGACACGAGCTCCCCCTCGGAGGAGACCTCCGAAGGCGACGAGGCCACGGACTACACCACCACCAACACCCAGGTGGTCGACGTGGACGAGGCCGACTTCCTGAAGAACGACGGCGGGTACCTCTACATCCTTGCCCACGGCAAGCTGCGCATCTTCGACGCCTGGCCGGCCGCCGAGTCGCACCTGTTGTCGGCCACGGCCATCGCCGGCACGCCCACGCGGCTGTTCGTGCACAAGGACCGCGCCATCGTCTACTCGTCGCTCGACCCCATCGAGCTGCAGGAGAGCCAGGGCTACGACGACTACCCCGAGGCCCTCTATCGCGACTGCACGTACGGCTACGACTGCGAGTTCACGGGCGACGGCCGCGCGCTGCAGATCACCGTGCTCGACCTGGCCGACCTGGCCGCCCCGAAGGTCACACGCGAGATCCGCTTCACGGGCTCGTACCTGAGCTCGCGCCGCATCGATGACGCCATCCACACCGTGGTCTACTTCCCCGACCTCGTGGCGGCCATCCCGGGCGTCTCCACGACGCCCGAGGCGTTCCAGGGCTGGGACTGGTGCGAGGACACCAGCGCCTGGACGACCGAGCTGGTCGACGCGGCGTTCGAGGAGCTGCACGACGCCAACGTGGCGCTCATCCAGGCCGCCGATCTCACCGAGCAGCTGCCGCGCGTGACCGACACACGCTATGGCAGCGGCGAGCCCGTGGTCGACGACTCGCTGCTGGCCGACTGCGCGGGCTTCTACGTGGACCAGGCCGGCGACGGCGCGAGCCTGCTCTCCCTGACCAGCTTCGACCTCGACGCCGACCAGCCCCTGGACGCCAGCACCATCGTGGGCCGGCCGGGCGCGGTCTATGCCTCGCGCCAGGCGTTGTACGTGGCCGCGCGCCACGCCTCGTCGTCGACCCAGGGCTGGTACTACGAAGAGAGCTCGGGCGTCGACGAGGCCACCACCTTGCACAAATTCGCGCTCGACGGCGCGGGCTCCAGCTACGCGGGCTCGGGGGTGACCAAGGGGCGCCTGCTGAACCAGTTCGCCATGGACGAGCGCGAGGGCTTCCTGCGCGTGGCCACCACCACCGGGCACCTGCCCTCGCCCGACGTGCACAGCACGCTGTCCGTGCTGGAGCCGACGGCCGAGGGGCTCGCGGTGGTCGGCCTGCTCGACCACCTGGCGCCGAGCGAGGACATCCGCTCGGTGCGCTTCAACGGCGACGTGGGCTTCATCGTCACGTTCAAGAAGACCGACCCGCTCTTCGTGCTCGATCTCAGCGACCCCACGGCGCCGGCCGTGCGCGGTGAGCTCAAGATCCCCGGCTTCTCGACCTACCTGCACCTGATGGACGACGACCACGTGCTGGCCATGGGCTACGACGCCGACGACCAGGGCGACTTCGCCTGGTTCCAGGGCATCCTCCTGCAGATCTTCGACGTGACGGTGCTGTCGGACCCCAAGCTGATGCACAAAGAGGTGATCGGCACGCGCGGCTCGACCTCCGAGGCCGCCACCAACCACCTGGCGTTCACCTACTTCAAGGCCCGCGACCTGCTGGCCGTGCCCATGACCATCTGCGAGGGCGGCTCGGGGGGCAGCTTCGGCGACCTCATGACCTTCTCGGGCCTGCTGGTCTACGACGTCACGCTCGAGGACGGCTTCACCCGCGTGGGCGGTGTGCCGCACGCCGTACCCGAGACCGAAGAGGACTATTCCGGGGCCTGCAGCAGCTGGTGGACCGACTCGAACTCGGTGGTGAAGCGCAGCGTGTTCCTCGACGACTGGGTGTTCTCGGTGGCCGACGACGTGATCAAGGTGGCCAGCGTCGGCGATCTCGAGCACCCGGTCACCAGCCTGCCGTTGACGGACTGACCCTCGCCCCCGATCGATTCTCCCTTTCGAACGCCGCGCCACGCGGTAGACTCGTGCCCACCATGAACGACACGTCAGCCGCCGGTCACAGGGAAAAACGCACCGTCGCGCTCACGTCGGTCGCGGCCGCCGTGGTGCTCACGGCCGGCAAGCTGGTCGTGGGCCTGCTCACGGGCTCGCTCGGCATCCTGTCCGAGGCGCTGCACTCGGCGTTGGACCTGGTCGCCGCCGTGGTCACGTTCTTCGCCGTGAAGGCCTCGGCGCGACCCGCCGACGAACGCCACGTCTACGGCCACGGCAAGGTCGAGAACCTCTCGGCGCTGTTCGAGACCGTGCTGCTGCTGGTCACCTGCGTGTGGATCCTCGTCGAGGCCGTCGAACGCCTGGTGGGCAAGCCCCACGAGGTCGACGCCTCCTGGGCCGCGTTCGCGGTCATGGCGGCCTCGATCGTCATCGACCTGTCCCGCTCGCGCGCCCTGGCCCGCGTGGCCCGGAAGTACCACAGCCAGGCCCTCGAGGCCGACGCGCTGCACTTCTCGACCGACGTGTGGTCGTCGACCGTGGTCCTCGCCGGCCTGCTGCTGGTGCGCGTCTCGGACCTGGTGGGCGCGCCCTGGCTGCAGATGGCCGACGCGCTGGCGGCCCTGGGCGTGGCGGGCATCGTGATCTGGGTCAGCCTGAAGCTGGGGCGGCGCTCCATCGGCGATCTTCTCGACGAGGCGCCCAGCGGGCTGAAGGAGCAGATCGAGCAGGCCTGCGACGTCGACGGCGTGGTCGAGGTGCTGCAGACCCGGGTGCGCCAGGCCGGGCCGCAGACCTTCGTCGACCTCACCGTGCGCGTGGCCGAGGGCATGTCGCTGCACGACGGGCACGATCTGGCCCACCGGGTCGAGCACGAGGTGCTGCGCGTGTCGCCAGGCGCCGACGTGGTGGTGCACGTCGAGCCGCCGTCGCGGGCGGGCCTGCCCGTCGAGGTGAGCCCCGTCGCCGTGCGCCGCCTGGCGGCCGAGCATGGCCTCGACGTGCACAACGTACGTATCGTCGACCTAGAGAGCGCCACGCAGGTCGAGCTGCACCTCGAGGTCGAGGCCGAGCTGAACGTCACGGCCGGGCACGGCATCGCCACAGCCTTCGAGGTGGCCCTGAAGCAGGCCTTCCCGTCCGTCAGCCAGGTGGTCAGCCACATCGAGCCCCGCGGCACGCACCGCGTGACCGCCCACGTCGCCCCCGACGCGCCCGAGATCGAGGCCCTGGTGCGCGACCTCGTCGCGTCGGACCCCACGGCGCTCGGCTACACCCACCTGTCGGTGCGGCGCCACGGCTCCCGCACCAGCCTGTCGTTCACCTGCCACGTGCCGCCCACCCTGACCGTGGCCGAGGCCCACCGCGTGGCCGAGCGCCTCGAGCGAGCCGTGCGCGCGGGGCTCGCCGAGCCCGGGCGGGTGTGCATCCACGTGGAGCCGAGCGACACGCCCCGCGATCACGCCAACGGCGCCGCCATCTGAAGGGCCCGGGCCGCTTCGCGCCGGACCCAGGCGCGCCAGTCGCGGGGCCGCGCGCAGGCCGCCTCGAACACGCGCCGCGCTGACGGCGCGCGCTCCTCGATCACGGCCCGCAGCCCCGTCACGGCCGCCGGGTAGAAGGTGAAGGGATCGACCAGCACCTCGCCTGCGCCGCGCCGGCGCGCTCCGCCGATCAGCGCCGCCAGGGCCTCGGGGGCGTCGGTGAGCCCGGGCAGCACGGGCGCCACGAACACCCAGGTGGGCACGCCCGCCCGCGAGAGCTGCTCGAGGGCCGCCAGGCGGGCCGACGGGGGCGGCGCGCCCGGCTCGAGCCAGCGCGCGAGCCCGTCGTCGAGGGTGGTCACCGAGAAGCCCACCGACACGCGCCACGCCCCCACCACGTCGCGAAAGGCCGCGAGCACGTCGAGGTCGCGGAGCACCAGGTCCGACTTGGTGAGCACACCCACCGACAGCCCGCTGCCCACCAGGGCCTCGAGGCAGGCGCGCGACAGGCGATGCGTGGCCTCGGCGGGCTGCCAGCCGTCGGTCACGCTCGTGAGCATCACCTTGCCGGCTCGCGGCCGACGAACCTGGCGCGCCAGCACCTCGGCCACGTTGGACTTGGCCTCGACGTACGTTCCCCACGGCTCGACGTGGCCCGTGAAGCGCTTCATGAAGCTGGCGTAGCAGTACACGCAGGCGTGGGTGCAGCCCACGTAGGGGTTCACGGCGAAGTCGACGCCGGGGATGCCGCACCTCGTGAGCGCGCTCTTACAGGCGACCTCGGGGATAGACCCGCGCATGGAACGCATCAACGGCCTTTCGCCCCATGCGGCCGAGTATGGCCGGGGGTAGCTTCCCGGTCAAGGTCGGGGTCGAGGAGCGGAGCGGGGTCTTCGAGGCGATCCGGAAGGCTCGGACTCGAAGAGAACGCGAGCACGGCCATGGCGGTGCCACACCCTCGGCCTGACTCGTGAGGCGCGCGTAGAATTCGCCCCGCGCGGGCCCGCAGCGTGTGAACAACGCGCACACGCCACACGCCGAGGAAGGGCGCCGCCGCCTTCCGGCGTCGATCGAGGAGGCGCGTGGCCGAGCGCCTCGAGACTTGAAGCGCACGCGTCGCCCGGCTAGAGTGCCCGCCGATTCACCCTGGAGGAATGCCCATGAACGCCAGGCCCACGGTCGCTGTCCTCCTCGTCGTCTCGATGATGCTGCCGGTCTCCTGCGGAGGCTCCGATGGAGGCCCTCTGCCCCAGCCTTCGGTTTCGACCACCAACGCCGAGGACGTCGACGCGCTCGTGATGGCCATCGGGCTCGAACACGAGGCCATGGCCACGCTCTTGCTGGTGTTCTCGCAGGGGGGCACCAAGCCCCTGTTCGATCCGACGATCGACTGGTCGGACCCGCAGGTGGTCGCCGACGCGTACGATTCGCTCCACGCCGTGGCCGACAAGCTGCGGGCTCACCGGCCGGCGCTCGAGGCGGCGCTCTCGTCCCTGGAAGGCAAGGCCGCGTGGGCGGCGGCCATGGGCGCGGGGAGCGGCGCGGCCCACGCGCGCTACGCGTTGTCCCTGTCGGGGTTCTTCCCTTCGGTGTTCGGCTGGGCCGACGGGGCCAAGAAATCCGAGCGCGACAACATCGTGGCCGTGCTCGAGAAGGGCGGCCCCGGCCTGCAGACGCAGATTCACGCCTTCGCCCAGGAGTTGCGTGACGAGGGCCGGCTGGGGAACCTGGGCGCCGACCTCGGGGACTCCCCCGACGCGTTCCTGACCAAACTGAAGGCCGGCGAGCTCGACGATCTGGCGCTGCACAACCTGAACAAGGACGCCGCCAACGAGAACCCCGACTACGACGCCATGGCCTCCCAGGTGAAGGGTCGCCCGGTCGACATGCTGGTGAAGGAGGGCGCCGCGGGGGTGGTCGCCGGCGGCGATTCGTACTGGGACCTGGCCAAGAAGACGGTCGCCGGTGGCCTCGGCGTCGCGGGGGCGGCGTTCACCAAGGGGACCGAGATGGTCGAGGGCGTCGTGGGGAGCATCGTACGCGCCGAGCAGGCGCTGACCGCGCCGCTCGACCTGATGGCCTCCGACGCCATCAACGCGCTCAAGGACCGAGCCCAGGCGTTCATCGAGGACCGGACGGGGCTGGACGAAGAGACCGCACAGGCGCTCGTCTCGGGGCTCAGCGATGACTTCACGGGGCTCGTGAGGCAGGCGACCGCGTCGGCCGAGGTCTCCACCGGGCTCGCGTCGCCCGAGTCCCTGCTGAGCGATGGCTGGGGGAGCCTGCAGGTGGGGAACGCGGCCGACCTGACGGGCACGATGGTCACCTGGCTGGACGACACCGCCAGCGAAGTGAAGATGCTGCTGAGCCCCGGTCCCACCCCCGAGGCCGCCGCCATCGTCGTGCCCGGCGGCATCGAGGCCACCGTGATGGGGCTGGCCGAGGGCGTGGCCGTCACGCCGCCCCAGGAGGGAGTCAGCGCGCCCGCGGGACAGTCCACGCCGGTGCAACTGCCCGAGCCGGTGGACGGGGCCGAGCCCGCGGGCGACGACACCGCGTCGGGCGACGACGCCTGGAGCACCGACTCGTCGGCCCCCGACGCGGACGGCCCCGACGTGCCCGGGAACGACGCCCCGGTGCCGGCCGCCTGCGCGGGCATCGCGTGCGAGCGGGACGGGCAGTGCTTCTGCGGCGGCGGCGACGCCGCGATGTGCTGCTGCGACCAGGGAACACCGTACCTGGTGGATTGCAACGGCGGCTGCGCGTGGTACGGCGTGTGCATGTTCGAAGGGCGCGTCGACACGGGCGACGCCTACTGCCTGTGCCTCGACTGACAGGCTCGCCGAGAGTAGCGCGACGGGCGACGCGCGCCTCACCCGACCGCAGGCTCCCCGGCGCGGGGCCCCGCCACCAGCAGGCCGAGCGCCAGCACCGCGTAGCCTGCGGCGAGCAGCAGGTGCAGGTTCCCCTCGACGCGCCAGGGCAGGTACAGCCCGCCCTCGGGCGTGACCGAGTGGATGAGCCCGCAGAGCGTGAACAGCGCGCACACGGCCAGGAAGGCCGCCGCCGCCTTCAGGCGCCGGTCGATCAGGTGCGCCGCCGCCCCCCCCCACAGCATGGCCGACAGGATGAAGCCGTGCCCCAGCACCAGGATGGCCTGGAAGGCGTCGCGGTTGTCGCCGGGGGGCAGGCTCGCGAGGCTGACGCCGAACGTCGAGAGCTCGATGCGCACGAGCTCGACCAGCGTGGGCACGAAGGCCAGCACCACGGCCGCCGCGTGGTGCCGGGGCGTGGCGTGGTGCGCCTGGGCCACGATCTCGAGCCCGATGAACAACAGGATGGGCATCACGGCCGCCGTGGGGATGGCCTGCACCAGGAAGGGCACGACCCCCAGCATGGCGCCGAGCCCCACGAACAGCCCCGTGGCCAGCGTGTAGGCCGCGCGTCCGCCCATGGCCTTGTAGGCCGGGTGCCCGATGTAGGGCGTCGACTGCGCCACGCCCCCCGTGAAGGCCGCCACCAGCGTGGCGAAGGCCTCGACCAGCAGGATGTCGCGCGTACGGTAGTCGTCGCCGGCCACGCGCGCGCTCTCGGTCACGTTGATGCCGCCGATGATCGTGAGCAGCCCGAAGGGGATGGCGAGGGGCAGCCACGGCAGCGCGCGCGCCAGGTGGTCGAACAGCACGAGCGTGGGCCACGGAAAGGCCGGCTGGAAGGTGAACTCGGGGGCGTGAAAGGGAACGCCCAGCCAACCCACGGGCCCCAGCACGTAATAGAGCGCCGAGCCGGCCAGCACCGCCACCGCCGCGCCGGGCAGCCGCCCCGGCAACGGGAAGCGCGCCACCAGCGTGTAGAGCACGAGCCCCAGCGACACCAGGCCCACGACCGGCGCCGAGAACACCTTGACGATGGGGAAGAAGCACAAGAGCGCGAGCCCCACGCCGCCGATGGAGCCCAGCAGCCCGGCCTGGGGCACGTTGCGCCGCACCCAGTCGCCCGCGAAGCTGAACGCGGTCTTCACGAGCCCCATGAAGAACGTGGTGGCCATGCCCACGCCCCAGGCGAGGTGCACGTCGCCCGTCTCCTTGTACACGGGCCCCAGCACCAGGAACACGATGCCGATGGTCGAGGGCGTGTCGAGCCCGAGCGGCATGGCCGTGACCTCGTGGCGCCCGGTCCGCCGCGCCAGCCGGAACGCCAGCCACGTGTAGAGCACGTCGCCCACCAGCACCCCGAGCGCCGTGCCCGGCACCATGCGCGTGAGCACGAACTCGAGCGGGAAGCCATACACCCCGGCCAAGAGGCCCGCGAGCACCACCAGGTTCAACAGGTTGTCGAGCACCAGCCCGAAGAAGGCGTTCAAATCGCCCCAGGCGGCCCAGCGGTAGCGGAACTCTGGATTGATCGCGCTCATCGCTCGGAGTCTCCCGCCTTCAGCTTCTTCGGCCGCCGGGCAGTCAGTTGCTTGAAATTCTCTGGCGTGATGACGGGTTTTCCCGTCTTGCTTTCGATGTCCTTGCGTGTTCTGCCCGCCACCGCGCCGCCGTCCTGCGCATCTTTCCGCAGGGGCGCCATGCCCCGCGAGCCCCGGTCCCGGTGCAGCGTCGTAGTCGTCGCCTCGGCCAGCATGGTGAGGATCAACTCGATGTCGGTCATGTGGTCACGCAGGTTCTCCCGCTCCAGGGCCTTCACCCGCTTGTAGTCGTCGACCTTGAGGTCAAAGGCGCCCTGCATGATCTCGTTGGTCAGAATGGCGAACTCCAGGCTGGTCGCGGCCCCGCGGTCTCTCCACTCGCCCGTCAGGTCCTGGCGGACGGCGATACCCCGCACCCGTTTGTCGATCCAGTCCTGGGGGTAGCCCTTCTTCTCGTAGAGCTCCTGCATCCGGCCCATGGCCAGTTCGGGGTTCTCGATCTCGTCGATGCGCTCTTTGCCGACGCGCGCCAGCCAGCGCTTGAACGGCTCGGCCTTGGGGCTGGGGATGGACTGAATCAAGCGGAAGATCCCTGCCGTGTTCCAACACTGGATCTTCTGGGGACCTCCGGCCGTTGAGAACTCCAGCGCAAGGGGGGGGTCAATCTGTCCCCCCCCCTGGAGGGCCAAGCCCAAGTCAGGATCCCTCTTGCGCATCTTCTTCCAGTAATCAGAAGGGTCCGCGGCGTCGGTCAGGACGGCGATGACGTCGGTGATGACGAACCACCATTCGTCGCTGTGGATGACGCGGCGGATCTCGCGCTTCTGAAACAGCGCCACGCGGGTCTCGGACTCGCCGTCGGATTCTTTCATCCCCAATCCTCCGAGTTCATGGCCGGAGAAGCAGCTGCCGGGCATTTCGGCTGCAGGGAAGGGTACTCTGGTCAGGCGATGGAAGGCAACCGGATCGGGACACCGTGACACCATGCGGGACAACCGGGTGGGACAGGGGCTCTTCAGGAGCCCCCGGCGATCCCCCGCAGCGGGAACGAAGTTCATGAATTCAAATGGTTGCGCCTCATCGCCGGGAACGATCCCTTCGGCACGATTCGTGCAAGGATGATATAGTCGGGCATTCTCGGGGGGCGTCATGGTCGCGGGCTTGATCCTGGTTCAGGCGCTGGGGATGGGTCTAGCGGGAGAACCGGCGTCGTGTACGGACGCACCGCCGTCGACGTGGGCGGTCGAGGACACTCCCTTGATGGCGGCGCGCTACGATGCCTGCATCGAGGCAGTCGTGTCGCCCGAGGGGGCGTTGGTCGTGGCCGCCATGAGCCACGGCAACGCCGACGTGGCCGTGCTCGAGGGAGACACCTGGACCCCCGAGGTCCACGTCGAGGACGCCGGATGCCCGGTCCTCGACCTCGACGATGGCCTCGTTCGATTGGCCGTCCCGTCGACCTACGGCGTGTGGGTATCGACCCGCACCGGTCAAGGCTGGACGTCCATCCTCGTGCCCGCCGTCGACGGCCTGTTCGCCATTCTCCCGGACGGCCAACTGCGCACGGTCGCGCCCGGCCCGTTCGGCGAGACGCTGGTCGTGCACGACAGTGGCACGACCGGAGACGACGTCGTGCCCATCCCGCAAACCCCGCTGGGGGGCAACCAACTCAACGTACGAGGCCTGGCGCTGGGAGCCGGAGGGAGCACGCACGTCCTGTTTCAGCGAAACGCCCGCCGCTCGCTGGAGTACGCTTCGAACGCGTCGGGAGCGTGGACGTTCGAGGTCGCGGAGTCCCTCGAGATCGACGGGGCTCCGACGTACGTCTGGACGGCCAACGAACGGTATCGCCCGGCACTCGCCGTCGATGCCGACGGGCGGGGTCACGTCGCGTTCCGGCTGATGCCCTCCATGAAGCTGGCCTACGCTACGAATCGCTCGGGCACGTGGAAACGCGTCATCGTAGACCACGGAGCGCCGATTGGGAGCGACGTTCGGTTACGCCTCGCCGCAGATGGCGCTCCGTGGCTGGCCTACCTTCGCGCAGCCGCGGGCGACTTGGCACTGGCCTCTCCCGTCGGTGGAACGTGGGCGACCACCACCGTCGACGGGCTCGACACGGCCGGCACCGAGCGGGCACTGGCGCAGGGCCCCGACGGCCGCTGGCATCTGGCCTACACGCGCTTCGATTGGCGAACCTGGCCTCATTACGCCGAACGCTCCATCCAGCACGCAGTTTCGGTACCGTGCGCGTCGGCGACTCCACTCCCGCGAAGCCAAAGGAGGCGGCCATGAAGGGAACGCCGTGGCAAACGGGCGTCTGGCTGGCTGGGTTGGCGGTGATGCTCGCCTGCG
This sequence comes from uncultured Myxococcales bacterium, assembly GCA_964494475.1. GTDB lineage: Bacteria > Myxococcota_A > UBA9042 > CAZBRS01 > CAZBRS01 > CAZBRS01. The sequence goes on along the minus strand of CAZBRS010000035.1, from coordinate 18,668 downwards.
GGACGGGTGAAGGTGAGCACGATCCGACCGAGGCGACCGAACCCGACCCGCTCGAGGTCGACGCCGCCGCCGAGGTCCGACCGGCCGACGCTGGCAGGGAAGAAGCGCGGGCCGACGCGGCCATGGAAGCCGAAACGGAACCCGGGACCGAAACGGTCGATGGGGTCGACGGGGAGCCCTGCACACGACGCTGCCGCGACCGCGAGTGCGGCCCCGACGGCTGCGGCGGGCTCTGCGGCATGTGCCCCGACGGCGAAGCTTGCGACGACGGCGCCTGCGGGCGACCGTGTGAGACCGACGCCGACTGCACCGACCGCCAGGCCTGCGCCGCCTGGCCGGGCCACACACCGGGCGACTGCGTCGACGCCTGCGTGCCCGCGTGCCCGGAAGGCCTGGGCCTGCAGGCTCATGACGGATGCCATTGCCGCGTGCAGCCCATCGAGTCGGCGAGAACGCCTGTCGGGCCCTGCGCGATTTCCGCGAACGAGTTCGACGGCCACCTGAGCTTCGTCTCCCACGGAAACGGAACGCGGCTCGATCTGCGGAGCGGCCTCCTGTGGACAACCCACGGCGTGGACGACGATGCGTCGGCGGCCGAGGCGCCCGCCGTCTGCGCCGAGTACGGGCTGGGGAGCCTTTCGTGGCGCCTGCCCACCATCGACGAGGTCATTGGCGCTCGCGACGCCAATTGCGACGGGCCGGGCCAGAAGTCAACGTGCCTGGAACAGCACGGTCGAGTCGTCGCGACGATCGCGCCCGGCGACCAGAAGGCTTATGGAATCCGCTTCTCGTCTTGGCCAGACATGGTGGTGGTGGATTTCGAGGACCCCTATTCGGTTGACGTGTTCTGCGTCTTCGTGGACGACCCATCGCCCCCCATCGCGCCGGCCGAGCGCTTCCTGGCGCTACGCGACGGATCATTGGCCGATCGCGTCACCGGACTCGCCTGGGCGGCCCCCTTCGGCGCGTCGGCGACGATTGGCCCGGGAGGCTCCGAAGCGGCGTGCGCTGCACTCGGGGACTACTGGCGAACACCCACGTTCAAAGAAGCCTCCACGCTGCGACATCCCGAGGCCCCGGCAAGTGACTGCGGCTACATCCCTTCCCACCTCGCGCTCGAGTGCCCGAACCTTGACATCGCCGCAGGCGTCGTCGACGGACAGGACTCAGAAGAGGAGTGCCACGCCAAGCAGATCCTCGTCAGGATGTCGCCGGGCCCCGCAGGCTGGCTGGACGTGATTGGAACCTACTATCAATCCGTAGCCTCGGTCCTCTGCGTCCGCCCCCTGGCCGACGGCGACGGCGTACCCTCGGCCACCGACAACTGCCCAGGCATCCCCAACCCGGGCCAGGAGGACCACGACGCCAACGGCCTCGGAGCGGCCTGCGACCCCTCCGAGTTCATCCCACCCCCTGCCGAAGACCCGTGCGCCACGGTCTGGTGCGGCGTGATCGACCTGGGCGGATGGGCGGGCTGGTCCTGCAGCGCTTGTCCTGAGCCCCTGGTCTGCGACGCAGGCGCCTGCGTCGCCGTCACGTGCACGAGCGACGCCGACTGCCAGGCCGACGCCAACGCACTCCCGGGCGGCACGGTACGGCGCTGCAACTTCGCCACCCACGCCTGCGAGTTGGGCATCGACGACCACGCCGAGGTTCTCGACCTGATGCAACGCGTGTACCGGGGCGCGGCCGTGTACTACTCCCGCACCGACCGGCTGACACAGCAGGCCGACGTGTTGCCCTGCCAGTTCCCGGGCAACCAGGGCGTCACCCCCATCGAAGGCACCTGCTGCAACCATCAGGGAGGGCCCGACAAGGACAACGACGATCTCTGCGACGCCGACCCAGCCGCTTGGGACGAGCCCGTTTGGTCCAACCTGGGCCTGCACGTGCTCGAACCGCACGCCTTCGTCTACAGCCACAGCGCCGAGGGTACATTGGGCGCGGCCCGCTTCACCGCCTCGGCCTATGCCGACCAGGACTGCGACACCCTCCAGAGCACGTTCCAGGTCATCGCCTATCTGCCAGAGAACGAACCCTGCCGACTGGTCGCGCCGCCCCTGCTGACCGCCGAGTTCGAGGTCGTGGACAGCGCCCGCCTGCCCGTGCACCTGACGCCCGCCCAGCAGGCCGGCTTCCTGCCCCAGGAGGGGCTCGCGTCGATGAACCCGTTCTACGACGAGGTCTCCACGAACCTCGCGGCCATCCTCGATGGTGCGGTGGCTTACTACGAAGCCCAGCCGCCCGGGGCCTGCGCCTTCCCCGCCTCGACCTACTCCACGCCCATCGAAGGCACGTGCTGCTGGCCCCAGGGCGGCCCCGATGCCGACCACGACAACCTCTGCGACCCGGAGCCAGCGTCGTGGGAGGATCAGTCCTGGCCCCAACTCGGCTTCGGCATCCAGACAGCTCACGCCTTCGTGTACCGCGCCGAATGGTACCCGCCGGCCTCGGCGCTCTACCGCGCCTTCGCCTTCGCCGACCTCGACTGCGACACCATCCAATCGACCTTCGTGCGCTTCGCCCGACCCGTCGAAGGCACCGAGGGGTGCGACGCCGAGGTGGTGCCGGGCATCTACATCGAAGCCGAGACCGAGTGACGGCTTCGTCCATAACGGAGGACCCCATGTCGGAAGCTTGGCTCATCGTACACCTGGTGGCTGCTGGATGGCTCTCCGCGCCGCCGCCGTGCTCCGATCTGCCGCCGTCGACGTGGAGCGTCGGGGAGCTTCCCGAGCTCAGCGGCTACTCGCACTGCCTGGACCTGGCGGTGCTCCCCGACGGGGAACTGGTCGTGGGCTCCCGCCGGATGGGCGGGAGTGCCCAGGTGGCCATCGTCGCCGACGGTCAGGCCTGGGATCTTCACGAACTCGCCGGAGGTGGGTGCCCGTTGCTGGGGGTCGGCGGCGGGGTCGTACGCGCGTTGGTGCCTACCGACGACGCTCGGATCCTCCTCACGCACGGTTTCGACGGCTGGGCCTCCGAGACCCTGCCCCCGACGACGTCGGGGATGTCGGCCCTGCTCCCCGACGGCCGGGTACGCACCGTCGAGGCGAGCGCCTTCGGCGACGCGCTGGTCGTGCACGACAGCGGAGCGGTGACCGACGAACTCATCCCGATCCCTGCGACCTGCGTCGTAGGGGACGCGGTGTGGCTGCGCGCCGTCGCCATCGGCCCTGCGGGCAGCACGCACGTGCTCTTCCAACGCGACAGCCGAAGCGCCCTCGAGTACGCGACCGATGTCTCCGGATCGTGGAGCTTCGAAATCGCCGAGCAGGTCGAGGTCGACCGCGTTTGGAACTCATGGGCTCCACTGGACCTCAATCCGAGACTGAGAGTCGACGGTGCCGGGTCCGCCCACGTAGCCTACCGCCTTCGTCCATCAATGAAGCTGGCCTACGCCACCAATCGCTCCGGCTCGTGGAGCCGCACGATCGTCGACCACGGCGCACCCTCGGGCCTCCCGGCCGTCCTGCGCCTCGCCGCTGACGGAGCGCCCTGGATCGCCTACCAACGCGTCGCCGCCGGGGATCTGAAGCTGGCGGCGCTCGGCCCGGCAGGCTGGCGCTCGCTCATCGTCGACGCCGAGGGCACGGCCGGGGACGCCATCGCGTTCGCGGCCGGGCCCGACGGGCGATGGCACCTCGTCTATACGCGCTCCGGCGAAGGGGCCATCCCGTACTACGGCGCTCGGCCCCTTCAGCACGCTGTACCAATCCCATGCCAAGCTGCCGAACCCTCGCCCCTTTCCGCGAGGAGGCGGCCATGAGCCCGACGCTGAGGATGCTCGCCCCGACGTGGACGGCGCTGGTCGTGCTGGCGTGCGGAGGGACGCTTGGCGCACACGACACGACCGAGCCAGCCGAGGACGTCACAACCGATACGCAAGATATCGACGACTCACGCCAGGATCTGAACGGACGCGAGGCGGTAGAGGCAAAGGAGGAGGCCCTTCTCGACCTGGATACGGGACGAGAGGCGGGGAGTGACGTCGAACCGATCGACGTACCCAAGGAGGATGCCTGCGCTCCGGCTTGCGCCGGCCGGACATGCGGCCCCGACGGCTGCGGCGGGAACTGTGGCGAGTGCGAGCCCGGCGCGCTCTGCGACCTGGGCGCCTGCGAGCACCCTTGCGCCACCGACGCCGACTGCACCGACCGCGAGGCCTGCGCCGCGTGGCCCGCGCACGACAAGGGCCATTGTGTCGACATCTGCGTGGCGGCCTGCCCCGAAGGATCGGGCCTGCAAGCCCATGACGGCTGCCATTGCCGCGTGGCGCCGATCGTGTCGGACACGACGACGCTCGACCCCTGCCGCGACCCGACGCTCGGATTCGACGGCTACCTGCAGTTCCTCGAGCACGGCTTCGGGACGTCGCTCGACCTGCGTAGCGGTCTGGCCTGGACGACCGAGCCCGTGGACTACGGCGTGGGTACCGACGCCCAGGCCAGGTGCGCGGAGTACCAGCTAGGGTGCCATTCGTGGCGCCTCCCAACGGTAGACGAGGTGATCGGCGCACGAAACCGGCCTGGCAGCCCTCTGACGAACGTGGGCGGATCGGATCATGTTGCCGCTACGATGGCCCCGGGCGACGAGACCGTGGTCCACGTCATGTTCGAGAAGTGGCCGGCCATGCGCGTAGCAACGTTCGACGGTGGCGGCTCCGATGTCGCGTTCTGTGTGATCGATGACGACGGCGCGCTTCAAGGTCCCGACCTGGCGACACGTTTCGTGACCCTGCAGGACGGTTCTCTGGCAGACTCCGTCACTGGACTCGCGTGGGCCGCTCTGTTCGGAACGTCCACGACGGTCGGCCCGCTGGATGCCGCTACGGCGTGTAAGCTGGCCGATGGCGGGTGGCGATCGCCCACGTACAAGGAAATCGCGACGCTCGGCCACTCCCTGCCTCAAAAGGAAGACTGCCCCTACGCGCTCTGGCTGCTCGGCCTGGGGTGCCCGTACACGAACTTCCCTGCGGGCGACATCGACAACTCGTACGCCCAGGACGGATGCCAAGCCACGCAGGTCGTCGTCAGGCTGGCATCGACCGGAAGTTACTGGCTACAGGTGATGCCAACCTCGGCCGAAATCGCCGCGACGATCCTCTGCGTCCGACCACTGGCTGATGGTGACGACGTGCCGTCCACGTCCGACAACTGCCCCGGCGTCCCCAACCCCGGGCAGGAGGATTACGACGCCAACGGCTTGGGGGCAGCCTGCGACCCCTCCGAGTTCACGCCGGCCGTGCCCGGCGACCCTTGTGCGTCAGTTCCGTGCGGGGTGGCCGACTTCGGGGGCTGGGCCAACTGGTCCTGCGGCTCCTGTCCGGAAGGCCTCGTCTGCGACGCAGGCGCCTGCGTGGCGGTCACCTGCACCAGCGACGCCGATTGCCAAGCCGACGCCAACGCCCTGCCGGGGGGCACGGTGAGACGCTGCAATCCGGACACGCTCGCTTGTGAACTGGGCTTCGACGACGAAGCCGAGGTGCTCGACCTCCTGCAACGCATCTACCGCGGCGCCGCCGTGTACTACGCCCGCACCGACCGCCTCTCTGCCGCCGCGGAACCGCTCCCCTGCCAGTTCCCGGCCAACCAGGGCGTCACCCCCATCGAGGGGACGTGCTGCATGATGCTTGGAGGCCCCGACAAGGACAACGACGACCTGTGCGACGGCGACGCCGCGGCCTGGGACGAACCGAGCTGGGCCAGCCTGGGCGTGCGCATGGCGGACCCTCACGCGTTCGTCTACGGCTTCGTCTCGGTGGGCACCCTGGGCACGGCCCGCTTCACCGCCTCGGCCTACGGCGACCAGGACTGCGACACGCTCCAGAGCACGTTCCAGGTCCAGGGCCTCCTGCCCGGCGACGAACCCTGCCGCCTGGCCGCGCCCGCCGGCCTGACCCTTGCTCCGGAGGATCCCCTGATGTCGGCCCTCGCCGTGCACCTGACGCCGGCTCAACAGGCCGCCTTCGTGCCGGCGCCGGGGGTCACCTCCCTGAACCCGTACCAGGACGAAGCTTCTTCGAACCTCGCCGCCATCGTTGACGGCGCCGTGGCCTTCTATGAAGCGCAGCCCGCCGGGGCCTGCTCCTTCCCCGAGGCGCCACCCTCTCCCAACTCGGAGGGCTCGTGGAATCCCTCGTGCTGCACCTGGCACGAATGGCCGGAGTCGTTCTACGAGTACTTGTGTCAACCCGACGCCGCGGCCTGGGAGAACGCGGCGTGGCGAGCCCTTGGCTTCTCGATCCCGACCGAGCACGCCTTCATCTACGAGACCCGATGGGATGACGCGACCGGGCTGCTCCGCGCTTCGGCCTACGGCGACCTCGACTGCGACACCATCCGGTCCACCTTCGTGCGCTTCGCCCGCCCCGTCGACGGCGCCGAGGGACCTGCCCTCCGTAGCCCTGGCGAAGGAGGGTGCGACGCCGAGGTCGTGCCGGGCATGTACATCGAGAACGAGACCGAGTGAGGAACCGGCCCGGGACCCGCGCGACCTCGCGTCTTCCCACCGCCGCCGCGTTTCGCTACCCTGATGGCATGAGACGAACCTTCGGCCTGTTGGTCCTCGCGCTGGGAACGCTGGCGTGCGCCTCGGAGGCGTCGATTGGCCCGGCCTCGAGCGAGGCCGACGCGATGGACGGGGCTCTGGACGACGACGCCGTCGCCGACGTGCCCTCCGACGACGCTTCGCGCCGGGCCGACGATCTCTCTGGCGAGGTCGAAGCCGACTTCTGTGCTCGCGAGGACCGGGCGGGGCGGGGCGGGGGCGCTTCGGCGCCGGCCGCCAACTCCAGGTGCGTGCCGAACTGCGGCTTCGTCGAATGCGGGCCCGACGGGTGCGGCGGCACGTGCGGCGTGTGCGCCGAGGGGCAGATGTGCGAGGCCGACGGCCGATGCGGGCCTTGCCCTCCGGCGTGCCAGGGGCGCACCTGCGGGCCAGACGGATGCGGCGGCCAGTGTGGAGCGTGCTCCGCCGACGCACTGTGCGTCGAGACCGTCGCCGCCGCCTCGTGCCGCGCCTCCGGCCCGGGCTCCCCGCTCTGGATCCTACCTGGCGTCCAGGCCATCGGGCGACCCGCTCTCACCCCCGACGGGCGCCTGCTACTGGTGGGCTACGACGACGTGCTGCGCTCGGTGCAGCCTGGGCTGGGGGTACAGTGGGAGGTGCCGTTGCCCTCCCAGTGCCAGGGGGCGCCGGTCGTCGCCGACGACGGCACGGTCTACGTGGCCGACCTCGCGGGGGGCCTGCACGCCCTCCGGCCCGACGGCACCCCGGCCTGGCACGTCGCGCTGCCGGGCGCGGCGATGGGCTCGGTCGGGCTCGACTCCACGGGCGCGATCTACCTGGCTACCACCGAAGAGACGCCCGCGTGCGGGCGATTCCGCTACCGCATCCGACTGCACGCCCTCGACGCCGACGGCACGCTGCGCTGGTCGCGCCTGCTGTGGGACCACCTGGGCTGGATGCCGGTGGGTGCCTTCGCGATCGGTCCGGACGACACGATCTTCGTGACGCGCGACGGGGCGTCGCTGGAGGCGCTGCGCCCCGACGGCAGCGTGGCCTGGACCTTCGTCGAGCCCCAGGGCCGCACGTTCACCGGCGCTCCGGCCATCGACGGCGCGGGCGGCCCGGTGGTCGCCGCCGACTCCTTCGTGGAGGCCCTCACGGCCGACGGCGCGTGGCGTTTCACGGCCATGGTCGGCTGGTCCGTGCCCTACGGGCTGGCGCCAGCGATCGGCGCCGACGGCAGCCTGTTCGTCCCGGCCTACGACCTCCGGCTCGTCGACGCGCACGGCACCTCGACCGACCTCCACAGCGAGTCCGGCGGCCACGCCACGCCCGTGTTGGCCGCCGACGGCACAGTGTACGGGGTAGCCGCCGGGCAGGTAATGGCGTTCACCGCCGGGCTCTCATTGGCGTGGAAGGTGCGCGTGGGAGACGGCGGGGCCGTCACGGCGCCACAGTTGGCCCCCGACGGCACGCTGTACGTAGCGGCCGACGGTCTCTACGCGCTCGACACCGGCGGCTCGAGCGGCCCCTGCGGGGATTGCCCGTGGCCCATGCACCAGCACGATCCGCAGCACACCAACCGCGCGACGGCTTCGCCCTGAGCGGTTCGTGGGCGCTCAGGACCGCCAGAACGCCCTCGGATCGCAAGGAAAAACCTTGCTAACGTTCTAAACGTTCGATAGCCTAACGCCATGGACGTTAGCACCATCAATCGCGTGCTTTCCTCGGGAATTCTCGACGCCCCCGGGCTCTTCCCGCACCTCGAGCTCCTCCGTGACGCGCCCTTCGTCTTCCAGCCCGACTTCGGCCTCGCGCGCCTGCCCGAACAGCCGGGAGTGATCGTCGTGCGCGGGGCTCGCCAGTACGGGAAGAGCACTTGGCTCGAAGGCCAGCTTCGCGAGTCGCTCGTCGCGTTCGGCCGGGGCTCGGCGTTCTACCTGAACGGCGACGAGATCGGCAGCGCCGTCCACCTCGTCGCGCGCATCCGCGAGCTCCTGCCGCTCTTCGCCGCGTCGGCGACCGTCCGCCGACTCTTCGTCGACGAGATCACCGCCGTCAACGGCTGGGCCGGGGCCATCAAGCGGCTGATCGACGCGGGCGAGCTTCGCGACGTGCTGCTGGTCACCACGGGCTCGAAGGCCACCGATCTGCGGCGCGGCACCGAACGACTGCCCGGGCGCAAGGGCACCCTCGACCGAACCGACTGGCTCTTCACGCCGATCTCGTATCGTGAGTTCGTACGCGTGTGCGGCGAGCGCCTCGGCGCCGACGCCCTCCCGGCCTACGTCCTCACGGGGGGATGTCCCCTGGCGTGCTCCGAGATCGCGGTGCATGGCCGGCTGCCCGATCACGTCATCTCCCTGGCCCGCGACTGGGTTCTTGGCGAGGTCGCCGCGAGCGGCCGCTCGCGAAGCTCGTTGCTGGCCGTGCTGGAGGCCCTGCACCGCTGGGGCGGCACCCCCGTGGGCCAGGCGAAGGTGGCCCGGGAGGCTGGCCTGGCCAACAACACGGTCGCCGCGGGATACATCGAGCTGCTGTCCGACCTCCTCTCGGTGGGACAATCCCACCCGCGCGACGCCGTTCGTCACGTGCGGCTCACGCGGCGCCCCGCAAAGTTCCCGTTCATCAACCTGCTGGTGGCCGCGGCCTGGGATCCGGATCGCCCTCGCTCCGTGCACGACGTGCTCGCGTGGACCACGGCCAGGCTGGGCACCTGGCTCGAGTGGCTGGTGGCGCAGGAGCTCTGGCGCAGGGCCGCCATCCGCGGCGACGAGCTTCCCGAACTGCTGGATTACTGGGAAGGCGGTGGGCACGAGCTCGACTTCGCGCTGACCGACGAGGACTTCGTCGAAGTGAAGCACGGCCGCACGTCACCGCTCGAGTTCGCGTGGTTCCCTCGGGTCTTCCCGAAAGGGCGACTCGCCGTGGTGGGACGCGAGCGCTGGGAGACCGAGCGCATGCGCGGGATCACGATCGAGGACTTCCTGCTCGAAGCGTAGCCGCGCTACCGCACCCCGAACGCCTTCTTGAACAGCAACCCCAGCACCCGCCACCACGAGATCGAGTAGCCGAGGCCCGCACCGCCGGCCTTGTCCCAGAGCTTCAGGGCCAGCCGCAGCTCGTCGGCGCCGAGCAGGGCCTGGAGGTCGAAGCCCTTCTTGCCCTTCAGCTTCTCGAGCATGTTGCGCTCGAGCACCAGGTTCAGGTTCTTCTTCGACAGGGCGTCGCGCACGGCCGCGTCGTTCATCACGCGCCGGCGCAGCCAGTCGTTCACGCGCTCCTGCACGGCCTCCAGGCTCTTGCGCACGTCGGCGATGGCGTGCGCGATCAGGAAATCGAGAGAATTGCTGAGGAAGACCGCGGCGCGGTGGGCCTCGTCGGCGTCGGGGTCGTCGACCGGCACGGCCAGGATGCGCGCCTCGGCGAAGTCCAGCAGGGGCTGCACCTCCTCGGCGGGCACGTCGAGGTCGCCGGGGGTCACGTCGGGCACCTCGAAGATCGTCTCGGTGAGCTCCTGGAACTGGCGCGTGATGGTGTCGACGTAGAAGTTGCGGATCTCGTCCTTGTTCACCACGGGGATGCCGAAGCGCTCGGCCAGATCCTTCATCTCGGCGTCGGTGGGGTCGATGCGGTCGCCGCCGATCTTCACGAGGTGGATGTGGATGTCGTCTCCCCGGGCCTTCTTCAGGCGCTCGAGGTCGAGGATGTCGAGGCCGTCGGACACGAGCAGGATCTGCGCGTCGTGCAGCAGGCTCGACGTGCGGATGTCGTCGATGGCCGTCAGCAGGGCCTGGTTGATGTTGGTGCCCTTCTCGTCGGGCTCGGCCAGCAGGATCTCGCGCACCACCGCGGCGATCTCGGCCTTGGTGCGGGCGCGGGCCAGCGGCGTCACGTTCACCGCGAAGCCGCGGTAGTAGAGCATGGGGTTCCGGCCGTGGGTGTACTTCTCCTTCAGGAACCACAGGAGCAGCGCCTTGGCGTAGAGCAGCCGGAAGTCGTTGCGCATCGAGTACGACTTGTCGAGCAGCAGGTAGAGCTTCTGCTCCGCGTCGTCGAGCGCCCCCTGGGAGCCCCCGTCCTCGAGCCGCACGATCTTCTCCTTCGTGGCCTCGGCGCCGTCGCGGGTGGGCACGCGCACCGTGAGCTCGCGCTCCTCGGCCTCGCGCACCAGCTCGTTCAGGTCCTTCAGCGCCAGCTCGGCCGGGTCGAGGAAGGGGATCTCGTCGAAGGTGCGGATGCGGCGGAACACCGGGTGCACCTGGTAGCCGCCCACCGTGGGCACGCCCTCGGCCACGGCCTGGGGGCTGCGCTCGCGCTCGCGGTCCTCGCCGCCCGCCACGGCCTTCAGCTTGCCCAGGGCGGCCGGGTCCAACACCTTGCCCCACGAGAAGAGCACGCGCGCCAGGTGCAGCACCTGGAAGAACGTGGGCGGCACGAACGACTGGAAGGCGCCGGTCAGCTCGAACAGGTCGGCGGGGTTCATGGCGGCGAGGGGGACTCGCTACTCTTTTCCGAAGTTCAAGATGCCGAGCACCCGATCGACCAGGTTCTTCTCTTCGGGGTGCTCGAGATCCTCGATCTCTTCGCGGTTCAGGTGGATGACGGCGTCGGCCTTGCGCAGGCGGTCGCCCAGCACGCGCAGCAGGTTCAACGTGATGCGGAGCGCGACCGGCGGGTGCTCGCCGCAGAGGCGATTGAAAGTGGCCGTGTCGATGCTCGCCACGCACATCTCGTCGGCGGCGATCACGCTGGCGGTGCGCGTGCCGGGCTCGAGCAGGCACACCTCGCCGAACACGTCCTGGGGCGGGATCTCGGCCACCTTGGCGCCGCCCACCTTCACCGACGCCCGGCCCGCCTGGATGACGAACATCTCGTCGCCGAGCTCGCCCTCGGCCACGACCACCTCGTGGGCGCGGAAGGTGCGCTCCTTGAAGTACTGCTCCACGATTGCGAACTCGGCGTCGGTCAGCCCCGAGAAGATCACGTTGTCTCGCATGGTCGTCGATCCGCCGAGATTGGTCGCGTCCGGTGTGGGATCTTTTCCGATTCAGGCGCGGAATTCAAGCACCTTGACGACCCTCGGCGAAACAGCCTAACGTTCCTGCGAATCGAACGAGGGGTCCCCCATGCGAATCGGTGTCCTCTGCCTAGTGGCGTCCGTGGCGCTCGCGGCGTGCGGTGGCGCCCAGGCGAGCCGGGTCTCCGAGGCGCCCGCGGGCGAGGTGGGGCTGGCCGACCTGCTCCGTCGCGACGTGTTCGGCGAGCCGATCGCGCCCACCGACGTGACCTCGGCCAAGGTGGTGCTGCTCGACTTCTGGGCCACGTGGTGCAAGCCCTGCAAGGCCGAACTGCCGCTGCTCTCCGATCTGCAGGCGCGCTACGGCGCGGCCGGGCTCCGCACCTACGCCGTGGCGCTCGACGAGGCCGGCAGCGCCGCCGCGGTGCAGGAGTACGCCGAGACCAACCGCTTCGCCTTCCGCGTGGTGCACGACGACGACGGCTCGCTGGCGCGCGAGCTGAACCCGCGCCTCGAGATGCCCTACACGCTGCTCCTCAAGAACGGACGGATCGTGCACACGCACCGCGGGTTCTCGACCGCCGACTTCCCCGAGGTGGAGGCCCAGGTGCGCGCGCTGCTGGAGGCGCCGTGAACCGCGCCCGCGCCGCCCTGGTGCTGGTCCTGCTGGCGTTGTCGCTGCCGGCCCCGGCGCGGGCCTTCCACCTGCGCGACTGGCTGATCGACCTCACGCAGTCGCTGGCCGTCGAGGCGCACCGTACGCCGTCCAACGAGCCCGACTTCCAGATGGTGCGCGAGAAGCTGACGCTCGCCGTGGCGTACCAGATGTACCGCGCCGAAGCACGCCTCGAGGGCACCAAGTTCCTGGGGCTGCCCGGCTCGTGGAGCGCCCCCTCGCCCCACGCCGACGTGCTCGAGGCCGAGAAGCTCACCTTCGAGGTGCGCGGCCGCGACGCGCGCGTGTGGGTGGGCGACTTCTACCAGGTGCTCGGCCGCGGCCTCCTCCTGAACCTGCGCAAGATGGACGAGCTCGGCCTCGACACCACCCTGCGCGGGGCCAAGGCCACGTTCCAGGACCGCGAGCTCAGCCTGACGGCCTTCGGCGGGCTCACGAACGGGGTGAACCTCGACCCCGCCACCTGGAAGAAGGTCGACGACCCCAACGACCTGCTCACGGGCGCCGCGGTCGGCTATCGCCTGCCCATCGGCCTCGAGGCCGGGCTGCACGGTCTGTACGCCCGCTTCCGGCAAGACGTGCCCCCCGAGAACGACCACGCGCGCCAGGAGGCCTGGGGCCTGGGCGCGTCGCTCGACTGGCGGCGCCTGGGCCTCTACGGCGAGGCCGACTTCCTGCGGCGCAGCGCCGTGAGCTACTTCGCCTCGAACGAGGGCCTGGGCCTCGACTACCGCAGCACCCGCGACGACGGCCTGGCCGCGTTCCTGTCGGGGCTGCAGCGCTTCGGGCCCGTCACGCTCCTGGCCGAGGCCAAGTGGACCCACCGCTTCGGCCTCGAGTCGACGCTGCGGCCGGGCGACAGCACGCGCGGCCTCGCGGCCCTGCCCTACACCGCCTCGCCCACCCTCGAGAAGGAAGACCTGCGCCTCGCGCCCCACGAATCGGCCCTCGGCGCTCGCGCCCGCGTGAGCCTGACCATCGCGCCCGCCGACGCCGTGCTGCGCCTCGATCACACCCACTTCTTCGACCCGCCCGACGCGCCCGGCAGCCTGTCGGCCATCGATCCTTACGACGACGTCGATCGCATCGACCACACCACCCTCGCCTGGGAGCAACACCTGCTCGAGAACCGCCTGACGCTCACGGCCACGGGCGGCTTCCGGCAAGAGATGAAGAAGTCGCCCGAGCCCGACCACCAGCTCTGGTACGCCGAGGCCTCGGCCCAGGTGCCCATCGCGGCCGGCTTCGCGGTCGACCTGATCGCGCGCCACGAGGACTGGAAGGACGACGACCCGCTGCTGGGCGTCGACGCCTGGCGCGACGGCACCCTGGGGATGACCTTCACCCTCTGGTCCGACCTGGTGCTGGCGGTCTCGACCGACTACTCCACGCGCAGCACGGCCGTGCACACCTGGTTCCCGAACGGCTCGCTCGAGTGGAAGTACACCGACACCGGCTCGGTGAAGGCCTTCGGGGGCTACTCGCGCGGCGGCCTGAAGTGCGTGGGCGGCGTGTGCCGCATGCTGCCCGACTTCGACGGCGGGTGGGTCCTTTGGGTGCAGCGGTTCTGAGGCTCACGCCTCGCCATGCCGCGCGCCCGAGCGTGGCTTCCGTCCGCGTTGGGCCGTCGGCCTGAAGCAGCAGTTCAGTGCCGACCCGTTCCCCCCCGCGAAACGTAACGTGGTACCGCACGAACCTCGTCGAGCGCGCTTTCGGTTGAATGCCCTACCGATCGTCGATATCCTTCCTCCATGAGCCCCGAACTCGCCGCCATCCTGAACCTCAGCCGCGCCGAGCGGTTGCAGTTGGTCGAAGACCTGTGGGACAGCCTAGCCGCCGAGGGCACCGACCTGCCGCTCGCCGCCTGGAAGGTCGACGAACTCCGCCGCCGCAAGCGTGACCTCGCGGCCGATCCTTCCGCGGGCCTCTCGTGGGACGAGGTCAAAGCGAAGGCCCGCAGTTTGCATGGATAGGCGGATCGTCTTCTCTCCCAAGGCCGCGCTCGACGCTGTCGAGGCCTACTCCTGGTACGAAGCGCGCGAGTTGGGCCTGGGCGAAGAGTTCCTGCGCAGTGTCGAGGCCTGCCTGGAGGGCGTGCGGCGCCATCCGCAGCTATACCGTGTGGCGGTGGACGATTTCCGAAGAGCTGTTGTTCGACGGTTCCCGTATGAGGTCTTCTACGAGGCTACGGGCGAAACCGTCTACGTTTACGCCGTCTTCCACTCCGCGCAGGATCCCGCCAAGTGGCGCGTTCGGCTCGAAAGCGAGAACCACGACGAGTAGGCGCTCGTGCGAACGGGCCAGCGCGCCCGCGACGCCCTACGGCGCCTCGGCGAACGGTCCCGCGGCCAGCGCGCCCAGGTGGTCGTGGTTCACGAGCGCGGCCCAGTCGTAGAGGGCGACGCCCGCGCCCTCGAGGCCCCTCACATAGGCGATCTCCGCGTCGATCTCGCCGAAGCTGTCGTAGTCGGCGCTGAGGCCCAGCACCACGTGCTGCCGCCGCGCGGGGTCGGTGAGCCAGAAGTCGGCGATGGAGGCGAGGTCGGTCCACTCGCCCTTGGGGGCGGTGAGCGGCCAGTAGGCCATGGGGCACACCACGTCGATGGTACCGGCGTCGAGCCACGCCAGCGTGTCCTGGAAGTGGTCGGCGAGGCCGAGCGACACGCCGCCCCAGCCCCACACGTCCTGGTAGATCGCGGCCACGGCGGCCGAGAGCGTCACCTGGGGCGCCAGGCCCTGCAGCATGGCGTGGATCCCGGCCACCTGGGCGTCGACCTGCCGCGCGCGGTAGGCGGCGAAGGTGAGGCCCGGCTCGGTGGCCTTGGCCGCGCTCCAGCCGGCCAGGCTCTCGGCGTCGTACGAGTAGTCGGGGCCGGGGTAGCGGATGCGATCGAGGTGCAGGCCGTCGAGATCGGGGTAGAGCGCCACGATCTCCTCGGCCACAGCCGTGTTCCAGGCGCGCACCGCCGCGATGCCCGGGCTCGCCCACTGGTACTCGGGGCTGCCGAGGGGCATGGGCACGCCGTCGACGTCGACCATGCGCCAGTCGGGGTGGGTCGTCAGCGGGTGCGGCAGCCCCACCGAGGCAGGCGCGCCGGACCCGGACCACAGAGAGAACACGTTGATCCACGCGTGCAGCTCCAGGCCGTTCGCGTGGGCCTCGGCGAGCGCGGTGCCCAGGGGGTCCCAGCCGGGGTCCTTGCCGAGCGTGCCGGTGAGCTCCTTGGCCCAGGGCTCGAGCGTCGAGGGGTAATAGGCGTCGAAGCGCCCGCGCACCTGGAAGTAGACCACGGTGAAGCCCGCGTCGGCGGCCGCGTCCATGATCTCGGCCACGTCGGAGGCGCTCGAGAAGGCCCAGCGGTTCACCCACAGGGCGCGGATCTCCTTGGGGGTCGGCGGGGCGCCGCTCTCGTCGGGGCTCGCGTCCGTGGCCTCGGGCGCCACGTCGGGCGCGCTCGCATCGGTGATATCGGGAACGTTGTCGTCAACACCGTCAAGGTTGCCCTCGTCGGGACCCGCGCCGTCGGCAGCCTCCGCCTCGGAGGCTACTTCAGCGGCCTCGGGGCGCCCGTCGGCCGAGCCAGGGTCCGGCGCGCCGGGATCCTGGACCGCGACGTCGTCGGACGGCAACGCGTCGGGGGTGCTGTCGGCCTGCTGACAGGCCGCGAGGATGAGCAGCACCAACGGTATGTAGGGGCAATTCACGAATTGCCCCCCGGAGATCTGGCGAGGCCTCACGGCGCTACCTCGCGGATGCGCTCCGCGGGCACGAAGCCGAGCTGCGGCCGCACGGCCTTCGCGTCGCCCACGATCACGATGGTGGTCGCCTCGTCGAAGGGCGCGAGGGCCCGCGCCTCGGCCGAGACCTCGGCGGGCGTCGCCGCGCCCAGGCGCTCGATGTAGCGCGTCCAGTAGTCGAGGCCCTGGCCGTTCCGCAGGGCCTCGGCCAGGCGCCCCAGGGCCACGCCGGGCGAGGCGGCCTTCAGCACGAACGAGCCCGCGCCGTAGCTCTGCGCCACCGCCAGCTCGTCGGCAGGGACTCCCTGCTCGGCCAGGCGCCGCGCCACGGCCAGCACCTCGGCCAGCGCCTCGCCCGTCTTCTCGGTGCGCGTCTGGAGCGAGGCGCTCCACAGGCCGTGGGCCGCGTAGCGCTGCACGCTGGAGTACGCCCCGTAGGTGAGCCCCAGCTCCTCGCGCAGGCGCACGAACAGGCGCCGCGACGGGCCCCCGCCCAGCACCTCGTCGACCAGGTCCTGCTCCACGCGACGCGCGTCGCTGAACCCCCCGACCGGGCGGCCCACCAGGAGGGCCGACTGGGCCGAGCCGGGCCGATCGACCAGCAGCACGGCCGGCGTGACCGAGGGCGTGCACCTCGCGGTCGGGCCCGGGCCGCCCCCGCGGGGCATCCGACCCACCAGGGCCTCGACCCGGGTCGCGAGCTCGGCCGCGTCGAAGGCCCCCACGGCCACGAACAGCGCCCCCCCCGGCGGCACGTTCTGCACCGAGCGCGCGTAGTGGGCCGCGAGCTCGTCGCGCGTCACGCCGTCGAGGAAGGCCTCGTCCAGATCGTACGTCGCCTGGGGGCACCCGGCGAACACGGCCTCGTACAGGGCGCGCTGGGCCAGGTACGTGGGCTGGGCGCGGCGCGCCTTCAGGCCCTGCTTCTCGCGCTCCACGGCCTTGAGCAGCTCGTCGGCCGGGAAGGCCGCGCCCGTCAGCACCTGCTCGAACAGCGCCAGCAGCTCGCCTGCTGCCGACGCCAGCGAGCGCCCGTGAAAGCCAAACCACTCCGACTCGGACGAGGTCGTGAGCGCGGCGCCCAGGCCCTCGATGGCCTCGGCCAGCTGCAGCCCCGAGAGACTCGCCGTGCCCTCGACGGCCTGCTTCATCGCGAGCGTGCCGAGGCCCCGGCGCCCGGCCGGATCGGCGGCGTCGCCGCCCGCCACGTAGAACGCGAAGTCGAAGGTGGGCAGGCTCGGCTCCTCGACCAGCACGACGCGAACGCCGTTCGCGAGCGTGCGGTCGACGGCGGGTACGGGGAAACGCGGCGCCACCACGCGGTCGGACACCGGGGGCTCGGAGGGGAAGGTCGCCCGGGAGGCGGCCCCGCATCCGAGCAGGGCCAGGAGCAGCGCAGAAGCGAAGAGCGGCCTCATTCGGGCACCTCGACCGTCAGGGTGACCGAGGCCGCGGGCTCGAGGAACCGAGCGGCCACCGCCTGCACGTCGGCCGCGGTCACGGCCCGGAGCCAGGCCATCTCGTCGTTCAGGCGGCCCGGGTCGCCGTACCAGTAGGCGTAGAGCGCGAGCATCTGCGCGCGCTCGAGGTTCGAGGCCAGCATGTAGGCGAGCTCGGTGGCCGCCTGGTTGACCGCGCGCGCCAGCTCCGGGGCCGTGATGCCGTCGCGGCGCACGCGCTCCAGCTCGTCGGTCACGGCGGCCAGCACCTTGTCGCGCGCGCCCGGGGCGTGCAGCGCGATCACCTGGAACAGATCGGGCCCCGCGCGCCCCTCGAGCGAGGCGTCGACGTGCACCGCCAACTGGTCCTGCTTCACGAGCCGCTGGTAGAGCCGGCCGCTCTTGCCGTCGCCGAGCACGCGCGCCAACACCTCGAGCGCAGGCCGCTCGGGCGCCGACGTGGGCGGCACGTTCCAGGCCAGGAACAGCGCGGGCAGCTTGGCGTTCTTGTCGGTCAGCGTGCCCGAGCGCCGCGCCGACGGGGGCTCCTGGACGATGGGCACCTGCCCGGGGGCGCGCCCCGCCGGCAGGTCGCCGAAGTAGGCGCGAATCCAGCCGAGGGCCTGCTCGCGCTCGAACGCGCCCGACAGCACCAGCGTGGCGTTCGACGGCACGTACCACGCCGCGTGGAAGGCCCGCACCAGCTCGATCGTGGTGGCCTGCAGCCGCTCCCTGGTGCCGATGACCGGGTGCGCGTAGGCCCACGACGAGTACGCCAGGCGCGGCAACTCGGTGCGCGCCTGCCCGTAGGGCTGGTTGTCGTAGCGCTGGCGCATCTCCTCGAGCACGGTCTCCTGCTGGTTCGCGAGGTTCTCGGCCGTGACCGCGAGCGAGCGCATGCGGTCGGCCTCGAGCCACAGGGCCAGCTCGAGCTGCGGCGCCGGCACCTCCTCGTGGTACAGCGTGAGGTCTTCGGTCGTGAAGGCGTTCACGTCGGCGCCGTGGCGCTCGAGCCACGAAAAATGCTCCATCTTGCCCACGTGGGCCGAGCCCTGGAACATCATGTGCTCGAACAGGTGCGCGAAGCCCTCCTGCTCGGGCGTCTCGTCGCGCGCGCCCACGCGGTACAAGAGCGCCACGCCCACGGTAGGAACGCGCGCGTCGGGCGCCAGGATCACGTCGAGGCCGTTCGGGAGCGACAAGCGCTCGACCGCGATCGAGGGGTCGCCGGCGGCGGCCAGCCAGGCAGCGAGGAAGAGGAGCGGCGTCATGCGGGGCCCGGGGG